>NZ_JAHPRO010000007.1 GCF_025562455.1 Acinetobacter sp. WU_MDCI_Axc73
GACTAAAAATTCGCTCAAATAAACTTCGAGTAATTTCTACCTTTCAATCAATGATAATATTTCGATCAATCAATCAGTAAAAATCCACACAAGTTGTTCTTCTATATTCTTAATGATCTTCTCAATGCTTCGTCAGCATCAAGCTAGGTCGGCTATATTACTCTTAATCTCTTAAAAGTCAACTGATAATTTAGATATTTTTAAAACTTAATCTACTCTGCCAAAATATCAATTAAATCCAACTAGACCCAACCAACACCCTGTTTTTCAACAAGTTTTTATCCGCATCACCGCCGATGAGTGCGCATTCTACAGCATTATCAATTCAACGCAACCCCTTTCATTTAATATTTTGAGTGTTTGGTCGATTTTTAATCTTTTTATCTTTTTTATAACATTTTTCATCCAGTTTTGTTTTAATAACAGCTATGATCCCATTATTCAATAGAACCATCTTTGTATAGAATGGTATAAAATCTTGCCGCAAGAGGCGACTAAGGATTCTTATGCATTACTCAAAACTCGTCTTTATTGGACTTCTTTCAACTGGTATGTCTTTTCATCTTTTTGCTCAAGAGGGTACAAATGATGCGGTGACTGATGCTACAGAAGACTCGTCTATTCCCGAAAATGATACCCCTGAACACCGTGCACGATTTCAGAAGTTAAAGGAAATCAAAGATGATCTTAAAAATGTTAAGGCAAGCGATTTTAAAGTAAATGCGAATGCTGCACAGCCTGATCAAGTTAAAGATCCTTTACAGCCACTTAACCGTCAGTTTTATGCTTTTAATGATGCTTTAGATCGAACCATTGTTCGTCCAATCGCTGTTCAATATATTCAAAAAACACCTGAACAAGTTCGTGGTTCTTATCGACAGTTTCGTAAAAATTTAGGTGAACCATGGAATGCTGTAAATCAGTTAATTCAGGGTCGACCTTCTCGCGCAGCGAAAACATTTGGGCGTTTTACGATTAATACTTTAACGACATTGGGTTTAGCTGATCCAGCACGTCGCATGGGCTTACCTGCCGAAGAAGAAAGCTTTGGGGTAACGCTTGGATATTATGGTGTTCCTTCGGGGCCTTTTTTGATGTTACCGTTCTTTGGTCCAAGTACATTACGTGATGGTTTTGGACTTGCTGTAGATAGTCAAGCACGTCCACAAAAATATATTATGGAAGATCAGGACGGCTTATATTGGTCGACCAATATGTTGCAAGCGATTGATACCCGTGCGCAAGTTCTGGATATTGAGCAAATTTTACAAGGCGACAAATATGCTGTCATTCGTGATCTATATTTACAACGTAAAAACTTCCAGATTGCAGAGAAAAAAGGCAATTCTACAGAACAGATTCAGTTTATCGATGATGAATCAGATGATTCAAGTAATCAAAATTAAGCTTTAGTTTACATAATGTATTTATTTAGGATTGTTAGAAATTGAGTTTTTCTAGCAATCTTTTGATTTCTATAGTACATCTATTATAGTAAATGTGATTATTGATAAGGTTCCATTTAATCGTCTATGTATTTTATTCAACCGACACGCTCAGTCCCTCATTTAGATAAAGCCCTTGATGAGCTACCGAGCCTACAAGTCATTCACATAGATGATCTGGAATTATATGACTCTACGATTATCGCGATTGCAGACGTTCAGGATTTTTTACAATACCAATGGGCACTACCAACAGTGGTTATTGCACGTGAAGATGAAGGTGCGGCCCTTGCTCAAGCTTGGCAACTTGGTGCGCTTGCAGGTTGGATTTGGGGAAAATTACCGCAAAACCCCGTAGAAGCTTTATTGCAGATTGATGCTCAATATAAGCGCAATCAAGATAGTCGCGACCTCCCTGCTGCAGCTGAATTACAAAAGAAACTTCTGCCCAATGCACTCGATTTACTCGACTATCAAATTGAAACTTTTTTTCAGCCTTCTGCGTATTTATCAGGTGACTGGTACGATTACTGGAAGCTTAATGATAAAGAGGTGTTATTTTATTTAGCCGATGTTTCTGGACATGGGGTCACCAGCAGCTTACTTACTTCGTGGATGGCCGCTTTTCATGGTCGCTCCAAAACGCCACGCGAATTAATCAAAAAACTCAATGGAATGCTGTTACAGGAAAATATCGAAAAACATATTACGATGGTTGCAGGTATTTTAAATCTACACACCCACCAGATTCGTTGGTCAAGTGCAGGTCACTACCCTCCTCCGATTATTTTTGAACCCAATCAACCCCCTAAAATTTTAAACACCAGCAGTTTTCCACTAGGTTTAACAGATGATCTGGATATCGAAGAATTCGAATTTACCTTAAATCGTCAGACTCGGTTTATTATTTGTTCAGACGGCGCACTCGAACCTTTTGATGGTGGACTAAATGAACAGTTTGCTCAATTGGTTGATCATTTGCAAAATCAGTCTTTTCAAGCCCCTGAACATGTTGCCGATGACATTGCAATCCTGAGTCTTTGTCGACTGAATTAGCAGCATAATCAATAGCATGTCTTTTTAGCATTCTTTATACGACTGTTAGATACTTGAGTATCTAAGCGCCCTATGTGATAATTTTGCAATCCTTCTCTGAAAATGGCATTTATATGTCAACAGGTCATGTTGAATATGCAAGCTTGAATGGAACGCATATTTTCAAACTTATTGGTGAAGTACGCGCCCAGTCTTGCATAAGTCTAGACAAACTTTTAAATCGAATTGAACAACAGCAAAATGTGGTTGGTGCAATTGTTGATTTAACTGAAACAACTTTTATTGATAGTACTGTTCTTGGAATATTGGCAAAGCTAGGTCTAAAACTGAAGCAGGTTCATCATATTCAAGCAGTCATGTTATCAACTAATCCTGATATTACGACTCTAGCCAATAGCATGGGGCTAGGGCAGGTTTTTGTCATCTTAAATTATTGTAAAGAACCGCAAGTGTGTACCCGTGAATTATGTGAAGAAGAAATTACACATAACACCATGCTTAAGACGGTACTTGATGCACATAAAACCCTGATGCAACTCAACGAAAATAATCAAAATATGTTTGAGCCTTTAGTCAAACAATTACAAAAAGAACAAGATACAATGGATCAAGTATCTGCCAAGCAAAACGCTTAGCCTCCAGATATTTTAGGATAAAATTTGCATATGACTTTACTCTCTGTTGCACAAATGAATTCTCAAAATGCGATCGACGAAAATTTTCGTATGATCGAGTCTTTGATTCAACAGAGTAAAGCGCAACATGCAGAGCTGATCGTATTTCCTGAAAATTTTGTATGTTTTGCGGCGGGGAAACAGCGTGAAACAGCAGCACAATTTGAACATATCCAGCAGCGTTTAGAGCGACTCGCACATCAATATAATATTTGGATTATTGCAGGGACATTACCCTGCCCATTTCGTCCAGACGGGTCGATCATTCATGATGGACGTGTACGCACAGTGAGCTTATGTATCAGCCCTGAAAGGACACAAGCCCGTTATGACAAAATTCATTTGTTTGATGTACAAGTGGGTGATGCAGTCGGAGGTTATCAGGAATCCAAATTTTTTGAACCAGGCGATCAGCCTGTGGTCGCCAAAACACCGTTTGGCAATATCGGCATGATGGTCTGTTATGATCTTCGTTTTCCAGAACTGGCATTAACTCTTCGAGCGCAAGGTGCACGCATTTTAACTGCTCCAGCAGCCTTTACTTATACGACAGGTCAAATGCATTGGCAGCTTTTATTACAAGCTCGTGCAATGGATACTCAATGTGACGTATTGGGTGCAGCACAACAAGGCTGGCATGGTGAAAAGCGCCAAACTTGGGGGCATACAGGAGCAACCAATAGTCGTGGACAGCTATTGCAAATGATCCAAGATGAAGGCGCAGGACTCATCACAGTTGAATTTGATGCCAAAGAACAGGATCAAGTCCGAGCATCGATGCCACTAATGCAGCATCGACGTTTAATCAGTTTTTAATTTATTTCAATGAACTATTCTTCTGCTTGATTCGTTACACGCAAGACTTCTTCCAACGTGGTTTTCCCAGCGAGAACTTTTCTTAACCCATCCTCACGAATCGATCCTGAATATTGGCGCGCGTAGCGTTCCAGTTCAAATTCAGCCGCATTACCATGAATCAAACGGCGCATTTGATCGTCGACAGGAACAATTTCATAAATCGCAGTTCGCCCAGTAAAACCTAAATGTGAACAATGCTCACACCCTTGTGGTTCTGGTAACTTTAGCTTTTGCTCATTACTCACAGACTGAAACAACTGACGTTCAAAATCATCAGCTTCACGCCACGTAGCACAATGCGAACATAAGGTTCTCACTAAACGCTGCGCAATCAGTCCAATTAAAGAACTAGATAATAGAAAAGGTTCAATTCCCATATCTTTTAAACGTGTAACGGCACCGATGGCAGTATTGGTATGCAAAGTAGATAAAACCAAATGACCTGTCAATGAGGCTTGTACCGCAATTTCAGCCGTTTCAAGGTCTCGAATTTCTCCGACCATCACCACATCAGGATCCTGACGTAGCATGGCTTTTAAAGCACGTGCAAAGGTCATATCCACTTTGGTATTGACCTGAGTTTGTCCAATCCCTTCAAGCTGATATTCAATAGGATCTTCAGCAGTCAGAATATTACGTGTATTGTCATTGAGATCAGAAAGTGCTGCATATAGAGTTGTGGTCTTACCCGAACCAGTGGGTCCAGTCACTAAAATAATGCCATGTGGTCGATGCACCAGATGAGTTAAGCGCTCATAATCATTGGACATGAGTCCAAGATGAGTCATGTTTAAACGTCCCGCCTGTTTATCCAATAAACGCATCACCACACGTTCGCCATGTGAAGACGGCAAAGTAGAGACACGTACATCGACTTCACGGCCTGCTAAACGCAGAGAAATGCGTCCGTCTTGCGGAATACGTTTCTCGGCAATATCCAGTTTTGCCATAACTTTAATACGTGAAACCAATAAAGGCGCAAGTTCACGACGCGGCTGTACAATTTCACGTAGTTGACCATCGACACGCAAACGTACTGAAAGTTTTTTTTCAAAAGATTCGATATGAATATCTGACGCATTGACCCTAATCGCTTCAGATAAAAGTGCATTAATCAGCCTGACAATCGGTGCATCATCTTCCTGATCCATCAAATCTTCAGCTTCAGGAACTTGATCTGCAAGACTTAATAAGTCTGGGTGATCTTCTAAACCCGCAGCAACTTGTTGCGACTCCCCTGTATCTCCTGCATAACTCGAACTCAGTAATGCATTAAAACTCTGATCATCGCAAATTTGATGTTGTACGGGTTTACCTACGATCCGTCTTGCTTCCTGCAAGGCAATCCACTCTGTATTTTGACGGCGTACAATAAAGACTTGTTCCCCTTCATAACGCAACAAAACGCCATGACGTTTCGCAAAACTATATGGAATTTGTATTTGTTTAAGTATTTGCATCACAAATTTATAATGATCAAAAATAGAGTTTTGAGTGTACTCTAAGCGTATTACAGCGTGAAGTCTGTTTTTACAAACTCACCAGAGGAATTTTTTAAGTTGGAACAACAGCAATACGATCATCTTGAACCCGAGCAAACTAATTTAAGGTGGTGGGGTGAACAGAAATTTGAACTCAGCGAATCTAAAGCATGGCAGTTTGGGTCATTACTCTTCCGTTTGACACGCGGAATTAATGAATGGCGATTGGAATATTATCGCCCGCAATACCAACATGACTACGAACAACAATGGCAGAGAATTGCAGACCCACATTTTGCCTTTCCACAAGGGGCAAAAATTGAACGCTATATGTTTCGTAATACCCATAATGAATTTCAACTGATGCCACGTTTGGCAGATCGTTCTGTGGTGATTAAACCAGTTGACCCTATTTATATTCCAGCAGGTGAACGTGGCACACTTTATATTAGTACGCCATTATGGATTGCAGGCTTTGTCGAAAATCAGCGAGAACCTATTTTTGATCTCCCTGTAATTCGTCCCAAAGATACCTGGTTTGGCCCTGATCATCGCACTGGAGAAATGTGTTATGCCACAGCGGTTGATGGTCGCACCGATTTAAATCTGCTTCAACCACGTGCATTTCGAGCTGTTACTCCTGTTGAATTTCATAACAGCAGTAGCCAACAATTACGCTTTGATCGGATGAATGTTCCAGTGTCTGCCTTGCCTTTATTTTATAGTGAAAGCACTCATCGCTTATGGACCTCTCAAATTAAGGTCATACACGAAGGTTCAGATCGTCCACCGCGTATTCGTCTAGAAAATCGTACTCCTCCTTTAGCTGGTGAAGTAACTTATGTACATCCACCACGTTCACCGGGTGGTGCCTTGTTTAACATGTTTGATTCATTTTTCTAAGGAGGCATTATGACAGATTCCAATATCCCCAAAGATGTCGCTGTCAGCCTCAAAGGGATTTTTACCAATATTAATCTGGATCGACTGAGTGAAATTCTGGTCGCTGTTGTTCTATGTTTAATTGGCTTTATTTTTGCCCGCTTGGTTTCAAATACTTTTATTCGAACCATAGGAATGCGCTTCAATGCACATCAACGAATGGTTTGGCGACGCGGGATTTTTTACTTTATTTTTATTATTTTTGTGATGGCCAGTCTCAAAGAAGCAGGCTTTAAACTCAGTGTGTTTTTAGGTGCAGCAGGAATTTTAACTGTTGCTTTGGGTTTTGCTTCACAAACCTCAGCCAGTAACTTGATTAGCGGTTTGTTTCTGATTGGTGAAGGTTCATTTGAGGTTGGAGATACCATTCAAATTACCTTAATTCGTGGTCATACCATTGAAGGACAAGTGATTTCGATCGATTTGCTTTCGGTCAAATTACTGACACTGGATAATGTCTATGTACGTTTACCCAATGAACAATTGATTCGAGCTCCTGTCTTAAATATGTCGAAATATCCAATACGGCGTATTCCGATTACCCTCGCCATTAACTTTCAGGAAGACATCATGAAAGTACGCAAGGTTCTTCTTGATGTTGCATCCAGATATCCTTTGGCATTAGATGACCCCAAACCTGAGGTAACTGTAACCGCCTTTCGTGAATCTTCAATTGAGTTATTATTTTCAGTTTGGTGCCGTCAAGAGTTGTATTTAAAAACTCGCGATGAATTACAAGAACGCATTCGTAATGGATTTCTAGAAAATCAGATTGAAATTCCTGTACCGAAGATGGGTTTTGTTGATCGCCCAACCATAACACCTTTAACCGAGGATGATATGGACTCCTACGCCAATACACAGGAGCTGAAACGAGAACCAAAACTTTAAGAAAATTGAAAAGGGTGGCACTGCCACCCTCTAAAATAGTTTATCCAGTAAGGTTTAAAATTTAACGCTCAATACTTTCCTTATTTAATTGTGCTGGTGGCAATGGTGCCAAATAAGCAATGACCAACATAATACCTCCAGCCCCAATAAATGACACCACACGAGTTAAGGTTCCACTCTGAGACAAATCAAGTATCACTAGCTTAATCACCACAATAGTAAGTAATGCTGCTCCAACGAACCAAAGCTGCCGAATATGACGCCGACTCGAAAAAGTCATTAATACGAAAGCTAAAATTACCCAAAGTAAAGTTAAACTAAGTTGTACCGTGCCATTCGACCAAATTGTCCAACTCCAAAGAGGTGTTGCCAAATAAATATGAAGAGCCCGAACGACAATACTGCTGAACACCACCAAGGCAATCAGAATACTGACTACTTTAAAAAACCATTCTGATGTTTTAAATGATGCGGTAAAATTATGATGATAAATCATCCACAATAATCCAAATAACAAGCTTAAGCACAGTAAATCTACAGGATTAAAGATCGGAAAATAATAAGCGACAAAAACCTGATCACTCAAACTAACTATTAACAACCACAGCCAAGTCAACGCCCAAACTGAAAACTGATCTAGCATAAGATAATTTTGTTGTTTAAATAACCAAATACTATATAAGACAGGGATCACAGCGAAAGAAAGCAATACAGCATCTGACCAAAGTGCTGGACCTATTGCCGCCAGACTCAGCCAAAGCAAAGCTGCCCACCAAGTATTTAACTTCGAATCAATTTGCTGCGTTTTTTGAATCCAGATTAAAATTAAAATCAGACCCAGCATTGCAATAAAAAAGCTGATTTGCTGTAGCGAAGCAACCCAATAAAAATGGGTGAATAATCCCTGTTGAGTCAGCTCTGCGAAACACAAGACGATAAAAATACTCAAGATCATCAACTGCGGAAATTGCCAATTCATGCGTGTACGTAAATACATCATCACTGTAAAGCACAAATATAAAAGTGTCGCAATCGCCAAATAAGGACTTAAGCCCTGCCCATGCCATGTAAAATACTCGACAGCTGCTACTGCACCTGAATATAAAGCCAGACTCAAAAATAGACTGGCAATAATGGATGAATCCTGACGGGAAGATTGATGTCGAAATAAAAAATATGCTGAAATAAATTGTGAAATGGCATAAATACTGGTGCTTAAAACAGGAAAATAGTCATCTGACCAGACTTGATAAAACAAGACAATGGAACTGAGTAAGACTAAGAATATTCCCAGATAACGACTCAATCGATACCTCTCAGAAACACCCCAAACAATTAAAGCTGTCCCCTGAACCACCCAACCAATTGCTGTCCAGTGCGCTCCTTGATATAACGGGAAAATCAGCGCAATAAATGCAACTGCTAAAATAAAAAAACTTTTGGCTAAAATTGATAATTCAGATTGTTTTTGTTTAACCCACCAACCCAAAGCAGCATAAGTCCCCCCCAGAAGGGATGCACCCAAGGTCAATGCTAGACTTGACTGTTGGACTAAAAAAGCATGTAAGGAAAACCCCAAAATCGGTACACTAAAAATCAAACCGACATCGAGCAATGGCGGCAGTTGAATATTGGATTGATCCTTTTTGGATTGATGCTTTAAGGGTAAATCATTTAAGGACTGATCGTTAAAAGAGCGATATTCTTTCTGAATCAGTTGACTATAACGTACACTTAGCCAGACAAACAAGGCGATATGCAGCCACAAAATAAGATCAAGCGTATGATATTGTGCTGGATTTGCATAAATAATAATGAAGCTGCCCGCAAGTAATCCTGACGCAAAAAAAGCAATTTGATTGAGTATTTTCCATGGCTTGATAAAATTCATCGCTGCCACAGCCAGATTAATCATCAAATAGTAACTCAATAAAAAGACACTATCTGGATGGGAGTGTGGAATCAATAAAGGTGCAAGATAAGCCATGCCTAATGCAAGCATTGATAGATAAACCGCATTTTGTTTTAAGCTTAAAGTGACTGTAATAAGCAACAAAACAGCAAAACCAACACTTGCGATGCTCAAATTCGCAATCACCGCATAATGATGTGCAAAAATTAAGGTCAGGAAAATAATTGCCAGACCTGCACCTTGCAAAGCAACTGCAAATAATGCGTTATTTTTTCTCAAATAATAACCAAATATGGTTAATACACCGCCCGTAACGGCGATTCCCGATAATTTGATACTCAAGCTGAGTTGCCAATGTTCACTGGCAAAACGCAATAACAACACCACCCCAATCATTAAAATCGCAATCGCAACTCGTAAAATTGGATTACCATGCATGAGCCAATCCAGTGCAGGTTGCCACCAAGCCTGTTTTTGAAATGATGAATCTAAAGAAATAGCGTCATGAGCCTGATCATTCTCTTGGGTTGACCGTATCGCTATATCATCTTGAGATTGAATCCACGCTGAGACTTCCGATTGCTCCAAATGATTCAATTCAATCGGTTCAACATCAGAACTCAGTGCTGCATGTTGTCGCTTTTTATGGTTTTCAAGATTCTTTAGACGCTCATTCATAGAACTCAGCATCTGAATCAGACTAAACAACCCCAAGCCAATTCCAACCAAAATAGCCCAACTGCTATATAAGTAATAGCCTGCAAGACCGATTAAAGTTCCAAGATATATAGCCCATTGTGGTAAATATAAATGACCTACAGATGCAGTCACTTGATACTGTTGTTCAAGCTGTTGAATGCGGCGTTCAAAACCTGTGAATTGTTGTAGGACAAAAAAGATCAAAAGTACAATAACAACGGCCACTGCATTTTTGATCTCAAAAGCAAGTGCACTCAATAAAGCAACAGCAAGAATAATGATGATTATCGTGGGATAGTACTTATCATTTTTATCCATATTAAAAAAACAAACTCAGTTATTTTAAAGCTATCTTACCTCATCAAAACATCTGCGTA
Organism: Acinetobacter sp. WU_MDCI_Axc73; assembly: GCF_025562455.1. Classification (GTDB taxonomy): domain Bacteria; phylum Pseudomonadota; class Gammaproteobacteria; order Pseudomonadales; family Moraxellaceae; genus Acinetobacter. The sequence continues at coordinate 10,336 of NZ_JAHPRO010000007.1, forward strand.
TATTTAGCCACCGTCCCTAAAGGCGAAGTTCTACATTTTGCTTCATTTTCACGTAGAATAAGACCTAATCGTTCGTAAGGAAGTATTCAATGCCACCATTTGTTTTGGTTGATGGGTCTTATTTTTTATTTCGTGCATTTCATGCACTCCCACCGTTGACGACCTCAACAGGATTACAAACCAATGCAATACGTGGTGCGATTTCTGCCATTCAAAAACTGATGCGTCGCACTCAGCCTACACACATGGCCGTCATTTTTGATACACCAGAACCTACTTTCCGACATGAACTTTCTCCTATCTACAAAGGGGATCGTCCGAGCATGCCCGATGAATTAGCGCAACAGATTCCTTATTTGCATGCACTGATTAAAGCTTTAGGCATTCCCTTATATATGCTACCGGGTGCAGAAGCCGATGATATTATTGGTACGCTGGCGAAACAGGCAGAGAAAGAAGGTCATCAAGTCTTGATTTCGACTGGTGATAAAGACATGGCTCAACTGGTCAACGAAAAAGTTACACTGGAAGATAGTTTTAAAGACAAACCGATGGATATTCAGGGGGTTTTTGATAAATTTGGCGTATGGCCGAATCAGATCATTGATTACCTTACCCTCATGGGTGATGCCTCAGATGGCATTATGGGTGTACCCGGAATCGGTGCTAAAACAGCGGCGAAACTTTTAACGGAATATGGTTCGATTGGAGGCATTTTAGAAAATGTCGATCAGATCAAAGGAAAAGTTGGACAAAATATTAAAGACAATGTCGAGGGTATTGCAATTGATCACCAACTTGCGAGTATCGTCTGCGATCTGGACTTAGGTCTAACATGGGATGACTTAAAACTACGCGAGCCACATGTCGATACCTTACGTAATCTCTATACTGAACTCGAATTTAGAAACCAGCTTCAATCTTTAGACCATCCTAATAATCCGGTGAGCAACAGCTATAAAGAAGCGAATAAAGAAATCGCTAAAGCTGAAAGCTTACAATCTATTGAAACAGAAGATCAATCTAGCATGACCAGTGATGATGATCAGCTTGGTGTTGCCAATTATCATACGATTCTCACGCAAGGTGCATGGGACAGTTTATTCAAGCGTTTACACACTGAAAAACGTTTTGCGATTGATACGGAAACTACTAGTCTGGATTATCGTATTGCCGAAATGGTCGGTTTTTCGATCGCTTTTGATGCTCATGATGCCTATTACGTACCACTCACACATAACTATGAGGGCGCACCAGAGCAGCTTGATCGTGAGCAGATATTGGCACAAATGAAACCAATTTTGGAAGATGATTCAGTCCAGAAAATTGGACATCATCTTAAATACGATGCACATATTTTTGCGAATCATGGCATTGATCTTAAAGGTTGGTATTTTGATACCATGTTGGCTTCTTATGTGTTGAACTCAGTCGCCACACGTCATGGTATGGATGATGTAGCGCGAGTCTATCTAAGCCATTTAACCACAACTTTTGAACAAATCGCAGGAAAAGGTGCAAAACAAAAAACCTTTAATCAAATTGAGATTGAAGTCGCTGCACATTATGCTGCCGAAGATGCACATGTCACCTACCGTTTATATGAAGTATTGGCAAAAAAACTAAAAGCTTCGCCTGAGCTTGAAAATATTCTATATCACATCGAAATGCCTGTGGCCTGTATCCTCACTGGTATGGAAGAAGCTGGAATCAAACTTGATCATGCCTTTTTGGATCAACTCAGCCTCGAATTTACTGAAACTATTCAAGGTTTAGAAAATCAGGCAATTGAATTGGCGGGTGAAACATTTAATGTCAGCTCACCAAAACAAGTGGGTGAAATTTTATTTGATAAAATGGGGCTGAAAGGCAGCAAAAAAACCGCAACAGGTCAACACAGCACAGGTGAAAGTATTCTTGAGAAAGTCGAGCACCCCATTGCTGAAGTGATTTTAGAACACCGCACTTTATCCAAACTCAAAAATACTTATACCGATCGTTTGGTTGAGCAATCACACAACGAAACGCATCGGGTACACACCAGTTATCATCAGGCATTGACTGCCACTGGTCGTTTATCTTCTTCTGATCCGAACCTACAAAATATTCCTATTCGTGGAGAAATTGGTCGTCAAATTCGCAAAGCCTTTATCGCTCCTGAAGGTCGCGTATTATTGGCTGCCGATTATTCACAAATCGAATTACGTTTAATGGCACATTTTTCTCAAGATGAAGCCTTGTTGGATGCGTTTAAACACGGTCAGGATGTGCACCGCCGTACAGCAGCTGAAGTGTTGAATATTCCACTAGAAGAAGTCACCCATGATCAGCGCCGTCAAGCCAAAGCTGTTAACTTTGGCTTGCTATATGGAATGTCCGAATTTGGTTTGATTCGTCAATTGGGTTTTACCCGTGAAGAATCACAAAACTACATTAAACAATACTTCCATCGCTATCCGGGGATTTATGAATATATGCAACGTACCCGTCAGGTGGCATTAGAACAGGGGTTTGTGGAAACCATTTTAGGTCGTCGTTTATATACGCCAGACATTGATGCCCGGAATATGATGGTGCGTAAAGGTGCAGAACGTGCCGCGATTAATGCGCCATTGCAAGGCAGCGCGGCGGATATCATTAAACTTGCGATGATTGAAGTAGATAAAATGCTACCAAAGGATCAGGCCAAGTTGTTACTTCAAGTTCACGATGAATTGGTGTTTGAAGTCGATGCTGATTTGGCAGATGAACTGGCCCCAAAGTTGGCTGAAACCATGCAATCGGTGGTTGAAATTTCAGTGCCTTTAGTCGTTGAGGTCGGTAAAGGATTGAACTGGGAAGAAGCACATTAATTTTAGAGAAAACCCAGATAAAATAAAGGCCGAATCAATCAGCCTTTGTTTTATCTGGGGTTTATTCATTTAAAAACCACATCAAATTTATAACCCAGTCAATAAAACTTTCGCGACTTCATTCATTAAGATCTCAGCAATATATAAAGCTAAAAATGCAATAATTGGAGAAAGATCAATCATCCCCATATTTGGCAATAGGCGGCGAAATGGTGCGAGTAATGGCTCAGCCAATTCCTGAATCACTTCAATATACGGAGAACGAGATTGAGTAAACATGACTACCCAACTCAGAATAATCGTAGCGAAAATCAAATAACGGCAGAAACGGATCAAATCCTGAATCATCGTCACAAAAGTCAAAATCAATAAATGAATTGGACTATTAGGCATCGCCCCTGAAAGATACATCACTCCAAAAATTTTGAGCAAATACAAAACAATCAAAAGTGCCAATGCTGCTAGATTTACACGACCTTTTGCTACAGTCGGGAAAATACGACTAAAAACATCCACAATTTTAGTCGCTTTAACCGTTGATAAAACTACAGGATTATAAGGACTTACCCCTGTCAACTGCATTAAAAAACGGAAGAAAACCAATAAAATGGCAACATTAATTAAAATACCAAAAATAAGCGCAGAACTCGCCATACTGTTACTTTCCTACTTAATCGGTCTTGGTACTGTCACTTAGCTCGTGTGCTAATTCTTGACTACGTTTTTGCGCAGCAGCAAGTGCTGTCTGGATATTTTGTGAAATCTGAGCGCGATCAAAGACTTCAAGTGCTGCTTGCGTAGTACCATTTGGAGAGGTCACATTTTTACGCAATTCAGCAGGCGTATTGGAACTGGTAATCGCCATTTGGGCAGCACCCAAAGCAGTTTGCAAAGTGAGTGCAGTTGCGACTTTTTCATCGAGTCCCATATTTTTTCCTGCACGAATCATACTTTCCATTAAATAGAAAAAGTATGCTGGGCCTGAGCCTGAAACTGCTGTTACTGCATCAATTTGTGCTTCCGAATTTACCCAAATGGTTAAACCTGTTGCAGCTAAAATCTGACTGGCCAAATCACGATCTTTCGTTGTGACATTTTCATTGGCGTATAAACCATGCGCACCAGTCTGAACTAAAGCAGGTGTATTCGGCATTACACGTACAACTCGATCAGTTCCAGTCAATGCAGCAATCGTCTCTATTTCTGCTCCAGCAATAATCGAAACAATTAACTTACCTTCAAATAGACCATGTAAAGGCTTTAAAACAGTACCTAAAACTTGTGGTTTAACTGCCAAAACGACTACATCGGCATTCTTTATGGCTTTGACATTGTCATCAACAGCCTGAATTTCTTTTTCCTGCAATAATTGACGAATCGCTTCGACAGGATCAGACACCATAATCCGAGTTGTTGGTAATCCACGTGCAAGCAAGCCACCAATCAGGGCTTGCGCCATATTACCACCACCAATAAATGTGATATTTGAATTTAATGTCGCATTCATGAATTATGCTCAACTCGCAAATTATCTATCTCAGAACTTAAATATGGCAACCAACCGTCATTTTCACAATATTTCGATTGCGCTAGCCAAAACCCTTTTGGGGTAAAAACCCCTAGCATAACATTATCTATGGCTAATATTTGAATTGTATGACGTAACCACGGCAAAATTTGTGCCTCTTGTAGCGCTTTTTTTAATGGCCAATGCCCTACACGACCATATAAATGAATTTTTTCACCACCCTGACGCGAGTGTATCGTTAAGTTTTGCTTTAATAAATCAGCGGAAAGTCCTATTTCAGCAGAAACGATTTTAAATTTCCCCGAAATTAAAGAAATGGTCTGATCGATATCCGGACAAATACTACCAGTTACATGAGCAGAATTTTTTGACGCTAAATATAAAGCTTTGCTTATTCGATAAAGTTGTTTTTGATAACGAACATAATAGTGTCCATTCCAATGCAAAGCCGACTGGGCATCTGCTTTGGCTTTGATCACTTCTTGTTGCAAACGCTCCACCATCTCAAAAGGCGGTCGATAATCTGCATCTCCTTTCATCCATGCCGATAAAAGCTGACGCTGGCGAGGCAAACTCAATTGTTGTAATTTTTCCAGATTAATTTGAATGCTATTACCACAATATTGTAGATCCTGTAAAAACACTTCCTGCAAAATGCTGTGGGCATCCTGCATTAAAATGCTGGTACGACTTAAGGCTTGCTGCATTTTAGGATAACGCTGTTGAAGTAATGACCAAACTTCTTGTCGACACCATGCCCGATCATACTTCGTGTCAAAATTAGTCTGATCTTGTACAAATGGCAGATTTAATTGCACCAACCATGATTCAATTTGTTCACGCGTTAACGATAAAAAGGGTCGCCACAATTGAAAAGTTTCCCGATTTTCCAATGTTTGCATGGCTGATAGACCCTCGACTCCCGTACCCGATAATAACCGTAGTAAAACAGTTTCAGCCTGATCTTGCTGATGATGTGCCAAGACTAAAATGTCATGAGATTTTAAATGTTGTTGATAGGCAGAATAGCGGGCGTTACGTGCCTGATTTTCCAGATTGCCTGAGATAACCTCAACTTTTTGAAGAATGACGGGAATATTGAGTTGCTGTGCATAGTTTTGCACAAATATGCCCCATTCATGGCTGGAAGCTTGTAATTGATGATCGACATAAATCGCACGAACACGCGCAGGAAAAATAAGAGACATTAAATGCAGCAATAGCATGGAATCCATGCCACCACTGCATCCAATTAAAAATGTGGTTTCAGGTGAAAACTGTCCAGCTTGATTTAAGAGGTGAGACCTAAATTTTCGCTGCCAAATTTCATTAAACGCTGGTAACGAGCTTCGCATCGTTCATCTGCATCCATCGGTAGCAATTCATCTAGCGCCTGTTTTAACACGACTTGAAGATTTTGCATAACCTGTTCTGGATGTAAATGTGCACCTTCGCCTTCATCGACGACATATTCGACAATACCGATCTTTTGGAGCTTATCAGCAGTCAATGCCAAAGCATCACTGGCCTGCTCTGCCTTTTCTGCTGTTTTCCATAGAATAGAGGCACAGCCTTCAGGTGAAATCACCGAATAGATGCTGTGTGACAACATAATCACGCGATCAGCCACACCAATTCCAAGCGCTCCACCTGAACCACCTTCACCAAGAACCGTTGCAATCACAGGCACTTTTAAATGAGACAGTTGCGCCAAACTTGTCGCAATGGCTTCAGCCTGACCACGTTCTTCTGCACCTACGCCAGGATATGCTCCCATGGTATCAACAAAGGTAAAAACAGGTAGATTAAAACGCTCAGCCATATCGAGTAAGCGTTGCGATTTACGATAACCTTCAGGATTCGACATCCCAAAGTTATGTTTTAACTTCTCACGGGTACTGCGACCACGATGCTGACCCACTACCATCACTGGGCGGCCTTCAAAACGTGCTAAACCACCTACCATTGCACCATCATCACCAAACAGACGATCGCCATGCAAGGCATCAAATTCAGTGAAAATTTCACTAACATAATCTAGAAATTGTGGTCGATCAGGATGTCGTGCAATTTGCACGGTTTTCCACGCTTTAGACTGAGCAGCTTTACTTTTCATAAGTCGAGTATTATCCCTAAATTGGGGCGTATGGATGGCATATCGCACATGCTCAATCGCCCAACCAAGTCGAGTTAATCGATAAATTTTTCCGACTGAATATCCAACTCAATGTCCCAATGCTTAAATTGCTCTTGCTCATCATGCAGATCGGCAACCAGCAACGGCCATTGTTTTGCATCACCAGAAACACTAAGTTGCCATTGTTGACTATTTAGCACCGTCAATTCAATGGCAGGAAGCATCTGATCACTTCGACTGTGATTGAGTAAAACAGCCAAACGTAGCAACAAACAAAGATAGGTTAATTTAATGCCACCGCCTTTTAAAACGTCCTGTTTAGTGTCATTACGCAATTTTCGGCGATGATATGCAACCAACAAAGAGAGATGATTTTGGTCAATTTGTGAGAAACCAGGAATGTCCGAATGTTGCAATAAGTATGCACCATGACGATGATAACCACCGTGACTGATCGCCAGACCAATTTCATGTAAATAGGCTGCACGGCGTAATAAATCACTGTCTTCGTTAGTTAAATCCAGTTGTTCCGCGACATCATCAAACAATTGTTGTGCGGTATTGACCACACGCTCCGCTTGTTTTAAATCAGCATTATAACGCCCCATCAGTGCCTGTACGCTTCGATCACGAATATCTTCATGCTTAAAACGTCCCAGTAGGTCATACATGACCCCTTCACGTAGTGCACCATCTGAATATGCTAGTTTATCGATATTTAAAACATCAAAAACTGCATATAAAATCGCTAGCCCTGCTGGCAAAACTGCTCGCCGATCGTCTTTTAAACCTTCAAAATCGATCTCAGCACTATGTTTGAATTTGAGGAGTTTATCTTTGAGTTTTTCCAGACCATCACGCGTCACATTTTCCTGTTCATCGCTTAAGCCCAGATTGGCCATAATTTGCTTGGCGGCCTTAATGGTTCCCGAAGAACCAACGACTGTATCCCAGCCTTCAGCTTTATAGGTATTGGCGATTGCAGATAGCTCTTTACGTGCCGCAGTGGCGGCCTTATCAAAAATTTTAGGGCTAATATCACCTTCTGGGAAAAAGGTTTTGGTATACGCGACACACCCCATTTGCAAAGATTCAGTTTGAATGGGCTCGAATTCTTCACCAATAATCAGCTCTGTTGACCCCCCACCAATATCAATCACCAAACGACGACCACCATTCGCCATCGTATGCGAAACGCCTAAATAAATTAAACGAGCTTCTTCACGACCCGCAATAATTTCGATAGGTTTTGGTAAGATTTCCGCTGCTTTTTGAATAAATTCATGGCCATTTTTAGCCTGACGCAAAGCATTGGTCGCCACAATACGTAAACGGTTCGGCTGCACCGATCCCAAACGCCCGACAAAACGGGCCAGACACGCCAAACCGCGCTGTTGTGCGGCTTCGGTCAAATTTTTATTTTCATCAAGGCCTGCCGCCAATTGCACTTTTTCAGACATTGAAGCGACTTTTTTGACTTCACCATGATCTACACGTGCAATGGCTAAATGGAAGCTGTTCGATCCCATGTCGATGGCAGCAAGTAATTCTTCATCAATTAAAAAATCAGCCATTGAAACTAACCCCTACAGAATTGTTGCTTAGATTAATTCACATACATGCAATTGAAAAGCCATTTTTGCCAAACAGTTGGCTGCTTCTATATAAAAACAATGATGATCTAGCATTGTTTGTCACGATGATCAGCATTGCCAACATCTATTAGACAAATTAATCGAATCCTTGAATAATATAAAACAACCCTTACATTGACCTAGAAGGCTATGTAATACTTCATGCCGATACGTTCTTATCCTTCTAAAAATTTCTTAAAAGATTTGGAGCAAGCTTATGTCTGCTAATATTGTAAATACCACTGATGCTGATTTCCAAGCAGATGTTCTAGACTCACAGACCCCAGTACTGGTTGACTTCTGGGCAGCATGGTGTGCTCCATGTAAAGCCATTGCTCCTGTACTTGAAGATTTATCTCAAGAATACGAAGGTAAAGTGAAAATTGTCAAAGTAGATGTGACTTCTTGCGAAGAAACAGCAGTGAAATACAATATCCGTAATATTCCTGCACTACTTTTGTTTAAAGACGGTCAAGTCGTTGCTCAACAAGTAGGTGCGGCGCCACGTTCTAAACTTGCTGCTTTTCTTGATGAAAACACCTAAGTTTTCGCTAAACGATGCTAGCCCCCCGAATACGCTATTTTAAATAGCGTATTTTTTTTGCTGAAAAATTGACAATTGCACTGATCTGACTTATAGTCCTTGAGCAAGAAGTGCTGAAGGAAAATCACTTCACCTGCCTTCTTACAAAGCAAGACACAAAACATAAGATCGCCGCTCGGCACTAGCAATTGTTTTCATATATTTCATACCGAAACAATCAACCAGACTTCTGCGTTTGTGACTATGCAAGTGCGTATATTTCGCATTTGAAACTTGCGGCTGACTTTTGCTTCTCTTATTTGACTCCAACTTTATTTCCTTATCAATCTGATCACTTATGAATTTAACCGAACTCAAGAAAAAACCGATTGGCGAACTCATTAAGATTGCTGAGTTTATGGGCCTGGAAGGAATGGCTCGAAACCGTAAGCAAGACATTATTTTTGCCATCTTAAAACGCCATGCCATGAATGGTGAAGAAATCTTTGGTGATGGTGTTCTCGAAATCCTCTCAGATGGTTTCGGTTTTTTACGTTCAGCTGCGGGATCTTACCTTGCAGGCCCTGACGATATTTATGTCAGCCCTTCGCAAATTCGTCGCTTTAATTTGCGCACAGGCGATACCATTACGGGAACCATTCGTCCACCCAAAGAAGGCGAGCGTTATTTTGCATTACTAAAAGTTAACCAAATTAACTATGACACGCCTGAAAACTCGCGTAATAAAATCCTATTTGAAAATTTGACACCTCTTTTTCCAACCGAACAACTGGTCATGGAACTTGGGAACGGTACGACTGAAGATTTGACTTCACGTGTAGTTGATTTGATTGCTCCGATTGGTAAAGGTCAACGCTCGATCATTGTTGCCCCACCTAAAGCGGGTAAGACCATGTTATTACAGAACATTGCGCAATCCATTGTTCGTAATAATCCAGAGGTTTTCCTGATCGTTCTACTCATCGACGAACGTCCAGAAGAAGTTACTGAAATGGAACGTACTGTTCGCGGTGAAGTCGTGGCTTCAACCTTTGATGAATCTCCAGCACGTCATGTACAAGTTGCTGAAATGGTCATTGAAAAAGCTAAACGTCTAGTTGAACACAAAAAAGATGTTGTGATTTTACTTGACTCGATTACCCGGCTAGCACGTGCTTACAACACCGTAATTCCTTCATCAGGTAAAGTATTGACTGGTGGTGTGGATGCACATGCCCTCGAACGCCCTAAGCGTTTCTTCGGTGCTGCCCGTAATATTGAGGAAGGCGGTTCACTCACCATTATCTCTACTGCATTGATCGAAACTGGCAGTAAGATGGATGATGTAATCTATGAAGAATTCAAAGGTACGGGTAATCAGGAAATTACGCTTGATCGTCGTATTGCTGAGAAACGTGTCTTCCCTGCAATGAATATCAAGAAATCTGGCACACGTCGCGAAGAACGTTTGATGGATGAAGATAACCTACGTAAAGTCTGGATTCTACGCAAACTACTTCATCCAATGGATGAACTTGCTGCAATGGAATTCTTACTTGATCGTATGAAAGAAACCAAAACCAATGATGATTTCTTTGATCAGATGAAACGAAAAGCAGCGAATTAATTACGTTTTCGTTTCATATCAAGGCTGCCAATAAGGCAGCCTTTTGTTTTGGTTGACTTTTTTTACATAAATATACAATTGTAGGTTTTTAATGTTAAACCCCGTGTTATTAAATAATAAATTTTGAGCTTGAAAATAAAAAATGTTTAGCTTTTAGAGGCTTAACAATTATTTCTCCAATATAAACTGACTTTTTAATTGTTATTTTCTGTTAATAATTCGCCTATTTTATCGCTTTTTTCTCTTAATTTTATCTTTCAACAGTAGTATTTCATCATAGGCAATGATAGCATATTTCCAGACCAGTTAGACTGCTCCATGCGTTGTTACCTAGCTTCGTTAGGAATAATTAAAGCACAAACAGGCTAACACCGGTTTTTTTTAATCTCACAAAATTTATGAGAGTGATGCCATGTTATTCAAGAAAATCGCTATTGCTGCTGCTATCGCTACTACTTTAGCTTTCGTTGGTTGTGCAAAGAAAACTGAAGAAGCTGCTGCTGACGCTAACGCTGCTGCATCTGAAGCTACTGCTGCTGCATCTGAAGCTTCTGCTGCTGCAACTGATGCTGCTGCTGTTTCTGCTCCAGAAGCTGCTGACGCTGCATCTGACGCTGCTGCTGCTGCTGACACAGCTGCTGCTGCTGCAACTGACGCTGCTGGCGCTGCAACTGACGCTGCTGCTTCTGCATCAGAAGCTGCTCACTAATCTATTATCTAGATTTAGTGTCAAAAAAGAGAGCTCTTTAGCTCTCTTTTTTATTTGAAAAGGCTCACAATTAAATTAATAGATTAGCGATTCAAATATTATTTCTTAGCATCATCATTTTTATAATCGCCCTTCTCTTTATCAGCTCATTACTATTTTATTTTTTATAATAAAATCAAGGCTTAGTCCATTCAAACCTTTTTTTGCAAAATAAAGTGCCATCCCATAAAAAGTACTGCGTTCCATATAAATCTTAACTAGAATTTCTAGCTAAACAATATCCGCCCCAAACATATAAGAAAAGCAAAAAAGCTATTAAATGTCAGATGTAAATTTCAAGTTTTTCTAAATCATCAAATTAGACATAAAAAAATGGCAGGACTAAGCCTGCCATTTTATGAAAAAGAAAATCAAATAAATACAGCTTTGAGATAAAACAGTTTAATCCTGCTCATTTCCCACGCGCTGTCTAAATTTTTGACCCGCTCTAAAAGTGACGACACGACGTGCAGAAATCGGAATTTCTTCTCCTGTCTTAGGATTACGCCCAGGGCGCTCACGTTTATCACGTAATTCAAAGTTACCAAAACCCGAAAGTTTGACATGCTCACCTGCAATGAGCGCTTGGCTAATCTCGTCGAAAAACAACTCAACCATTTGTTTTGCTTCACGACGATTTAAGCTCGTGAGCTCACTTAAATGATCCGCCATGTCTGCTTTAGTTAGTGCTGTCATGAGGCCCTCAATGTCGCTTGATAAGTGTTTTCTAACACTTCTATAATTTGATCCATACCAGATTTAATTTCAGCATCTTCAAGCGTACGTGAAGGATGTTGCCATAACAATGCAAATGCCAAAGAGCGCTTGCCTTGTTCAACACCTTGACCCGTGTACACATCAAACAACCAACTAGAATCCAAGAGGTCTCCACCTGTTTGTTTAATTAACTGCTGAATATCACTCACATTTATATTATCACTGATTAACAGCGCAATATCACGTCGAACCGATGGAAAACGTGATAATTCTGTAAAATTAGATACATAAGATTGCAAAACTGCACTTTGATCTAGTTCTGCTACCCAAGTTACACCTAAATCCAGATCATTTTCAAGTGATGGATGCAATCGACCTAAATATCCAATCGATTTTCCATTGACGAGTATTTCCGCAGATTGACCAGGATGCAACCATACACGTTCAGAACGCACATATTCGACCTGCACACGACCTGCTGCTAAAATTTGCTCAACCTCCCCCTTTAGATCAAAAAAGTCCATTGGCTGAGCTTTGGCATGCCATTGTTCAGGAATCCGAGAACCTACCGCAATCAGGGCTAACGTTGGAATTTGTTTGAGGTCTTGAATCGATTGAGCATTTTGATAGTCAAAACGCAGTCCCAACTCAAACAAACGTACACGACTTTGTTGACGGTTCAAGTTGTATTGAACACAAGGAATCAAACTCGATAACAAAGTGCTACGCATCACGGCGAGATCACTTGAAATCGGATTAGCCAAAGCCAATGGATTTACTGCTGGATTTAACTGTTTTTCTAATTTCAAGTCTGCAAAGCTAAAACTAATCGCTTCCTGATAACCCAATGTAGCGATCGTTTGGCGTAACTGATCTTGTTCAAAACCATCCTGATAGGCACTAAATTTGACATCAATCTGCGGCAAACGAATTTGGATATTGTCATAACCATGAATACGCGCAATTTCTTCAATCAAGTCTTGATAAATTGCCATATCATAACGATGTGAAGGCGGCACAACGGACCACTCGCCTTCTGCTTTTACAGCAACTTGACAGCCAAGACGAGTTAAAGCATCCGCAATAAATTCACCAGCAACAGAATAGCCCAACAACGCATCGACCTGTGCTTGACTTAATTCAATCGCCTGACGTTGTGGCAATAATTCAGTTTGCTCTGCTATTGTAATTGGACCAAACTCGCCGCCTGCAAACTGTTGAATCAATTGTGAAGCACGCTGCATTGCCAAGACTGGCAATTCAAAATCAACCCCACGTTCATAACGTTGCGAAGAATCCGTATGTAAACCAAATCGACGGGCGCGCCCTGCTATCGCAAGTGGTGCAAAGAATGCGCTTTCAAGGAAAATATCTTGAGTATCATCGGTTACACTGGATTCAAGACCGCCCATGATCCCTGCGACTGCCAGTACTTTAGCATCATCCGCAATCACCATGATCTCTGGATTCAATTCAACTTCTTGTTCATTCAATAACATCAATTTTTCTTGAGGCTGGGCTTGACGAACCTGAATATCGCCTTGCAGTTTTGCCAAATCAAAAGCATGCATTGGCTGACCCAATTCCATCAATACATAATTGGTAATATCAACCAAAATGCTATGCGTACGAATCCCAGAACGCATCAATGCCTGCTCCATCCAATCTGGTGTCGCAGCTTTAACATTCACATTTTTGACAATACGACCTAAATAACGCGGTGCTCCATCAGTACTCAGCTTGACCTGTTTCTGATCTGTAATATTAGCTTCGACAGGTTGAATATCTGGTTGAGTCACAGGCAACTGATTGATCACACCAATTTCACGGGCAATACCACGAATACTGAAACAATCACCACGGTTTGGTGTAATGCTGATATCAATGACATGGTCATCAAGTTTTAGATAATCACGAACATTGATACCCACTGGCGCATCATCAGGCAATTCAAGCAAGCCATCAATTTTATCTTCAAGATCAATTTCTGAAGCGCCACAGAGCATCCCTTGTGATTCTACACCACGTAATTTGCCCTTTTTAATTTTAAAATCACCGGGCAATACAGCACCAATCATTGCAACAGGTGCTTTCATTCCTATGCGAACATTCGGTGCTCCACAAACAATTTGTAGCGGCTCATCAGAACCTACATTGACCGTGGTAACACGTAGACGATCTGCATCTGGATGCTGTTCAACAGTCAGCACTTCACCTACAACTACGCCTGTAAATGGCTTCGCAACAGGTGCCAGTTCATCCACTTCCAGACCTAACATGGTCAGTTGGTCGGCTAAAGTTTCGCTATCGATGACTGGGTTAACCCATGTGCGTAACCAGTTTTCGCTAATTTTCATGTGTATAAAACCTTATTTAATCCTGAAAAATGTTTAAGCAAATTGACGTAAGAAACGCACATCATTTTGGTAGAACATACGCAAATCATTAATGCCATAACGTAACATTGCAAAACGTTCTACACCTAAACCAAAGGCAAAGCCCTTGTATTTTTCAGGATCAATTCCTGCTGCTTGTAGTACATTTGGATGCACCATGCCACAGCCCAATACTTCTAACCAACGACCACGCTCATCCATAATATCTACTTCAGCACTTGGCTCTGTAAATGGGAAATAAGATGGACGGAAACGTACTTTTAAATCTTTTTCAAAAAACTCATTCAGCAGATTAATCAACAAGCCTTTCAATTCAGCAAAGCTCGTGTTTTCAGCCACATATAAGCCTTCAATCTGATGAAACATCGGTGAATGAGTTTGGTCTGAGTCACAACGATAGACACGCCCAGGACATACAATACGAATTGGCGGCTGAGTCGTTTCCATCGTGCGAATCTGCACACCTGAGGTATGTGTGCGCAATAAATGATTGGCATCAAAATAAAATGTATCGTGCATAGCACGTGCAGGATGATGTCCAGGAATATTCAAAGCTTCAAAGTTATGATAATCATCTTCCACTTCAGGCCCAGTAGCGACCATAAAGCCAGCTTTGGTAAAAAACTGACAAATACGTTCTTGTACCTGAATCACAGGATGAATACTCCCTGTGTGTTGACCACGTCCTGGCAAGGTAATATCAATCGTTTCGCTCGCCAGCTTTTGTTGTAATGCAGCTTGTTGTAACGCATTTTGACGCTCAGTCAGTGCGCTATTTATCGCTTCACGAACAGCATGAATAGCAGCACCTTGAACCTTACGTTCCTCAGGATCCATTTTGCCCAATGCTTTCGATTGTTCTGCAAGCTGGCTTTTTTTCCCTGTAAATTGAACTCGGACTTGATCGAGTGCAGCAAGGTCTTGAGCTGCTGCAATGGCAGCAAGCGCTTCGGTGGTCAGGGCTTCCAGTGACATAGTAACTCTCAAAGCAACAAAGTTATAAATAAAATAAAACTCTGCATTCTAACAGTTTTTAGACACAATGATGAAGATCAAACACAGGAAAATTGCTGTTCTATACAATCATCCCTCTAGTCATACGAATTATAAAACGTATAAGATTGCATGCAGCACAGATGAGAAAACTGAACTATGGCACTTGATCAAATCTGGAAACAACAACTTACTCTAGTTACCTATGGCAATGAATATCTCAGCCATGAACTCAGTTTTAGTCGTTGGTTACAGCATTCTATTTTTTATCAGCACTTTTTTCAGTTTCGTGATCTTCAATCACAGCATCTACTGGCGCAGCATTTTCAAGTCTGGCTTGAAGGTTTAAAAAAGCAAGGGGTCTATCGCATTAGTCTGCATCTTTCCACATTACTCAGTGATGAACAAAATCCAAATGCCAATGTGGAGCTACTGCCTTTTTCCCATTTTATTGTGAGCCATGAAAAAAATAAAAAAACGGCATGGATATTGGGTAAAGAACTTGCCGAATGGTACTTAAGTGACAATGACTTTGAAATTCCAGCTTCACAACAGTCCACTTTGCATCAAGAAACATTTTGGCGTTTTGATCTGTCCGATAAACTCTGCAAAAAAGTAGATGCCGATTTAAAAGAATCGGATTGGGATGAGATTCAGAGCTTTATTGACAATGAATTATTTAAAAGTAAATATGCGCAAAGCTTTATTGAGCCGCAAAATCGTGATTTACCCTATTATGGAATCGATGCCAAACTCGTCCATAAACCTGATGGATCGACACTACAAGATATGCAATATCTGGCTCTGATTCCTACAGATTATTCCGCTGATGTAGCGCATGAACTTTTGCATCGTACTGAAGCGTTGTCCGACTTTATTGAGCAGTTACGTCAACATCCGTATCGCGAATCAGGCGAAATGCTTACACCTGAAGAGCAAATTAATCTGCGTCATTTTTCCCAAAAACTCGATGACTTAAGTGCCAAACTGATTGTAAAGATTGCCAATCATTATAAGTCCGCACAACGTACTCCTGTTGAAATCGCATCCCCTCTTGATCCACAAGCACACATACTATCGCAAAGTAAAAAATCTTGTAACTCTAAAGATCATCAACATCATAAAGTAGGTTCATCCGGGGTGATCAAACTTATTATTCTGACTATTATTATTTGTGCTTGCGCGTATTATTTTGGTCTATAACGATTTTAAATAAAAAACCTAAAGTACATTTACTTTAGGTTTTTTTATTTGTCTCTCAATAGCTGGGTTTTATTTTTATAATGACTTTGTGCCCACCATCATGTTGATTAACAATGTGATGAACATTTTCAATTTCACCTTCTACTTCAGCATCAGGCCCATAAAAAACTCGAATTGTTTCACCTTTACGCGGCAAAATACTCAGTTCTGTTTCAATGCTACCTTGCTCTAAACCTTCTACGCTAACTAACATGTTTTTATTCTCCTCAAGTTCTCTTGACTATAAAAAGTTTCTTTACTGTAGAAAGATTCGAGGCTAAATGTCTAATCAAAGATGTTGGGGTTGTGTAATTTTCAATGCAATCAATAGATCATGTTCGCCATCATAATTTAAGTCATCCTCATCAACGTTGATAAAATCAGGCGCAGGCGTTTTCTCGAATTGTACAGCGAGAATCTCCAAATTTCCCTGTAGTTTTCCTTGGCCACTCGATGCATACCATCCATGATCCGACCATCAGTGCTTAGAATAATTTGATAAGTTAAATCCGCCTGTTTGATAAATTGAATATGTTCAATGCACTGTAGTTGGGTACTCGTCAGGGAATCAATAAGCTTCATTTAATTCGACAATTTGGCTGAGTAAGATTTTTTTGACCTTAAAATTTTTGGATCATGCTACAAGTCGATGAATATCCCAAATATAAATATCATGATCAACTTGACGAAAATGATATTGTTTACGCATTTTAAAAGTCTCGTAATTGTTATCAACATTAAAATACGAATACATAAAATAAAAAAGACCGCTTAAAAGCGGTCTTCTTTTGAATCTCTAAGCTTATGCAGCTAATGCACCTTTCGCTTTTTCAGCTAAGGCAGCAAATGCAACTGCATCATGCATAGCGATGTCAGCTAATACGCGACGGTCGATGATCACTTGAGCTTTTTTCAAGCCATCGATCATACGGCTGTAAGACAAACCGTTTTGACGAGCACCTGCGTTGATACGTGCAATCCATAGAGCACGGAATTGACGTTTCTTCTGACGACGGTCACGGTAAGCATATTGACCAGCTTTGATTACCGCTTGGAACGCTACGCGGTAAACGCGTGAACGAGCACCATAGTAACCTTTAGCGCGAGCAAGAATTTTTTTGTGACGACGATGAGCCACTACACCACGTTTTACACGAGCCATTTATAATCTCCTTAGATGTATGGGCACATACGACGAACTGAATTCATGTCAGAAACATGAACCATTACACAGCCGCGTAATTGACGAATACGTTTCGCAGATTTTTTGGTCAAGATGTGGCGCTTGAACGCTTGTTTACGCTTAAAACCGTTTGCAGTCGCTTTGAAGCGTTTAGCTGCACCACGGCGAGTTTTTAACTTAGCCATAGTAACCTCTTTTGAGCACCTGTTCGGCACGTTTGCACCATTGCAAATCGACCTGCAGGTAAGGAAGGCAGTATGATATAGCATCTTTGCTTAAAACAAAAGAAAATTCAGTTGAAATTGTATCCGATACACAGCTCTCAGTTTATTATTTTATCCATTAAAAAACTTACTTTTATAGCTTTTTTTTAAGAATTCATGCTTATAATCACAACAATATTCTCAAAATACGATAGTTATGAAAGCTAAGCAGGATGCTTTTGCCGCACTCCGATATCGCGATTTTTCCATTATAACGGTCAATCAATTTTGCCTGACACTTGCCATTTTGATTCAGGAAATTATTGTTGCCTATTCACTTTATAAAATAACCAAAGATCCACTTACTTTAGGTCTGATTGGTCTCGCGGAAGCGATTCCATTTATTAGCCTATCGCTATGGGGAGGATATATTGCAGATAAGTTTAATAAACAACTGATTATGAAAATTTGTCTGTTTTTTTCATTTCCATTGCCCTTAGTGCTGTGGGGAATTTTTCACTTATATGGTTTAAATCAAATCAGTGTTCATGTCTTATCATTAGGCATTTATGCAGTAATTTTTTGTTTTGGTGTGATTCGTGGCTTTTATAGCCCATCTGCGACATCACTTAAACCGTTTCTTATTCCACGTGAGCTTTATACCAATGGTGCAACTTGGACAACAATAGGTTGGCAAAGTGGCGTGATTTTAGGGCCAATGCTAGGTGGCTTTATGCTGGCCTTTTTAGGTCGTGAAACCAGTCTATTAAGTGTTTCCATCCTTCTATTCATTTGTTTTTGTTTAATCATGCTACTTAAGAAAAGAAGTTTTCCCGCAATTGAACATGAAAATATGTGGTCAAGTTTAGGAGAAGGCTTTCGTTTTATCTGGAAAACCAAGATTGTGCTTTGGGCGATCTCACTAGATCTGGTTTCAGTCCTATTTGGTGGCGTAGTGGCGTTACTGCCAATTTTTGCTGAAGATATTTTAAAAGTCGGTCCCGAAGGTTTAGGTTATTTACGTGCTGCACCTTCAATTGGTGCCTTACTCACCATGATTGCACTTACCAAGTTTCCACCTACCCATCACGCGTGGCGCAATATGCTACTTGCTGTAGCTGGTTTCGGCGTATTCACTATTATTTTCGCTTTTTCAAGTCACATGTGGTTGTCACTCTTTGCTTTAGCCATGACAGGTGCCTGCGACAGTATTTCTGTGGTGGTTCGCCAAACCATTTTGCAAATTTTCCCACCAGAAAATATGCGAGGACGTGTTGCCGCAGTCAATGGCATGTTTGTCTCAAGTAGTAATGAGTTAGGCGCGTTTGAATCAGGCTTGGCTGCTAAATATATGGGAACTCTTGCAGCTACCTTGTTTGGTGGCTGTATGACGCTTGCAGTGGTGGTATTAAGCTGGACGAAAACCAAAGATTTATTCCATGTAGATATTAACAAAGGCACCGATCCGTAAGTTTAATGTCTGTTTTCAATAAAATAATATGATTTTTCATTGGATACCCTCAAATCTGCATTTTTTTGTTGCGTGTATTTCCTGAACAGGGAATACTTCGCAACAATGCTTTTACAATCACAAACCATCCAAGATGAAACAATCTATTTTTTGCCTTGCACTTTTTGCAAGTGTATCCATCACTCAAGCTGATGCAAAAGAAAACTCTTCACAATTGATACCGCAAAAAAGCTCTGCACTTCCCGCACATTTGACGACTCGAATTGACTGGCGTGAATTCCCAAAGCTCAATTATGACAATGCAGATTTACAAGGACAGGATCGGGCTGCGATTTTACGTGTCGCGGCAGATGAAACAGGAACAGTCACTCAAGTTAAAGTTCAAGAAAGTACTGGTAATAAAAAGCTGGATGATTTGCTCGTCAAAGCAGTAGAACAAGCCCAAGTAAAACCTTTTCAACAAGATGGAAATCTTATTTCAACTATAGGTTACCAAACTTTTAATCTGGATTATAAAGATCGCGATGATTCAACCGCTGAATGTATTTATCATTTTGATTCGAAGAACTGGTTAAAACAGCAAAATGCCAAATCAGTTCCTTTTCGCTATGTTCAACAACCTACATTAAATGTGCCACGTGATGAACTTAAAGGCAAAGATCGCTTGGTACGTTTTAATTTTAAAGTGAATAAACAAGGTGAAGCGACTCAAGTCAAAATTAATAAGGGTTCAGGAATTTATGCTTTAGATGCACAGGTGATGCAAGCTATTTCAAATACTCAAGTGGATGTTCCTAAAAAACTTTGGTTCTTTAAAAAATCCAAGCTTAAAGATGAAATCCATTTTAACCTGAATAAATGTTCTGCACTCTAATAGTTAAGTTGACCAGAAATATCTCTTTCTGGTCAGTGAATCATTCCAATATAAATTAAATAAATAAGGCTCTACTTTCGCAAGACTAACCATTAGTTTTTATCAATAATTTTATGATCTTTCACTCAAAATCAGATGATTTGAATAGATAAAGCTTTTTGTACGGCTGGGCGCGCAGTCAGACGTTCTACATAATCCTTCACATAAGGATAGTCATTTAAATCGATGGATTGCCACTCATGACGTAATACCCACGGTAAAATTGCCATATCCGCGATCGAGTACTCACCTGCCACAAATTTTTGCCCAATGAGCTGTGTATTAAGTACGCTATATAAGCGTTTAGTTTCAGTGACATAACGCTCAATAGCATAGGGAATTTTTTCTTTGGCAAAACGACCAAAATGATGATTTTGACCAAGCATCGGACCAAAACCCCCCATTTGCCACATGAGCCATTGCTCGACTTCAACTCGTTCTTGCTCATCTGTCGGGTAAAAAAGTCCAGTCTTACGACCCAAATATTGTAAAATTGCACCTGATTCAAAAATCGAAATTGGCTCATGATTTGGACCATCTTGATCAATAATGGCAGGGATTTTATTGTTCGGTGATATTTTCAGAAAGTCTGGTTGAAACTGATCATTTTCTAAAATATTAATTGGAAAAATTTGATATTCCAGCCCCATTTCTTCGAGCGCGATGCTGATCTTATGTCCATTGGGAGTTCCCCAATAATATAGGTCTATCATGAAATACCTTCTTATC
This sequence comes from Acinetobacter sp. WU_MDCI_Axc73, assembly GCF_025562455.1. Lineage (GTDB taxonomy): Bacteria > Pseudomonadota > Gammaproteobacteria > Pseudomonadales > Moraxellaceae > Acinetobacter. Next base: position 31,232 of record NZ_JAHPRO010000007.1, read on the forward strand.
CTATTTTTCTATCTTTAAGTCTTTGTATACGTTTATAACATGTTTTTTAACATGGAATAAAAGTATAAAAAGTGATTTAGTTTAGCAGTGACTTTGCTTAACAACCTTAAAGAAAATCATAAAATGAGAATCTGAATTCTTATTTTGCCGCCACATTTTGTTTATTTTGATACTCTTTCGCCTGCTCACCTACAAATTTTCGACCTTGATTTTCTCCTTGTATCCATTCATCTACAGAAAATAGATCAAACAACCCAACTTTGAATAATGTTGGAATGGCTAGGATAAGTTCCTGCTCTACAACTCCACGTTCACCCGTATTATATAGTTGAATATTATGCAACATCGTTGCAACTGTTCCTGTCTGTACTTGACTACCATCTTTAAGTTTAACAGACGGAAGCACCTGACCGTTTTCAATAACTTTCTGATTAATGTTGGCGAGTTGCTTAGTTCCTTCAATTTCTGACATATTTTTCTCCTTAAGCTTATTTTTATAGTTTTGAGTTTATTCAACGCCTTTTCAATAGAACTGTTAAAATAGTTTATAAAAAAAACGCAGCGTTTCGGCTGCGTTTTTTGAAATGGGTAAAAGCTTACTTTTTCTTTTTCGGTCCAAGTAACATCCCCATTTGACGACCTTCCATTTTCGGAGCCTGTTCAACCACACCAAAATCGGTCACGTCTGCTTCAATTTTTTGCAATTGCGCTAAACCTAATTGTTGGTGTGCCATCTCACGACCACGGAAACGTAACGTAATTTTAACTTTGTTCCCTTCTTCAAGGAACTTTAAAATCGCACGAAGCTTGACCTGATAATCACCTACATCCGTTGCTGGACGTAGTTTGATTTCTTTGACCTGTACTTGATGCTGTTTTTTCTTCGCATCTTTTTGCTTCTGCTTCAAATCAAACAAGTGCTTGTTGTAATCCATGATTTTACAAACAGGTGGTTCTGCATTAGCCACAATCTCGACTAAGTCAAGATCTGAATCTTCGGCAGCACGCAACGCTTCGGCAAGTGAAACGATTCCTTTTTGTTCTCCATCTGCGGCTACGAGGCGTACTTCTTTTGCACGGATCTCATCATTAATCGCAGGACGGTTACTTTTTGCACCTTGTTGTTGGTTACGATCAGGCTGTTTAATCTTTCTTACTCCACAATGTACCGGCCACGTTCGGCAACGGCAGATTTCACTAAGTCAATAAATGCATCAATTGACATAGTACCTAAATTTTTTCCTGAGCGAGTACGAACATTTACAGTACCTTCCTCAACCTCACGGTCACCTAATACTAAAAGGTACGGAATACGCTCAAGTGTACGCTCACGAATCTTAAAGCCGATTTTCTCATTTCTCAAGTCAGAAATCGCTCTAAGACCATTTTCTTTGAGTTTTGCTACCACTTGCTCACAGGCTTGTGCTTGTGAATCGGTGATATTCATTACGCATGCTTGCACAGGTGATAACCATGGCGGCATAAAACCCGCATAATGTTCAATAAGTATACCAATAAAACGTTCAAAACTGCCAAGTATTGCACGATGCAACATGACGGGTTGATCACGTTCATTATCTTCAGTTACAAATGAAGCATCCAAACGCTCTGGTAAGTTGAAGTCACATTGAATCGTTCCGCACTGCCATACACGGCCTAAACAGTCTTTCAATGAAAATTCAATTTTTGGCCCATAGAATGCACCTTCGCCAGGTTGCAATTCCCAGTCAAGACCAGCAGCATCCAAGGCATCTGCCAATGATTTTTCTGCAAGATCCCAAAGAGCATCTTCTCCGACACGTTTTTCTGGACGAGTCGAAAGTTTCATCTGAACATCTTCAAAGCCGAAGTCTTTATAGACATCTAAAGTCAGTTGGATAAAATCAGCAACCTCTTTTCCAATTTGCTCTTTAGTACAGAAAATATGTGCATCATCTTGCGTAAAACCACGTACACGCATAATGCCGTGTAGCGAACCTGATGGTTCATTACGGTGACAAGAACCAAACTCTGCCAAGCGAATTGGCAAATCACGATAAGATTTTAAACCTTGATTAAAGACCTGCACATGGCAAGGACAGTTCATCGGTTTCACTGCATAATTACGATTTTCAGAATGGGTAGTGAACATATTTTCAGCATAGTTCGCTGCATGCCCAGATTTTTCCCACAAGCTAAAATCGACAATCTGTGGTGTCTTAATTTCCTGATATCCATTCTCTTGCTGAACTTTACGCATATATTGTTCAAGCACTTGGTAAATCGTCCAACCATTAGCATGCCAAAACACCATACCTGGTGCTTCTTCCTGCATATGAAATAGATCAAGCGCCTTACCAATTTTGCGGTGGTCACGTTTTTCAGCTTCTTCGATACGTTTTACATAAGCAGCAAGTTCTTTTTTATCTGCCCATGCAGTTCCATAAATACGCTGTAATTGCTCATTCTTAGCATCACCGCGCCAATATGCACCAGAAATTTTAGTCAGTTTAAAGTTTTTCAAAAATTTAGTATTTGGTACATGCGGACCACGACACATATCTAAGTAGTCTTGATGATAATACAGACCCATCTCTGTTTCATCAGGCATATCATCAATCAAACGTAGTTTGTATGTTTCACCACGAGATTGAAACTCTTTGATCACTTCAGCACGCGGTGTCATTTTTTTAATGACATCATAATCCTGATCGATGAGCTGTTTCATACGCGCTTCAATCGCTGCCATATCCTCTAAGGTAAATGGCTTTGGACTAAAAATATCGTAATAAAAGCCCTCTTCAATCACAGGACCAATTACCATTTGCACTTCAGGGAATAATTGCTTGACAGCATGTCCAACTAAATGTGCGCAAGAATGACGTATGATTTCCACGCCTTCTGGGTCTTTAGGTGTAATAATTTGGACTGTTGCGTCTTCGGTGATTAAGTCACATGCATCTACAAGGCGATCGTTCACACGACCCGCAACGGTGTTTTTAGCAAGACCAGGCCCAATACTTTGAGCGACTTGCATAACTGAAACAGCTTGATCAAATGATTTTTGATCGCCATTTGGCAATGTGATAATTGGCATAGAAAAATCCTTAAGGAGTGATGCCCCGCACAATGGAGCATATCACCGCGAGATTATGATCGAGGAAAACCTCAAAAGATAAAAACGGTGGATGGAAAATTTAAAGAAGACGGAATTTTACACGGGTTAGCGCATTGAGAAAACAACTTCCATTAAAAAAAGATAAGTTTCTCAATTTTTTGTATTCATGCCTTACTTAATGAGGACATTTGGAGAATTTACAAGCTTAATCGTATAAAAACAAATAGACGCAAAATTATTGCTCGGATTTGTTTATGGGACGTTTATGATAAAAACAACCATAGGGTTTCTCATCCAGCATTTAAAGCTCATATATTGCAACCAATACTCTAAGACTAAAGCCTAAATGATTTGATGAAATTAAAACCCTATCTTTTAATCAACAATCATTAAAACAATGACACGGAGTCTAAGACCATGAATGCTTATGATGAGCTACCGAAAACGGCTGCCAATTTTGTCGCACTTTCACCCTTACGGTATCTAGAACGTGCCGCTTATATTTATCCAGATCAAGCAGCAATTATTCATGGCACACGTCAGCTCTCATGGAAACAAACCTATCAACGTTGTTGTCAATTTGCACATCAGTTACAACAGTTAGGGATTCAAAAAAATGATACCGTTTCGGTCTTACTCCCAAATATCCCTGCCATGATTGAAGCGCATTTTGCCGTGCCCATGGCTGGCGCTGTACTAAACACCTTGAATACTCGACTTGATGCCAAGACCCTTGCGTTTATGTTAGAACATGCAGAGAGCAAAGTACTTTTAGTCGATCCAGAATTTGCTCAAGTTGCTCAGGAAGCAATGGCGCTGATCTCACAACAAATTTATGTGATTGATGTTGCTGATCTAGAATATGAATCTGAACTTTCTAACTCTATTGGTCAAATTGAATATGAAACATGGCTGAGTCAAGGCGATACCAATTTTGAATGGTCACTTCCCAATGATGAGTGGGATGCGATTAGTCTGAATTATACCTCTGGCACTACAGGCAATCCAAAAGGTGTGGTCTATCATCATCGCGGAGCGTATCTCAATGCTGCCAGTAATATTATTGCTTGTGGTATGACGCCTCGCGCTAGTTATTTATGGACACTACCTTTATTTCACTGTAATGGCTGGTGTTTTGCATGGACGATTGCTGCTAATGGCGGTACTAATGTCTGTTTGCGTAAAGTAGATCCAGAGCTTGTATTTGAGCTGATTGCCAAACATAAGGTCGATTATTTCTGTGGTGCACCCATTGTATTATCCATGTTGATCAATACCCCTAAAGACAAGCAGCTTCATTTTGATCATCGTGTTGAAGTCTTGGTTGCTGGCGCCGCCCCACCTGCTGCGATTATCGAGGGGATGCGCCACCTAGGTATCAATGTGACCCATGTTTATGGTTTGACTGAAACTTATGGCCCTTCTGCGCTTTGTGCCTCTCAGGCAGGCTGGAATGATTTATCAATTCAGGAACAGGCTCAGTTACATTCTCGTCAGGGTGTACCTTATCCATTGCAAGACAGTATGCGTGTACTCGATCCTGAAACCATGCAACCCGTGCCTGCGGATGGGCATACATTGGGAGAGATTATGTTCCGTGGCAATATTGTGATGAAGGGTTATCTGAAAAATCCGAAAGCCACTGAAGAAGCGTTTGCAGGCGGATGGTTTCATAGTGGCGACTTAGCTGTTTGCCAACCTGATGGTTATGCCAAAATTACGGACCGTGCCAAAGACGTGATTATTTCAGGGGGTGAAAATATTTCATCTCTTGAAGTGGAAGAAGTATTATATCAGCATCCAGCGGTGATGACCGCCGCAGTAGTTGCCAAACCCGACCCACGCTGGCAAGAAGTTCCGTGCGCTTTTATTGAATTAAAACAAGGAATCAGTGTCAGTACCGATGAATTGATTACGCATTGTCAGCAACAATTGGCGCGGTTTAAAGTCCCTAAAGATATTGTAATTACCGAGATTCCAAAAACATCAACAGGAAAATTACAGAAATTTATTTTACGTGACTGGGCCAAACAACGTGCCACAGGTGAGTTTAATTAACGTCAATAAAAATGCCAGTCAATATTTGATCTGACTGGCATTTGCTATAAATTCATCGTTTTAAACTGTCAATAAAATCAATTATCCGATAGTAATGCTACTTGCTGTACATAATTAAAAAATTTTAACTTAGAAGCTGCAAGTTCTTGTTCATTTAGTGCTTGAGTGATATCACGTTGAATACGCAATACATGCTGACGCAGGGTATGACGTTCAGAAGCATTATGAAGTTTACTAAATTCATTAATTGCAGGATCACCTTGTTCAATCATGCGATCAACCCAACGCTGCAATTGCGCTTGTTTTTTTAACCCTTGTTGGGGCGTCAAATAGGACAATATGACCGTTTCATCTTCATTACGTAGCAATTTACCAACGCGCTGAAATTGGCGACGACGAGCTTCAAATGACGTAATGGTTTGTGCATCAAGTAATGCATCAATTAAACGTTCATCTACAGGAAGCTTTTGGATTTGTTTTGCTGAAAGCTCTGCTAACTGTTCACCCAGTGCAGCCATACGTTGCACTGCTTTTTTCTGTTCGGTTTTACTTGCACGTCCTTCTAAAGAATCAAAATCATCTTCACTGTAACGCTTATTGGGACGACGTGCCACGGTTAATCTGCCTCATAAAATTTTGCTGCGAATAATGCCTTAATTTCATCTTCTGCTTTTTCAGCATCAGACCCATCAATCACTAAACGCAAAGTGGTTCCCTTGCCTGCACCTAACATGAGCAAGGACATAATATTTTTGGCGTCGACGAGCTTATCGCCTTTGCCAATCTGAATAGAAGATCGAAATTTAGTCGTAACTTCGATCAATTTCCCCGACGCACGTGCGTGTAGGCCAAGTTTGTTAATTACATCAACTGTGGTGTCAATCATGACCAGTGCTTCATTTCTCTATGTAAGACCTGAATAGACCATTTTGCCTCAAGCGCCTTTTTTAGTCTATCTACAATATAAACCGAGCGATGTTGCCCGCCTGTACAACCAATCGAAATGGTCATGTAATGGCGATGCCCCTCTGCAAATACGGGTAACCATTTATCTAAAAATTGATAGATATCGTTAAACATATCATTGGTTTGTGCACTGGATTCCAAAAAATCCTGAACAGGTTGATCTAATCCTGAAAATTTACGTAACTCCAAATCCCAATGTGGATTAGGTAAATGCCGTACATCAAAAACATAGTCTGCATCTAAGGGAATACCATGTTTATAACCGAACGACTGTAAAATCAGAATTAATTTGTCTGACTGCCCCAGTTTCGAAAGCAAAGTATGCTTAAGATCATGCACACTTTTATCAGTAGTATCGATATGTACCGTTGAGCGAAATTGAATTGGCATAAGCAGTTGTTTTTCCTCCTGAATACATTCATTCAGGCTTTTAAAACGGCTGGCCAATGGGTGTGGACGACGTGAGGAACTAAAACGCGCGATAAGTTCCTGATCTTGCGTGGTCAAATAAATCACATCGACAGAACCGTGTCGCTGTAATTGTTCAAACACTTGATCGAATTCTTGTAAATCGGCCCGTGTACTCCGAACATCCACTCCAAGCGCTAATTGTTCAAGATTGTTTTCATGATCGAGCTTCGACACAATTTCTGGCAGCAATGCCAAAGGCAGGTTATCAATACAGTAGTAACCCAGATCTTCCAAAACCTGCAATGCGGAGGATTTACCAGATCCAGATTGCCCTGTGACGATAAGAATACGCTTCATGGCATGGCTGTCCTTTTAATATTATGCCTTAAATTGAACCTGTAAATTATCAATGAGACGCGTTGAACCTAACTTCGCGGCCACAAACAAAACAATATCCTGATTAAATATTTCAACTGGCTGTAAATTCGGCTGACGTGCCTCGACATAGTCCACAACAAAGCCTGCATTTGTCAATTGCATTCTGATAGTTTGTAGCACCTCAGCCAGGGCAATACCTGCATGCAAGTCTTTTTCTGCCTGTTTAAGTGACTGGTAAATAGTGGGTGCTGTTTTACGGTGCTCTTCACTCAGATAGCCATTGCGTGAACTTAATGCCAAACCATCTTCAGCACGTACTATAGGTACGCCAATCACTTCAACCGGAATGTTTAAATCTTTAACTAACTGGCGAATGACAGCCAATTGCTGATAATCTTTTTGACCAAAAAAAGCAAAATTAGGCTGCACAATATTAAACAGCTTGGTGACCACCACTGCGACCCCATCAAAATGACCTGGTCGTGATTGACCACATAAATCATTGGTAATACCACCAATCGTGATATTGGTCAGGCGTGGTTGCTTGCCATACATTTGATCGACGGTTGGCGCAAAAATAATATCACAGCCGATATCTGCCAATAAATGACTGTCTTGTTCTAAGGTACGTGGATAGCTTTCGAAATCTTCGCCTTCACCAAACTGAATTGGATTCACAAAGATACTGACTACGACTACATCACAAAGTTTTTTTGCTTCACGCACCAGATTCAAATGTCCTTGGTGCAAATTCCCCATTGTGGGCACAAAACCAATACTTTTGCGCGCAGTGCGAGCAGCTTGTAAAGATGCCGCCAATCCCTGAATGGTTGTTTCTGTTTTCATGAGTTATAACTCGACCTGAAAAGTATGTTCTGGTGCTGGGAAAGATTGATCTTGTACAGCTAAATGGTAAGCTTTAAACGCATCTACAATTGCAGTTTCACCTGACTGTTCTTTCATAAAATTACGTACAAATCGTGCCACACGCCCGAATGTCAAACCCAGCATATCCTGTACAACCAAAACCTGACCGTCAGTTTGGTTACCTGCACCGATCCCAATGACTGGTGTATGCGGAAATAACTCAGCGATTTCTTGCCCCAATTGTGCAGGAACACATTCCAGTAATAAAATCGCAGCTCCTGCTTCTACCACCGCAGTACAGTCAGCAATTAACTGATCAGCGGCCTCACGAGTTCTGGCTTGTAATTTATACCCCCCAAACACATGCACAGATTGCGGGGTTAAACCCAAGTGTACACAAACAGGAATACCATTTTGTGTCAATGCACGAACAGATTCACTCAGCCATGCACCGCCTTCGATTTTGATCATTTGCGCACCTGCCTGCATGACTTTTTTGGCACTTTGCAAAGCATCATTTAAGGTGGCATAGCTCATAAAAGGTAAATCAGTCATGATAAATGCATGGCTGTTTCCACGGCGTACTGCGGCGGTATGATAAGCCATGTCATCAACAGTCACAGGCAACGTAGAATCATGCCCCTGAATTGCCATTCCCAGAGAATCACCAATCAAAATTGAATCAACCTCAGCAAGTTCCATCGCTTTGGCCATGCTCGCGTCGTAACAGGTCAGGCAGGAAAACTTACGTCCTTCTTTTTTAAATTTTCTTAAGTCACTTAGACTAATCATTATGATGTCCTCTATCAACTTCCCCTAACAGGCAAGTTATTTTTCAACCCAGTTGCGATCCGCCACAACAGTTAAAGACGGATGTTTTACCAGCTCTAAATCTTTTAGCTTTTGACCTTTTACCATGAGATCAGAATCGATATCCAACAAAGGTACAAGCACAAAATCACGCTCAAGTAATCCAATATGTGGCACAGTCAAACGCTGATTTTGGATGTCTTGCTCAGCATAAATCAGTAAATCCAGATCCAGTGTACGTTCCCCCCAACGGCGTAAACGTACTCTTCCTGCCTCATGTTCAATACGCTGTAATTGATCCAGCAAACCCAAAGGTTCAAGCGAAGTGATTAACTGTGCCGCTGCATTATAATAATGCGGTTGATCTTGCGGCCCCATCGGAGGACTTTGGTAAAGCTGAGAAACCTGAACTTGACCCAAATCTTTTAAACGCTGAACTGCATATTGAAGAATCTGACGGGAATCACCTAAATTACTGCCCATCCCAATATAGGTGACAACACTCATTGAGTTGGTCCAAAAATAACCTGACTCAAATCACGCTGTACCCGTTTACGCTTCATAATGGGTTGATCAGGATTAAGATTTGTCGTCGAGGATTCAGGACTACGAGCCACATGGTCTTTAGTACGTGTTTGTTCACGGCGAGCACGACGACTACGTGCTTCTGGTACGTTCACTAAAGGTTCAATTTCAGCCGTAGTATCTTTAGATTCGTTTGCTTCAATATTTTGTTTACGGCGGGTCTTAGCACGTTGCCGATTATATTGGCTAATTGCGGTTTCTTTTTCATCACTCGACAGTGACTGATAATGATCCCACCATTGCCCCATGCCCTGAGTTGAATCATCACCCGATTTTTCACGCAACAACAAGAAGTCGAAACCTGCACGGAAACGCGCATGACTTGCGAGCGCTTCAATTTGTTGAGGTTTAGGGTTAAGTAAACGTACCTGCATTTCCCAAACTTCACGGATAAAAGTTTCAGCAAAACGTGGAATAACAGTACGTGTTGCCTGACGCTTAAGTACGTCTAAACCAGCCTGCGCACGTGCTTCAGCGGGAACAATACCTTTTGCAAGATAAAAATCACAACGCTCTAGAAAAGGCTTCCATAACAATACTGCATAGAAAAATGCAGGGTTAATGGTTTTACCAATCTGAATACGCTGATCGGTATTTTTCGCGGCACGTTCAATAAATTTGCTGATATCAGGCTTAATATCTGCAAATAATTGCTTCCAGATATCAAACTCAATCAGCATTGGTAAAACACGCGCCAAATGCCCCATCGTGAATAATTTTTGCGACTCATCATATAAACGATGTGGCGATACATCACGTAACAATTGCGTCATTTCCACATCGAAGATTTTTAAAATCTGTGGATCAATATCAAAATTTAATTTGGCTGCAAAACGCAGTGTACGAAGCATTCTGACTGGATCTTCTTCAAAACGCTGTTTTGGATCACCTAACAGGCGTAAAGTTTTATGATCGATATCGGAGATGGCATCACAAAAATCCAGCACAATACCTTTGCGTGGTTGATAATACAGCGCATTAATTGAGAAATCACGTCGAGCAAAGTCTTGCTCAATGGTCCCCCAATTATTATCACGTAAGATCATACCCGATGTACTGGTGACTGCTTTTTTAGGCGGCGCACGGAAAGTCGCAACTTCAATCAGTTCACGACCAGAATACACATGTGCCAATTCAAAACGTCGTCCAATAATACGACAACGTCGCCCAAAGACTTCTTTTACCTGAGCAGGTGTAGCATTGGTGACGGCATCAAAATCTTTTGGATTAAGACCCAACATGAGATCCCTAACCCCACCGCCAACGATATAGGCTTCATAGCCCGCTTTGGTCAGACTATCGATCACATCTAAGATAGAAGAAGGAAGTTGCGTTGTAGATAAACCACATTTTGACGCGCGCAAAGTTTGCAAAAGACGCTGTCTCCTACGTCTGAACGTAAATGATAAGATGCGCTAATCATATCTCTAACCCGCCTAAAGGGCAATTTGATTCTCTCAATGATTAGGCACTTAGCTCAAAAATCTTGTTAAATGCTGCGTATTATAAACCAAGATTTGATTTATTTTTTTCAATAAATTTTGGCCCGATTCCTTTAATATTAAGCAAATCATTGACTGATCTAAATTGACCGTTCTGATTACGATAATCAACGATCGCTTGTGCTTTTTTCTCTCCAATGCCATTAAGCTTTTGCAGTTCCTGCGTAGAAGCTGTATTAAGATTAATCTTGCTTCCCAAATTTTTTGAAGAATTATTTTGAGTTGATGTTTTTTTTAATGTTGCCGAAGTATTTTGTAAGCTTGGCTTACCCAAATAGTAGTCCGCTGTAGAAGAAGATGCTTTTAAACGCTGATCATGCGCTTGTTGCTGAGTTTTCCATGACTGATAAGATTGATCAAATTGTTGCGCATGTAGCATGCTTGAGAATAAACACAAAATACCGATCTGAATCCAATATAGTGAAAATTGTCGTAACGTGATCATCTTGTGTAACATTGCCATTTTATAAAGACCTGATTATAAAGACCTAAGTTTTAATTGTTGTTTCGCCTGATCCCAGAGCGCATCCATTTCTTGTAGACTCATCTCTTCTAAATTTTTTTGTTGTAAAGTCGCTTGCTGCTCAATATACGCAAAACGTTGTCTAAACTTAAAAATGGTGGCCAAAAGTGCAGATTCGCTGGACAGCCCAAGTTTACGTCCAACATTGATCAGAGAAAATAGGCAATCTCCAAATTCTTCATGTATTTCATCGGATTGTTGTTCCTGAAGTGCCTGTTCAAACTCGCCAAGCTCCTCTTTTACTTTGCCATAAGCATCTTCAATCGTTTCAAAGTCAAATCCCAGCTTTGCTGCTTTCTTTTGGAGCTCTTGAGCCTGATTGAGTGCAGGACCATGTTTGATCTCGTCTAAACGTGACTTGGGTTTACCCTGTTTTTCCTGTTGCTTAATCTGTTGCCATAACTCGCTCACCTGATCAGGATCAAGTGCTGAAAACTGTTCCGCCTGAAATACATGTGGATGACGACGAATCAGTTTTTCACTAATCGCATCGACAACGTCCTGAAAATCAAAAGCGCCCTGTTCACTATACATTTGTGCCTGAAAAACCACTTGTAAAAGTAAATCGCCTAGTTCATCTCGAATCTCATCCAGATGACCTTCACGAACTGCAGCTTCAACCTCATAGGCTTCTTCAATCGCATATGGGGTTAAACTTAAAGGAGTTTGTTCACGATCCCACGGACACTTTTCACGTAATTCACGCATAATATTGAGTAAGTGTTGCATGTTTAACTCCTTTATAGGTCATCGAAGCGCATTTATTTCAAAAACAGATTTGTTATGATGTGAACTCAGCGCACTAGAAATGCACATGATCTTTTAACTAAAGACCTCTTAAAAAATCGGTTATCCAAATAAATGAGAAAAATATGGCTCAAAGTATCCTGATTACAGGTGCAGCTCAAGGGATTGGCGCTGAAATTGCACGTACTTTTTATCAACAAGGTTATCTGGTCGGTATTTTTGATATTAATGAAATCCAGAGTCAAAAACTTGCCAAAGAATTAGGTTCCCGCGCATTCTCAGGTTATCTGGATGTCAGTGACTACGATAACTGGCAGCGCAGCTTGCAACAGTTTGTACAATGGGCAGGTGAACTGAATATTCTCGTCAATAATGCAGGTATCCTTTACTCGGGTGCATTTGAACATACCAATATTCAAGCCCATCAGAGAACCATTGATATTAATGTCAAAGGCGTACTCAATGGCTGTCACGCCGCTTTACCTTATCTCAAACAAGCGAGTTCGGCTCGCATCATTAATCTGTCATCGGCTTCAGCTATTTATGGACAGGCAGATTTAACTTCTTATTCAGCCAGTAAATTTGCGATACGTGGACTTACTGAAGCTTTAGACGTGGAATGGCAAAAATATGGTATTCGGGTTTTGGATGTCATGCCGCTCTTTGTACAAACTAGTATGGTTAAAAATATGGATGCAGGTAGCATTCAAAATATGGGCGTGAACTTAAGTCCCTCTGATGTTGCCATGCAAGTTTTCAAACTTGCACAACAAAAAGATCATTTTTTTCGGGCTACACATACACCGATTGGTTTAAAAGCCAAAGTTTTATATCAATTATCCAGCATCAGCCCACAATTTTTAAATCGTTTGAGTAATTTAATGATCAGTCGAAGAAAGAATCAATCGACAACATAAAAACTCGGCTATTCCTAGACAGCCCATGATTTAGGCATAAGTAGGATTATTTGTTATAGTGCAGTGTCAACCATTAGCCGCCTTCTGCCATGTATTTCAATTTACGTTATCCAGAACTCAACCCAAAACTTTATCATCAGCAAGCACCTGTGCCACTTAAAGGCGCGACCGCAGGACATTTTAATGCTGAATTGGCTGATGATTTACAATGGTCTGAACAAGATAAATTGCATTGGGTCGAAATCTGTAGTGGACAAAAGATCTTTGCAGAATTTCCTCCGCTGGCCATGGTTTATGCAGGTCATCAATTTGGACAGTGGGCAGGTCAACTCGGTGATGGTCGTGGTTTATTAATCGCACAAATTTTGAATCGTTCAGGTCAAACCATTGACTTACATTTAAAAGGTGCAGGACTAACGCCTTATTCACGTATGGGGGATGGTCGTGCGGTGTTACGCTCTGTGATTCGTGAATATCTGGCAGGACATGCTTTAAATAGTTTAGGTATTGCGTCGAGTAATGCAGTTGGATTTACAACCTCTAATCAGGGTGTACAACGTGAAACACTTGAACAGGGTGCCATGTTATTGCGCAGCTCCGATTGTCATATTCGTTTGGGCCATTTTGAATGGATCAATCAATACGCGCCCGAACTACTCGCAGAATTCACCCAAAAATGTATTGAATGGCATTATCCAGAAGCCTTGAAAACAGAACAACCCATTCTGGCTTTTGCAAAAGGCGTGATTCACAATACAGCAAAAATGATCGCGCAATGGCAACTGGTGGGATTTGCACATGGGGTCATGAATACTGATAATTTAAACATTACTGGTTCAACGCTGGACTTTGGCCCTTATGGTTTCATGGAGCGCTTTCGCCCCAACTGGATTAATAACCACTCAGATCATCAGGGTCGTTATGCTTATCAAAATCAACCAAGCATTGCGCATTGGAATTTATGGATGTGGCTAAATAATTTGATTCCTTTAGCCAAGCCTGAAGATAAAGAAGGGTTTAAAACGCAATTAGCCAATTGTCTCGAAGATTTTGAACCGACTTTTTTAGCCGCCTATAGCGAAGGTCTATGTCAAAAAATGGGACTGCCTGATTTTCATAAAGACAGCTTTGATTGTGGTATGGCTTTTCTGCGCATTTTGCAAACTGAACAACTGGATTACACTCAAAGTTTTCTGCGCCTGCAAAATCAGCAATACAAAGCGCTTCGTGATGATTGTCTGGATATTCGTCAGTTCGATGAGTTTTTACAAAGTTACCATGCTATTCGTGAACAGCAGGATGTCGAACAACTGAATGCTCAGATGCAACACGCCAATCCAGTTTATATTTTAAGAAATCATATGGCGCAAAAAGCCATCGAACTGGCTGAGCGGGGTGATTTAAGTGAAGTCGAACGATTATTTACGTTATTACGTCGCCCCTTTACTCCCCAACCTGAGCTGGAAAGACCGGAAGATTTAGCACCACTTCCTAGCGATGTCCCTGAAATTATGGTGAGCTGTTCGTCCTGATCAAGGTTGAAGAATCATCACAGTTATCCCCATTTTCTGTGGATAACATTGTGATTATCCACAGGATAATTTCTCGTGATTAATCAGATGCAAGTCTTTGAACATAAGATGTAGAATAAACAACCAACTTAATTTGACTCAAAAAAGTTGAGCATAAAATAAACAAGTGAATTTAGGACGAGCAGCAATCAATCATGCTGCTCAGATTATTTTTAATCTTCTGGATATTCAAAACGATAGCCGACCCCATAAACAGCCTGAATCCATTCATGACGATTGCCTGTATCTGCGGCCTCAGTCACCTTACGGCGCAAGTTTTTAATATGGCTATCAATGACACGATCCGCCACATCAAAACTATCTGGATTAATATGATCTAATAACTGCGCACGCGAATAAACCTGTCCGATATGTTCCAAAAACAGTTCTAAAAGACGAAACTCGGTAGGCGTTAAACTTAACGATTTTTGTTGATACCAGATTCGTTGCTGCGCTTTATCAATTCGGAATAAATCATTTTGTTCTGGTTCTGCTTTACGGTCTAAACGGCGCAATACCGCTTGTACCCGCGCAACCAGCTCTTTAGGGCTAAATGGTTTACATACATAATCATCTGCACCCATATTTAAACCAAGCACACGGTCAATTTCTTCGGTACGCGCTGTCACCATAATAATCGGTAAATCAGACTGCTCTCGAACTTTACGGCAAATGGTCAGTCCATCCATTCGAGGCACCATCAAGTCCAATACCATTAAGCTAGGTTTACGCTGTAAAAAGCTATCATACGCTTCCTGACCATCATGAAACATACTGACTTCAAAACCTGCGGCTTGTAGATAGTCACGCACGAGATGAGCCAGTTCAACTTCATCTTCAACCAACATTACATGTTTCATCGTCAATTATTCCTTATGTATGGACTGTGTTTTTGGAAAGGTCAAAATACAGCGTAGACCACCCAGTGGTGAATGTGCAAAGCTTAAACGTCCCCCCAAGGCCTGTGCAAGCTTACATGAAAGTGCCAGCCCCAAACCTGTCCCCCCTGTACTGCGGGTACGGGAATCATCTACACGGTAGAAGCGCTCACCTAAACGTTGAAGCTGTTCATCATCGACCCCCAGTGGACTATCATCCACTATGACACTCCAATGCTGACTGGTTTCCTGCGTATGAATATGAATCTGACCGCCTTGTTCAGTATAGCGAACGCTATTACTCAGCAAGTTGACCATAATTTGTTTAAAACGGTCTATATCCAAGTGTAAAAGGGTACCTTGACCATCTATAGAAACATTAAGCCCTGCTTGTTCAAACTTCGGCTTAAAGTTATCAACTTCTTGTACCATCGCCTCCCATGGATTGATCTCGGTAAAATAACATTTTAACTGCTGTGCATCTGCCTGAGCCAAATCACCCAAATCCTGTGTGAGTTTCTTCAGGCTCGTCACCTGACGCATCATGGCATCTAAATGTTCAGGGCTGGCTTTACGAATCCCATCTTGCATAGCTTCAATCTGCGCCTGTAATACACTCAGCGGAGTTTTTAATTCGTGTGAAGTATCCGCCACCCATTGTCGGCGTGACTGTTCATGTTGATCCAAAATCATCGCCAACTGGTTTAATTGTGCGGCCAGATCGCCAAGCTCATCATTACGTTTAATCGTGACCTGATGTTGATAATTCCCTTGTGTCAATTCACGGGTCGCATTCAATAAGCGCTGAATTGGTTTTTTAAAATAGGTCGCGAGCAATAATGCTGCCACTAAACTTGCCAATACAGAGAAAGTATAAATTAAGAGTAAAAAGCGTTTTTGATTACTAAAAAAGTTGATACTTAATGCATCATCCTGATCCAGTACAGGTTTTAAGCCCAAATAACCGACAACCTGATTCCCAACCATAATAGGTCGAAAAGACAGTTGTTCATTAGATGGCTCACCAACGACAAACTGATGATGAACATCATACAGCGAAAGGCGTGAACTTAGCCCCAATCGGTCAGGCATGGAAATAAAACGTTTTTTACCATCTTGCGGCATCATGCCTGCCATTTCAGAAAGACGTGGGGGTTTATGGGGGTCTTTATTTTTGTCGTTGGGCCTAAATAAATTTTGATTGGAACTGAGTGGAAATTTAAGCCCTTCAAATGGCTGATACTCTGAAGGCAAATTATCTTCAATAAATTTGCGTTCTTGCTCATCCAAAATGGGACGATTCTGAAATTCAATATTATGTGAAAGTTCTGGAGAAAGGTTCAACAACGTCTGCTCTTTAAACATTCGCTGTTGCAGTGCAATGTCATACTGACGACGCAACCACCAACGGGACAAACGATCATAATCATCAGGAGCAGCATCCCCTTCAATCTGTAAAATTTGCGCCTGAATCGCATTCCCCCAGTCATGATAAACGCCATATACATTTCCAAGATTGATAATAAGGTGATCAAGCTTTTGCATTTCAACATCTGCCACATAGCGGGCAAAGTTTTTCTGCATGGTCCAATGCAAAACGCCTAAACTTAAGGTGGTGATCAATAAAGTGGTCAACAACACCGTCAAAAATAGACGTAAGGCAATTGGCACACGACGAATATTCAAAAGTGATCTCTCATTTTTCTTCTATATTCACTATTGTAGCGAACACTCACTCAAAAAACTCTCCATTGTTTCTTCATGTTTATTACTTAATCTTTAATAAATTAAATCAACATAAATGTGGGGATCAAAATGAATAAGTTATCTAAAGTTGTTATGCTTGCTGCAACAGTGGTTACGATGGGAAGTCTAGCTGCCTGTCAATCTACAACAGGTCCGCAGCAACCACCTACACGTCCTATGATGGATGATGGCCCTCAAGGCAAACATTTTATGAAACGCCATAAATTAACGCCTGAACAACGCGCTGAAATGCAGCAACGTCGTGCTGAACGTCAAGCTCAGTTCGAGCAAATTCAACAAGCCTGTGTGGGTAAAACAGTGGGTCAAGCCATTCAAGTCAAAGTAGGAGATAAAACTATTGATGGAACCTGCCAAATACGGTTTCAACCCAACAAAATGGATAATCGCATGGCTCCCCCTGCACCAGCAGCCCCAGTTAAAGTCTCTTAATACCAAACTGCTTTATTCATTGAAAGACGCGCAAGCGTCTTTTTTTATAGACACAACTTTTTACGTTTTTTGACTATTCCTTTCACAAAAAATTAGATAAAAGTGTTTAGACTCAATGTACTTAGATATTTCAATAGCATTTTCTTTGACTTTACAGTCATGGATGTTCACACGCAAATGCTTGTACATATAAATAAGTTGTTGCACGATGTAAAAAGTAAAAGATGTGTCATCAGACACCATTATCGTTGATTAGGATTATAACGCTGGTTTAACCAGTATTGAGGAACCCGATATGCCACAATACAAAGCGCCGCTACGTGATATGCAATTTGTTTTGCATGAATTATTAAATGCCGAAGAACACTATGCAAAACTTCCTGCATTTCAGGAAAACGTCAGCCGTGAATTGGTGGATCAATATTTAGAAGCCGCTGCGGATTTTTGTGAAAACGAGCTTTCTCCACTGAATCAAATCGGTGACCGCGAAGGTTGTACATGGAATGATGGTGTGGTAACGACACCAACAGGCTTTAAAGAAGCTTATCAAAAATATATCGAACTCGGTTTCCCTTCCCTTGCTGTGCCAGAAGAACAGGGTGGTCAAGGTTTACCAGGTTCTTTAGCTACCGCTATTTCTGAAATGGTCGGTGCAGCAAACTGGGCATGGGGCATGTACCCAGGACTATCTCATGGTGCAGTACGTACTATTGAGCATCACGGTTCTGAGGAACAAAAATCAACTTATTTACCAAAACTTGTTTCTGGTGAATGGACAGGAACTATGTGTTTGACTGAATCTCATGCAGGTTCAGATTTAGGCATTATCCGTTCGAAAGCTGAACCAAATGCAGATGGCAGTTTTGCAATCTCTGGCGAGAAAATCTTTATCTCAGCTGGCGAACACGACATGGCTGAAAACATCATTCATATCGTGCTTGCGCGCTTACCTGGTGCTCCTAAAGGCACTAAAGGTATTTCACTTTTTATCGTACCAAAGTTCAATGTTAATGCAGACGGTTCAATAGGTGATCGTAATGCAGTTCGTTGTGGTTCTATTGAACACAAAATGGGAATTCATGGTAACGCGACTTGCGTCATTAACTTTGATAATGCAAAAGGTTTCTTAATCGGACCTGAAAATCGCGGTTTACACGCCATGTTTACCTTCATGAATACAGCACGTATTGGTACTGCTGTTCAAGGTTTATCAGCATCTGAATCATCGTTCCAAGGTGCGTTGGCTTATGCCAAAGATCGTTTGGCGATGCGTGCTCTTTCTGGTCCAAAGGCACCTGAAAAAGAAGCAGATCCTATTATTGTACATCCTGCTGTACGTAACATGTTATTGACTCAAAAAGCATTTGCGGAAGGTGGTCGTGCCCTTGTGTATTTCTTGTCTCAATATGCAGACGTAGTTGAACAAGGTACAACTGAAGAAGAACGCAAATTTGCGGACAACATTCTTTCCTTGTTGACTCCAATTGCAAAAGCATTCCTGACTGAAACAGGTTCAGAGTCAGCCAAACATGGCGTACAAGTATTTGGTGGACATGGCTTTATTTCTGAACATGGCATGGAGCAAATTGTGCGTGATACGCGTATCTCTTGCCTATATGAAGGAACTACTGAGATTCAGGCTCTCGATTTGTTAGGTCGTAAAGTTCTACAAACTCAAGGTGCGATGCTACGTGATTTCACCAAAATCATTCACAAGTTTGTTGAAGCCAACAAAGACAATGCAGCAATGAAAGAGTTTGTTGAACCTTTAGCTGCCTTGAACAAAGAATGGGGTGATCTCACTATGCAAATTGGTATGCGTGCGATGCAAAACCCTGATGAAGTAGGTGCAGCAGCAGTAGATTATTTATATTTCTCTGGTTATGTCACACTGGCTTTCTTATGGGCACGTATGGCATTGGTTGCTCAAGAAAAATTAGCAGCGGGTACAACCGATGTTGATTTCTACAATGCTAAAGTAACGACTGCGCGTTTCTACTTCAAGAAAATCCTTCCGCGTGTTCGTTCGCATGTCGATGTGCTTTCAACTGGCTTAGAACCCCTTATGGCATTGGATGCAGAACACTTTGCGTTCTAATCTCAACCTGCCTAACATGTGTGCATGAGTGAAAACAATTGCACACCAATAAAAAAGGACTGATCAGTTTTGACAGTCCTTTTTTATCAAATCAATGTTAAATTAATGCCAATCAAAACATACTGATGACTTACATTTTCTGTGCAATATTAGACACATAAATGTAAAAAGAACAAAGGTGAACAACGATGCCAATTTACAACGCCCCCCTTGCAGATATGCGCTTTATCTTAAATGACGTATTTAAGGCAGAACAATTCTGGCAAGCCAATGAAAATCTGGCTCATCTTGATGCTGCAACTGCCGAAGCTATTTTGGAAGAAATGGCTAAATTTGCACAAAATGTGACTTTGCCTTTAAACCGTACAGGTGACGAAGAAGGCGCCCGTTATGAAAACGGTAATGTCTTTACCCCTGCTGGTTTTAAAGATGCATTTCAACAGTATGCGCAAGGCGGCTGGATTGGTTTAGGTGCAGATGAAGAATGGGGCGGTCAAGGCATGCCAAAAATGCTAACTGTTCTTGCCGACGAAATGCTGTTTGCCACTAATCCATCATTTATGCTCTACCCGCTTCTTTCTGTCGGTGCAGGTATGGCACTCAACAGTTATGCATCACAAGAGCAAAAAGAGACTTATTTGCCTAAAATTTATTCAGGTGAATGGTCGGGTACCATGTGTTTAACTGAACCGCATGCAGGTACTGATTTAGGAATTATTAAAACTAAAGCTGAACCGAATGCAGATGGTACATATAACATCACAGGGACTAAAATCTTCATCACGGGTGGTGATCATGACCTTGCCAAAAATATCATTCATTTAGTTTTGGCTAAAACCCCTGATGCACCCGCTGGCTCACGTGGTATTTCGCTCTTTATCGTACCGAAATTCATGGTCAATGCAGATGGTTCAGTAGGTGAGCGTAATGCTGTTGGTCCAGGTTCGATTGAACATAAAATGGGGATCAAAGCTTCTGCTACTTGTGTCATGAATTTTGACGGTGCCAAAGGTTTCCTTGTAGGTAAGGAAAACGAAGGGCTTGCTGCCATGTTCGTCATGATGAACTATGAACGTTTATCGATGGGGATTCAGGGTCTTGGCGCATCTGAATTTGCTTATCAAAATGCAGCTCAATATGCGACAGATCGTTTACAGGGTCGTAGTGCGACAGGTGTGCAATCTCCAAACAAACCAGCAGACAGTATTTTAGTGCACGGCGATGTCCGTCGCATGTTACTTAACGCCCGTGCCAATAATGAAGCATCCCGTGCTTTTGCAGTCTATGTGGGTCAACAACTCGACATTACCAAGTTCTCTACAGATGCAGAAGCAGTTAAAAAAGCCAATAACCGCGTGGCTCTTCTGACACCGATTGCCAAAGCGTATTTAACAGATACTGCATTCCAAGCTACCTTAGATGCACAGATGTGCTTTGGTGGACATGGTTATATTCGTGAATGGGGCATGGAACAATGTATTCGCGACCTACGTATTTCACAAATTTACGAAGGAACCAATGGTGTTCAATCTCAGGATTTAATTGGACGTAAAACCATTAAATCTGGCGGTGCATTTATTGCTGAATATATCGCCGAAATTCGTGATTTTGCCAATACACTGAGTGCTGATCTTAATTTCATTAAAGATGCAACACTTGATGCTGCCACTGAAGTTGAAGCGGTAACTCAATTTATTTTGGAACAAGCAGCAGAAAATGTTGACTTCCCAAATGCAGCAGCCGTTGATTATTTACATGCTGTTGGTTTACTTAGCTTCGCTTATATGTTTGCCAAGATTGCAGCGGCTGCACAAGAAAAATCAGGCGATTTCTATCAAAATAAACTTTCTCTGGCTCAGTACTTTGTTGCGCGTATCCTGCCAGAACTTGAAACTCGCATCAAAAAAATTGAAGCAGGCTCTGAGTTAGTTATGAGTTTTAGTGAAGAATACTTTACTACTCAATCATGATCGAATGTTGAAATACAAAACGCCTGATTCATCAGGCGTTTTTTTATACGCTTAGATCTTCAAATTACTTAAATCAAAGCGTCATGTGCATGAAATTTGCTTGATATTTAATTAATCATCATTTGTCACGATAAGAAGCTTCGTCATGCACGCTCCAAAGTCCCCCAAAAATATAGAGGCGTTTCTGGATAAACTCGGTAATCGCGCTGTTGAAGCTTTCCATTATCTGGCATTGTTTATTATTGGCTGTATGGTGGCATGGTCAGCAATTCATACCACCATCGATATTTTTACCGTTAAAAAATATGCCACCATTGACGATATTTTATTGTTATTTATCTACTTAGAACTTGGCGCAATGGTTGGAATTTATTTTAAAACCAACCACATGCCAGTGCGATTTCTCATTTATGTG
Source organism: Acinetobacter sp. WU_MDCI_Axc73 (assembly GCF_025562455.1). Lineage (GTDB taxonomy): Bacteria > Pseudomonadota > Gammaproteobacteria > Pseudomonadales > Moraxellaceae > Acinetobacter. The sequence continues at coordinate 53,221 of NZ_JAHPRO010000007.1, forward strand.
GCGATCACTGCACTGACTCGCTTATTGATCTCAGATATTCAACATAACCATCAAGCCGATGTTGATCTGCTGATCGTGACAGGCTCGATCTTGATCTTGGCTATCGCGATTTTAATAGTCCGCTATGCCTCATGGCATTATCCATCTGTCATTCGGGATAAACATCAGGAACGACCATTGGCCAAAGGAGAAACTCCACGACCAGAAGATGACGAATTGGCATAAAAAACCACTATCCTACTCAGATAATGGTGTTTGAGAAAAATCGTATTAATGCCCGCCAAAAAGAATCTGGGCAATAATTCCTGTAGCAACAGCGACTAACACATAGCGTCCATCGATATATGCCCAGCGGTGTTGCGGTGGAGGTGGTGGGAGTTGATAGTCATACCAGTTATTCACATAATAGCGTTCCGCTAAATATTGCGGTGGCAAACGATAACCAGGTCTGAAATCATGTACTCTGTAATATTGTGGCGGTGTTGGTCCATAATAGTAACGATTTTCAATCACCCTAGGTGGCGGTGGACCATATGCTCGCCAATCGTGATGATGCCAATCCGCATGTTGATCTGGTCCGCCATGATAATGTCCCCAACCATGTCTACCCCAATCCGGAGGCGGTGGATCAGCAAGGGAAAGTGTGGATACACCAAGCATACACACACAAAGTGAAACGGAAATGATCCTTTTCATATCCAGTTGTCCGCAATAACAGCAAGTCTAAAGTGTAGAAAACGCTCTGGGAGAAATCATGAATAAAAGATGCATATGTGCAATCAATTGTTATGATTCTAGCAAGATATAATACGGCTCGTGATGCATTGTAAATTGTCTTAAAAAAACTCCATAAATCCAAGTAAAAAGGACACTTCAAGCATTAACATAAGATTCATCGTTAAGTATCACTCTAATGATGAAGTCGGCTATGTACATAAAATAAAAAAAACTGAGCCTGTACAGAACTCAGTCCTTAGAAACCACTTAATCAAACCGTGCAAATTTGGGGTCAGATTATTGCGATGATGGATTTTATGATACCCCAAACAATCTATCGAACTGTATAAATACGATGATTACCATTTGATACCAGTAAATAGCGACCATGTGCTTTTACCCAATGATAACCATGCGGTGGTGCAGATAACCGTGAATGATGCCAATTTGACACGTGATAACGGTTGTCACGATATTGATAAGGTAAGCGATCGCCTTTTCTAAAAGTCACATAACGATCACGTTCATGATGTGAGTTGGACCATTTCGGTGGTGCTTTAGGTTTAGGTGGGGCGTGATGATAATGACGATCTACGCCACGATATTGATGCCAGTCATTGGGTGCTGCCATCGTAGTTGCTGAAACAGCCAAAGCCAGTGCAGCCAGTGTCATCTTCAATGATATGTTCATGAGTTCATCCTCTTATGATCTGCCTCCAGAATAGGCGACAGTCAAGGAGAAAACATGGATGGAAAGCCTGAGTTTGCTAAAGATTGTAAGCCCGCTTCCTTAAAGATGAAGAATATGTAACAAACCATGATCCCTCATTATCATGAATTAACGTACAAGCTCAATACGAAAGTTATCGTCTGAAATTAATAAATAATGCCCGCCCACTGAATACCAGCGTGTGCCCCACGTTGGCTCATCAAGTTGATGTCCATACCAGTCATTGAGATAATATTGCTCATTACGATATTCGATTGGTAAAGTATTGCCACGAACAAATACATAGCGCTCAGTTCGATATTCATACTGAGTAGGGGGTTGGTAGTGATATTCAATATAACTCCCCTGACGAGGTCGCTGCGGATAATGAGGATAATGTCCGTTTGAGGGAGGACGATGGTCATAATAAGGCGGCGGAGGTCGATTCCATTGCGGTGGTCGTGACGGTGGTTTAGGACGTTCTACCCCTCGATAATTCCCCCATTGATTTTCTGCCCTACTTACGGTGGAGAGACTAAGTAAGAGTGCCCCAATACAGGCATATACACCATAAATACGCATTGTCTCCCTCCTTATTATTCCTTAAGTACCCTATTATTTTAGCCTAAAAAACAAACAATTTATGCATAATTAATGTAGGTTTCATTTAAAGTTATAATGGATGGCATGCTTCACATTTCTTTATTGAAAAAGTCGCTATACTAGAGGTTCCTTGTATGACTGGATTGAGATCTTGTGGCTGAATTAAGTTTTGAACGCCTTTATCAATTTTTTAGTAAAATACCAAGCATTCAGGAAAGCCGAATCGATGCACATGGCGCAGATGGCAAAGATGCATGGTGGTTTAAATTTCAAATTGATGTTGAACATCCTCTGGCTTGGCAAACGGTGCAAGAGTTGGGACATGTGCTGAATTATTTATCGACCAATGAACGTTTACCCACCCAATTTTTTCCAGTTTCTCCTCCCCCCTATATGAATGGTGAACCAAAAGAATTTCTGGCGTGGGTCATTCAATGTAATCATCCAGATTTTACTCCAGATGTCGTGTGTGACTGGCTCGAGGCACGTTTGCCGAATCCAGTTGAAGATGAAAGCCAATGGAAAATTTCAACTGATTTGGCGGGACTTGATGAGTTATCAGCTAAAGAGTTAGATGAACTTATTCCTCCAAGCCATTAACAACAGATCTAAAACTCAAAAAGAGAGGAATAACCTCTCTTTTTGATCAGCATTGGATTCGCTTTTAAGCAGAATAATCTAAAATTAAAAAGTAGAAAGTCCAGACCATTCCATAAAACGATAGATCCAATATTTGAACTTGGACTCATCTGCATATTTAGAATAGTCGACACTCATTTGACGACCATTCAGATTTGACCAGGCAGTATTAAAGTAACGCTCTGCATCTTGAAATACGGCATCCTGACTTTGTCCTTGCACCAACATATCAGTTTCCAGATTATAATTTTTCAAATTACGTGCAGTAAAATTAGCCGAGCCTAAAATCATCTCAGCATGAGTCGGGTTAGATTTAATGATCATTTTACTGTGGCATTGTTCACCATGGGTATCACACCAACGCACAGGAATACCTGCTGCATGAAGCTCCGATGCCACTTGACGATTGGGAATGCCATTTTTCTGGCGACCAAATGCATCTTTATTTGGATCGAGTAATACGCGTAGTTTCACACCACGTTTTTGTGCTGCTTTTAAATCATTCACAATGTGACGTTCAGATAAATAAAACATCGCAAGATCAATTTGATCATTGGCTTTTGCGGACTGAATCAAATCCAGCACCGCATGATATATTGCCGCTTCAGTCAAAACCTGAACTTGAGGTGCTTCATTACTAGCGTTGATTTCACCCATGACCATCATAGATAATGAACCCGCAGACATTTGCGCCACACTCTGTTCAGTTTTTAACAGATCCATTCCTGTTGGGCCTGAAACCAATAAAGCGACATTGGAATGACGTGAACTGCCATCATGCGGATTGGCTGATGTCACCAAGGATTTCAATCCCTGATCCGTATCAACGACCAAGGTCTTACGATGATTTGCTTTAAAATTAGCCAATTGCAAATAACTGCGTAATGTAATTTTTTCCTTACCAAATGGATTTGGTAACCAGCCTTTTTCAGTATTATTGCCTAAATCTTGACAACAAAGATACCAAAGTCCTGACCAAGTTGGATTCGAGGCTCGCAATGGCGTGAGATTAGTTTCGATGACATCAATGCCTGCCTGACGTAATTGTCGATAATGTTCAGGCAAGATACCACCATAAACTGAATTAATCGGATCAGTAATCAGCGTAATTTCAACATTGGGCGATTCACGCCGTTTTTGAATCAAGGCTTGTGTAAGTTGTTGTGTTAAGGGGCGCTGCGTCAGCTTAGATTCACCTGTTTCTGAATTAAACAAAAACATGTCCAATACAATAATCGTTTTCGCCTGATGGATCAGATTCAAAATTTCATCAAAAATTTGATGATCCTGCTGCTGTTGACCTTGAGCATTCACATAAGTTTGATCGGAAAGAAATTTAACCTCTGCATGGCGTAATTTACCAGTAAAATTTAAACCATTGGGTAATGGCTTATAGACATGATAAATCGCAGAAGCAATATACCCCAGAACTAACACACCTACGATCAGTGCAGCGTAACGACGCCCCGACCAATTCAGCTTTTTGTGAATTCGTTGAAAAATACGCATAACAAATAACCTAAACAATTAGTCTCAGGCTAGAGTTTATTTCCTTATTTTTCAAGACACGTTTGGTTAAATTGGCTTATCTCAAACGGCAAAAACACAAAAGGAAGACATCGCGTCTTCCTTCAGGTAAAAATCTTAGCGATTTAAAAATTAAAATCGACACCCACACTGAAGTTCCGACCTATTTGCGGCACATCAGAGAGGAAAGACTCGTGTAAATAGACTTTACTATCGAGCAAATTATTGGCTTTGGCATATAACTGATAACCTGTTTTCTGGTTCAACTGCCCCTGATAACTTAAGCCTAGATTCACCATGTTATAGCTCTTACCCTCGGTTTCATAGTTGGCAATATCATCCTGATTAAAGACGTGATAGTACTCGGCTGTACCAGTGTATCCTTCACCAAAATCTGCCTTGATACGTGTACCAATTCGCCCACCAGGAATACGTGGTGCATTACCGTTATCATCGAGCTTCGCACGCACATAATCACCAAATAAGCCTGCATTGTAGCGCGCGCTCATCTGGTAGCTAATATCACCATCAACGCCATAAAAACGTGCATCTGTTTGGTCATAATGTATAGAGCGGAAATCTCCCTTACGGTCGATGGTATTTGCATAGATAAAGTTATCAAACCAATTATGGTAAACAGTTAAATTGTACTGAAGTGCATCTTGGTTGCCATGAAAACCTAAATTGATATTATTCGATTTTTCTTGTGTTAATTCATCATTACCAAATTCGAAACTTTTTGTGGGTCCATGTAATCCTCCATTAGAATATAATTCCTGTGCCATTGGAGAGCGTTCTTGATGTGATGCATCAAGTGAAATTTTATGATTCGGTATAAATTCCCAAGCGGTTTCACCTGCAACAGAATACGCCGTACCATTAAAGTTTTTCTGATCTGAATCCACTTTTGTATCTTGATGATCAATACGTGTAGAGAGTTTTGTCGTGACTGGACCAAACTGTTTTGACTGTAAGGCAAATAAGCTGTAACGTTCGGTGTCTGTAGGTGCCATCAAAGCTTCTTCACCATCAATGGTCAATTTTTGGCGAGTAAATTGTGCGCCCATTTGACCATTCCAACCTGCCCACGGATTATTATCTAAAACAACACGAGCATCTGTACCTTTACTATGAAAAAGTGTAGCTGGTGTATCACCATCCATTTCCGCATGTTGGTACGTCGCGTGGTTCGCTTGAGCCGTTAAACGGCTAAATCCCACAAATGGATCATTCAATTGAGTTTTAACGTCATAACGTTTTTGTTTTAAATTAATCCAAGACGAGCTTGCTCCCTCATCATCATCTTCATGTTCCGCAGGAATGGTCAACATCATGTTTTGGTCAGGTTCCCAATCTGAATCGACATCTCCAGGAATACCATATTTATCATGACGTTCACTATAGGAAAATCCAGTATAGCCACGATCATAAATCCATGACAAACCTGCATGGTAATCATTGGATTTAGCAAAAGTGCTTTGTTCACGGCGTGAATCGTTTTGTAGATCATTCGGCAAAATATAGTTATTGGCATCGCGTTTTAAAGCGCCCAAATTTAAAGCAATCTGACGCCCTAAACCGATGGTGGTATCGCCCGAATAAACTAAACCATCATCACCCGTGTTATAACGTGCACCGATGCGCCCTTCATAGCCATTTTCTGGCATTTTTTCAGGAATTTTATGATCGATCACATTGACCAAACCACCAACAGAGCCCGCACCATAAATTAATGTTTCAGGGCCTCTTAGGACTTCGATCTGATCTGCCGAATTCGGATCGACCGTTACTGCATGGTCAGGTGAAACCGACGAAACATCCAGTGGATCTCCCCCGTTTTGAGTAATCTTGACACGAGCTCCATCCTGACCTCGAATTACAGGCCGACTTACGCCCCCCGTGTATTGAGCGGAATAAATACCTGCCTGACCATTTAAGGCATTGCCGATTGTCGTTCCACCCTGAACCAATTGATCTTTTTTGACAACCGTGTCCCCTAAAGCCTGATCGAGATGATCTTTTGGCGTAGACGTAGCTTGCAATTCAATTGTAGGTAAATCATTGACATCGACTTCCTCTTGAGAATCTTGCGCAAAAGCATGATGTATAGATAAAGAAAGAATAGAAAGTGCAAATATTTGTGTTTTTTTAAACATGATGATCATCCAGGTGCGAATCACATGTTACGTTATAATATATTGTATATTTTTCAACAAAATTCAGTGTAGTATCAATATTTCCATTAGCAATATGACTTTTATGGTTTTGACAATAAATTAAGTCAAATTTAAGCAAAAGATGAAAGAAACAATATAACATTTCAAAAAACATGAAGCCTACATAGCATAGGCTTCATGTGAATATTTAAAAACCACTACTTTTAGAAACTAAAATCGATCCCCAGCGTAAAGTTTCGTCCAACTTGAGGGATGTTGGATAGAAATGATGCATGGTTATACACTGTTTCATCCAGTAGGTTGTTGGCTTTTAAATAAACCCGATAATCCGTTTTATCACTGGCACGTGCTGAATAGGCGACACCTAGATTCACCATATTATAGCCGTCTGTCTCAGTTTCATATGCGGCGATTTTGTCTTGTTTAAACACATGGTAATACTCTGCCATTCCAGAAATACCATCTCCAAAGTCCGCATTAAAACGTGTTCCTAAACGTCCTCCAGGTATACGCGGTGCATCACCTTCAGCATCAATTTTTCCGCGAACATAATCTCCAAACATCGTCGTTTTATAGCGTGGAGAAAGTTGATAAGAGATTTCACCCTCTAGTCCATAAAAACGCGCTTTGTCTTGGGTATATTCGACCAAGCGGAAATTTTCATATCGATCCAGTGTTCGTGCGTAGATATAATCATCAAACCAGTTATGGAAGACATTCACATGATAATTCAGTTTGTCTGTATCGTAATAAAACCCTAACTCGATATTATTGGAATTTTCTGGATTTAGATTTTCATTGCCAATTTCATAAGTATTGGTGGCTAGATGTTTACCATTGGCATAAAGCTCTTGCGCCAGTGGCATACGCTCCTGATGCGAAGCGACTAATGACAATTTATAATTCGGGGCAAACAACCAATTGGCTGCACCTGAATAAGAAAAAGTATGGTCATCATAATCTTTTTGCGGCGAATCAATATCTATTTGTTGCTGATCAAAACGTGCTGCCAGTTCAAAATGTACATCTTTCCACTGCGTGTGTTCTAAAGCAAATACACTCCATTTATCTGTAGTACTCGGCCCTGCAAAGATTGATTCTTCACCCGTAATATCCAATTTTTGACGGCCAAATTGTGTGCCTAATACCCCTTCCCACATACCTATCGGCTGATGCACCAACTCTAAACGAGCATCATAACCTGTACTTTTAAATGTCGTTGCAGCTTCACCTTCTTCAATTTCATCATGTTTATAGTCCGTATAACTGGCCTGTGCCCGCAACTTTTTAAAGCCTGCAAACGGATCATCTAGCTCTGTTCTAAAATCATAACGTTGAGATTTAAGGTCGACCCACGGACCTGCATGATCGTGATCATGTCCATCCTCATCATGATCATGACCACCGTGATCATGCTCCTCATCATGGTCATCATGCCCACCACAATGCAGATGCGTACCATGCGGATGACAGCTTTCGTATTCATGGCTGTGTCCTGGCAAGCCATACTGATCCTGACGATTAATATAGGAAATACCCGTAAACCCACGATCATAAATCCATGACAAACCTACACTGACATTATCTGATTTGGCAAAGGTATTATCGACTCGACGCTCTCTTTCACCGTCATGAATATAATCAGGTGCAATATAATTGTTAGCATCACGCTTTAAACCTTCAACACGTAGCGCGACCTGATCACCCAAACCAACCGTAACACCCGCAGCTGCTAACTTTTCATCGCTGCCTGTATTATAGCGCAGTCCAACCTGCCCCTCATGTCCCTCCTCAGGCATTTGGGTTGGAATTTTATTATCGGTAACATTCACCAAACCACCCACTGTACCTGCACCGTACAATAAAGTTGACGGCCCTCGAACAATTTCAACTTGCTTCGCTAAAATTGGATCAACAGTTACAGCATGATCTGGAGATAAAGTTGAAACATCCATCGTTTCAGAGGCATTGTCTAGAACTTTCACACGTGCGCCATCTTGCCCACGAATAACTGGACGACTTGCGCCTGGTCCAAACTGATTTGAATACACCCCAACCTGATCACTCAATGCCTCACCAATCGTGGCAGCTCCCTGACGTAATTGATCATTCTTAATAATATTGTCAGCAGCCGCATAATCCACAGCACTTTGCACCAGTGGATGCGCACTAACTTCAATAGTTTCTAATTCTTGTATCTCAGTCTGTTGCTCTGCTGCATGCGTCATGGTGCAGATCGTGGCAAATATTGATACAGTCAGTGCATTCTTTTTAAAGAACATATAAAGCCTCGAATTCTTAAAATCTTAAAATACCCTTAATTATTGTTATAATATAACATTTCATTTATTTTGCAATAAAAAACATTTATTCATTCCTCAAAGCTTTACACTCAGACCTGATCTTGATCCAAATTTTTTTTCAATATTTATGCCTTTTACTTTATCCCATGCTGTTCTTGCTCCCCCTATTGCCAAAATAACTCGATACAAATTGCCCATTGGTGCTTTAGCGATTGGCTGTATGACGCCAGATTTAGTGCGATTATTTACAAATAAAAATGTCACGATCAGCCATGAATGGGCAGGATTAATTATTCCAAATTTATTGCTTGGGCTTATTTTTTGCGTACTGTGGTATGTGCTGTATCGCCCTGCATTGTATAACTGGCTTGCCCTACAAGATGATTTAAATCTTGCTACTTTTAATCAGTTCTGTAGTTTTTGCATGGCTTGTATATTCGGAGTCATCATCGGCTGTGCAACACATATTATCTGGGATGGCTTAACCCACGACGACTTTAGAACATTTGCATTTCAAAACTTACTCAGTCAAGACATCTTATTTTTAGGGCGAACATACCCTATTCATCGTTTTTTACAACTGTCTACCTCTCTCATCACTTTGCCGATTTTAGGCTGGATGTGTTATCGCTATATCATTAAATATCGTGTTCAAAATCAGCGCACATCATATAGATTATTAAGTCTTGCGGTATTTCCTTCATTCGCTGTAGGCGGCTATTTTCTTTTTAGCTATTGGCAACAACTTGATGCTCAACTCTGGCATACAGATACCTATGCTGTTACAGGTAAAGCGATTAATTATTTTTCACGTGGTTTTCTCATCAGCTTTAGTTTGTGCTGTCTCCTTTTTATTCTGGTGAAAGGGTTTAAGTCATTCAACGCTCGAAAACAGAATTAAGCTTTCAATTTACTGTGTTTTTTTGCTGTTTTACGCTCAGGTTCTTGTGACCTGCCCTTCAAAAAGGCATAATCGCTGATTCACTGGCGGTACGCTGTTTACGTATACGCCCCTACAGCCAATATAGTTTGGATTTTTAAAATATGATGCGAACTCATTACTGTGGCTCTTTAACAGAAGCCCAAATTGACCAGACCGTAACACTTTGCGGATGGGTACATCGTCGCCGTGATCACGGTGGAGTTATTTTCCTAGACATGCGTGACCGTGATGGGTTAGTCCAAGTCGTGATCGACCCAGATACCCCAGAAGCTTTTGCAACCGCTGACAAAGCGCGTTCTGAATTTGTTCTTAAAATTACTGGTCGTGTTCGTCGTCGCTATGCAGGCACTGAAAATGCCAATATGGTCAGTGGTCAAATTGAAGTCTTGGGCAAAGAAATTGAAGTTCTTGCACAATCTGAAACGCCGCCATTCCCATTGAATGATGACAATATCAATGTGTCTGAAGAACATCGTTTAAAATACCGTTTCCTAGACATCCGTCGTCCAGAAATGTTAGAGCGTCTACGTTTACGTTCTAAAGCAACAACATTAATTCGTAACTATTTAGATGACAATGGTTTCCTAGACGTCGAAACACCGATTTTAACCCGTGCGACCCCAGAAGGTGCACGTGACTACCTCGTACCAAGCCGTGTACAAAATGGTAGTTTCTACGCACTGCCACAATCACCACAATTATTTAAACAATTGTTGATGGTCGGTGGTATTGACCGTTATTACCAAATTGCAAAATGTTTCCGTGACGAAGACTTGCGTGCAGACCGTCAACCTGAATTTACTCAAATCGACATCGAAACATCGTTCTTAAACGATGATGACATCATGGATTTGATGGAAGGCATGACCGTTAAATTATTTAACGATTTGCTTGGTGTAAAGTTTGATAAATTCGAACGCATGACCTACAACGATGCCATGCGTGATTATGCATCAGACAAACCTGATATGCGTATTCCATTGAAATTGGTTGATGTTGCAGACTTAATGCAAGACGTTGAGTTTAAAGTCTTTGCAGGTCCTGCCAAAGACCCGAAAGGTCGCATTGTCGCTTTACGTGTCCCTGGTGCAAGCGCATTGCCACGTAGTGCAATTGATGAGTATACCAAATTCGTTGGTATCTATGGTGCCAAAGGTTTGGCTTATATCAAAGTCAATGAAATCGAAAAAGGTATTGAAGGTTTACAATCGCCAATCGTGAAATTCATTGAACCCATCGTGATGCAATTGCTTGAGCGCGTCGGTGCGCAAAATGGCGATATCGTCTTCTTTGGTGCAGATAAAGCCAAAGTGGTCAACGATGCAATGGGCGCACTTCGTGTCAAAATTGGTCATGACCTGAACCTTGCAACATGCGAATGGGCACCGCTTTGGGTGGTTGACTTCCCAATGTTTGAAGAAACAGACGACGGCAAATGGACCTCAGTTCACCATCCATTTACTTTACCAAAATCTAGTGTAGAAGATGTCAAAGCCAATCCAGGCGAAGCATTATCTGTCGCTTATGATATGGTACTTAATGGTACTGAAATTGGTGGTGGTTCATTGCGTATTTATACTTTAGACATGCAAAAAGCGATTTTTGAAGCTTTAGGTATTTCTGATGAAGAAGCCGAAGAAAAATTCAGTTTCTTACTCAATGCATTACGCTATGGTGCACCTCCACATGGTGGTTTGGCATTTGGTTTAGACCGTTTAGTGATGCTTATGACTGGCGCATCATCGATTCGTGATGTGATTGCATTCCCGAAAACGAAAACTGCTGAATGTCCATTAACTCAAGCGCCTGCGCCAGTAGAGCCAAATCAGTTACGTGATTTGGGTATTCGATTGCGCGAGCAGCCTAAGAAAGAAGACTAATTTAATCGCAAAAAGTATCCTCCCCGAATGATTAATGCCAGCAATTTAAGGCAAAAGCATTAAAATGGGTTAAAAATGAGTGTATGTAAATATGCTCATTTTTTTTATGACTTTGATCTCAGAACAGAACATCGTTTCAACACTTCAAAAACATGAGCATCACGTTCTCAATTGAGTGAGTTCATTGATTTAAATCGAGAGCGCAAGTTGGGAAATAAAACCTCAGAAATATCCTAGAAATTGTCTGTCAATCCCTTAACTGACTGGCATTACTTCATGAGGGACTTTTTAGGACTCCTCAACCATTTTCAACAAATGTGTACGCATACCATCTGCACGTAACCATGCAAAATCATAACTGGCCTGTGCTAACGACAGAATTCGTCTTTCAAACTCCAGCCACAACGGTTTAACTTGATCACTAGTAATTGCCAATCCGCTTTCATCAGCCAGATTTTTATTCTTTTCACATAATTTCAGCGCATGATACAGCTTACGCCCTGCACTAGCATGTTCAAGTAGGCGAATACGCTTTGACTCAAGGAAATGCATAACGATGCTCAGATTGGCATGAGGCAACATTGGAATCAAAATCTGGTCAAGCTGTGAATCCAAACGCTTCCATATCGTGAGTTGCTGTTCAGAAGTGAATGTATTCCAGCGTATAATTTCATGATTAAAACGCCGACATCCACGACACACGTTATCACCAAACGTCGTAGAACAACGTCCAGCACAAGGGGTTATCGAAGGTATGCGACGGTCATTGCTCAAAATACTGCTCTCTACTTATCACTTAAATGGATAAAACAAGATTATTAATCTGGTTCAGATACTATATCTGGTATATAACTAAATTTTAACCACAATATTTGGTATTTTGAATAGAAATTCAACAGTTATTTTCGCTAGATAATCTCCAAGCGTATATCTCACTGTAATCAGAGGTTTTTTCAAAATTTGATTTTTAATTGTATTTTCTGCAAATCATCAAATAATCCCTACAAATTATATTGATTTATAGCTTAATGATCATTTTCACGCTAAAATATGCGCCAGAATTTTTCTCTCATCTTTTGGAGTTTTCCATGAACGCTACTGTAGAACAGCTTGCACCTGTAGAACAGCAAGCGACCACTGATTGGGTTGTTGCCGCACTATATCAATTTAAAGAAGTTGCCAATGCTGCTGATTTACAGCAACGTTTACTTGATTTAGTCAAAACGATCAATCTGTGTGGAACTCTGATTGTAGCGAGCGAAGGCATTAACGGTACAGTTGCTGGTGATCGCCAAGCGATTGACACCATTCATCAGTTTTTACTGAATGAAGGCTTTAATGCAATGGAATATAAAGAATCGGAAAGTTCGGAAAAACCTTTCCGTAAAATGAAGATTAAACTCAAACAAGAAATCGTGACCTTAGGTGTTGAAGTCAAACCTCGTGATTTAGTTGGTCATTATCTTGATCCTAAAGAGTGGAACGAGCTGATTAGCCGTGATGATGTGATCTTAGTCGATACCCGTAATGACTACGAATATAAAGCAGGTACATTCAAAGGTGCAATTGACCCAAAAACAGAAACGTTTCGTGAGTTCCCAGAATACGTCAAACAAAACCTAGAACAACACAAAGATAAAAAAATTGCGATGTTCTGTACAGGTGGCATTCGCTGTGAAAAATCAACATCTTTACTTTTGCAAGAGGGTTTTAGCGAGGTTTATCACCTCAAAGGTGGTATTTTAAAATACTTAGAAGAAACACCTGCTGATGAAAGCCTCTGGGAAGGCGAATGTTTTGTATTCGACGGTCGTACTGCGGTGACACATGGTGTCGAAGAAGGTCAAAATATCAAATGTCATGCCTGTGGCTGGCCTTTAACCCCTGAAGAATCATCTCTACCGAGTTATGAACACGGCGTATCGTGTGTGTACTGTATTGACAAAACTTCTGAGAAACAAAAAGAAGGTTTTCGCATGCGTCAGTCACAAATTGCAGCCGCAAAACGTAAACGTCTTTAAGATTTCTATGCATCACTAATCGACTTAAGCCGAAATTACTATTTCGGCTTTTTTTATGGTTTTTATGCCATTTGTCCTAAAATGAAAAACTGTCCCGAGCCCAAAACCACTTTATCTAAAACTTGCATGCCCAAAGCATCATGGATTTTGAGGGAAATAAGATTATCCGCATCGATGAAAGCCACAATCGCATCCCATCCTTCAGCTTTAAGTTCTTTCAAGGCTTGATCATGTAAAGCCTTGGCAACACCTTTGCCACGAAATTCATCATCGACCAAAATTGGACCATAAGCCGCATAGCGTAAATCGACCAAAGGCATTTCCTGTAAAATTAAAATATTGGCATGTTTTTGAATATACGCCAAAATTTCTGGACCTTCAGACTCAATTTCACGTTGTATCACCAAAAAACCAGCAGTGTGATCTTCTATTTCAGCCACAGAAATAGATGATCGTTCAATCCAGTGCTGTACCAATTGATCAAAATGTGGATTGTCCTGCACGAAGCCAGCATCCAGATTTCGTCCAGTTTGATGAAGCTGCTGTTTTGAGTTGTAGTGATATAACTCAGTAATCCAGTCTTTGTCTTGCTGAGTCGCTTTCCTGATGTTGATCGGTGTCATGTCCCTGTCTCACTTTTTTGTTGATGATGCATCCTTTTTCAAGCGGATTTATTCACAGCTTTTCTGACTTCTGGTGCTATTTTTGTTCCATAAATTTCAATGGCGCGCATCATATGTTGATGTTCCATGGCCCCAGTATCCAGATGAGCCGCAAATCGAGTAAGCCCAAAAGTCTCGACAACTTCAATAATTTTATCCACTGCATAAGCTGCATCGCCTACAATCAGGTGACCTGCCTGACTACGTCCCTGCTCATATTGTTCAGGTTTATAACTTGGCCAACCTCGTGTCGCGCCTACACGATTCATTTGTGCAGCATAAGTGGGATAATGCGTTTGCGTGAGCTGCTGGCTATCATCGACAAAAAAAGCATGCATATGCACGCCCACCTGAAAATTCTGCATATCATGACCATAGGCTTGATACGCTTGTCGGTAATAATCAAATAAAGCTTTGAAGTTATGGTAATGACCACCAATAATCGCAAACATGACGGGCAAACCTAAACGCGCAGCACGTTCAACAGACTGTGGAGTACCTCCGACAGCGATCCAAATTGGTAATTTTCCATGTTTAGGGCGCGGATAAACCTCCTGATTTTTAAGTTCTGGACGAAATTGACCTTTCCAAGTGATCGGATTATTTGAATTAATTTTTAATAATAAATCGAGTTTTTCTTCAAAAATTTCATTGTATTGACCTAGATCATAACCAAACAAGGGAAATGATTCGATAAATGAACCACGCCCAGCCATAATTTCAGCACGTCCATCAGATAACAGATCAATCATGGCAAAATCCTGAAAAAGTTTAACAGGATCGGCAGAACTGATCACCGAAACGGAACTTGACAAGATAATATGTTGGGTTTGAGTCGCTGCTGCCGCCAAAATAATTTCGGGTGCTGCAACCACATAATCTGCCCGATGATGTTCACCAATGCCAAAATAATCGAGCCCCACCTGATCCATCAATTTAATTTCTTCTATAATTTCTTTCATCCGAATTTCAGGAGACTGAATTTGATTGGTGGTCAAATCAAAACGCGAATCACCGAACATGGTAATGCCAAGTTGCATAGCCTGATCCTTTTATTATCATACTTCCATCCTAAGCGATGCTGCTTGAAGTTACATGCCTGATTATGTAGGGAAATGTATAGGAAAATTACATACGCTTATTTACATAAGAAAGATGTAAAAGCAGAGACTTCACCTTTAATATCAATGTATTTTGCAATACGTATTTATGGATAATTGGATCATCCAGATCATTGAGAGTCTGGGCTATTTCGGCATCGCATTTTTGATGTTTCTGGATAATGTTTTTCCTCCCATTCCTTCAGAAGTGATCATGCCGAGCGCGGGATATACCGCCTCTCGTGGACAACTTCAGATTGTAGGGGTGATTATTGCAGGTAGCATAGGTTCAATACTGGCAGCAGCCCTGCTATATGCCATTGGTCGTAAAATCCCAAGAACAGCACTGTTTAGATGGGTCGATTGCTATGGGCGATTCTTATTTATTCAATCAAAAGATTTAGAGAAAGCGCTGAATTGGTTTGAACGCTATGGACATCGTGTCGTGTTTTGGGGGCGAATGATTCCAGCGGTTCGCTCTTTAATTAGTATTCCTGCGGGCATGAGTCAAATGCCTTTTAGCAAATTCATGCTTTATAGTACGCTAGGAACAGTCATCTGGACTGCATTTCTCGCCTATGTGGGTTTTTATTTTGGTGAAAATCAAGAACTGATGTTTACAATTATGCATCGTGTCGGTTATGTAATTTTGGGCATCACTTTATTATTTTGTCTTTACTGGTTTTATAAAAAGTTTTATTTCAAAGATAAGATAAAATAAAGAAGATCTATACTTTATTTGAAAGCAGATGGATCTAAAAATTCACTCTTGGCATTGGATAATATCTTTTGAAATTTTGGACATTCCAATGGATTTTCAAAAGAACATTGCGCGACATGACGCAGGGTTTTACTCAGCAACTGCATTTCTGCAATTCTTTGTTCAATTTGCAATGCTTTTTGTTCTAACTGTTTTTTATCAATAGGTGAGTGTGGCTGTTCAAGCATACGTGCAATTTCACGGATCGAAAATCCAGCGTGTTTAGCCAACGAAATCAGAACCAATCGATCAATCACTTGGATCGAAAAAACTCGCTGTAATCCCTTACGCCCAATCGCATGAATCAATCCTTGTTTTTCATAATAACGTATCGCAGAACTATTTAATCCTGTCTGTGCCACCAACTCTGAAATTGTAATTTCTTTCATCTTGACTTGAAGTTCACTTCAATTTGTAGACTATCCGATATTCAATTTAACAGGATTATTTCAAAATGAAAGCATTTGAAATTATTTTCATCGGATGCGGTGCAACCTTATTTATGGATATGTACAGTTTTATTTTAAAAAAATATTTTGGCATCCATTCACTAAACTATTGTATTGTCGGAAGATGGCTCATTTATATGATCAAAACTCAGTTTATTCATGACAATATTATGCAAAGTAAAGCTGTCAAATACGAGTGCGAACTTGGCTGGCTGAGCCATTATCTGATTGGTATTATATTTTCGGCGATATTTGTTCAGTATGTTATCCATCTTCCTTTTGCTCCTATCATTTTGGCTCTGATCTTTGGATTATTGACAGTCGCTATTCCCTTTTTGATCTTACAACCATGTTTAGGTTTTGGCATCGCAGCAAGTAAGCTCCCCTCTCCTTGGATTGCACGTTTTAAAAGCATAGGACATCACCTTATTTTTGGTCTAGGACTGTATTTCTCATGGCAAATCTACCATGATGTTTTGGTTAACTCATTTATGTAATCAACACAGAGACAAGTAAGTATGCAACATGAATTCTGGCATCAACGCTGGCAGGAAAATAGGATTGGTTTCCACCAATTTACGCCCAGCCCATTATTAGTTGATTATTTTGATCAACTGGATTTAAGTACACATGCTCGTGTATTTGTTCCTTTAAGTGGTAAAACTTTAGATATTAGCTGGTTATTGAAACAAGGATATCGTGTTGTAGCCATCGAATTGAGTCAAATCGCTGTATCTTCCCTCATCGAGCAATTGGCTCAAGACTTTGCTATGGATTTTGAAGCCTCAGAGAAAAATAATCTCATTCATTATCATCATCCACAAATCGATATTTATGTCGGCGATTTTTTTGATCTGACGAAAGAACAATCGGACAGGTTGATGCAATTTATGATCGTGCGGCACTGATTGCTTTACCAGATGACATGCGTCAGGACTATGCACAACATTTGATTAAGATCAGCCATGCTGCGACTCAGTTTTTGATTAGCTACGAATACGATGCGGGTAGTCATGAAGGACCTCCGTTTTCAGTTAACCCCGAAGAAATCCAACAACTTTATGTTGATGTTTATCATATTCAACTTTTAAAAGAGCTCGTTGTGGATGCCTCCCGAAACAAAGGAAACAATCCAAAAAGCAAAGTTTGGCTACTTCAAAGTAATCTTTAGCGCATAAAAAACACCTCTTTTGAGGTGTTTAATGGGTTCATTTTTTAATGAGTCAGGTGTGTGATGCATTAACCGCGGCTAGGATGGCGCAAGCAAATGTTTCACCTGTTTTTAATTAGGTGTATGGTACATCAAATACAATTCATTCAAATTATCTGGAATCTCTTCTGCAAGCTCATCCATCAATTGACCATTGCGACGAAAAGATTCCATTTGTGGATCTTCCTCATCTACACCACTAAACACCATAATCGGCAAAGTTAAATCGACCAGTTGTTCTTCATATTCAGGTGCAAACCAAGCCTCTTCATTCAGGAACATAGCATCAACAAAACCAACGCTCCAGTCCCCTAAACTTGAATCTACGTCTGCTTCTTCAATTTCAAATGGAAACTCAATGCCTTCTTCATTGGCTAAATTTTGACGAATCGAATCTAGCCAAAGTTTAATTTGCCCAATAATCTCAGCAGGTACTTTTTTCTGATTGCTTTCAAATAACTCATCTAACCAGCGATCAAACTGCGGGCCAACTGCAATCGCACACAGAAAACCATGAGTTGCCGCAAAATCCAGACCATGTTCATTTTGGTCACCATCAAGATAATCACTTAATTGATCTAAATCCAAGGTACTCATTGTTTATCCAGTGTTATCAATAAATAGCATATAGCATAACATTTTCAGTTCGCTATGCGGTGTCTGATTGTATTAGTCTTCGTCATCCAGATCATCGTCATCAAAGTCATAATCAAAGTCTTTTAACTCACGCTCTAAACGGCGCTGTGCTAAAAGATCATCAATTAAACGTCGCTTTTCCAATGACTCTTTTGCACTGATTTTGCTTGATGCTTCATCAAAACTAACATCATCATCACCGTAGCTATCATCTAATTCAAAATCTGTAGAAGACACTAAAACTACCTCGTAATGTGAATAGGTCTAGGCGCTATTTATCTTGCCTAATCTAGCATGTCAAGTTTTTTTTATTTTTTTTGACTTTAGCGGATTATTTGTATCTTTTTTCATCAAAAAATTTGTATATTGATGAAACTCTTGCTACCGTCTATCGATAATTCTTGATGAAAAATTTAGGATGACATAACTTGAAAAAAACAATTCCAACCCAATATTCAAAAAATAGCTGTGAAATCAATTATATTTTTTAATTCAGATGTAACCGATCAAATCGAAAACATTGAGAGCGAATTGTGCTATCATGCACGGTTTTTTACTGCCACAGATTCAACGAAGAGTAAGCAAAGATGAGCGATATGCATTCCCCTACTTCCCAAGTAGCGGCTCTGATTAGCCGAGGCAAAGAACAAGGTTACTTAACCTACGCTGAGGTCAACGATCATCTCCCAGACTCAATTACCGAAAGCGAACAGATTGAAGACATTATTCAGATGCTTCAGGACGTTGGTATTCCTGTGCATGAACGTGCGCCTGAATCTGATGATGCGATGTTTGGTGACTCAACTGAAGCCGCTGATGAAGTCGCAGAAGAAGAAGCAGCAGCAGTATTGGCATCGGTTGAAAGTGAGCCTGGGCGTACAACTGACCCAGTGCGTATGTACATGCGTGAGATGGGAACAGTTGAGCTCCTGACTCGTGAAGGTGAGATCAGCATTGCAAAACGTATCGAGGAAGGTATTCGTGATGTCTTGCACTCAATCGCTTACTGGCCAAATGCTGTCGAAGTTGTATTACAAGAATATAATGACTTTTTAACTGGTGAACGTCGTCTTGCCGATATTCTTTCAGGTTATCTTGATCCTGAAACCGATGAAGACATTCCAGAAGTGCTTGAAGAAGAAGCTGAAATAGCGGAAGACGAAGATTCTTCGTCTAAGACCACCAAAGATGTAAAACTGGACGATGATGACGAAGAAGAAGAATCTGAAAGTGATGATGATTCTGAAGGTGAATCTGGCCCAGATCCAGAAGTTGCGAAGGTTCGCTTTGAAGAATTGGAAGCAGCTTGGAATAACACTAAAGCCGTGATTGAACAACATGGGCGTAGTAGTGAACCAGCTAAAGAAGCACTAGAGTCTCTTGCGTCTGTGTTTATGATGTTCAAATTTACGCCACGTCTATTTGATATTATTTCAGAAATGATCCGTGGTACTCACGAGCAAATTCGTGCCAACGAGCGCGAAATCATGCGTTATGCAGTGCGTCGTGGTCGTATGGATCGTAATCAGTTCCGTACCAGCTTTCCTGGTCAGGAATCAAATCCAGCATGGTTCGATGAACAGATTGCAAAAGCCCCTGCTGAAATGCGTTCTTACTTAGAAAAAGTTCGTCCTGATGTCTTGGCATTCCAGCAAAAAATTGCCGATATCGAAAAAGATCTTGATCTTCATGTTCGTGAGATTAAAGATATTTCTAAACGTATGGCGGTTGGTGAAGCGAAAGCTCGTCGTGCCAAAAAAGAAATGGTGGAGGCCAACTTACGTCTGGTGATTTCGATTGCCAAGAAATATACCAACCGTGGCTTACAATTCCTTGATTTGATTCAGGAAGGTAATATCGGCTTGATGAAAGCCGTGGATAAGTTTGAATACCGTCGTGGTTATAAGTTCTCGACTTATGCAACATGGTGGATTCGTCAGGCGATTACCCGTTCGATTGCGGATCAGGCGCGTACCATTCGTATTCCTGTCCACATGATTGAAACCATTAACAAAATCAACCGTGTGTCGCGTCAGTTATTACAGGAAATGGGGCGTGAACCAACACCAGAAGAATTAGGCGAACGTCTGGAAATGGACGAAGTCAAAGTTCGTAAAGTGTTGAAAATTGCCAAAGAGCCAATTTCGATGGAAACACCAATTGGTGATGATGAAGATTCACATCTTGGCGATTTCATTGAGGATTCTAACATCACCTCTCCAGTAGATGCAGCAACCTCAGAAGGCTTGAAAGAAGCAACACGTGAAGTTTTGGAAAACTTGACAGAACGTGAAGCGAAAGTCTTAAAAATGCGTTTTGGTATTGATATGCCAACGGATCATACTTTGGAAGAAGTGGGTAAACAATTTGACGTTACACGTGAACGTATTCGTCAGATTGAGGCAAAAGCACTGCGTAAATTACGTCACCCTTCACGTTCTGAACATCTCCGTTCATTCCTTGAAAATGACTAATTGAAGCAAATGAACAGTCACTTGAAATTTGGGTGGCTGTCCCCATTTAATATTCAAATACATACAATGCCTGCATTTTCGCAGGCATTTAATATGGAGAATGTTATGTTAGACCGCACTCCTTCTCGCGAATTACAAGAACATCTTTGGGTTTTCCCAATGGATTATCCAATCAAACTGATTGGTAATGCAGGCGATGAGCTACGTAATGCTGTGGTTGATATTTTGCAAAAACATTTTCCAGAGTTTGATGCTGATTCACTACAAGTACAGCCATCTCGTACTGGAAAATATCATTCCATCACTGCGCAATTGCGTTTCGATGAATTAGAACAAGTACATCAACTTTATGCAGATTTAGCTGCTTGCCCGCATATTCGCACTGCACTGTAACTTAAATAACACGCTTTCGAGGCGTGTTTTTTATAATCAAGATTTTTAAAATATCCACTCATTTTCATGAAGGGCTTTTGCTGTGAACGATACGGTTCTTCAACCTCATTTAATAGTTCGCCAATATCAAACACTCACCCCATATGCCGACCGCTTTCAAGAAATGAAGACGCTGACTGAACAGCGTGATGAGCAAACCCCAGATCAACTTTGGATTTTACAACACCCTGCTGTACTCACTCAGGGACAAGCAGGCAAGCCTGAACATATCTTAATTCCAACTGATATTCCTGTGGTTCAGTCCGACCGTGGTGGTCAAGTGACTTGGCACGGCCCTGGACAAATGGTGATTTATTTTATGTTTGATTTAAATCGTCTCAAATGGAATGTCCGCACACTGGTTTCTTTCGCAGAACAGTTGATGATTGATCTTTTAAATAAATATGCAATCAAGGCTTATGCTAAACCCGATGCACCGGGCGTTTATGTGGATGAACGTAAAATAGGCTCACTTGGCTTTAAAATCCGTCGTGGACGCAGTTACCACGGGCTTGCTTTAAACATTGATTGTGATTTGTCTGGCTTTCAAACCATTAACCCTTGTGGTTATGCAGGGCTGGAAATGGTTCGCTTATGTGACCTTATTCAGGATTATCCAAAGTTTGAACAGCTTGCTTCAGATGTAGTTGAATATTTTAACAACACCGATTACTTTAGTGACGTACAAGTCACCTCTGCATAATTTACTTTATTTTTTTTAAAAAACTATTTAGAGTAATTGCTCTAAAACTTAAAATTAGAATGTTAAAAGGGATAAACGTGTGATTTCAAGTAAAACCGTAAAACCCACATTGCAAATGGGCTACGTCAAACTCATGATGGATGTGATTGGACGTGGTCTCGTGATGGCAAGTCAGGTCGATCAAGAAATACAAAATGAAGTGGCAAAATTTCCAGTAGGCTTTGTCTTATCCATGAATGTATTCCCTAATGGACCTGCATTTGTCGCGAAAGTGACTGAAGATAAAAAATTGCAACTGATTTCGCTTGAACATGGAAAACCTGATCTGACGATTACGTTCAAGCATTTAACTCATGCTTTTATGGTATTTTCATTTCAGGAAAGTACGGCACAGGCGTTTGCAAATGACCGTATGATTGCTGATGGTGATGTCTCCAGTGCTATTCGATTGGTACGCTGCCTCAATAAAATGGAATCCCTAATCTTGCCAAAAGTCGTTGCATCGCTCGCCGTAAAACAATATCCAACCGAGCTTAGTTTGAAAGATAAACTCAGTGAAGCAGCCAATATCTATCTAAAAGTCGCACAGTCATACTTAAAACGGAGTGTATAAAATGGCTAAACCGTATTATGAATTTTTTTGCCCAGTTAAAGTCATTGCAGGCAGTGCTGCTTTAGAACACATTCCATTTGAACTTGCGACTTTAGGTTCAAAACGCCCAATGATCATTACAGATAAAGGCGTGAGAGCAAATAAACTACTTGAACCAATCGAAGCGGCTTTTGCATCAACTGATGCTGAAATCGGCTATATTTTTGATGATGTGCCACCAGATTCAAGTCTGGAAACCGTTCGTAATGCCGCTCAGTTTTATAGAGATCATCATTGTGATGCCATTATTGCAGTCGGTGGTGGTTCAGTGATTGATACTTCGAAGGCAACCAATATTTTGGTTTCTGAAGGTGGTCACGATCTCCTCAAATATTCTGGGGCACATAACTTACCCAAACCACTCAAACCATTTTTTGTGATTCCAACCACATCAGGTACAGGTTCAGAAGTCACGATGGTTGCAGTGGTTTCAGATACGCAAAAGAATGTAAAACTTGCGTTTGCATCTTATTATTTAATGCCACATGCGGCGATTCTTGATCCGCGTATGACACAAACTCTACCCGCACATTTAACAGCCATGACCGGTATGGATGCACTGACGCATTGTGTAGAAGCCTATACCTGTCTGGCGGCAAATCCTTTAAGCGACGCCTATGCGAGCGCAGGTATCAAGAAAATTAGTGAAAACTTGTTTCATGTCATCGAAAACCCATCAGATACACAAGGTCGTTTAGAGTTAGCACAAGCCTCTACAATGGGTGGAATTGCATTCTCTAACTCTATGGTCGGTTTAGTACATTCGCTTGGACATGCATTAGGTGCAGTTGCACACTTACCACACGGTCTCTGCATGAACTTGTTCTTGCCGTATGTACTTGAGTACAACAAGGAAGTAAATGGCAACAAAATCGGCGAATTGTTACTCCCATTGGCTGGTGCAGATATTTATGCCCAAACCCCTGCTCACCTTCGTGCTGAAAAAGCCATTGCGACTATTTTAGCAATGCGTGACCGCTTATTCATGATGACCAAATTGCCACGTAATTTACGTGAAACAGGTAAAGTGACAGAAGCACAACTCGATGATATTGCAGAAAAAGCACTCAATGATGGTTCCATTATTTACAACCCAAAAGAAGCAAGTTTTGACGATTTAAAAGCCATTCTACAAAAAGCATGGTAATTTTAAACGCATTAGCAGTTGTTACTTTAAGTAAGAGCCTGAATTCTCAAGTCATTCAGGCTCTTTTTGTTTTTTATGATTTTCATTCATCGCCATTTTAAGCAAATTGGCAAAAAATTTGCTAAAAAATCCACAAAGTTACTGACAAACAGCATCGATTTAGGATAGATTGGCGCACTTTACTTTTTCATATAGGGGGGATCGTTCGTCTCAAACGATCCTTAACAGACATGACTGATCCTTGATCAACGATTATGAGGATACGCCGTTGACAACTCACACTGGGACTCAACCTGCGGCTAAACTGCAAAAAAATCTTGTGCTCTGGCACATCATTATTATCGGTTTAGCATACATTCAACCCATGACTGTATTTGATACGTTTGGTCTCGTATCGCAAGATAGCCATGGACATGTACCAACGTCATATATTTTTGCTTTAATTGCAATCTTACTTACGTCCATCAGCTATGGACATATGATTAGGCGTTATCCTTCTGCTGGCTCAGCATATACCTATGCACAAAAATCCATTCATCCCAATGTCGGGTTTATGGTGGGCTGGTCATCATGGCTCGATTATTTACTCTCTCCATTGGTCAATATTATTTTGGCCGATATTTATTTGCGCGCTCTTTTTCCTGATGTAAATAACTGGATTTGGGTCATTGGCTTAACCATCATTATGACTGTGGTCAATTTGTTTGGTGCGCGTTTTGTAGCGCGTTTTAACAGCACGATTGTTTTCATCCAGATTGGGGTCATTTTCTACTTTACTTATAAAGTCTATTTACTGCTCACTCAGGGCATCAATGCTGATGGTAGTCTGGATCAATCGCAATACCAACTATGGAGCATCGCACCTTTCTGGAATGAGATGACATCTATTGGTGCACTGATCACGGGAGCAACCATTCTTTGTTTCTCATTTACGGGCTTTGATGCATTGTCATCTTTGGCGGAAGAGACCAAGGACACTGAAAAAGTATTACCTAAAGCAATTTTCCTGACTGCATTAATTGCAGGGGTGATCTTTATTATGAGCACCTATTTTATGCAGATTTACTTCCCGAGTGATCCTGCAAATTACTTCAAGAAAATTGATGAAACCCAGCCTGAAATTTTATTGGCAATTGGTGGGATCACTTTCCAAACTGTGATTCTTTATTTTGCCATTGTCACTGTGATGGCATCAGGGATTTCAGCCCATGCCGGTGTTTCACGTTTAATGTATGTGATGGGTCGTGATGGTGTTATTAACAAGAAAATCTTTGGACACATTAGTCCTAAGCTTTATACACCTACTTATAACATCATCATTGTAGGGGTGGTAGCACTAGCGGCAGGTTTCCTTGATTTTGAGCATATTGCTAATCTCATTAGCTTTGGTGCGTTAACTGCGTTTAGTTTTGTCAACTTCTCTGTGATTTCACGCTATGCATTACGTGATGGACGCACCAAAAATATCAAAGACATCTTTAACTATATCGTCATTCCTGTACTTGGTTTTGCCAGTGTGTTTATGATGTGGCTTGAAATCGATCAACTTGCGCTCAAAATTGGTTTGATTTGGGCTGCGATTGGAGTCGGCTATTTAGCCTACAAAACTCGTGGATTCCGTTATCCACCTCCACAGCATAATGAACATGAATAAATCTTAAAAATAAAGGGCTTAGATAAGCCCTTTATTTTTTATTAGAGATTAGATTCAAATGTATTGCACTGGTTTAAATCGCCAGTTTTGAGTCCAACTTGAAACCAATGCATACGTTGCTGACTGGTGCCATGAGTAAAGCTGTCTGGTACCACGTGACCTGTTGCTTGTTTTTGCAAATAGTCATCACCAATTTTTTGCGCTGCATCCATCGCCTCTTCAATATCCCCCTGCTCTAAAAACTGGGTTCTTTGTTGATTATGGTTTGCCCATATTCCTGCGAAACAATCCGCCTGTAACTCGAGTCGGACTGAAAGCTGATTGGCCTGAGTACGGCTCTCTTGCGCCTGTGCTTTTTGCACCTGTGAAGAAATACCCAGTAAATTTTGCACATGATGACCAACTTCGTGTGCAATCACATAAGCCTGCGCAAAATCGCCCGCTTGATCTTGACGGGAAAGTTCAGTCTGATTTTTTTCACCCGAAATCCCCATTTGCTGACGCATATCTTTAAAAAAGGCAGTATCAATATACACTTTCTGATCTGCCGGACAATAAAAAGGTCCCATTGCAGACTGTGCAGTACCACATCCCGAGCGAATGGCACCAGTGAACATAACTAATTTTGGCGGGGTATAATTTCCACCTAATTGTTTAAAAATTGGGGCCCAAGTATCTTCAGTATCTGCCAATACAGTTCCCACAAATTCAGAAGCTTCCTCTTGTTCAGGTGTCAGTTGCTGAGGAGCCTGATTACTGACCTGCTGTTGTTCAGTAACGCTTTTAGTCGCCTGATAAGCCATTTGTGGATCGACACCAAAAAACTTCCAAGCCACAAATGCCACAATTAAACCCAGAATACTAATCCCACCTGCTTTGGCAGCACCGCCTCCACGACGATCTTCTACATTGGTACTGACTCGACGACCTTTCCAGCGCATCATTCACCTCTTATCTTTTATTATCGTAATAATTCTATGAAGTTGATTTTTTTGGCCACAGCTTTTGTATCAAGCTTACAACCATTAATACAATTGCACCAGCAATAATCCCAACTCCCAGATTAATCAAAGTTGGAGTTATCGCACCAATAATATTACCAACGTTTGGAATCAGCTCCAGATGGTCTGTGGTATCTTCAGTAAAGTGATGTAACAATGGAATGGTATGCGCAATAATACCGCCTCCAACGAGAAACATTGCAATCGTCCCGACAATGGTCAGCGTCTTCATTAACTTTGGGGCAAATGCCAGTAAAGCCCGACCCACTCCTTGTTTGATATTGGATGATTTCTGAGTCAAATAAAGTCCCAGATCATCAATTTTGACAATTAGCGCCACGAAACCGTAGACTCCGGCTGTCATAATCACAGCAATAATACTAAGTACCGTAACCTTAGTCATAAATGCAGCAGTTGCCACAGTACCCAACGAAATCACCACAATTTCGGCAGACAAAATAAAGTCGGTACGAATAGCACCTTTGATCTTTTCTTTCTCATAATTTGCCAGATCTGTTTCATCTTTGAGCAATTTCTCAGCAGCCTGTTCAGGCGTACTGGCTTTTTTATGGTGTAGAGAATGAAGAACTTTTTCAACACCTTCATAGCATAAGAATAAACCACCAATCATCAACAGAGGATTAATCAGCCAAGGTGCAACCACACTAATCAGTAATGCCAAAGGTACTAATATTAATTTATTAATAAATGAGCCTTTAGCAACACCCCAAACCACAGGAAGCTCACGATCAGCGCGTACACCACTGACCTGCTGTGCATTTAATGCTAAATCATCACCCAATACGCCCGCCGTTTTTTTTGCTGCCATTTTGCTCATGACTGCAACATCATCAAGTACTGTGGCAATATCATCAAGTAATAAAAGCAAACTACTCGCCATTTAATTTTCCTTAGATTTTTTTAGGCTTCTTTTTAATGTGACTGACATTAAAAAAATTTATGCCGTACAATGTCACCTATTCAATCGTTTAATGATATGTAGATTCATACTACTTTGGAATAGAGAATGAGTAATCTTGATCATCGTCCAATTATTTTGACTGGCGACCGTCCCACTGGACAGCTTCATTTAGGCCATTTTGTAGGCTCACTACGTTCACGTGTAGGTTTACAGGATAGTCATCATCAACATTTATTATTGGCAGATGCCCAAGCCTTAACAGACAATGCAGATAATCCAGATAAAGTGCGCCGTAATATCTTAGAAGTTGCGCTGGATTATTTAGCAGTTGGGATCGATCCTGCTAAAACCACTATTTGCGTTCAGTCTTGCTTACCAGCACTGAATGAATTGACCATGCTTTATCTCAACTTTGTAACCGTAGCACGTCTCGAACGCAATCCAACCATCAAATCTGAAATTCAGATGCGTGGCTTTGAGCGTGATATTCCCGCTGGTTTCCTATGCTATCCAGTTGCTCAAGCTGCTGATATCACAGCATTTAAAGCGACTGTCGTGCCTGTGGGTGAAGACCAAATTCCTATGATTGAACAGACCAATGAAATTGTTCGTCGTGTCAATCGTCAAATTGGCCAGGATTTATTGCCTGAATGTAAAACTCTCCTCTCCAATATGGCACGTTTA
Organism: Acinetobacter sp. WU_MDCI_Axc73; assembly: GCF_025562455.1. GTDB lineage: Bacteria > Pseudomonadota > Gammaproteobacteria > Pseudomonadales > Moraxellaceae > Acinetobacter. The sequence continues at coordinate 81,226 of NZ_JAHPRO010000007.1, forward strand.
CCAGGTTTTGATGGTAAAGCCAAAATGTCTAAATCATTGGGCAATACCATTGTTTTAAATGCTTCGGATAAAGACATTAAAAAAGCCGTAAATGCCATGTATACCGACCCAAACCATTTACGTATTGAAGATCCAGGGCAGATTGAAGGGAATATTGTATTTACTTACCTAGATGCTTTTGATCCAAACTCAGAAGAAGTCGAGGAATTAAAAGCACATTATCGTCGTGGTGGTTTAGGTGATGGTACGGTGAAAAAACGCCTTGAAGGTATTTTAAAAGATTTAATCAGCCCAATCCGTGAACGCCGTGAAGAATTAGCGAAAGATCCAGATTACATTATGGATGTATTGCGAGATGGTACTGAAAAATGCCGGATCATTACTCAAAATACATTAGATGAAGTCAAAGATGGATTAGGCTTATTTAAATTCTAAATTGAATCATTATTTAATTTAAAAGCTCTTATGATTAAGAGCTTTTTTTATAAATGATATTCCCTAAAGAAATACCAATGAATTATTTAAATGATATGAAGCTCACAAAATAATCGGTTTATTAACGTGATTTAACACTAATTAACGTGAATACCAATGAATTTGGTCGGTTATAAAATTACTATGAGTCATGAAAGTTATGAATTTCCCCAATTTCATGACATTTCTCCTTAACCGAAACTGTTTATAACAGATTCGTTGTTCTGCGTAATGATCACCCCAATCATTGCGCTTTTTTTTGTTTAAAATTTACTCTTGTAGTAAAACATATATTTCATACCTTGTCTGTTAATTATTAAAAATTAGAATCTTTACTTGAGGTCTTTTGCTATTTAAATTGCCGTTGAAAACAAATTGAATAAAATTGATAGACTTAGAATAGACTTTATAAATGATAAATGTTATCTTTTTTAAATTACTAGTGAAAATACTGTAATAACAATAATTTAATTCAATAAAATAAAGAGCCGATTTATGTTGTGGGACTTATTTACTCATCCTTCAAATTATATTTTCAGCATTAGTTTAGTTTTATGTTTTGCTATTGGAATACTTGAACTTATTTTGCTTGTGCTTGGAGGTTCATCTCAAGTTTTAGATCAATTTCTTCCAGAGCAGTTAAACGACTACCAACCTAATGTCGACTTAGATGCCGATCAAGGCATATTCTGGCATTTTTTTGACTGGCTGTATCTGGGTAGAATCCCCTTATTAATTTGGTTAATTGTTTTTCTTACGACTTATGCTCTCACTGGTTTTATCATACAGGGCACGTTTTACACCTTCACTGAACATTATTTTTCAGTATGGCTGATTGCCCCTGCGGTACTTTTTTTATCAATGCCTTGTGTACGTTGGGCTTCTGCTTTAGTCAGCAAAATCATTCCTAAAGATGAAACTACAGCAATTTATAGTGAGGATTTGATTGGGCAACAAGCAAAAATCATTTTAGGTACTGCCCGAGCCAATTCACCTGCCCAAGCTAAAGTAAAAGACCGATTCGGGCAAACGCATTATGTATTGGTTGAACCAGAACAAGATGAAAGCTTTCAACAGGGACAAGTCGTTATTTTAACTAGAAAAACCAAACTCGGTTTTCATGCGATTTCTCAACTTACAAATGATTAAGAGACAATAATATGTTTAATTCTGCTTTTTTTGAGATTCTCATTTTTGCTGGCATCATTCTTGTTGCCCTTGTGATTATTGGCATCATTATCGCGCGTCTTTATCGACGTTCAAGCAAAGAAGTTTCTTTTGTACGCACAGGCTTTGGGGGCGAAAAAGTCATTTTAAATGGTGGGGCAATTGTGCTTCCTGTTTTACATGAAATTATTCCAGTCAATATGAACACCTTACGTCTTGAAGTAAAACGTGCGGCTGATCAGGCACTGATTACACGTGATCGTATGCGTGTCGATGTCATGGCAGAGTTTTATGTACGGGTTAAACCGACTGCCGAATCCATTGCCACAGCGGCCCAAACGCTGGGTAAAAAAACCATGTCACCTCAGGAACTCAAAGATCTGGTTGAAGGTAAATTTGTTGATTCTTTACGTGCCGTTGCCGCTGAAATGGCGATGGAAGAGTTACATGAAAAACGCGTGGATTTTGTACAAAAAGTTCAACAAGTTGTATCTGAAGATTTATTTAAAAATGGTCTGGAACTGGAAACTGTATCTTTGACAGGACTTGATCAGACCAGCTTTAAGTTTTTCAATCCACAAAATGCATTTGATGCAGAAGGCTTGACCAAACTGACTGAAACCATTGAAGACCGTCGTAAAAAGCGCAATGACATTGAACAGGATGCAGATTTGGCAATTAAAGCCAAAAATCTTGAGACTGAACAGGCGCGCTTGCAGATTTTGCGTGAAGAAGAGTATGCAAAACTACAACAAGAACGTGAGATTTCGATTCGTCGTGCTGAACAACTCGCGGAAATCGCGTCACAAGAAGCAGCAAAAAAACGCGAAGCGGAAGAAGCACGAATTGCTGCTGAACGGGAAGTTGAAATCAAACGTATTGCTTCTGCTCGTGATGTCGAAAATGAAAATATTTTAAAAGCTCAATTAATTCAAAAAGCTCAGGTTGAGCAAAAGAAAACGATTGAACTGGCCGAACAAGATCGCGCGATTGCCATTGCTGAAAAGTCCCGTGCTGAATCTGAAGCCAAAGCATTGGCAGATCAGGCTCGTGCAGCCGCAGTAAAAGCCGAAGAAGAAGTATTGACCGTTCGTGAAACCCAACGTGCAGAGCGTGAAAAAGCGGTCGAGTTAGTCGCAGCAAAACAAGCGGCTGAAAAAGATGCAATTGCTATTACGGTTGCTGCAGAGGCTTCTAAACAAGCTGCGGTAGATGATGCTGAAGCTGTACGAATTGCCGCTGAAGCAGATGCTGAAAAATTACGGTTGAAAGCTAAAGGGGAATCTGATGCCAAAATGCTACTTGCTCAGGCTCAGGAAAAACAATATCAAGTAGATGCTGAAGGTACTCGTGCTGTCAATGAAGCATCGAATGTTCTATCAACCGAAATGCAGATTCGACTGGCTTTAATGAAATATCTACCTGAAATTATTCGTGAAAGCGTTAAACCAATGGAAAATATTGATGACATCAAAATTCTACAAGTGAATGGTTTAAATGGTTTTGCAGGTGGTTCAATTACAACTGAAACACAAGAAAATGCTCAAACCTCTTTATCTGACCAAGTGGTCAACAGTGCGCTACGCTATCGCTCACAAGCCCCTTTAATTGATAGTTTAATGAGTGAACTGGGGTTACAGGGTGGCGATATTAACGGTTTAACCCAAAGTTTAAAATCGCAACCAAACTCTTAAAACTTAGGTTTATCAACTATAAATGCGATCCTTGGATCGCATTTATAATCACATCATTACAAACTGCTCAAACTATATTAAGCCGTCGTTTCATATTTTACTAAATTACCGTCATCATCAAAATGTATCGTTATATTCTTGGAACTTTTCATCATATGAATATCACATACATTTAAATTAAAACTTTGCGCAATCTGAGCTTCTGTTGCGGGTTCTGGTATATTTCGTCGTTGAACATTATAAAAACGTATCCAGTTATAAGAAGCCCAAACGAACAAAATCATGATTAAAACCATAATACAGCTGACTAACATATATAGACTGTATCGACCATTATTGTTTAATGATAAAAACAGCTGCTTATAAATATTCTGTCCTTCAAACCACCACAGTAAAATAGTAAAGAGCGGCATAATCAGCCACATCCATAAACTCCACCCTAAAATTTGTAATGAAAATCCAGCCCATTTATTTTTTACATATTCTGGTCGATCAATATATTCTGGAATATCAACTGAATGCAGTTCAGAATGAATATCTGATTTTATAGGATTATTTTTCATATTCTTTCTCAGTACCAAAACCGCGATCTGGACTCACCCAACGTGCTCGCTTCTGAGTTTTAAAAATCGTTTTTGGTAATGCCACGACAGTCGATAGCATGGCCAATATCCAGAAAAAAAGTGGATACCAGATCACCCAGAAATAATTGCGAAAATGTCGGCGATCATATTGACGATCAATCAGCAAACTTACTAAAAACTGGATTAAACAGGTCAATCCTAAAATTACGCCATACCACTGTGGCCAGAGAGACTGAATCGCCCATTCTCCAGGCAAGCTAAAAAATAAACCATAGAAATATAATACAAAGATACTAAACATCACATATGCCCAAATGACGCTGATTAATGCCTCAAATGCAATCGGCCACATACGGCGTAGTCGCCATTTAAATATTTTAGGCACATAAGCGAAAATAACTTCAATCCCGCCTTGCGCCCAGCGTAGACGTTGCTTCCATAGTCCTTTAAAAGTTTCAGGCATATAGATATAACATAATGCCTGCGGGACATAATGCAGGTCCCAATGATCGAACTGCAAGCGCCAAGAAACATCAATATCTTCAGTAATCATATCGTCGCGCCAATAGCCAATACGATCCAGAGCCACTTTACGAAATCCCACAATGGCACCCGATACCGTGAATAAACGTCCGTAAGTTCGCTGCGCCCGTTTGATCAGTCCAATAATAGAAGAAAACTCACCGACTTGTATTTTAGCTAAAACACTAGAGCGATTAATAATGCGTGGATTTCCTGTCACTGCACCAACCCGTGGATAAGTCGTTAAATGATGCATCATCCAAAGTGCTGTGTAAGGATGAAGCAAAGCATCTCCATCGATACACACTAAATATTCATACTGACTCACCATCGCGCCTGCTTTTAAAGCATGCGCTTTACCCTGATTTTCTGCCAAATGCACAACACGTAATTGTGGATGTTGTTTTTCCAGTTCATTTAATATTTCGCCCGTGCGATCAGAACTACCGTCATTAATCGCAATCACTTCGAAAGTCGGATACTGACTTTGTAAGGCGTAACGAATAGTTTGCCGAACTTGCTTTTCCTCATTAAAACAAGGAATAAGGATGCTACAGCCTTCCCGACTAGGACTCGGATGATCTGGCTGATTAAACTCACGTTTAAAATAAAACCATAGTCCCCCAGCAATCCATGCCCAAGCCATAAATAACGGATATAAAAAAGCAAAACCAAACACAACATCACTGGTACGGAGCTGACTCAATTCAAACATTATTTGTGCTCCGCTTTAGAATCAAGAATATAAGGATCGTTATAATTCAATGGAGAATCATTCAAGCTTAAATCAACATATAAATCTTCCTGAATGGTCCGCCCCTGATTCAATTGATAATGTTCGACACCCAGTTTTTGTATACCTAAGCTTTTAAGCTGTTGATAGGCTGTTTTATAAATATTCCAATCTTTTGTCTGTTGTGGCGAAATATCAAACCCCACCATTAAGCGTTGTTTTTGTAGGCTGCTTAATGGTTGACTGGCTTTTACAAAAGCTTTAAATGTATTAGGTGCATGCAATGGATCCAGCTCAACATAAATCAAATTGCTATACATTAGACCTTGTTCAAGCAGTGGCTCTAATCCATTAAATTGTGAAATCTCAGGTTTTACTTTAATGACAGTACGAAAATTGGTGCTGATATTGATCAGGCCATTGGCTTTAGCTTTCACTTGTTCTTTGATTTTGAATATCTGTTGAATATTTTGCTGACATTGCTGATCCCAAGATTGAGTTTGCAACGCACAATCCAGATGATTTTGTACATTGAGAATCAGGCCATCCAATGAACTATTGTTCTTGAATAAGTCCTCAGTCAAACTCGCAAGCGAAATCTGTTGTTTTGTTTCTAAATCAAGCGGTAATTCTACATAAGCCTGTTGCCCAATTCTTGTTCTTGCTTGCCAGATCATTCGGTTAAGTACATCCTGATAATGTGGCAATAAATGAGTTGGAAAAAATGCACTGTCTATTTTTCCATCCTGATTTTGATCGACAACGACTTTAAATATGATTGCATTGGTCTTTAAACTCGCCAACTGCTCTAGCATTTGACCTAATTTTTTATCATCTAAAGTTCCATCAGCATCCACCAGCTCGGTTGGATCCATTGCAATGAGGCTTCTTCTATCTTTAGAAGGCCGTCGAATATCTTCAAGAAATCCAAGCATTTGTGCATGTAACTCTTCAGGTACTGGATTTCCAATCGCAATTGCACGCTGATATGTCTGGATCGAGCTTTCACGAACCGAAACATCGCCTAAACTAAAGGAAAGCGGTAAACCTGCTTGTTTAGCCAACTGTTCAGTTTCTCCAGTCACTGCACCATACGGCCAAAAGATCGCTTTGGTATTGATCCCCAATTTTTGATCTAAAATAGTCTTTGATTTTTTTAAATCACTTAATATTCTCTGATGATAAACCTCATCAGTTTCATAGCTTTGTTGTGCAGGTAAATATTGGCGGGTAATGGCAGCGGGTTCCATATTTTGTTGTGGATTTGCCAAGATCCCTTTATGTAAGTTTTCCGAATGTGAAACAAATTCGACTAAATGTGAGTTTTCCATCTCACGCATCTGCTGCCAATTCATCAAATTACCTTGACCATAAGCTTCATATGCATCGTGATTGTTACCATTGATCCAGCTTGTCACGATCGCAAAAACAGCAGGAACCTGATACTGTTGAAGTAGAGGATAAACACGGCTATAGCTACTCAATGCACCATCATCAAATGTCAATAATACTGCTTTGTCAGGTAATGCGACCTTGTGTTCGCGTGCTTGCCAGACATCTTCAAGCCGAATTACATTCCAGTCGGATTGTTTCAGCCAAGCCAAAAATTGAGCTAAATTCTTACTACTAATTGCATAACTATCTCGATCGCCATTCACCGCAACCTCATCACGTACATCATGAAAGGTCAGTGTGACAAACTGCCCCTGTGTATGCAGTTCAGCATCTTCTTTGATCTCTTTTGCATATAAACTTACGGAAGGACTCAGCAATACCAAAACCATCATTATGTTTAACTTTTTGAGCATCAGAATCGTCCTTCAAAACCAAATTGGGCGTATGTTTTATGTTCATTTTCTTCATCGTAAGGATGATTTGACCAACCGATGCCATAATTCATCGACCAAGTTCTGGATAATTGCCAATCGTGTCGATACAGAATATTAAATAAAGCTTTGGTTGAATAATCAGCTTGTGAAAATGTACCTGTGCCCACTTCAAAATGCTGGCTGAAATGACGTTCATAATTGCGCCAAGTCATCCAGTCATGAGTCAAAATCACTTCTGCACTATTGCTATAACGTGGATTAAAATAATTCACCTGAACATCTGAATTTTTATCGTACTCATTTCTTAAAATAATTTGGGTAATATGGTGCGGCGCTTGATAAATTTGCTGGCTAAAATAGCCCACGATTTCATGCCGATGATTGCCATCATCAATATCAGTAAATTGATAAGCTAAACCCGCTTTTCTAGACTCATTGGCTTGCCAAAGCAACTGTGTCTTATAAGCTTTACCCTCATCGCCCTGTTTAAGCGCCTGTAGCGGAATATCAGCTTGACTGTCGAAACCTAACACATATTGCCAATGATCATTAAGCCAGTGTGACCAATCAAGTTGAATCCCGACATCATTGGAATGTGAACGCTGGCTTAATTGTAGATTTGCCCAGCGCCGATTATTTGCCCACTCCAACCCCACACCATAGCGTTCATCTGTTAAGTTTTCGCCTTTAAATTCTGCTTTACGTTGTACGAGATCAACATAGGCACGATAATCATCAGCAAACCAAGGTGAATTGATCCGTGTTTGATGTTCTCTCTCAGACGAACCCGTTAAATTTTGTAAAACTTCTGGTTGATCGGCACGGCTTCTGGAAAATGTACTTTGATGTTGTATTGAAGCGTGATTACGATCTTCGAGTTCCTTTTTACTTTGTTGTACGCCAGTATCGTCTGGTGTAGTCAGCGTTAATAATTGATTTTGTTCACGCCAGTCAGCTATACGGCCAAGAGCCTGATTATTTTGCATTTGATTGACTAAAGTGCTGATGGAAACAGGCTCTATACCATTAAATTGAGATAAGGTTGCCGATGAAGTGAGTGGTTTTTCTCGCCAACGTTGTACCGTGGCTAAATTGTTTTGATAACCGATATTATTGGGTGCCTTTGCGACTAAATCTTGAAAATAGCGCTCTGCTTTGGCTTGTTCATTTCGATATGCATAATTTAAGCCTTTCAAAGCTAAATACTCTGCACGATCTTCATGGGTAGTTTTATCCGCCCCCTTTGCATCACTATAACGGAATGTAGGCAAAAGCTGATCCATCTCCTGTATCAGCTTATTGGCTTCATCAAATTTTTCTTGCTCAATCAGTGCATAATACAAACCTGAATAAACACTATAATCAGGATAATTTTTTTCTGTTAATAAACTCTTATATAGATATTCTGCCTGCGCAGGCTGTCTGACTTTTAAATATGAATTTGCAGCCGCATGGCGCACATAAGGTGGCATCTGCTCATAGGATTGATCCAGCTTGCTGAGTGTTTGAATAGCCTCTAAATCGCGATCACGGAAATTAAGTGCATAAATATAATCGTAATAAAATAAACGTCGCAATGTCGGATCATTCGGTAACTCAGATTCATAAGCTTGCATTTGAGCAAGGACTTGATCCAATATAAGATATGACTCAGAAACCTCCCCCTGATAATTTTTCACCTTATAATATTGAATTGCGTTTTTAATTTTCTGGGAAAACTCTTGTGTTTTGACCGTATAGCGAATGTGAGGAATTTTTTGTTCAAGCCGATGTTGCTGGATATAGTGTTCAGCACTACGAAAATCACTATTGAGTATTAAGGCGTATATATACTGTTCTTGAATATTACGACTAGGTTGAGGAGCTGCAATTGCTAAATTTGCTGCCTGTAAAGCCTCTACAGGCATATTCAACAAGCGATATGCATAAGCTAACTGAGCAAGCTGTTCTGCATTCAAAGATTTCAAATGTATCGATTTTAAACTAGCCTGTGCTTGCGCATTTTTTTTCGATTCAGCTTGGATAATTCCCAACAACAACTGTATGTCATTAGAAAAATGCCGTTGATTAAATTGTTGTGCATAGTATTGTGCAAGATCAAGCTGCTTTAAATCACGTAAAGCTTTAATCAAGACTAACTGACCATACTCAGGATAAGTTTGTAAATTCAAATTTTTAACTAAGCTGATCTGTTCCAACCCAAAAGCATTATTTTGATAACGGACAATGATGTCATCTGCCAAAATCCTTTGGTCATTAGGATAACGCGCTCTTAAGCTTTCTAGCTTTGCAAGACCCGTCTCAAGTTTGCCTTGTTTAATTTCGGCAATAATCGCTTCACGTTGTTGATCCTGAGGCGTTATCGCAAAACTGATCGTCGTTATTGAATATAAACTTATGATCCCGATATAACGGAAACTTATTTTTTTTCTCATAAGAACAGCTTTTAAACCTACTTAATAAAAATATGTGAAATACGTCACATAATATTTGTTTTTAGTGTTTATTTCCCTTTTTAGCCTCGTTATTTATGTTTTTTTATGTTAATCAACCCAATAATATTATTGTAATTTTAGATTAACTTAATAATAAAAAACCTCCTGATGGATCAGGAGGTTTTTTGGGTATTAAAATTTTAAGCTAAGCTTAAGCTAAACCTTTCTCTTTCAATACTTGTAACATGGTTGAACCAAGTTCTGCTGGACTACGGGTATATGCCATTCCCGCTTTTTCAAATGCTGCAAATTTCTCTTCAGCAGTACCTTTACCACCAGAAATAATTGCGCCAGCATGCCCCATACGCTTACCTTTAGGTGCAGTAACACCTGCGATATAACCCACAACAGGCTTGGTTACATTCGACTGGATATATTCAGCAGCTTCTTCTTCTGCGGTACCACCAATCTCACCGATCATGATGATTGCATCAGTATCAGGATCGTCTTGGAATAATTTAAGTGCATCAATCTGGTTCATACCTGGAATTGGGTCACCTCCAATACCGATACAAGTCGACTGACCTAAACCAAGCTTCGTAGTTTGAGCAACGGCTTCATAGGTCAATGTACCAGAACGTGAGATAATGCCGATACGTCCTGGCTGATGAATATGACCAGGCATAATCCCGATTTTACATTGGCCAGGTGTAATCACCCCTGGGCAGTTAGGACCAACTAAGCGAGTACCATTACCATTGGTTTCAAGGTAACGCTTCGCTTTCAACATATCTAAAGTTGGAACACCTTCAGTGATCACCACAATCAGACCAACACCAGAATCAACTGCTTCAACAATTGAATCTAAAACGAAAGGAGCTGGTACATAAATCACAGAAGCATCTGCACCGGTTTCACGTACTGCATCTTTCATGGTATTAAATACAGGTAAATCGAGATGAGTTGTACCACCTTTACCTGGAGTTACACCACCGACTACTTTTGTGCCGTACTCAAGCGCTTGCGCTGAGTGAAATGTACCGTTTTTACCTGTAAAACCTTGTACCAATACTTTAGTGTCTTTATTAATTAATACGCTCATGATTGATACTCCCTTAGCCTTTTACCGCAGCAACAATTTTTTCTGCCGCATCAGATAAACCGTTCGCAGAAGTTAATTTCAAACCAGATTCATCAAGGATTTTTGCACCGAGTTCAGCATTGTTCCCTTCTAAACGAACAACCACAGGTACAGTTACATTTACCTCTTGAACGGCTGCAATAATTGCTTCAGCAATCATGTCACAACGTACAATACCACCGAAGATATTGATTAAAACACCTTGAACAGAAGTATCCGCAAGAATCAATTTAAACGCTTCAATCACACGCTCTTTAGTTGCACCGCCACCTACATCAAGGAAGTTCGCAGGTTGCCCACCATATAGCTTGATGATGTCCATAGTTGCCATCGCAAGACCAGCACCATTGACCATACAACCGATGTTACCTTCAAGCGCAACATAGTTAAGCTCAAATTCGGAGGCTTTGAGTTCACGCTCATTTTCTTGTGACTTATCACGAGATGCCGCGATTTCAGGCAGACGATATAATGCGTTTGAATCAATACCAATTTTGGCATCCACCGCCAAAATATCACCATTTTCACGAACAGAAAGTGGATTGATTTCAAATAATGCAAAATCATTTTCGACAAATGCCTGATAAGCACCTGTCATTAATTTTACAAACTGATTAACTTGTTTGTCTTTTAGACCTAATGCAAACGCAACTTCACGCGCTTGAAATGGTTGTAATCCAACAAGAGGATCAACCGTTGTTTTAATGATTTTTTCTGGAGTTTCTTCAGCAACTTTCTCGATTTCTACGCCGCCTTCAGTTGAAGACATGAACGTTACACGTCGAGTCGAACGGTCTACAACCGCACCCAAGTATAACTCGCGTTCGACAGGATAGACATCTTCACAAACCAATACGCTATTTACTGGCTGGCCATTTGCATCGGTCTGATAAGTAATCAGATTTTTGCCAATTAATTCATTTGCGACTTCAGCAGCTTCTTCTTTTGACTTCACGACTTTTACGCCGCCTGCTTTACCACGACCACCAGCATGCACTTGCGCTTTAATCACGGCAAATTTACCGCCAAGCTGTTCAAATGCAGCGACTGCTTCCGCAGCATTTTTTGCAAGAATCCCTTCCTGGACTGGTACTCCGTATTTTTTCAATAACGCTTTTGCTTGATACTCATGTAAGTTCATTTATTTACCTATTTTACTTCTGCCCTTATTAATAACAATCAATAATTAAACATCCTTCACAGTAATATTGATTGTTATGTTCTTCTGCTTATTCACAGCAATCATGACTGTGAATAATGAGAAAAGAGCGGACTAACCGCTCTTTTTAAAAATTACTTACGTTTACGTTGAATCGCGTGAATGGCACGACCATCGACTGCGAGCGCAGCCTCATGCACCACTTCAGAATATGTTGGATGAGCAAATGTCATTAACTGAAGATCTTCAACAGAAGATACAAACTCAAGTGCAATCATCCCTTGATGGACAATATCAGAAGCACCAGGACCAATGACATGCATACCCAGCAAACGATCTGTTTTTGCATCAGCAACAAACTTGACAAAACCAGAAGCTTCGCCAGCTGCTAACGCACGACCATTGACTGCAAATGGGAACTGACCTGTTTTAACTTCATGACCTTTTTCTTTAGCGGCTTCTTCAGTTAAACCCACCCAAGCGGCTTCTGGATGTGTGTAGATTACGCTAATAATCGTGTCGTAGTTCACTTGTGCAGCATGACCATGAATACGCTCCACAGCCATCACACCTTCTTCCATTGCTTTATGTGCAAGCATTGGACCGCGAACCAAGTCACCAATTGCATAAACACCCTCAACCGATGTTAAGCATTGATCATTTACTTCAACAAAACCACGATCTGTTAATTTAATGCCAGAATCTTCTGCCAATAAACCTTCAGCATACGGCTTACGACCCACACAAACGATTAATTTATCAAATGCTTGTTGTTTGTCTTCGCCGCCTTGTGAATATTTAACAGTCACTTCACGACCATTCACTTCGGTACCAGAAACTTTAGCACCAATGCGAATGTCCAGACCTTGTTTAGTCAGGATTTTTTGGAATTCTTTAGACAGTGCTTTGTCAGCCATTGGCAAGAAACTATCAAGTGCTTCAAACACGACAACTTCTGAACCTAAACGACGCCATACAGAACCTAGCTCAAGACCGATAACACCTGCACCAATCACACCCAGACGTTTAGGAACTTCTGCAAACTCAAGCGCGCCAGTTGAATCAACAATTAAGTCTTCGTCAACAGGGGCAACTGGAATATTCACAGGCACAGAACCAGATGCCAGAATGACATATTTTGGCTCTAAAATTTGAGTTTCACCTTCAAATGGAGTGAATTCAACTTTTTTACCTGCAAATAATTTACCAGAGCCTTGTAACCACTCGATGCCATTACCTTTAAGTAATTGAGCAACACCACCCGTTAAGTTATCAACAACTTTGTCTTTACGAGTTAGCATTTTCGCAATGTCAATATTCACTTCACCAGTGGTAATGCCATGATCACCTAAATGATGCAATGTATCTTCATAGTGATGTGAAGAATCAAGTAAAGCTTTAGATGGGATACAACCTACATTTAGGCAAGTCCCACCTAAAGAAGGTTTACCTTTATGAATACGTTTTTCAATACAAGCAACTTTAAAACCAAGTTGCGCAGCACGAATTGCTGCTTCATAGCCACCCGGGCCACCACCGATTACAACAAGATCAAACTGTTGAGACATTGTTATCTCCAAGTCTCAGATAGAGGATCGCTCTATCTGAGTTTTATGATTCGCAAGAAATTAAAGGTCAAGAATAAGTTTTGCTGGTTCTTCCAACAATTCTTTAATCGTTACCAAGAAACCTACCGCTTCTTTACCATCGATGAGGCGATGGTCATAAGATAATGCAAGATACATCATTGGCAGGATTTGAACTTGACCATTGACTGCCATTGGACGTTCTTGGATCTTGTGCATACCCAGAATTGCAGTTTGTGGCGGGTTGATAATTGGAGTAGACAGTAATGAACCGAATGTACCACCATTGGTAATGGTAAACGTACCACCCGTCATATCTTCAATCGATAATTTACCATCACGTGCTTTTGCAGCAAAAGCACCAATCCCATTTTCAACTTCTGCATAATTCATACGATCAGTATCACGTAAAACTGGCACGACAAGACCGCGATCAGAAGAAACAGCAACACCGATATCGTAGTAACCGTGATACACAATGTCATCGCCGTCAATTGATGCATTAACTGCTGGATAACGTTTAAGCGCTTCAGTTGCCGCTTTTACGAAGAATGACATAAAACCAAGACGTGCACCATGACGTTTTTCAAATGCGTCTTTATATTGCTTACGCATATCCATTACTGGTTTCATGTTCACTTCATTAAATGTCGTCAACATTGCAGTTTCTTGAGTTGCAGACAATAGACGCTCAGCAACACGTTTACGAAGACGCGTCATTGGAACACGTTTTTCAATACGCTCACCAACCGCAACACTTAATGGTTGTGCAGCAGGTTTAGTTTGATGATTCGCTACATCTTCCTTCGTGATACGACCACCACGACCTGTGCCTTGTACATCAGCAGGATTTACACCTGATTCAGTCAGTGCTTTACGAACAGCTGGAGCTTGATCGGCAACAGGTTGAGCGCGTTCCACCACAGGAGCAGCACCCGCTTCAGTTTTAGCCGAAGCTTGTTCTACTTTCTCTTCGCTTTGAACTGCTTGAGTCGAAGATGCACCTGAAACTGCACCTTCTTCAAACTGTGCAATGACTTCATCAGAAAGAACTGTGTCGCCTTCATTTTTAATAATTGCCGAAATTTGACCATCAGCAGGAGCAACAACTTCTAAAACAACTTTGTCAGTTTCAATATCACAGATCACTTCGTCACGTGATACCGCTTCCCCTACTTTTTTGTGCCAGGTCGCAATTGTCCCGTCCGCAACTGACTCTGGGAATACCGGTGCTTTGATTTCGGTTGCCATTATTTAGTCTCTCCTGATTGGTCAGCCTGAATTGCAAGTGCATCATTGATGAGCTGAGCCTGTTGTTTTGCATGCAAATAAGCTGAACCACAAGCCGGTGCAGCAGAAGCTTCACGACCTGCGTAGCTAATACGAATTTGTTTACCAGATTTTAATACATCATCATATAAACGCGGTGCGATGAATAACCATGCGCCTTGGTTCTTCGGCTCTTCTTGGCACCAAACCAACTCTTTCACGTTTGGATATGCTGCCAGAATTTCCGCTAAACGTTTTTCTGGATATGGATACAATTGTTCAATACGTACAATTGCAACATTATTCAATTCTGCTTCACGACGTTTTTCAAGCAAGTCATAATAAACTTTACCACCACATAACACGATGCGAGTAACGTCAGATTTATTCACTTGATCGACTTCATCAATTACAGTCTGGAACGTACCAGTGGCTAGCTCATCCAAAGTTGAAGTTGCCAATTTATGACGAAGTAATGATTTTGGTGACATGACGATCATTGGCTTACGAATTGGACGAATAGCCTGACGACGTAATGCATGGAAAATTTGCGCTGGTGTTGTAGGGGTTAATACCTGCATATTTTCTTCAGCACATAACTGTAAGAAACGCTCTAAACGTGCAGAAGAATGTTCAGGACCCTGACCTTCATAACCATGTGGAAGGAGCATAGTTAAGCCACAAACACGCTCCCATTTGGTTTCACCAGATGCGATAAACTGGTCAATCACGACCTGCGCACAGTTGGCAAAGTCACCAAATTGTGCTTCCCAGATGATTAAACCATGTGGAATTGTGGTTGCATAACCATATTCAAATGCAAGAACCGCTTCTTCTGAAAGAAGTGAATCATAAATTGCAAAACGTGGCTGATTTTCTTTGACATGACATAGTGGAATATATGTCGAGCCATCTACCTGATTATGCAATTTGGCGTGACGATGCGAGAACGTACCACGACCAACGTCTTCACCTGTAATACGAACCAGATAACCTTCATCTACCAGCGTTGCATAGGCTAAAGTTTCAGCAGCGCCCCAGTTCAATGGCATCTCACCCGTTTGCATTTTCAAACGGTCATCAATCACCTTAGACACTTGACGTTGCATCACAAAGCCTTCAGGCAATTTGCGCATGCCTTCGCCTAATTCTTTCAAGCGACCGATATCAAATGTGGTATCCCAAACATCGGTATACTCATGACCTAAATAAGGTTTCCAGTCCACAAACATTTTAGTGTTCGGTTCGAGTACCAATGCATTGGCGACATGATTACCTGCTTCAAGATCTGAACGATAATCTTCAACCATTTTGTCTGCTTCAGCACGATCAAGAATTTTTTCCTGAACCAGTTGATCAGCATACAAAGTGCGTGTTGTCGCTTTCTTATTAATGACTTGATACATCAATGGTTGAGTTGCAGATGGCTCATCTGCCTCATTGTGACCACGACGACGATAACAGAATAGATCAATCACCACATCTTTACGGAAGGTATGACGGAAGTCATGTGCCAACTGTGCAATAAATGCAACTGCTTCAGGATCATCACCATTGACATGGAAAATTGGAGATTGAACCATTTTAGCCACATCAGTACAGTATTCAGTAGAACGTGCATCACGTGGATCAGAAGTGGTGAAACCAACTTGGTTATTAACGATGATATGAACTGTACCACCCACTGTATAACCACGGGTTTGTGACATCTGGAAGGTTTCCTGATTCACACCCTGACCTGCAAACGCTGCATCACCATGAACAATGATCGGAAGTACATCATCGCCACCGATGTCACGACGACGAACCTGACGTGCGCGGACCGAACCCTCAACCACAGGCCCAACAATTTCCAAATGAGATGGGTTAAATGCCAAAGCCAAATGCACTTCACCACCTGGTGTCATGACATTTGATGAAAAACCTTGGTGATACTTCACATCACCTGAACCTTTTTTATGCAGTGCTTTACCTTCAAACTCACCGAAAAGTTCAGCTGGGTTTTTACCCAAAATATTCACAAGTAGATTGAGACGACCACGGTGTGGCATACCAATCACAACTTCTTTACAACTGACTGAACCTGCACGTTGGATGATTTCATTCATCATAGGAATGAAAGATTCACCCCCTTCCAAACCAAAACGTTTTGCACCAACGTATTTATTGCCTAAATATTTTTCCAGACCTTCGGCAGCAGTTAAACGCTCTAAAAAGCCTTTTTTCTGGTCTTTGTTAAAATTGAACTGACCACGCGCCCCTTCAAGACGTTGTTGAATCCAGCGCTTTTCTTTGGTATCCACAATGTGCATATATTCTGCACCAATGGAACCACAGTACGTAGCTTCCATGGCATTAACCATTTCGCCCAGCGTAGCCTCTGTCTTACCAATCGCCAAGTTCCCCGTATTAAACACAGTATCTAGATCAGACTTGGTTAAACCATGTGCAGCTAAGTCAAGGTCTGGCACGTCTTCGCGTTTTGCAAGACCAAGTGGATCGAGTTTAGCTTTTTGGTGACCACGGTTACGGTATGCAGCAATTAGTTGCAATACACCAATTTGACGACGTTCATGCTCAGTACTTACTGTACTTTGAACCACTGGTTTAACGCGACTGGAGTTACGACCAAGTAAAAGGAACTGCTCACGCACTGAACCGTGAGGTTGGTCACCTTTAGGGAATTTATCGAAATACTGGCGCCAATCCTCATCGACGGAGGTTGGGGAGGATAGGTACTGCTCGTAAAGCTCTTCAATATACGCTGCACTATCAGCGGAAAGTTCAGTGTCAAGACGCAATGCGTCAGCAACTTCTTGCATTTGTGGACCCATTTCCTATTGCAAAAACATTACGGGTTGCCTTTTAAGCACACCCATGATTGATAACACCAAAATTGTAAAATGGCATTAAACACCCAATTGGCACTTTGTCCAGTCGGTACGTTATTACTACATTAGATTTAATCCAATGTAATCAATGAATCATAACGCCCTTTTTGGCATCATCACTCAAGTTTATACTCGACAAAGCCGAGCAATTTTTGCAAATCATCTTGGAAAAAATAAATCCTGATTTAGCTTTTCCAAAATGACTTTTTACATAAAAATTAAGCACAATACTCAGATCGTGCCTGCAAGAGCACTGCTATTATTATGCTCTTTTTTCATATAAAGATTTGTGTCAAATCGTATCATGTTCTCAACAATCAATTGATTTTTTTGACACATACCATCTATAAATCAGCGAAATACACAAGCTAATTACTCAACTAATATATGGTGCCTTCTATTCAAAAATACAACCCTTTAGACTAAAGTTGATTCATTTTTTATAAAATAAGTCGTAGCTGTTAATATTTTAACCAACATCCCTCGATGCATTAAAAATATCCCAGTTTGCCACAACACTTTTACCCCCTGCTGGCTTACATTAAGACATCCAATATTTTAAATAAAACGGTTGTAGCATGTCGATGAACATTCAAAACTTGCAGCAATAATAAAATTCCAAATAAAAAAAGCGCACATGATACATGTGCGCTTTTTGCTACATCAAACCAATTAACCTGCTTGATCAAGCAACATATTACGTATGTGACCAATTGCCTTGGTTGGGTTTAACCCTTTAGGACAAACGGATACACAGTTCATAATACCCTTACAACGGAACAAACTGAACGGATCATCAAGACGAGCCAAACGATCTTGAGTTGCTGTGTCACGGGAGTCGATAATGAAACGGTAAGCATTTAGCAACGCTGATGGTCCCAAGAATTTATCTGGGTTCCACCAGAACGATGGACATGATGTTGAACAGCATGCACAAAGAATACATTCATACAAACCATCCAAGTGTTCACGTTCTTCTGGAGATTGTAAACGCTCTTTTGGTGGCGCAGGCTGATTATTAATCAAGAACGGCTGAATTTTGTCGTATTGATCATAGAATTGGTTCATATCAACAACCAAATCTTTAATCACAGGCAAACCTGGTAATGGACGAATCACGATTTTTTCTGGCAAATCGTTTAAGTTCCACAAACAAGCCAAACCATTTTTACCGTTGATATTCACACCATCAGAACCACAAATCCCTTCACGACAAGAACGGCGGAAAGTCAATGTTTCATCTTGAACCTTAAGTGCAAGTAACGCATCAAGCAACATACGATGCTTGTCAGTTAGCTCAAGCTTATAAGTTTGCATGTACGGCGCTTTATCCTTATCAGGATCATAGCGGTAGATTTCGAATGTACGAGTACCTCTACTCATCTTTTATTCTCCTGATTAGAATGTACGTGGTGCCGGTGGAATCGCGTCGACAGTCAGCGGGCTATAACGCACTGGCTTATACTCAAGACGGTTATCTGTCGAATACCAAAGTGTATGCTTCATCCACTCATCATCACGACGACCATATGGATAGTTTGGATGATCAGGTGGCAACTCATAGTCTACAACTGTATGCGCACCACGACACTCTTTACGTGCAGCAGCAGAAATCAAGGTTGCTTTTGCAACTTCATACAAGTTTTCAACTTCCAAAGCTTCAACACGAGCAGTGTTAAATACTTTAGATTTGTCTTTTAGATGAATATTACGAACACGAGGTTCAATCGCAAGGATTTGCTTCACACCTTCATCCAGCAATTCCTGAGTACGGAACACTGCTGCATGGTTTTGAACAATTTCACGAATCTCGTCAGCAACTTCTTGTGCGTTTTCACCAGAAGTTGAGTCATCTAAATGACGAATACGTTTCAGCGTATTTTCCAAAACATCGGTTGGAAGTGGCGCGTAATCATCACCATGATGCTTGGTTACATAGTCAATGATATGTTCACCCGCAGCTTTACCAAATACCACAAGGTCAAGCAACGAGTTAGTACCTAGACGGTTTGCACCATGTACAGACACACAAGAACACTCACCAATTGCATAAAAGCCTTTTACAGGTTTTACGAAATCTGGACAGTTAGTCTCAAAAGTATATTCTTTCGTGTCATTATTATAGTTGGTTTCCAAATGCAAATTTTCAGTTGCAACAGGAACCACAACCTGACCATGAATATTGGTCGGGATACCACCCATTTGATAATGGATCGTTGGGACTACTGGAATTGGCTCTTTGGTGATATCCACGTTCGCGAATTTTTTACCAATCTCAAATACAGATGGTAAACGCTTCATGATGGTTTCCACACCCAAGTGCGTCATATCCAGCAAGATATAATCCGCTTTAGGACCACAACCACGACCTTCTTTAATTTCTTGGTCCATAGAACGTGAAACGAAGTCACGTGGTGCCAAGTCTTTTAAAGTTGGCGCATAACGCTCCATGAACGGTTCGCCGTCTTTGTTACGAAGGATTGCACCTTCACCACGACAGCCTTCCGTTAACAATACGCCCGCACCTGCTACACCCGTTGGGTGGAATTGCCAGAATTCCATATCTTGCAATGGAATACCTGCACGTGCCGCCATACCCAAGCCATCACCTGTGTTGATGTAAGCATTGGTTGATGCACGATAAACACGACCCGCCCCGCCTGTAGCAAACAGGGTTGCTTTGGCCTGGAATACTGCAACATTACCAGTTTCCTGATCGTAAGCAGTTACACCCAGTACATCACCGTCTTCATTACGAATAAGATCTAAAGCAATCCATTCAACAAAGAATTGAGTACCCATTTTGACGTTACTTTGATACAACGTATGCAATAGTGCATGACCCGTACGGTCAGCAGCAGCACAAGCACGTGGAACTGGTTTGTCACCGTAGTTTGCAGAGTGACCACCAAACGGACGCTGATAAATTGTACCATCCGCATTACGGTCAAAAGGCATTCCCAAGTGTTCAAGCTCATAAACCACTTTTGGTGCTTCACGCGTCATAAACTCAATCGCGTCTTGGTCACCTAACCAGTCAGAACCTTTTACTGTGTCATAAAAGTGGAAATGCCAGTTATCTTCTTGCATATTTCCTAACGACGCACCAATACCGCCCTGAGCAGCAACTGTATGCGAACGTGTCGGGAATACTTTGGTCAATACGGCAACTTTTAAACCAGCTTGAGCAAGCTGATAAGCAGCACGCATACCTGAACCACCACCACCCACGATGACAGCATCGAAAGTGAGGTTTTGGATATTTGAATAATCTTCTTTAGGGGTAATCGCGCCCATGATGTCTTCCTATCAATTCGCCCAGAAAATCTGGATTCCCCAGATCACAAATACAAACACTGCAATAATCACAGCTGATGTAAGTACCAGACGTAAACCTGAAGCTGAAGGACCCATTTGACGAGTAGTTACATAATCCGTAAATACTTGCCACATCCCAATCCACGCATGTGCAGCCAACGATAAAATTGCAAGTAAAGATAAAATCTTCATTGGCAAAGTCATCATAAAGCCAGACCACTGTTCATAGCTAAAACCACTATGAAGCAAAATCCAGCCTAAAATCACCACGGTATAAACCGCTAACACGACTGCGCTCACACGTTGGATAAACCAATCGCGAGAACCTGAACCTGTTAAACCTGTAGCACTTTTCATTAGAACATAATCCATACGAATGCTGCGAGAATACCAATCACAGACAAGATCAATGAAATTGTAGCTGCAGTACGACCGCTTTGTAGTTCTTCAGCAAAACCAAGGTCAGCAAGTAAATGTTTGATCCCATTAATAAAGTGGAAAATCAAACCAGCTACAAACACCCATACGATGAAACGTACGAAAAAGTTTCCGAAAACGACATTTTTAACGTATTCAAATCCTTCTGGTGAAGATAAAGATTTATCTAGGATCCATAAAAGAACGGGAATTAATAAGAATACGATCACACCAGAAAGACGGTGTAAGATTGATGCAATAGCCACGGGTGAGCGTAAGTTTACCGCTAACACCTGACCCATGGACAAATTGACAGGTCTGTTGCTTTTCACAGCGGGCATCCTGTAGGTAAAAACTCCAGCTGGAGTTTGTTGGAATTAATTCGAAGGAAAGCTGGCATTGTCAGGCAAGCAAATGCCTAAACTTAATAAACGACACCGAATTATAAATCGTCATATATCAAAATACAAACGATCGCATTTGGCTTTTTTTCAAAAAAATCATTAAATAAGAATCATTCATGATGTGTGATGTCAAATTTAGCGTTCCAACCTACACCCATCATCAGCTATGTCCTTATTTTTTATAAATTAACCATAATATTTTAATTTTGGAGCTAACGGGCAGTGCTCTACCAATCAGTTAGACTAAAGATCAAAATTATTTTTTAAACAAAATCTCACTATTTGATTTTTCACTAATTTTACAATATTCAACATTCTTTTTCTTAATCTGGCGATATTTCCTTTAGAAATATAAAACTTCTTTTCCATACTTTTGGCAACACAATCGTATGAGAAAGAGCAACTTATTCTGTGTATAACTTACAAGACAAGCTATCATTGGACGCAATCAAACCAGTAAAACATTTCAGAAAAACGGGTTATTGTTTCGCGTTAGGACGCATTTCTTGGCATAAAAGGTCACTCAACAAGCTACTTTTTAATCAATTAAACTTCTTTTTTTTAATTTTCACTTTTTTTTAGTAGCAGAATTTGTATGGGTAAAAGCCCTCTCAATGCAAAGCTAAGTTATCGAATTTCATTCATTTTAAGTAAAAATTGGCATTTTGTTTCAGATTAAAAAATTGCCTAGCACATAATAAATTTGCTTACAATTTACTCCTGAGGACTGATTTTTTTCTGCACCTCATCATAAATTTGACTTATTATAGCCCGTCGAGACTGTGATTTTATTCAGTTTTTTCTGAGTAACGCACATGGAATATCTCCCTATGGATCAAGTGTTTTTCATCCATAAGTATGATTGACAAAATCACAGTAGCCTCTAATCTTATAGCAATTTTTGACCCCGTCTGATTCGCGAATGAAAAGATTAGTACTTCGAGTCAGATTAACATTCACCAGGACAGGAGATCTATTGAATGTCTGAAGCAACTGGCAAAAAAGCCGTATTACAGCTTGATGGCAAAGAAATTGAATTACCAATTTACAGCGGCACATTGGGCCCAGATGTAATCGACGTTAAAGATGTATTGGCCTCGGGTCACTTTACTTTTGATCCTGGTTTTATGGCGACTGCCTCTTGTGAATCAAAGATCACATTCATTGATGGTAACAAAGGTATTTTGTTACACCGTGGTTACCCAATTGATCAACTTGCAACGCAAACAGATTATTTGGAAACTTGCTACCTTCTTCTCAATGGTGAGCTTCCAAACCAAGAGCAAAAAGAAGATTTTGACAAAAAAGTTCGTGCCCATACGATGGTTCACGATCAAGTTAGTCGCTTCTATAATGGTTTCCGCCGTGATGCACACCCAATGGCAATAATGGTTGGGGTTGTTGGTGCTTTATCTGCGTTCTATCATAATCAGCTTGATATCGAAGATGTTAATCATCGTGAAATTACAGCGGTTCGCTTAATTGCTAAAATTCCTACACTTGCAGCTTGGAGCTACAAGTACACTGTAGGTCAACCATTCATGTATCCACGTAATGATTTAAGTTACGCTGAAAACTTCCTATACATGATGTTTGCAACACCAGCCGACAAAGATTACAAAGTTAATCCTGTGCTTGCCAAAGCCATGGATCGTATTTTTACCTTGCATGCTGACCATGAACAAAATGCGTCTACATCTACAGTACGTTTAGCTGGTTCAACTGGCGCAAACCCTTATGCATGTATCTCTGCAGGTATTTCTGCACTTTGGGGACCTGCGCACGGTGGTGCGAACGAAGCAGTATTAAAAATGCTTGATGAAATTGGTAGCGTAGAAAACGTTGCTGAGTTCATGGAAAAAGTAAAACGTAAAGAAGTAAAACTCATGGGCTTCGGTCATCGTGTTTATAAAAACTTCGATCCACGTGCTAAAGTCATGAAACAAACTTGTGACGAAGTTCTTGCTGCATTGGGTATTAACGATCCACAGCTTGCACTTGCAATGGAACTTGAACGTATTGCGCTTTCTGACCCATACTTCATCGAGCGTAACTTGTATCCAAACGTAGACTTCTATTCAGGTATCATTCTTAAAGCGATTGGTATCCCAACGACAATGTTTACTGTAATTTTTGCTCTTGCTCGCACGGTAGGCTGGATCAGCCACTGGTTAGAAATGCACAGCGCATCTTACAAAATCGGTCGTCCTCGTCAGCTTTATACTGGCGAAACTCAACGTGACATCAAACGTTAATTTTCAAGCGAAAATTCAACGACAAAAAAGACCGCTTTTGCGGTCTTTTTTTATTGTTTAAAACTTGAGTATTAAATTTTAACCGATTGAAAAAAATTAGGTATTTCGATACATACTGCAAGAAGGCTGTGTGTTTTGCTGCAAGCGATGAATCTTTCTTTGCTCTGCTGCCTCAAAACGACAGCGCTTCAACTCGTTATCCAATTTTAAACAGGGGACTTGTTGAGGTTTACCGTTTTCGTCAACAGCGACCATAGTAAAGTAGCAACTGTTGGTATGACGAATTGTTCTTTTCCGAATGTCTTGTGCTTCAACACGAATCCCAATTTCCATTGAGGTTCGACCCACATGATTCACACAAGCCATAAAAGTGACTAGCTCGCCAACATAAATTGGTTCTTTAAACGTAACTTTATCTACCGATAGAGTCACCACATAGCTACCTGAATAACGACTTGCACAAGCATAAGCGACTTGATCAAGAAGTTTTAAAATTGTTCCACCATGAACATTCCCTGAAAAATTTGCCATATCAGGGGTCATTAGCACTGACATGGACAACTCGGCTTGCTCATCAGAAGCCTGAGTAATTTGATCTAATGGAGACATTTAACGGACTCTATGAAACAATAACATAAGCGTCTTATTATGATCTCTTTTTCCTAAGAAAAAAATGTCTACAACGGCAAATCAAAAAGATTATTTAATATGACTGAAAATGAGTATTATTTATAATATTTAAAGTAGCTTTAAAAGCTGATAATCGATTGATCTGTTATCAAAAAGTTTCAGCTCTAAAGAAATAATAAATAGCGCCATTCATAACAACGTCGTTTAAAAATAAAACTCAGGTCAGTATAAAGATATAACGACCTGAGTTTTACGTTTTAACCGGCGACAGGAATATCTCGAATCACGCCAACAATACCTGTAATAATCATATCAATCGCAATGGTTCCAATCAGTAATGCAGATAAACGCCCCACAATATCCACATAGCGGTCGATATATTTAGCATGTTTATACCTTAAATGATCGTGAGCAAACTTCATCAAAATAAGTAAACTACAAGTCACTGCCAATGTAATCGCGATAATCATGGCGGCTCCACCAATCGGCAAACCCATACCGGTGACTACAGCAGCACTGATTGTTCCAGGACCAATCATAAATGGCATGGCAATGGTTCCTGCCAAATGTTCAGGTGCACCACGCATTTCACCAATGGTATCTGCCCCCTGAAATACATAGCGATAACCAATCACTAAAAAGATGAGCCCACCAAAAATTTGAAATGCCTCAAAACGAACATTCAGATATTTGCTAAAAATGGTCTCTCCACCCCAAGCAAACAGCATAAAAACCACAAAACTGATCATACATCCCTGAATTAGGGCTCTACTAAACACTTTTGCTTCTGAATTACGAATCATCCCGATCATGTAAATGCTCATCAAAAATGGATTGAGCAACGAGAAAAATAAGGCAAAGGAATGAATATAAGGCGTTAACATTCAAAAGCTCTCCTAGGCTTTAGGGTCTGGGAAAAGCGGGCGATTACCCGGGCTAATACGATTAATATGTAAAAAGGTCATGTGGCGTTCATAACGATCTAAAATGTCATTAATCACCTGTTCTTTGGTATAACCCACAAGGTCATTACCCTGTGAACCTTCATATAAATAAGTTTCTAGGCGATAATAAAACTGTTTGCCTCGTTTACCACGCTCACTAAAGTTGGGTGCAATATAACGAACAGGCCAAATTTGATAAATAAAGTTCTGTTCTTCTTCCAAATGAATCGTAATATCCAAATGATACAACTCTGCATCTTCTTCAAGTGGAACTTCGGTTATATCGACTTGAACAGCACGTTTCTGCAACTCTTCAGTCACCGCCAAAACTGCTGGACGACAGATTTCATTCAGCATTTTCTTGGTTTCAAATGTCCCCGGATGATGCATCACACGAGATAACCGTTTTTTCCAGTTCAGAATATCCACATTGCCCACCACTGGAGCAGCATTCAAACTAGCGCTAGCTTGCCGATAATCTTCTAATCTAAGTGATTTATATAAACCCGCCATGACTAGAAACATCACAAAACTAAAAGGCAGCCCCATAATAATGGTGGCATTTTGTAACGCCGTGATACCATTGGTCATCAGCATAGCTAAGGTCAACAAACCAATCGCGATAGCCCAAAAGACACTCAACCAACGTGGCGCATCATGATCAATATTGGTAAATTGAGTGGTAAAGTTCCCCAATACCAATGCACCTGAGTCGGCAGAGGTCACATAAAACAACAACCCAGTAATCGTTGCGACACCTGCGATAAAAGGAAACCACGGATACTGCGCTAGTAAGTCATAAAAACCATGCGCAGGATTGACCAAAACAGTTTCAGCCAAAGCTGTATTTCCGTCAAAAATGACACTATGTAAAGCACTGTTACCAAAAATAGATAACCACGTCAAAGTAAACAATAATGGAATAATCAATGTGCCTGAGACAAATTCACGAATGGTACGACCACGCGAGATACGCGCCAAAAACAGTCCTACAAATGGAGACCATGCCACCCACCATGCCCAAAAGAATAATGTCCAGCTGTTCATCCAATCTTTTGGTTGATTAAAAGCGAAACTTTCAAGTGCCATACTTGGAAAACGGCTCAGATAATCACCAATATTTTGTACCAGTGCATTGAGTAAAAATTCGGTATTGCCTAAAAATAAAATAAACAGCATCAGCCCAACCGAGACATAAATATTGATCTCAGATAAAATTCTTAAGCCTTTATTGACACCAGAAGTGACTGAAATAATGGTGATAATAACCGCCACTAAAATCAGTGCTGTTTGAATCCATAAATTTTCGGGTAAATCGAATAATACGTGTAATCCATAGTTCAGTTGGACCACACCAATACCGCAAGTCGTCGCGATACCAAATATCGTTCCAATCACCGCAGCCGTATCGACACTATGCCCAATCGGACCATTAATTTTTTTACCAAAAATTGGATATAAGGCAGAACGAATCGTGAGTGGCAAGTTATAACGATAACTAAAATAACCCAGTGCCATCCCAATGAGGGCATACATACACCAGCCTGTTAAGCCATAATGAAATAGCGTCCAGACCATACCCTGACGTGCAGCTTCATACGTCTGCCCCTCTCCCACTGGCGGGTGCATATAGTGTGATAACGGTTCAGCCACGGAGAAAAACATCAAATCGATACCAATGCCCGCAGAAAACAACATGGCCGACCAACTGAGTAAACTAAACTCAGGTTTAGAATGTTTAGGGCCTAATTTAATATTGCCATATCGAGAGCAAGCAATAAAAATCACAAATACCATATATAAGGTGGCAGCCAGTAGATAGTACCAGCTAAAGGTTGAACTCACCCACCCTAACACTCTGTTTAATGCATGATTTGCAAAGTCATTAAATAAAATCGTGGTCAGTGAAAATATTAAAATAATAAGGGCAGAAACATAAAAGACCACACGATTTAAACGATCTTTTGGATGAGTCTCTTGATCATCGACTGCTCTTGGATTATCTGTTGCCATACAATCCTCAAGTAAATATTAGAAAATTAAAAAAGTTAAATACTCAATATCAATGAATAGATTTAATCCATTCAAGCTTAGACTACAACAGGATGCAGGCTCGCAATAAACTCTTCATTACGATACGACCACTGACTTACCACATCATTGGATATCTGCATTTACAAATCCAGATGTTCTATGTATAGAAAATGCAAAGGATTTTTTTATGCGCAATCGAACAGCACGTTAAAGCAAAATCATCGATTACGATAGATTAAAAAAAACTCTTCGCCTGTTTCCCACCCTGTTGAAACAATTTTACGATACAATCATAACCATTATTGATTGAACGTTCAATCAATAATGGTTATGATAAAAAAATGCTATCATGTTCTGCAACCACCTAATTGAAGTAAAACCTTATCTTTTTAAGGACATACATGAACAAACGTAGAGTTAAACCTGAGCACGTGCGTCGTGAAGAAATTATCAACGCCGCGTATGAAGTGATTTTTGAAGTGGGATTATCCAATACCACTATTGCTCAAATTGCAAAAAAAGCCCAACTCTCAGTGGGGATTGTGAGTCATTATTTTGGCGATAAACAGGGCTTGATTAATGCCTGTATGCTGGAAATGCTCAATGTATTACAGCACAAAACCGCTCAATACAAAGCCGAACTCATCGACTATGACCCTCAGAACATGATTAAAGCGATTATTGATTCAAACTTTGACATTAGTCAGGTCAATCAAAGAGCGATGCGTGTTTGGCTCGACTTCTGGTCGGCCAGTATGCACATGCCAGAATTAGGACGATTACAACGCATTAATGACCAACGCCTGTATTCCAATCTCAAATTTCATTTTCTGAAATTACTTCCCAAAGATCAGGCCAGCATTGCGGCTCGTGGTCTTGCCGCATTGATTGATGGTTTATGGCTACGTGGAAGTTTAAATGGTGATACTGAATTTGATGCAACAATGGCACGTTCGATTGCTTATGACTATGTCGATACACAGCTTAAGCTGATGAAACACACAAGGCAGGAGAGAAAAAATGAGTGATGTACAACTTCATCGTTTGTATATTCATGGACAATATCAAGATGCAAGCAGTGGCAAAACATTTGACAGCATCAACCCTGCAACAGGTGAAGTCATTGCCACTATTCAACAAGCCTCCCAAGCGGACATTGAAGCGGCAGTCAAAAGCGCAAATGCCGGTCAAAAAATCTGGGCAGCAAAAACCGCTGTTGAGCGTTCACGTATCCTGCGCCGTGCAGTGGATATTTTACGCGAACGTAATGATGAACTGGCACATCTAGAAACTCTCGATACAGGTAAGGCCTATAGTGAGACCTCAACAGTTGATATCGTAACGGGTGCTGATGTACTTGAATATTACGCAGGACTCGCAACCGCGATTCAGGGTGAACAAGTCCCTTTACGCGAGAGTAGTTTTTTTTATACTCGCCGTGAACCTCTAGGCATTGTCTCAGGGATCGGCGCTTGGAACTATCCCATCCAAATTGCTTTATGGAAATCTGCACCAGCACTGGCTGCTGGTAATGCCATGATCTTTAAACCTAGTGAAGTCACTCCCCTCAGCGCACTTAAACTGGCCGAAATTTATACCGAAGCAGGCTTACCAGCAGGTGTGTTTAACGTGGTACAAGGTGCAGGGCGTGAAATCGGACAATGGTTGACCGAACATCCTATCATTGAAAAAATTTCGTTCACAGGTGGTGTCGAGACAGGTAAAAAAGTGATGGCGATTGCCGCGGGTTCAACACTCAAAGACGTCACCATGGAGCTTGGTGGTAAATCTCCACTGATTATCTGTGAAGATGCTCATCTTGATCGTGCAGCAGATATTGCGGTCATGGCGAACTTCTTTAGTTCAGGCCAAGTCTGTACCAATGGTACTCGTGTCTTTGTACCAACATCTTTAAAAGCTGCCTTTGAACAGGCAGTAGTAGAACGTGTACAACGTATTCGTATGGGAGACCCATTAGCAGCAGAAACCAATTTTGGGCCACTGGTCAGCTTCCCACATATGGAAAAAGTGCTGTCTTATATCGAATCAGGCAAACAACAAGGCGCCACACTACTCATAGGCGGTGCACGTGCGACTGATGCCTCACTTGCCAACGGTGCTTTTGTTCAACCTACTATTTTCACTGACTGCCACGATGATATGAAAATCGTAAAGGAAGAAATCTTTGGCCCAGTCATGAGCATCTTAAGCTACGACACATTAGAAGAAGCCATTCAACGCGCCAATAACACCATTTTTGGTTTAGCCGCTGGCGTAGTCACGCAAGATATTTCGCAAGCACATCGCATTATTCACCGACTTGAAGCAGGAATTTGCTGGATCAATACTTGGGGCGAATCTCCTGCTGAAATGCCAGTTGGCGGCTATAAAGAGTCCGGGGTCGGCCGTGAAAATGGAATCTCGACACTCCATCATTATACCCGTACTAAATCCATCCAAATCGAACTGGGCGAATATCAAAGCGTATTTTAAGTACGCTTTTTGCCCGATTTAAAGTTTCCTCATAAATCTGATGTCACTGCTGTTAACACAGGGTGACACATACCATATTTAGGAATAGCGATGACGACTCAATCTTACGATTATATTATTATTGGCGCAGGTTCAGCAGGCAATGTACTGGCTGCGCGTTTAACTGAAGATGCTGATGTTTCGGTATTACTTTTAGAAGCGGGTGGGCCAGATTATCGTCTGGACTTTCGTACCCAGATGCCCGCAGCACTCGCCTATCCACTACAAGGCCGTCGTTATAACTGGGCTTATCTTACTGATCCTGAACCACATATGAATCATCGTCGTATGGAATGTGGCCGTGGTAAAGGCTTAGGTGGTTCATCACTGATTAACGGGATGTGTTATATCCGTGGTAATGCCATGGATCTTGAAGGTTGGTCTAAGCTAAAAGGTCTGGAAAACTGGAGCTATGCCGATTGCTTACCCTATTACAAAAAGGCAGAAACTCGTGATATTGGCGGTAATGATTACCACGGCGACCGTGGGCCCGTCAGTGTTGCAACACCCAAAAATGGCAATAACGTCCTGTTCCATGCCATGGTCGAAGCAGGTGTACAAGCCGGTTATCCACGTACCGATGATTTAAATGGCTATCAGCAAGAAGGTTTTGGCCCGATGGATCGTACCGTGACCAAGAATGGTCGCCGTTCCAGTACTGCACGTGGTTATTTGGATATGGCCAAAGATCGTCCAAATTTAACCATCATCACACATGCCATGACCAATAAAATTTTATTTAATGGCAAACAGGCGATTGGTGCTGAATATATACAAGGTGCCAATAAAAACGATTTGAAAAAAGTCTTTGCAAGCAAAGAAGTACTGTTGTGTGCAGGTGCAATCGCTTCACCGCAAATTTTACAGCGCTCTGGCGTTGGTCAAAGTACCTTTTTAAAATCAATGGATATTGATGTGGTACATGATTTGCCAGGTGTCGGTGAAAATCTGCAAGATCACTTGGAAATGTATTTACAATATAAATGTAAACAACCTGTTTCACTCTACCCTGCTTTAAAATGGTATAACCAACCTGCGATTGGGGCTGAATGGTTGTTTCTAGGAAAAGGCATTGGTGCCAGTAACCAGTTTGAAGCGGGCGGTTTTATTCGTTCTTCAGATGAATTTGAATGGCCAAATATCCAATATCACTTCTTACCTGTCGCCATTAACTATAACGGCAGTAATGCAGTGAAAGAACATGGCTTTCAAGCACATGTCGGCTCGATGCGCTCACCTTCACGCGGACGCATCAAACTCAATTCCAAAGATCCATTTGAGCATCCAAGTATTCTGTTCAACTACATGTCAACTGAACAGGATTGGCAAGAATTCCGAGCTGCGATTCGAATTACCCGTGAAATCATGCATCAACCCGCTTTAGATCCTTATCGTGGTGAAGAAATCAGTCCAGGTAAAGAATTAAACACGGATACTCAACTAGATGATTTTGTCCGCAATCATGCTGAAACCGCTTACCACCCATCATGCAGTTGTAAAATGGGTGAAGATGAGATGGCTGTGGTCGATCATCAAGGTCGTGTGCATGGAATGCAAGGTCTACGTGTCGTGGATGCTTCGATCATGCCGCTGATCATTACGGGCAACCTCAATGCCACCACCATTATGATGGCAGAAAAAATTGCAGATCAAATCCGCGACAAAACGCCTCTGCCGCGTTCTGAAGCATCTTTTTATCGTGCCTAACTCATCCTGATCAATCATCGGACTAAATACAATCCATGTTCGATGATTGAAATTTTGCATCGTCTATCGTACAGCTTGTACAATTTTAATGCACAAAAACATCTCAACTGATATTTTTGATTATTTTTAGACTCAACAAGCTGAAACAACACTTTTCAATTTTCACAAGATTATGAATAAAATAAGGATTTTTTTCATATCATTTGTATTTATCTTAAAAGAAAAACCATTTCAAATTAAAATTCGATTATTGATATTCATCTCATCTAGAATACGGGTCTATTGGAATGTAGCGGTCATCTAAAAATTAATGTATTTTAAATAAATAGATTAATTTCCCTCCCTCTAAACTTTAGATGTCGTTACATTCCATTTTTTATCTCTCAAAAATAACTCAACTCAGTATGACTTAAATCTAATAAAGCACATCATCTGTCGTATTAAAATTTTAATGGTCTAGTCGTATTGCAGCTTTCATCGACGAAAGCATCCTGAATGTTTAAGAGATACCCATCCTTTCAAAACGCAAAATGACAATCAAATTTAAGACACTTTCTTCACAAATCGACTGTATGATCTCAATCTGAATAGCATTTATGGCTAAAAATCAAACATGCTTTATACATAATTTACAAGCATAAAATAGAACAACTATTTCGAAAAGAATATGCTGAACACCTGTCATTAAATGTAGAGGAATAAAATGAATATGGCGAGAATAAACAGCATTTCGCATAAATTTTATTCTGTACTCTATTTTTTAATCATTACCATTATTGGGATTTTTTGTGCTTTAAACGCAACTTACGATGTCATGATTGGTGGTACTCCATTTTATTTTTTTGCTATTGTGGTGCTTGTACTACAAAGCGTTTTTGCACTGCGTGAGTCCGAAAGAAGTCGTAATCTTGCTGGTTTAGGTTTGATTCTATTAGTCATTGGACTGGTTTATAGTTATGGGTTTATGTTTTTAACTCATCTTAAAGCAATTGTATTATTTCCCTCAGTTTGTTTGACGCTGTTTGGTATCCCGTCTATTGCCCAACATCCTCAAAAACGTCATTTACTTAAAGCCGTACTGTTATGCTCACTAATTGCTTTAGCAGCCGTTCAGTATTATGAGCTTAGTTTGCTCAAAGGTTATTATGATTCGCTTCCTTATAACGGTAGTTGGCAACATTATGGTGCCTTATGACAGGTCACTTACCGACCTGTCATAAGAATGTCTCATTGTATTGAGCACCTAAAAATATTTAAGCCATGTAATATGCTTATTCGCATGCTTATAGCTTGAAAATGCTTTAACCACGGGATAAAGCAGACATATTAAAAATAATGTGATGATCCATAATTGGGCTACGCCAGAGACTGTAAAATAGCCGGATTCATTCGCACCCCACAACAGTTCAGACATTAGATATAACAGCTTCAGCACATATAAATGTAATAGATAAAAAAACATTGGCACTGAACCAAAAACCACCAACACTTTCAAAAAAGGTGTTTCAATCAATTTTTCAAACGCAATGAGAAGGAGCAATCCAACCCCTACATTCCACAAAATGAACAATAAGGAAGGCGGATATTTGGTTAAATTAAAAAAGCTCATTAGACTCAATGTGAATGAATCATAAATTTGCCAAGGCTGATCGCCATAGATATTCACCAAACGAAGCAATACAAACAGTACAATGCTTAACATGCCAATCAATATCAAATAACGATCACGTTGCTGAGCATTAAACTTGGTTTGAAAAAACTGCCCTAAACAGTAACCAATCAAAATCACTCCAATCCATGGCAAAATTGGATATGAAGTTCTAATCCGTAGCAAATCAAATTCAATCCAAGCTCGTTGATGCAGAACAAACCAAAGATGTTCAAGTACTGGAATATCCTTAAAGCTTATTTGATCAAGCAAATTGTGACCAAAAATAATCAACAAGCCGACACTAAGTAAAATCTTTATAGGCAGACCGATACATAATGCCAAGACCAGCATACTCAAACCAATCGCCCAGATGACTTGTAAATAAATCACATCAGGAGGAAACTTTGCTGTCCAAGCAAAATTAACCAGTGTTAATTCCAGTAAAATTAAAAATAAGCCGCGCTTTAATAAAAAATTTCGGGTCAGCTTTATACTCTGCGTTTTCATCTGGAATAAAAAGGCTGACATTCCAGTCAATAATACAAATACTGGTGCACATAAATGCGCCAAAAATCTGCTCCAAAAAAGTGCAGGTTCTGTTTCCGTGATATTCATTGGGTCACTGACCTGCTTATGCATGTAAAATGTTTCTCGAACATGATCCAATAACATAATGATAATGACCAAACCTCGCAACGCATCGATAGACTGGAGACGTGGAATAGTTTTTGCTTTCGACATAAATTCTATATCTTCAATTTACGAAATGTTATATTATTTCAAAAAATATTTTTTGTCTTGCACTTCGGGGGAATTATGCAACGCAGTTTGTATTTACTGTCATCATTAGTCGGATTTTCTTGTTTCTCACAATTTTCTTGGTCAGATAATACAACAGGCCATGTTCTTTCAACCATTAGTCTACAAGCACAAGAAGAACGTTCTTCAAATGAAACTCAAACTG
Source organism: Acinetobacter sp. WU_MDCI_Axc73 (assembly GCF_025562455.1). Classification (GTDB taxonomy): domain Bacteria; phylum Pseudomonadota; class Gammaproteobacteria; order Pseudomonadales; family Moraxellaceae; genus Acinetobacter. The sequence continues at coordinate 115,566 of NZ_JAHPRO010000007.1, forward strand.
TTGCATCTACCAAGTTTTTACACGATGTATTAGACGTCCCCTTTAGTCGCAGCTATTTATCTCAGGAAATTTTAAAACAACAAGATGTCCAGCGTATTGACGAAGCCATCGGTTTAGTTAGCGGTGTATTTGCACAAAATAGTTATGGTGGTGGGCTTTGGGATAACTATTCTATTCGTGGCTTTACAGTTGATCCGAATGTCAGCGCGACGATTATTCGTAATGGTTTATCAGTCAATCGTGGTTTAAGCGCACCACGAGATATGGTCAATATCGAATCTCTTGATTTCTTAAAAGGTCCTGCTGCTGCGTTGTATGGACGTGGTGAAATAGGAGGATTACTCAATATCACTGCAAAAAAACCGCAATGGGAACCGCAAGGCCAAGTGTATTTACGTGCCAATACAGAACAACAATATCGTGGCAGTTTCGAATACACCGCCCCAATTAATGATCAACTCGCATATCGTTTTGCAATCGCACATGAAGATAACCACAGTTTTCGTGATTATGTAAGAAGTGATCGCTGGTTCTTTTCACCACAGTTAAGTTGGAAAATTTCCGACCAGACCCAACTCGATTTTGAGAGTGAAATTACTCAACATCAAGGTACATTTGATCGAGGCATCAGTGCTTACAATGGTCAAATTTTGATGAATTCGAAGACATTTACAGGCGAGCCTGATGATGGCAAGATGAAAATGAACGATCAATTTTATCAAACCCGCTTGGCGCATGAAGTTAATGATAATTGGCAACTCAATAGTGCTGTGAGCTATAAAGAAGGGCTATCAAAAGGTTTTTCTACTGAACCAAAATCATTTGAATCAGACGGCGAAACACTGAATCGTCAACGTCGTTATCGCGACTACTCCACCAAAGACGTTCTGGCACAGACAGAACTTCTCGGCAAAATTGATACAGATTGGGCGCGTCATGAAATTCTGATGAGCGCAGAAGCAGGACAATTCATCTCAGATCAATACCAATTACGCTGTGACTATAAATACACAGGGGCACGTTATTGTATAAATAAAATCAACGTATATCAGCCAGTGTATGGTCTCTATTTACCCAATATGGGGCTACAAACCAATACCCATGAAAAGCAGGATTATTTGGCTTTAAACCTACAAGATCAGTTGTTTTTTAACGACCAATGGAGCATTTTAATTGGTAATCGTTTTGATCATGTCAAACAAAGTTTAGATAACCGTAAAGCCAACACATCAAGTGACAAAACATTTAATCAAGCCTCACCACGTGCAGGCATCAACTATAAAATAAATAATGCTGTATCTGTTTATACAAACTATGGCCGTTCTTTTGCCATGAATAGTGGTACCGATGCCAATGGACAAGTCTTCGCACCCGAAAAAGGTGAAAGTTATGAAGTTGGCTCTAAGTACCAACCAACAGATAACACTTTGATGAGTATGGCATTATTTCATATGAAAAAACGTAATGTACTCACCACAGATCCAAATGATCCAACTTATCAACATACTGCGGGTGAGGCACGAAGTCAGGGGGTTGAACTTTCTCTGCAAACCCAAATCGGCTCTAAAGTCGACATAATGGCAAACTATACGTATACCGATGCTAAAATTACCAAAGACCTTGACAGTAAAATCCAAGGTGCACGTTTAAATAGTATCCCACTGAATAGCGCCAACCTCGGACTCAATTATAAATTGATTGATGAAGATCATCGCAAGCTTGGATTTGGGGGCAACCTTATTTATGTCGGTAAACGTAACGGCACACAAGATAATCTCGGAAAATTTGAGCTACCAAGTTATACTATCATGAATTTAAATGCTTATTATGAGCCAAGTCAGCAGTTACGTTATCAATTTAATTTGAATAATCTATTAGATAAAACTTATTATGTTGAAAGTTATAACGAGATGTGGATACAGCCTGGTGATCCTTTAAATGCATCGCTTTCTGTACAATGGACATTCTGATTTAATGTGGTTCCTTTCATTGCCAACCGTTTTCAAATATACACTTTTGTTACTTTCAGGAATGGCATTGATCGCCTGCCAGCCACATCAGGATCTCAAACAAAAAGAACAACTTAAATTTGAAAAATCCAAAATAAATGAATCAACAACCGCTCTTAGTGTTGTTGATTCCTCTGGATATAGTGTGAGAGTAAATCGTTCAGCTCAACGCGTAGTCTGTCTATTTGAATCTGGCTGTGATGGTTTATATATGCTGAATCAAGGGGATAAAATCGTCGGTATTCCAGCGGTGATTTATCAACAACCCGAACTTTATCATGCCTACTCTATTCTTGACCCTAGAATTAAAGCCAAACAAATTGCAACACCTTCTCAAGGAAGTAATGCGACTAATCTTGAAAGTCTATTATTGTTACAACCCGATTTAGTCATCATGGGGGGTGCCGAAAAACAGACCATTACAATCCTTCGCCAATTAAATATCCCTGTTTATATCATGCAATCTGAAACCTATACTCAAACAAAAAAAGAGCTAACAGATATTGCGCTTTTATTGGGTGCAGTTACACGTGCAAAAAAAATATTAGACTATTCGGATGCTAAAATTGCAGAAATTCAACGAGACATAAAAAAAACGGGAAATAGACAAACAATTTACTATGCATGGTCAAGTGGACGAATTTTTTCAACATCTGGAACAAAATCCAATACCAATGAATTTATTGAGTTGGCTGGTGCAAAAAATGTCGTGAAGACTGAAACCAATCAACCCAATGTCAATCCTGAAACTCTGATTGAATGGAATCCAGACAATATTGTGCTTTGGAATACCAACCCTCAACTGATTTATCAGCGTCCAGAGTTACGTTTATTAAAGGCAGTTAAACAAAAGAGAGTATTTAATTTAAGTCCCGCTTTTATCTATAATCCACATACCATTAAAATCATGCTCACGGCGCTTAGTTTACATCAGCATATTTATGCCGATTCACCTGCTTACGCGATGAAAAAAAACCAATATGAGGTACTCAATATGTTGTATGGTTCTACCGCTGCTCAAGCACTACTTGCACCATGAGTATATTGCGCATTGAATCTATCATGCAATTTCGCCCCATCATTCGCTATAGTGGTTTTATTGTTTTACCTTTAGTTTGTTTATTTTGTTCATTGTTAATTGGACCTAGCCATGTTTTAGGATACCAAGATTACCTAATCTGGTTTTGGCAAAGCATCTTTGGCGGAAGCTATATCGCCCCTGAACAATATGAACTTATGCAAAACATTCTCTGGAATGTACGCTTACCACGTATTTTATTAACTTTTATGGTTGGTGCTGCATTAGCCACCGCAGGGAATGGTTTACAGGCTTTATTTCGTAATCCACTGGTTGACTCCTATGTACTTGGTATTTCTTCTGGAGCAGCATTTGGCGCCGCCTTGGCTTTGTCTTTTAATTTAAACTCTCCCAATTTACTGGCATTTATTTTTGGTATTTCTGCGGTACTTCTGACCTATTTATTTGCTTATCAAAAGCAGGAACAACAAACTTCTTTAGTCATGATTATTTTGGCAGGTATGATTGTTTCAGGTCTTTTCTTGGCAGGATTGACCATCATTCAATATATCAGTGATCCGTTTAAATTACAGGCAATCGTACAATGGACTATGGGTAATCTACATCAGGCCAATTGGGATAAACTACAATATGCCGTCTTACCTATTGTTATTGGGCTACTCGGATTATTCTTAATGCGCTGGCGGCTCAACCTCCTAGCACTTGGTACAGAAGAAGCTCAAGCAGTCGGTATTAATCCCAAATGGGAACAAATCTTGCTTATTGGACTGGTTACACTATGCACATCCGCCTCTGTTGCAGCAGCGGGTATTATTAGTTTGTATGGTTTATTTATGCCACATATTGTGAGAATGCTAGTCGGGCCTGATCATCGCGCAACTATCCCTTGTAATATGGTTTTAGGCGGTTGTTTTTTATTATTGATTGATAATTTCTCACGTGTTCTGTTGAGTTTTGAAATCCCGATTGGAATATTTACCATGCTGCTTGGCGCGCCTTTCTTTTTGCTACTCATGAAAAGCCAACGGATGAACTGGTCATGATTCATATTCATCAGCTTAACTTTGCCTATAGCCACAAGCAAGTACTTAAAAATATTCATCTAGAATTTGCTGAAAATCAATTTTCTGTGATTTTAGGACGAAATGGTTGTGGCAAATCGACTTTATTTAGACTCATGGCAGGTCTGGAACCTTTACAAAGTGGTAGCATTTTATATAACAGTAAACGTTTAGAGCAGTATAAAGGCAAACTCCGCGCTCAACTTTTAGGTTTTTTACCTCAGTTTCACAAAACTGTTTTTCCTTTTAAAGTCAAAGATGTAGTACTTACAGGTCGCGCAGCATTTAGTCACTTTCACCCTACCAAGCAGGATGAATATCTTGTTGATCAGGCTCTGGAAGAGTTAGATATTAGCCATTTAAAACATCAGGCTTATACCGAACTTTCAGGAGGTGAACGACAATTAGTCATGATTGCCCGAATATTGGTACAAGCACCTAAAGTCATTTTATTGGATGAACCAACCAATCATTTGGACGTATATTATCAATCCTATTTAATGAAAAAACTTCGTCAGTTATCTCGTCAAAACTATACAGTAATTGCGATTATGCACGATCCCAATCTGGCATTTTTATTTGCAGATGAATTATTTTTTATGCGACAGCACGAAATTATTCGACCAGAATCACGTCAACGTCTGACCGATCCTATTTTTTTAAAAAGTGTTTATGATGTTGAGTTTCATGAAGCTATGATTCAAGATAAAACAATTGTGGTGCCAGATTACTCATGGCTATAATCATTGAACTTTTAAAACCTGAGGATGTGTTACAGGCAGCTCAATTTGCCATCCATACCCGCCAGTTACTTTTTCCAGAGCTTTATCAAACTACTCTTCCGTATGATCTGACCCATTTTAGTGAAACTTATATTGAACATGCACAAGGCGCTTGCTTTGTAGTAAAAGATAAAAATCGAGTGATTGGCATGGTTGCTTATCGGGCATATAACAATCGCTTTACACTAGATTTGCCCTTAGAGAGCGTTGAAGTCGTCAAGTTATTTATTGAACCCGAATTTCGTCGGCAAGGACTCGCTTCACAGTTATGTCATGCGTTATTTGAATATGCTGCACAACATAATATTCAATATTTTTATTTACATACCCATCCGTTTTTACCTGCTGCTGAATATTTCTGGCAAAAACAGGGGTTTAAGTTTATTCATCGAGAATTATCACAAAACTACGATACCATCCACATGTTTAAATCGATCTAATGTTGAGTGCGATTGAGCATAACCCAACACACAGCAAATAATAAACTGACGCCAAAAATTGGCAAGCAAATACCTGATATCAGCAATATTAAAACCAGTCCGATTCTTTGCAGAGATGTTCCTGTACGCCACATCATAAGACTACGTCTGGAAAAATCCAGCGTTGTCTTTTTAAAATCCGCAGTTTGCCACCACGCTCGATAAGCAAGAACAATGCTGACACATAAGCCCAGTGTAAATAGAATCAATAAAACTTGATTTGGCCAACCAAATAAAATCCCCATATGCGCATCGACACCCCAACGTGTCAATTTTGCGGCCAAAGGAAATTGCTCAAAATAGAGATGATCAACCACTTTATGATGGATAATATCGACCGCGATACTATCGACTTGCGTAGGCCAGCGACGATCAATTTCTTCAACTGTCCATGCTTGATCCATCCCTGATGGTGGACGGATTTGCACTTTGGCAGCATCAATTCCGTGATGACGAGCCAATTGTAATGCTGTCGCAAAATCTTGTGCACTGTACATACGATGCATCTGCATATTCATGCCAGCATGGTGTTCCTGATGGAGATCAGTCTTTACTGTTGTCTGACCAGACAATGACGTCATCAGGTTTGGCGTTTGCCAAGCAAACCACTGTCGCATCGTTAAAATATTAGCGCCTGCCCAATTGGACCACGTCAACCCTGTAATCGAAAAAAATAAAAGCAATGGAAGTAATGCCAAACCGATCCAGCTATGCCATTTGACTAGATGACTTTTTTTGCGTTCAGATTGATTCAGTTGTTTTCGCCGCGTTAACCAATGATATACACCTGAAAGTGCTAAAAGTCCCATCCAGCTTGCCGCGAGTTCACTGTAAACTCTGCCCCACTCCCCTAGCAATAAGTCTCGATGTAAACGATCCAGAAATGTTCTAAGCGGTAAGATACCGCTGGTACCATACATGTCAAGCTGACCTTTAATCTTCAAATTATGCGGATCAACAAAGATCGCGCGATTACGAATCTGTTGCTGTGCATCAGAATAAATCACACGAGTGGTATCATGCGAGGTAGGGGCTGGTCTGACTGCCGTGATTTGTGCAGTCGGTGGTATGAACCTTTGGGCAGCCTGCACTTGTTCATTCAAAGGATGTATATGTGACTGCTCATCACTCAACAGCATATCCCGATAGGTCCATTGTTCCAACTGTGGTGTCAACACATACAATAGCCCTGTAAATGCTGCAACAAAGATAAACGGCGCAATAAAAATACCCGCATAGCGATGCAACAAAATAAAAAAATCACGCCAGAATGTAGCAGAAGATTGAGGAGCAGCCATAAAAATAGAATAGGAGTAAAACTGCGCCAGTATAGATGAATTTATCTTTTGAATCGTCATTTGCTAGAGATAAAAAAGACCATAAAACTGGATTATTGGTTTTATGGTCAATTAACTGAAAAACATTTAGAAAGTAAAACCAAAGTTTAAATTCACTCTGTACAACCATTTATCACTATTCAGAGAAGTAGCTGTGGTATAACCAGTACTGTTAGTCGAGCCCCCTATAATATTGGCATTTTTACCCCAAGTATAATCTGCCCATACCATAAATGGCGATGCAATAAACATCATGCCCGTGGTATTCATCTGTGAAGCAGACCAATTTGTATGTGTTTTATCCAGATAGCTAAAATCGTTATAGAACTTAATAGCCTTCAACTTCCACATATCTTGAATGGGCAAGGTATAAGATACATTCAGACTAGAAACTGTACCTTCTGAAGCAATAAAATAAGAAGGTGTTAAACCATTGGTTCCCATTAAGGTTAAGCGATCATCAACGCCTTCAGGATTTTTGGCATCATACTGATAGTGAATCACAGAGCCCTGAATATTCCAGCGATTAATATTGCTATTGGCATGAAGACCTAAAGCATAATATTTTCCATCGTCATCCGTGATTTTATTGTGGAGTTGTGAAATAGCGCCTGATAATCCAATCTCCTGCTTACCTACAGCAGTTTCAAACTTCTTAGCAACACGGGCATTGACCTGATTTTGTTTTTTATTCTGATACGCTTTCTGATTTACAAATGTATTTTTCAGATCATCATAAGTGCCGCTTTCTGGAGAATAACGCATGTTGGTTTCAAGCATGCTTGGATAATAACCCAGTTTAATATCCCAATTTTTATCATCGTAATTCCAGTTCAAACCAGGAGCAATATTATTGCCATAGCCTAAAAAGAAAGGTAAATGATAGGTCCAGCCATTTTGTGGATAAGGATAAATAGCAAAAGGCTTATAGACAAAACCAGCTTCCAGACTATTATTGGCGTCGAGTTTATATCCTACATAGGCTTTTTCGATAGAAGTAAATTCCTGATCCTGTAATAAAAAACTAGAATTTAAATAGAAATCATCATAGGTTCCTTTAAGATCGAGTCGCAATACATCAAAGTCCAGCTTACCCATACCACGATTAGAACTTTGAGGCCAACTCTCGTAGCGATCCTGCACACGAATAACCCCACCGACTTTAAATGAAGCCGTACCATCGTCATTTTTCCATTCTAGTGGAGAACCATCCGCCCAAGAGCCCATTGAAACACCTAGACAAATCATAGAAACACTTATTGTTGAAACCACACTTTTTTTCATCACGCTTCCCTTTTCTTTTCCATAAACTGATTATGAAAAATGACAACTTTGGTTTTATATACAAAACTTTGTTTTATTTAATTTTTGACTAAAAAAAATAGTTGATATTTTGGTGGCGAGAGCAATCCTTTTGCTCACGGCATATTATAAATCACCTTTTTTAGCACGCTTACAGCCGACATGCCTTAACACATAGGCCGTATAATTGAAAAATTTTGAGTTCAGTTAATTTTTAAAAAACTGAATAATACTCAACTTAGTAAAGTTTCTTCTGCGGGGGACCTGCAAAGTTTAACTGGCCAATCGCATGCATATCTAGCTCAATGACCGCAGGGCCGTTGAAATCGACTGCTTCTTTAATAGCAACTTTAAATTCATTTGCGCTACCAACTTTCCAGCTTTTCACTCCCATCGATTCACCGAGTTTTTGATAATCTGGAGTATGGAGTTCATTAAAATACTGGCGTCCATCAAAATAGTTATTTTGGATCCCACGCATTACACCATAACCACCATCATTCATAATCATCAGAACCATGTCGGTATTTTCTTGGGCCATCGTCGCGATTTCACCAATGCCGAGCATTAAGCCACCATCACCAACTAGACCTACAACTTTTTTGTCTGGATTGGCAATACTTGAACCGATCGCATGTGCCAAGCCTAGTCCGATCGCACCTGCCAATGAATGAATATTTCGATTTGGTGCTTGTACTGGGAACAAACGACTACCCCATGTGCTACCAGACATAGTAATGTCACGCACAAATATTCCATCTTCGGGTAAAGCTGCACGTAAGTGATCACAAATCAGAGCATATTGGTCTAGTTGTTTACGTAATGCATCTACCGCAGCATGTTTAGCTTCGACGATGATTGGATCATAGTCTTCATCAACTTTGGAAACACCTTTTAGCTGATTTAAACTACGCGACAAAATATCTTTAGCATCTGCACAGATAAAATGGCGAATCTTGTAATTACGTTGTTGTGCAACAGGATTAGCATCAATCTGAATGATATTTTCAGGAAACTGAATAGAATAAGTCTTGGTTTCATTACTACGTAGACGCGACCCTACCACAACCAATAAATCAGCATTTTTTAACAGCTCTTCAACTTTTTCCGAGTTATGAAATGCTCCCAGACTACGTGGATGTGCATCAGGTAAAATACCGCGGCCATGCGTTGAAGACACCACAGGAATTCCCAAATCAGCAATAGCCTTGATTTCACTCACACAATTCAACGCACCACCACCAATCCAGAATACTGGACGTTTAGCTTGTTTAATTTGATCTGTTAATAACTGAACCTGAGTTTCATCAACATTTGGCAGTTGCATGGCTTTAACAGGACTTAAATCCAGTGGTAAATCAATCTCAGCGGCTTGCACATCAATCGGTAATTCAACACTCACTGGCCCCATTGGAACTGTTGTTGCTACACGAATGGCTTCACGAATTACACCAATCGCATTGTCTGGACTAGTAATACGAAATGCAGCTTTGCTAGAGGCACGTAAGAAAGTCAACTGATCTTTGGTTTCATGAATAAAACTGGCATCACGATCAAGATATTCTCGTTCAACCTGACCTGTTAAATGCAACACAGGACTCGCGGCATTCATGGCTTCAATCAGTGAACCTACGGCATTACCGGCCCCAGCGCCCGTACTGGTCAAAGCAACCCCTAGACCTTTAAAACGTGCATGTGCATCCGCCATGGTCACCGCACCTGCTTCACCACGTGCCGCCACAAAGCGGATTTTCTCACGGCGACCAATGGCATCCGCAATTGGCAAGTTATGAATAGAAATCACACCATAAATACTATTTACGTCATGTTCTTCTAATAAGCGAGCAATCGCCTCACCCACATTGACACGTTCAGTCATGAAAATATTCCTCTAAATTTTGTTCACTATCCATTGAAAAGCTTGAATCGTTTAAATTGATACGGTTATAAACAATTAGTCACACCACGGGTTCGGCTGTTCATTCAGTCCCATGTAGATACTTTTTTGTTGCATATAAGACAAAATACCCTGACGACCTTTTTCACGACCAATCCCACTGTCTTTAAAGCCACCGAATGGCGCTGAATTGAGAATTTCTTATAGGTATTAATCCAAACGGTTCCAACTTCAAGCACACGTGAGATACGCCATGCCTTGCGATAACTTTCAGTCCAGATGCCTGCTGCTAAACCAAAACAACTGTCATTTGCTTGTTGAATTAAATCTTGTTCATCGTCATATTTCATGACGACTAATACTGGACCAAAAATTTCTTCCTGACAGACCTGTGCTGTGTTATTCAGCCCTGTAATAATGGTCGGCAGATAAAAACTACCTTTTGCAAACTCACCTGTAGTTAAGGCTTGACCACCAGTTAGGATTTCTCCACCCTCTTGCTTGGCAAGCTGAACATAACGGTCTACAGACTGTAAATGTGCCTGATTAATCAAAGATCCCATGTGTACATCTTTTTGTTCAGGGTGTCCGACACGTAAACCTTTGGTGATTTCTACCAGACGTGCCAAGAATTGATCATAAATACTGCTGTGAATAAATAAGCGAGAACCGGCAATACACGCTTGGCCCGCTGAACTAAAAATACCGTATGCAATGCCTTTCGCAGCAAGTTCTACATCCGCGTCTGGGAGCACAATCGTTGGTGATTTCCCACCCAACTCCAAAGAGGTAGTAATTAACTTATCCGCTGCAATGTGTGCCAAATGACGACCTGTGGTCGTTCCACCAGTAAAGGAGATTTTGCGAACCAATGGATGTTTCACAATCGCGTCACCGACTACCGAACCTTTACCCACCAAGACACTCAGTAAGCCTTTAGGCAAACCTGCTTCTTCAAAGATCTTTGCCAATTCCAGTGCAATCAGTGAAGTGGTTTCAGCGGGTTTTAAAATCACCGCATTGCCTCCAGCCAAAGCAGGTGCAAGCTTTTGCACTTCACTAGCGATCGGGGAATTCCACGGGGTGATCGCTGCCACTACACCGACAGGTTCATGCACACTCAAGGTCATAAAATCTGACGCACGTTGAGTAGTTAATTCATCATTTAATGTTTCACAAGCAGCTGCAACATAACGTGCTGTTGCTGCTGCACTTAAGACCAAGCCCCGAGTTTCTGCCAAGGGCTTACCATTGTCACGGGTCTGTAATTTTGAAAGCTCATCCACCCGTGCTTCGATAATATCCGCAACTTTGTATAAAATTCTGGCACGTTCGTGGGGCATACGATTACGCCACTCAGGTGCGCGCCATGCCTGATCTGCTTTGAGAATCGCTTCTTCAATATCTTCTGGACTTGCAGTAGAAATTTCTGCATTGATAGAATTATCTGCTGGAAATGTACTTTGAATAACTTTACCGCGACCCAAACGCCATTCACCAGCAATATAAAGTTCCTTAACCATAATAATATCCTTGTTAAATCTGAATGGCTTCAACACTATTACGACAAGCACGAATGACACTGAGTGCTGCCAATGTCGAGGTTTTGGGGTTAGATGCCAACGGAACACCAACCATTTCAATAGTCATTTGTCCAAAACGGCCTTCCGCAACAATAGTATGCTTGTTTTGCGTGATATCTGGATCAACGGTCAGCTCTACAATAGTGTTATCCATACCCACACCAGCTAAAGCAATAGTTGCCGCTACATTGGCATTGGCAGGAAAATTTAGCGCTGCTTCTCGTGCTGTCCCACGATAAAATACTGTAGCTTTTTGCACTTGATCCAAATCGATCAATTGTTCTGCGTAACTACCGCGCCAACTATTGGGGCTTTTGCAGCCGTTATAGGTCACTTTTTCCAAACCACCTTCTTTAGCCGCTGCAATGCCATCAATACCTGCAATTGCTCCTGCCAAAAGATGTAAATGCGCGCCATTTTGTTCTGCCGTTTGCTGTAATTCCGTGAAAAACTGACTATCAGCCAATGTACCCACCGAGATCAAACCAATAGTCCAGCCATTTTGTAGCACTTTTTTGGCATGTTCTTTCACTGCGGCTTGACCCGCCACTTCAATCACATAGTCAGGTGTGCCATCGCATTGATTGACATCAGAGATGACCTGAATATTGGCATCGACTTTTTGTTTCACATTTTCAACACTACGCTCAGGCACCACAATCCACTTCAATTCAAGATCATGGGGTAAATGGGTATACACTTCTGAGGCCATCGCGCCAAAACCAATCATCATCAATTGTTTCATTGCAGTCACCTTATAAATGTTTGTTAAATCCACCAGAGACATCAATGGTAGAGCCTGTGGTATAAGAAGCGAGTGGTGATGCTAAAAACACCAGCGCACGTGCAGGTTCTTCGGGTCTACCTAACCGGGCCATTGGAATGCCACGTTTTTTGGCGATATTGGCTGTCCAGTCTTGCCACGACTGATTCGGATCCGAACGCGTTTCATAGCGGCGTTTCCATTGAGCTGATTCAACCATGCCAAGTAAAATTGAATTGACACGTACGTTATATTGAATAAATTCATGCGCTAGAGAATGAGTAAGATTAAGCAGAGCTGCACGTGCCGATGAGGTCGCAATCATATGCGGTTCAGGTTGTAAAGCCAGTAACGAATTGACATTGGTCACTGAACCTATTGCCGAGCTTTTTAAATCATTCAAAAAAGCACGAATTGGATGTAACACACTGAAATATTTAAGTTCTATTTCTTTCATCCAATCTTCATCTTGGGTATTTTCGAAAGTAGAAACCCGTCCCTGACCTGCATTATTAATCAACATATCGACATTGCCCAAATGCTGTTTCACAGTATGTGCAAAGGTTTTGACATCTTCTTTATCCAGCACATTGCAACCTTGGGTAAAAATATGTGCATGTGGATATTTTTCTAATATATAAAGCTTTGATTCAGCAAGGCGTTGTTCATCGCGTCCACACCATGCTACTTTTGCGCCTTCTGCAACTAAAATCTCAACCGCAGCTAATCCAATGCCAGAAGAGCCACCTGTGACAACCGCTACTTTTCCTTCTACTTGGAAGCTCATATATTCTCTCTCGTTTCAATGCTGCTGTGCAGACACAATAATGTCGTTAAAAATTGTAGGTTGATCGACATAACTCAAATGTCCTGCTTCATCAATTTCAATATAGTTTTGGCACTGGATTTCCTTTGCCAAAGCTGCAATTGCTTGCGGCGGTGTAATATTGTCGTTCAGTCCTGAAACCATCACGCATGGCACCGCCAAATCTGTTAAATAATTACGAATTTCATCGTGAGCCAACAAATAAGAAGCCTGGGTAAACCCTCCCAAATTCAGGTTTTGCATGACCTGTCCAATCAGTTCAAGCGTTTGAGGTTTCTTCAAATAAGTTAAATGTGGTCCACGACTTTGGGCTAAACCCTGATTTCCAAGTTCTGCCAGCATTTTTGGTCTTTTGTTGTAAACTTCGGCTTGTTGTTCAACGGGATAACGCTGATAACCCTGTGCCACATTGGCAAGAATGAGTGTTTCGACATCATCTGGATAACGTCGCGCAAAGGCACTTGCTTGTAATGCACCCAGTGAATGTCCAACCACAATCGCCTTTTTAATATTTAATTGTTTAAATAAGCCCGCCAAACGCTGTGCATAATCTTCAGCGTTTGGTTGCTCAGTGGTTAAGGCATCGGACGAACCATAACCAGGTGCGTCCCATGCGATGATATGAAAATGACGACTTAAATCTTGTAATTGATTGACCCATGAACCTGCTCCAGAGCTAATGCCATGCAGTAGCACCAGATATTGCTCTGCGGTACCAGCTTCACGATAGCTTTGCTTCTGTCCATTAATCTCGACAGATTTGACTGGAAATTGCTGTAGAGCTTCAACAAGTGTCATCATCATTTTCCTTTAAGGTTGCAATTAGAGTTCAAGTCTCTTTCTGACAACTCAGATTTAATCGACTTAGTTACGTTTGATTTGAGACAATGGGTGCTCAGGTGGATAGTTCGGAATAGTAGGTTTACCTGTTCCTAACATTACACACATCAATGCATCTTCGGTTCCAGGATTAAATAACCCACGATAAATCCCGGGTGGAATTGAAATTAGGTCACGTTCTTTTAAACGAGTACTGAACTTCTCACCGTTATGTTCAATGAATAAATCAATTTCACCACGTAACATAAAGAACACTTCTTCAACATCATGGTGAATGTGTAGAGGGCCTTCACATTGCGGTGGCAGAACCATCGTAGAAAAAGTAAAATTTTCAGCGGGCACAGTATTATTGTCATTGGCTACGCCTGTTGCGCCTGTACCCATATAACGCATTTGGGCACGACGGTATTTTGGATCGTAGTCCGCCTGAAATTTCAGTGCGTTGAAATCGTATTTGCGGGTTTCAAAACGTGCGATACGAGTATTTAACCATTCTTCCAGACTTGTACCATCGGGTTGCTTCCATGATTCAAATTGTTGAGTGCTCATGTCTTACTCCTGCGAAAAAATTGAAACTAAATTAGTAACGTTTGAGTAATGGTGTAAGGAAAAAGGAACCCACGATAGCCACCACCGCTAAGAACGTGATTCCCAAATTAAAGCTGCCTGTCTGCATTACGATCATGCCAATTAGGACTGGCGCAATCGCACTGGCAAAGTTAGCCAAACCATTGAAAATACCGCCTGCTGTCGCTCCAACATCAGCTGTAGTGACACGTGCCAGCAAAGCAAATACTGCGGCGACACCGAAGCCCCATGCCATTGAACTGACCGACATAGCGACAATAATCATGATAGGATTTGTCATCAAAACCATGACGTAGAGTGAAATACCTGCAACCAGCAATCCGCCAAATACTTGAATCGCTCGCTTGCCTAATTTGTCAGAAAATACGGCTCCAACTACTTCTCCGATCAGCATGGCAATAAAAGGCAAACTCGAATAAAAACCAAATTCTTTTAAATTAAAGCCTTTGTCTTGAATCAAATAAGAAGGTACCCAGCTATTTAGGCCCCATAGATAAGTCATTAAGGCAATGTTGAAAATACAAACTAGCCAAAATGCTCCGTTTTGTAGTAATGACTTAGTATTGCGAAGGTGACCTTTAAAATTGATACGTTTGCTTGAATCTTCAATCTCAATGGTTTTGCGTAGTTGTAAGTTACGTAATCCAACCACGACAAAAATCAAGACTAATAAGGTCATTGCAGCCATGACAAAGAAAGTGGTATGCCAGTCATGCTTGGCGAGCACAGCTGCGGTAATCGGAAAACCCAAAAAAGCCCCAATCGGTGTGCCCAATAAAAACATTGTAGATGCACGTGCCTGCTGACGGTCAGTATAGGTTTGTTTCACAATCGCATAAGCCAATGCAAATAATGGTCCTTCAGCAATTCCTAATAAAACCCGTAAAAATAGCATGCTGCCATAGTGGGTAGTAAATCCCATGATCAGCATTAGCACGCCCCATGAGGCCACGCTCCAGAACAGCATTTTTTTAGGATTAAAAATATCGCCTAGAAAACTGAGGAATATGGAAGAAAAACCATATGCCAGTAGAAAACTGGTCATTAACCAACCCAATTTAGCTTTATCTTGGGCAATACCCATCGCGTCTTGAAAATGTGGATCTGAAAACAAAACAGCAATACTAATTTTGTCAAAAAAAGCCAGTACCACGCAGGCCATTAACACAAAAGCGGGTATCCAGTGTTTGAATCCTTTTTTCTCATCTACATCATTTAACATGCAAGCGTTCCTTCGATCTGGCTAGAGGCCTTAAAATGATTGTTCTGGCTAGAGGTCTTGAAGTCTGATTATGGTTTGAGCTTCATGACATTAAATTCAGGATCGGTTAATTGTTCTGGGTTTAATACTGTGCCGTTTTGAATCCAGCGTTTGGCCAGTTTGACCAGTTTGGAATCATTAATTGCGATCATATTGATCAGACGGCTTTGTTCATCCAGATATAGATAACTGACTTGTGTCGGACTGGTTTTTCGAACAACCACGTTTGGATTTAACTGTGGTTGATAAGTCCCTAAAATCTGGATATTAAAATGATATTGATCTGACCATAACCATGGAATGTCCACATATTCAGTTGCCACCCCCAACATAGATTTGGCAGCAGCAATCGCTTGGTTCTGTGCATTAGCCCAAGATTGGATGCAGTAACCTAAAACAGGGTGAATGGCAACATCTCCTGCGGCATAAATATCCGCGTCGGAAGTCTGACCATAACAATTGACCACAATGCCATCTTTAACATCAAGTCCTGCATCTACACCTAATTCTTTGGCAATTTCAGCACCAGCACCCACTACTACACAATCAAAAATCTGCGCGACTTCTGGATGATTCAATACTTGAATGGTTTGGTCCGAACTCTCAATCAGGTGCAAATTTTTACTATTGAGATGAATTTGCGTACCTTGTTGTTCGTGGATTTCCTTTAAGAAAGCAGAAACTTCAGGACTGACACTACGACCACATAAACGATCAGCATATTCAAAAACATGTACGGTTTTGCCTTGCTTACGTGCTGTCGCTGCAATTTCTAGGCCGATCCATCCACCACCAATAATTGCAATAGAATCTGCATGTTCAAGTAAGCCTGCCAAACGCTCACAGTCCTGGACATCACGCAAGGTCACAACATTAGAAATTTCTTTCCATGTATTGACAGGTACACGTGCACGGCTACCTGTTGCAATTAACAGTTTGTCATAAGGTAAAATCTTGCCACTTTCCAAAACGACCCGTTTATGATCACGATCAATTTGTGTGGCTAAATCAGGCTTATGCCATTGCACAGAAAAAGCATCGATTTGTTCAGGTGAAAATAAATTCAGACTGTCATAACTTGCTTCTTTGGAAAGCACCTGTTTGGAAAGTGGCGGACGTTCATAGAAAGTCTGATGTTCATTTGACACCACATGAATTTCTCCACTATATCCTTCCTGACGCAAAGTACTGACTGCCCAACCTGCTGCCTGACCTGCACCAACCACGACGATTCTTTCCATGAGCCTACCTCCCTTTTCCTCAACTGATTAGCCTTGAACAGGTTTAACCTGACGACGAGTATCGTGATCTAAACCACCCTCAATCGCCCATTCGGTAAATAATTCCAAACAATGTTCTTCAACACGTGGCTGCCACTCTTCAGTCAAATAGTCATCATTGGTGTAGTATTCAAACGCCCCTCCAAGAGGTGAGTTGACATACCAGAAATAGGCAGAAGAAATAGGATGGCGACCCGGTCCGATAAAGGTTGACCAGTCAGAGCGATTCATATTTAAACCACCACCAATCACTTCATGAATATCACGCACAACAAAAGCCACATGATTCAGACCTGCTGGCTTATTCGGAATGGAAAGCAAAAATAAATCATGATGAAAACCTTCACCACGGCAACGCAGGAAAGCACCACGATTTAAATAAGCATCAGATAAATGAAAACCGACTTTTTCTTTATAAAAATTTTCTGTCGCAGCTAAATCGGGTGTAAAGAAAACCACATGACCAATTGCAATTGGCTCACCTTTTTCATAAACGGGACTGGCTGCATTGACGCGCTGGATATTGCCATATTGATTAATGCCTTCAGTTTTCTGTTCAGGCAAATCTTTAGTGATAGAACGTTGAAATACGATAGTCATGCCATTTGGATCACGACACTCTACCTGTGTATCACTCTGCGCAAAACCTTCAACATCTTTTAGATTTAACGCCAGTTGTTGTAAATCCTGATCACCTGTTACACCCCATGTCACTTCACGCAGCGTTGAACCCGTTTCAATCGCTACGGGTAAACGTGAATCATCGATATCAAACAGATAAATCTTGCTGCCATTCTGAGTTTGAAACAATTCAGTATTTTCAATATCTGTCTGGTGTTTTGACAAACCAAAATCAGATAAAAACTTGATCGCTTCCGCCCTGTCTTCAACCCCAAACTTTAAAACCTCAATTCCAGTAATCATATTATTTGCTCCTAGTTAAAGACAAAACCGCCATTGACTGGGATATTTTGTCCCGTCACAAAAGATGCAAGATCGGAAAGCAAATAAAGTGCTGTTCCATTTAAATCATGCGGATGTTGCTGACGCTGAATCGCCCGACCTGTAACATATAAATCATGGCGTTCCTGCGGGACATATTCGGTTGCTTCAACCAATGTTAGTCCTGGAGAAATAGTATTTACGCAAATATTAAATTCGCCCAGCTCCCTTGCCATGGAACGGGTCATGGAAATAATCGCACCTTTACTTGCCACATAAGCCATGAGCTTAGGGGCACCCCAAAGCGCTGTATCTGAGGCAATATTAATAATTTTTGCGCTATCAGCTTGTTTCAAATATGGGACACATGCCTGAACCATAAGCCATGTGCCTTTAACATTGACAGTCATGACTCGATCCCACAGATCAGGATCATATTGAGTCAAATCCTTACCACCAACACCAGTAGCCAGTGCCGCACAGTTCACCAAGCCATCCAGACCATCCAACGTCTCTACAGCAAATTGAACAGCTGACCGAATGGATTCCGCGTTGGACAAATCCAGTCCAACAGCATGAACACCCAAGCCCTGTTGTTGTAACTGCTTTGCTTCTTGCTCAACCAGTTCGGTCAGAATGTCCGCCATTACTACCTGCGCACCCGCTGCTGCAATCGCCTGAGCAAAGCCCAGACCTAGCCCGCGCGCTGCACCCGTAACAATGATTTTTTTACCTTGCAGTAATGTGTGAATGGTCATGGCCACAGTCCTTATGGTGTTTCAGTCAAAGATGAGGTATCCAGCACTGCAATTTTCTTCAACTGCTTCTCAGCCTCTTTTTTCATTAAACGACGTAGACGAGATAGACCAACATCATGCTGATATAAAAATTCCTTAGAGCGAGCATTAGGTGCCAAATTTTCCAGAATAATACGATCCTGCTCTAAGACATCCCAGTGCAACTTCTCTAAATGATTACGGTATAGAAAACGCCAGACATTACGTTGCCAACCACTGACTTTACGGCAGCGCCAAAAGAATACACGTGTATTGTTCGCATCAATTGGTGTAGCAAAACCGACAATCCAAAATACGCCGCCTGGACCAAATTCTTTACGATATGGGATAGAAAGACGCAACCAGCTTGCACCTGTATTGCCATATTCCACCCAGTCAAAGTTGACTCCCGTTTGACCTTCTTTTTCAAAAATAAAACCATGTTCAGTGCTACGATGTTTCATTTCTGCGGTACGTTCACCCTCAGCCATTGAGTGTGAAGTGCAATGCAAGTAAGTCCCGTGCATCGGATCCATCACGTTGTCGATAGCATATTGATGATTAACCTTCCAGTCGGCTTGACACAAAAATGAACTCCATTCTGTACTGGCTAACTGCTCAGGAAATTCAAGTTCAGCAGGTGGTTCATTTGCATCAATACCAAACCAAATAAAAATAGCATCATGCTTTTCAATGATTGGGTAGCTCTTAACACATTCACTGCCTTTTAATGGACATTCATGAACTGCGGGCACGTCGACCACGACACCCTCGCCACTGACTTCGACACCGTGATACCAGCATGCAACCCGATTTCCCAAATTCCAACCTAGCGATAAACGTGCACCACGATGCGGGCAGCGATCTTCTAGCGCATGTAGCTGACCGTCTTCATCACGCCATACCACAATATTTTCGCCTAAACGGGTAATCCCAACTGGATTGGCATTCACTTCCCAACTGGCGAGTACCGGATACCATTGATCACGTAAACCTAAATCAAGATATTCTTCAGTACTTGGAGCTTGTTGATAAATTGCATTCATTATTGTCTTCCCTGAACTTAGTAACCCAAACGCTGCATTTCTTCTGTAAAGCTCTGCATCGTCCAGACTTCACCTGAATCACGACGAAAACCCTGCTGATTTAATGCATTAACCAAATCATTCAATTCAGTAATACCTGAGCCAAAAGCTTTTATCAGATGCTGAACAAAATCCTGTTCATAAACGGTTGGTTCTTTATAGCGTGTTTGCCAAACCAGATGTTCGACCTGCCCCGGAATCTGAATGTTATTAATACCTGCATCTTTTGCAGGCGTTGCATTAATCCAGTTAGCCAGTTTTTCATTAAATTGTTTCATGGGGAATTCCTTCTATCCATTACAGTTGAATCTGGATGTCCTGACCTTCCACACGAACGGGATAGGTACATAAATCACGACAGCCAGGACCACTCTTTAATTCACCTGTCTGGATGTCGAAAATAGCTTCATGCAATGGACACTCTACGGTTTGATCCTCGATAAATCCTTCTGTCAATAAGGCAAAAGCATGTGGACAAACATTTTCAATCGCAAAATAATTTTCATCGATGACAAATACACCAATCTTTTTGTCATTTATTTCCACTGCTTTTGGTTCATCTTCCGAGACATCATCAATGCCACAAACTGAAATCCAACTCATCGTTTGAGCCCTCGATCCTGTTTTATATGCAAAACTTTATTTGATTTTCAAAACATATGAAAAGAATAATGCCCATACAACCAATATGTCAATAAAATAAAATAGATTAAATTCAAACACTTGACCAAAGTTTAATATTTTATTACGTTTTATAAGGTAAATTTAGTTTTATATATAAACATTGTTTTATACATTCGATATCATTACAATAGTTCTAAAATAAAGCACTATGCACCAATATTACCCCTTTACTCTTTTTAGGAATTTTTATCGAATGAGCTTAGTCATTGAAGAAGATGTACAAGAAGCTGAAATCACAAAAAACGATGATCGTTATTTGGTTCCAGGCCTTGTCAGAGGTTTAGCAATCTTACAAGCATTTAATCAGGAAGCTCAGGAAATGACCATTTCTGAGATTGCTGAAATTCTGGATGTGAACCGTTCTAGTGCATTTCGCTTGATTTATACGCTAGAATCATGTGGATATTTACGTAAAGCCTCACAGAAAACTTATGCTTTAGATTCAAAAATCATGGAGCTTGGTTTTAACAGTCTATCCAAACTTTCTTTACTAGATTTATCTACACCATTAATGAAAGAACTACGTGATCAAACCAAAATCGCAGTTCATCTTTCAATACTGGAAGGCACTCATATTGTGTTTGTAAACAATATTCAATCGAGTGGACCTTTTACCAGCACGATTAATTTAGGTACGCGCTGGCCAGCACATGCCACAGTGATTGGCCAATTACTTTTATCCAATCTGCCTGAAACTGAAATCCGTCAGCGTTATCGTAAATTTAATGAATGGGATACTTTTTCTGACCTCACTCCAAAAAATCTAAAAGAATTACTATTGCGTTTAAACTATGTCAAAACTCAATCTTCTATGGTCAGTTGGGGACATTACAATAACGATATGGCAGCCTGCGCAGCTCCAATTTACCGTCAATCATCCAAAGATATGGTCGCAGTTTTATCTGTAAGCTGTCCAATTACGACCTATGATGAACAGACTTTCAAACACATTATTTCAAATCAAGTTATTGATACTGCAAACAAAATATCCAAATTTATTTATTAAAATAATAGGCAAAGGATTGCCCATTTATTAAAAAATGACATATTTTTAAAATAATTTTATATCCTGTGTAACACGTTCCTTTTAAAAAATTTCCATAAAAAAACTTAAAATAGTTGACTTGTATTCAAATCAGCATAATTATAAATTGCGTTTTATATAGACAACCATGTTTTAATCATAAAACATTTATTTTAAATAATAGTATTTTATTTCATCAAAATAGTGAGTGCAGATATGGATGCTTTAAAAATTGCAATTATCGGTGGTGGTGTCGGCGGTTTAGCCGCAGCAATTGCGTTAAAAAAGTATGGTCATGATGTCACTGTTTTTGAACAAGCTTCCAGTTTCTCGAGAGTTGGAGCTGACATTAACCTAACACCCAATGTTGTTCGTGCTATTGATGGATTAGGTGCAGGCGAAGCCATTCGCAAACTTGGAGCCATGCCAACTTATCGTATTAGTCGTGATTGGGATACTAGCCTTGAAACCTCGAGGCTTGGCATGAGTAAGGATGCGGAACAACGTTATGGTGCACCACAAGTCACTATTCACCGTGCTGATATCATCAATGCACTTGCTGCTTTATTTCCTATTGAAAATATTCAATTTTCAAAAAAATTAAATTCTTTAACGCAGCACGAAAGTGGTACACAACTGCATTTTGATGATGGTTCCACTTTTCAATTTGATATCGTTGTGGGTGCAGATGGCATCCACTCCCGTGTCCGTACCGCATTGTTTGGAGAAGAATCGCCTAGGTTTACAGGAATTGTGTCATTCCGCTCAGTTGTACCCACAGAAAAGGTTAAGCATGTTCCCGAAATAGAAGCATTCACGAAATGGTGGGGGCCCGTTCCAGAACAGCAAATTGTGACTTTCCCACTTAATCAGGGCAAAGATACTTTTATTTTTGCAACAACAGGTCAAGACAGCTGGACAGAAGAGTCATGGACCAGTGCAGGTGATGTCCATGAATTACGGGAGTTTTATAAAGACTTTCACCCAAATGCCAAAGCCCTATTAGATGCCTGTGAAACCACATTGAAAAGCGCTTTATATGAACGTGATCCACTCCCAGTATGGTCAGTGGGAACAGTGACATTATTGGGAGATGCGTGCCATCCAATGCTTCCATTCATGGCTCAAGGTGCTGGAATGGCTATTGAGGATGCTGTCATTTTGGGACGTTGTCTACAACATTCAACTCATAGAACTCAGGCAAAACAAGCCTTAAAAATTTATGAAAAAACACGTCAGCAACGGACAGCACAAATCCAACTAGGTTCACGAGGAAATCAATGGATGAAACAACAAGGAAATGCCGACTGGGTATATAATTATGATGCATGGAATACGCAACTAGAAACTATATAATCACATAAATCATAAGGATAAAATTATCTATGTGTAATTTTATCCTTATACATTTAATTTAAGCTCTAATTAAAATTTAAAAGTATAATCCACATTCAATCGAGTTTCATTGGTTGAATGAAATACCATATTCGTGGGCATATCATTACGATAATGAGAAAACCGAGCCCGCAGCCCAAGCCCTTTTAACTTTCCTTCTGGAATGCGATAGCCTAAATCAAACTCTAGTGAGTTTTCTTTAAAACGTTGGTCCCCATAACTAAGAAGATCAATGTCCTCACCTTTGGCATAACGCGTCATAAATCTCAGACCATTTAAAGAAACATCGCCCATCCGTACATCTTTAAAGTCATATTCATAACGAATAGAATAAACTTTCTCATCTTTATTGGAATAGTCTGAACTCATAAAATCCAGAACCACTGGACTTTCTGTGCCTGATAAAAATGGCAATCCTGTTGAACCAAAAGCCTGCATATACCCCAAAGAGATCGTATGATTTTGATAGTTCAAACCCAATAAACCACTTAAATGCTGATTATCGACATTACCAACCTTACGCGAACCAGTATCTTCACTGTTAAAGAAACGCACATCGCTTAAAAAATTCAATTGATCATTCAGCGCTTGTTTGCCATTGAATCCTAAAAATTGCTGTTGATAAATATCCTGAAGCTCTGCTTGATAAGCACGTACCCGATAATTTTTAAACTGGTAGGCTCCGCCGATGCTATAGAAATAATCTGCCGTAGCTGCCTTATCAAAACGATGATTAATATTATCAATACCGACATCGGTATAACGTGTTGAGTCACGTTGCCGTACCTTATCAACATAAAAACCTTCTAACTGTAAATTTGGAATTTCAGTCGATAGGAAACGCACACCACGATATGTTTGAGGGAAAAGCCGTGCAGGTGATGAAAAAATAGTAGGTAGCAATGGCACCAGATCGCCCACAAACAGCTCATTTTCCCGATATTTTGTCTTGGCAGTAATCCCTATTTTTCCATAATAATCATCACGTGTATTATCGGCATTCACCTTTAACAAACCACTTTTTGCATAATCATCAGCATGATCACCTAAAAGATTAAAACCAGCCATTGCCAATACATCAACACCAAAACCAACGGTACCTTCGGTATATCCTGACTGCCCTTTTAAAATAATTCCTTGCGCCCAATCGCGGGCAGCTGTATATGGATATGGATCCTTCTTATAGTCACGATCAAAGTAATAATTTCTTAAAATCAACTCGGCTTTACTATCTGTAATAAATTCGGCATGAGTAACTGGGGCAAATAATGGGCACAAGCAGACCCCCACCCATAAGGATGTCTTTTTCATCTTTTATCTCTACATTTAATAAGGTTAAGGTGCGATTTTTAAAGAATAAGACTGAGCTTTTTGCTGGCGATAAAATGCCTTACCCAAACTTAAAATCAGGAAGATAGCCAGAATAAAAACAATGCCGTAATATGCATACAAAGTCGCAGGCGCTACACCTTGATCCAGAAAAATTCCCGCAATGATTGGAGATAGAATCGCACCAATACGCCCGAACCCGATGGCATAACCTACGCCACGGCTACGGATATCAGCATCGTAAATGGTTGGAGAAATTGAATATAAACCAGCGACACAACCATTAATCAATGTGCCTAGCAACAAACCTACGATGAGTGCAATACTGACTTGAGAAGATACAGCTACGAATAACCATACGCACAAGGCTGTTAATCCTAAAAATAGACTTAAGGCATAAAATATTTTAATACGTGATGCCAATAAGCCAATAATCGCAGCACCTAAAATACCACCAATACTAATCAGAATACCTGTAGTTACCCCTTGATCTGGCGACATTCCCATAGAAATTAGAATTTTTGGTGTCCAACTCATGACGAAGTAAAAGCCAAACATCACCAGAAAGAAAGCGAACCAAAGACATAAAGTTTGAAAAGCCAATTTGCCATAAAACAGCTTGGCAATTTCACTCCCTTGTTGTTGCTTATTCTTTTCATAATGCGGTAAAACGCTGAATGCAGCTAATCCCATACGTTGCACAATCAGATTGGTTTTTTCCAAGGCTTGTTTTGGTTTTTTTGCCAATAAATAATCTAATGATTCAGGTAATAGCCATAAACTCACTAACAACATACCCAACGTCGTCATGCCACCTGCCAAGAAAATCGAACGCCAACCTAAATGCTCAACCAATAGTAGCGATAATATACCGCCAAGCGTCGCCCCAATCCCGTAACCAGTTGACATTAAACTTACAGCAAGACTACGCCAGCGTAAATTGGCATATTCACTGGCAAGTACATTACTACTGGCCAAAATACCGCCAACACCAACTCCAGTAATAAACCGCAAAGTTGCCAACATGCCATGGCTTTCCACAAAAGCACAGCCCAACATACTGACACCTGCAACCGTGAGACAAATTAAAATTAAGACACGTCGACCAACTTTATCGGCTAATGGTGCTAGAAAAATAGAACCCGCTGCCATACCAAATAGACCAGCACTGAGTAATAGTCCAATTTGTGCGCCTGAAAGTGACCATTCAGCAGCAACAGATGGCGCTGTAAATGCCATAACCATGACATCAAAACCATCTATAATATTCAGACAAACACAGACCACAATCACAAACCACTGATAGCGGCTCATTTTATTGTGGTTAAGTTCGTTTAAAACGTCTCGTTGCATTTAGATATCTCCCAATCTGGACAGGAGATATTCACGACATTACAAAGCTTGTATGTTGGGTGATTATGCATATCCGTATCCATAATTGCCTAGAAGGAATAATTTGATTACAAAAATAGAATTCATCTATTTTTTGAGCATCCTGCTCAATATGCATACTGATACATTATTGGATCCATAAAATCAATTCTTTAAGATATTTTTTGTGCGATCATCGTAGCCACTAAACATCTCACCTACCACAAGTCACAAAAAGCACCCCTAAACACATGAAAATAAATATAAAATTTTATTTAAATTGAAACACATAATGTAGAAAAGATTTGTTTTAAAAATTATTTTTATAAAAATTTTTATTTAATTACAATAACATAAACAATAAAAACTTACTAAAACTGTATTTAGGCACTTGACGAAAATTTTTAAACCCAATAAATTGGATCCAATAAGTGATAAGGAGTCGTCACACATGTTTATAAAAAATGCTTGGTACGTTGCTTGCCGTCCAGAAGATATTCAAGACAAACCCCTAGGTCGCACCATTTGTGGCGAAAAAATCGTATTTTATCGCGGTAAAGAAAATAAAGTCGCTGCTGTCGAAGATTTCTGTCCACATCGTGGTGCTCCATTATCTCTTGGATATGTTGAAGATGGCAATCTGGTTTGCGGTTATCACGGACTAGTCATGGGCTGTGAAGGAAAAACCATCTCAATGCCTGCACAGCGTATTGGCGGTTTTCCATGCAATAAAGCATATGCTGCCGTAGAGAAATATGGTTTTATCTGGGTTTGGCCAGGTGAAAAAGCTTTAGCTAACGAAGCAGATTTACCAACCTTAGAATGGGCGGACAATCCTGAATGGAGCTATGGTGGGGGGCTGTTCCATATCCAGTGTGATTATCGTCTTATGATTGATAATTTGATGGATCTTACCCATGAAACCTATGTACATTCGAGCAGTATTGGTCAAAAAGAAATTGATGAAGCCTTACCCATCACCAAAGTCGATGGTGACCATGTCATTACCGAACGTTATATGGAAAATGTGATTGCCCCGCCATTTTGGCAAATGGCACTGCGTGGCAATCATTTAGCCGATGATGTCCCTGTAGATCGCTGGCAGCGTTGTCATTTCTTTGCTCCAAGCAATGTGCATATTGAAGTTGGTGTAGCGCATGCAGGACACGGTGGTTACCACGCACCTCAAGATAAGAAAGTATCCTCTATCGTGGTCGACTTTATTACTCCTGAAACTGAAACTTCTCATTGGTATTTCTGGGGCATGGCGCGTCATTTCCAAGCAGATAATCATGAACTGACCAATCAAATTCGTGAAGGACAAGGCAAGATTTTTACCGAAGATTTGGAAATGTTAGAACAACAACAACAAAACATTTTGCGCAATCCGCAGCGTCAATTACTGATGCTGAATATTGATGCTGGTGGCGTGCAATCTCGTAAAGTGATTGAGCGTCTATTGGCACAAGAGCATTCACCAATGCCTCAAACAACAGAACGAAAATTTCCAAATATTCGCGTGATTTAAGGATGATGAGCATGGACGTGATCATTAGTAAGATTCACCAACTCACACCAAGTATTCGTGCATTTGAGTTGGTTCCAGTCAATGGAGCTTCTCTACCGCAATTTGAAGCGGGTTCACATATCGATGTACATCTAAAAAATGGCTTAACTCGACAATATTCACTATCGAATTGTTGTAGTGAAAAACATCGTTATGTAATTGGCGTACTGCATGATGAGAACTCACGAGGCGGCTCACGTTGTCTTCATCAGCAATATAGTGAAGGCGATCGTTTAAGTATTGGGACACCACGCAACTTATTTGAAATTCATCCTGAAACACAAAAAGCAGTCTTATTTGCAGGTGGTATTGGAATCACCCCTATTCTTTCGATGGCTTATCGTTTGAAGCATCAGCAGATTCCTTTGGAATTGCATTATTTTGTACGAAGCCATGAGATGATCGCCTTTTATGGTAATTTGACTGAGCACTTTCCAGATCAAGTCCATTTCCATATTCAGGATCAAGCCGAGACGCAATGTGAAATAGCACAAGTGCTTGAGGAAGTTTCAGCGAATAGGCATTTATATGTCTGTGGCCCAACAGGTTTTATGCAGTTCGTTATGAATTCTGCACAGCAGGCAGGCTGGTCAGATGAACAATTGCATCAGGAACATTTTGTCGCGCAGCAGGCTGATCACAGCCAGAATGAAGCTTTTACCATTGAAGTACTCGGTTCAGACCGTAAAATTGAAGTACCTCCGCATCAAACTGCGACTCAGGCTTTGCTCGAGCATGGTTTTAATGTACCTATCTCATGTGAACAGGGCATCTGTGGCACTTGCATTACCCGAGTGGTTTCAGGTACGCCAGATCACCGTGATCTATTCATGACTGATGAAGAACACGCACTTAACAATCAGTTTACACCATGCTGTTCGAGAGCAAAATCCAAAAAATTAGTCCTTGAACTGACTTAATCAATTCAATTTTTCTCCTATATATCAAGCCCATGTATAGGAATTTTTTAGGTTTTATCTGTCAAAATATGGCGTAATGTTTCCCCCAATATCACCACACTGCTATGTTCACGCATTAACGTTTCGGCACGCCCTGCCTGACGATTCATTAGAGCATCATAAATCGAACAATGCTGCAAATGAGCATAATGTAAACGGCGATATTCTGACAAAGCACGAGTTTGGTCATAAGTAATCGCCTGTGCAGACGCCATCGGTAGTTGATTATTTTTAGCCAATGCTTGCATCAAAGCAACATTCTTTGCACCCTGAATAATCGTATCGTGAAAGATCACGTTATAATGATGATATTTTTCTAATTCTTCATCATCAAATTCATTTTTGCCGTCAAAAAGTTTTTCTGTCTGTTCAATACATTCATACAATATGTTTTTTTGCTCTTCTGTTAATCCTTGTTCTGCAATGGTTTTAGCAGCCAAGCCTTCAAGCACCCCTCGCACTTCCAAAGCATCATGCACCAATTGATCTGAGATTTCTCGAACAATATAGCCACGAGTTGGGTTCTTAATGAGCAAGCCTTCCTGCTCAAGTAAGCGAAATGCCATTCTAATTGGCTGACGCGATACACCTAACATTTCAGCCGTTGGAATTTCTGCGATTCGACTCCCGCCCTCAAGCTCTCCAGCAATAATCATTTTCCTGAGTTTAATTAAAACTTGTTGCCCTGAAGACATAACAGCCACTTGTAATGGGAAATCTCAATCGATGCTAACAAGATCAATATGTTGATGACAATGCTTTTCTTCTTGTTTTGTTTAAAAATAAATACTGTGTATCTCATGCAACAGCACAAGCGAGGCAACGCTTGGATTTAGAATTATCGTAATGCACTTGAAAATTTTAAGCACTTTGATTCATCAATATTATCAACCTATTAAAACATACACCTTTAGCGTCAACGAGGAATGTTCAGAAGCATTTAGTGCAATAGTTGGAACAGTCGAAAATATTTGTATTACCCAAAAAAGAGGAAAAGACAATCTCAACACGTGGTGAAAATAAAGCCTCAGAAATACTATAAAAAATGCCAGTCAATTGCTTAACTGACTGGCATTAACCCAAAGGTATTGTTTTCAGGTTATATCAGATTAGTGACCACCACCGTTAATGGCTTTAGTCATATCTTC
Source organism: Acinetobacter sp. WU_MDCI_Axc73 (assembly GCF_025562455.1). Taxonomy (GTDB): domain Bacteria; phylum Pseudomonadota; class Gammaproteobacteria; order Pseudomonadales; family Moraxellaceae; genus Acinetobacter. Next base: position 144,893 of record NZ_JAHPRO010000007.1, read on the forward strand.
CACAACTTTCTTGGCATCGCCAAATACCATCATGGTTTTTTCATTATAGAACAAGTCATTGTCCAGACCTGCATAACCAGTTGCCATAGAACGCTTAATCACCATAATAGTACGTGCTTTATGCGCTTCCAAAATAGGCATACCGTAAATTGGAGAGCTTGGGTCATCTTTTGCAGCAGGGTTGACCACGTCATTAGCACCGATCACTAACACTACATCAGTTGCTGGAAAGTCTGAGTTGATCTCGTCCATTTCCAGAATATCTTCATAAGCAACATCAGCTTCTGCCAAAAGTACGTTCATGTGGCCTGGCATACGACCTGCAACAGGGTGTATCGCAAAACGAACTTTTACACCTTGTTCTTTCAAGATTTCACATAACTCTTTCACAGCATTTTGCGCACGCCCCTGAGCCATACCATAACCGGGTACAATCACCACGCTATCCGCATTTGACATCAGGAAGCCTGCATCGTCGGCTGAACCTGAACGATAGTTACGTTGAACTTGTTCGCTTTTAGCTGCACTTGCAACCGCAGCACCACCCATCGCACCACCGAATAAAACATTGATGATATTACGGTTCATCGCTTTACACATGATGTAAGACAGAATGGCACCTGATGAACCCACTAGGGAACCTGCAACAATCAACATATTGTTTTCAAGCGTGAAACCAATACCCGCAGCAGCCCAGCCAGAAAATGAATTTAACAGTGATACCACAACTGGCATATCGCCGCCACCGACAGGGGCAATCCACACCCAACCAAACGCCAGTGCAAGAATGGTCATTGACCAGAACGCAGCCATGTTACCTGTTGTAAAGAAATAAATTCCACACGCCAACATTGCAATAAAAATCAGGGCTTGAACAGGTTTTACCCATGAACCAGAAATAGTTTTTGCCCATTTCTTTGCCGCCAATTTACCGTAGGCAAATACAGAAGCCGTAAAGGTAATCGCACCAACAAAACAACCTACAAATAATTCAAATAAATGCACTTTACTCATGTGGGCATGTTGAACACCCGCAGCCGTCAACGCTGTTTCATTTTGTGCAAATAATGCTGTCAGTTGATTGTTGTGTAAAATTGCAGCAATCGCGATCAGAACTGCAGCCAAACCGACTAAAGAGTGCATCAAAGCAACTGTTTCTGGCATTTGGGTCATTGGAACTGTACGCGCACGAGCAATACCCACCAATGCACCCAGTACCATTGCACCAACAATCATCCAAACGACAGGATGATCAGCTACAAAAAATGTAGTCAATACGGCAATAGCCATACCGATCATACCGTAACGGTTACCTGAGATCGCGGTTTTTGGGCTAGACAAACCACGCAAAGTCAAAATAAAAAGAACTGCACCAATCAGGTAGAACCAACCCGCATTGTCTCGAATAAATTCCATGTTTCAGTCCTCTTATTTCTTTTGCTTCGGCTTAAACATTTCCAGCATACGCGCAGTCACTGCGAAACCACCAAAAATGTTAATACTGGCCAAGAACACGGCAATCGCGCCAAGCACACTCACGACATTAATGGATTGGAAATCCACATTTCCCTCAACCCCAATCATTGGCAGACCCACAGTCTGAATCATTGCGCCTACAATAATGATCGAAGATAAGGCATTGGTCACCGCCATGAGTGGCGTATGCAATGCAGGTGTCACACCCCAAACCACGTAATAACCTACGAAGATGGCAAGGACGAAAATTGTAATCGTTTCAACCATGAGAGATCTCCTTAACCACGTTTCAGCAGTACTTGACCGCCATGAGTGACCAATAGGGCTTTTTGAATTTCTTCTTCAGGATTGATCGAGAAATTCTTATTCGCATCAAATAATGTCTCAACAAAGTTAAAAACATTACGTGCATAAAGTGCAGAAGCTTCTGTCGAAAGTGTTGATGGAATATTCGGAACACCCAAAATTTTCACACCATTTTCGGTGAATACCGTTTCACCGACTTTAGAACCTTCAACATTGCCACCGGTTTCAACCGCCATATCCAAAATAACTGAACCCGGTTTCATTTTAGCCACCGTTTCAGCTTTAATGAGACGCGGTGCATTACGACCTGGCAACAGTGCAGTGGTAATCACGATATCAGCATTGGAGACCGCTTTATCCACGATTGCCGCTTGGTCTTTGATGTACTGTTCACCTGGTGTCCAGCCATAACCATTTTTGGCTGCTTCCTCTGCACGTGCTTGTTCTTCTGGTGACATTGGTACGTCTAACCATTTACCACCCAAAGACTCTACTTGTTCTTTCGCTGTTGGACGCAAATCAGTTGCTTCAACCACAGCACCTAAACGTTTCGCAGTTGCAATGGCCTGAAGACCAGCTACCCCAACGCCCATAATGACCACGCGCGCAGGTTTTACTGTACCCGCAGCCGTCATTAGCATCGGAAACATACGTTGGTATTCAGCCGCAGCCAATAACACAGATTTATATCCAGCCAAGTTGGCTTGGGAGGATAAAACATCCATATTTTGAGCACGAGACAACGTACGTGGTAATAGCTCCAACGCAAATGCAGACACATTTTGATTCGCAAACGTATCCAAATCTGGATTACGATAAGGATCAAACATCGCCACAACGGTCGTATTGGCTGAAAGTTTTTGAATCTCGTCACCAACTGGCGCACGAACTTTCAAAATCAATTGGCTGCCCTGATAGGCATCATCCTTAATAGTTGCACCCACCTGTTCGTAGGCACTGTCGATATAGGCAGCTTTTACCCCTGCTCCACGTTCAATGACTACGCTGTGGCCAGCGCCAATCAACTTCTTTACTGTCTCAGGTGTCGCAGCAACACGATTTTCACCTGCGACCGTTTCAGTTGGGATTCCGATCTGCATGAGCGTTCCTCAAGCTAATTTCCTTAAGTGTAAACATCGTGATAAACGATGTTCCCCCCAGAGTGTGTTTTGTTGAATTTTTGGATTTTAAGCAAACTTTTGGAAAATGCTACCCATTATTTATTTAATAAATACCCATATTTTAAACTAATGATTCACGTTTTATTTTGACCGATATACAATTTATCGGTTTTGCCTTAAGTTTAAGGCAAACAATGCCCTCCAACATGGCTTTTCAATGAAACGTTTTTTCTCTACAACACAGGTCGGCTCTTTATTTGCCTTATGTGCTGCATTTCTGTTTAGTACCAAAGCAATCTTTATTAAACAAACCTATGCCATTTCACCATTGGTCGATGCAACTGTACTGATGGCTTTACGCATGGGAAGCGCGTTACCGTTTTTCCTGATCATTTGCTGGTTGAATCGGCATCATAATCAGGGTGTCAGTAAGAAAGATTGGCTGCTTTTGGTTTTAGCTGGGCTATTAGGCTACTACTTTGCCAGTTGGCTGGATTTTAAAGGACTGATGTATATCAGCGCCTCTTTAGAACGAATTATTTTATTTTTATATCCCACACTCACTGTGATCGCTTCAAGTCTGATCTATCGTCAAAAAATAAATGCAAAAAGTTGGTTTGCCATTTTTTTGAGTTATGGAGGGACCGTTCTAGTGATGTTGCAAGAGTATAATATTGCACCAATTCAGGGCGGTTTTTGGTTAGGTACTAGTCTGGTTTTCGCCAGTGCTGTGGCTTTTGCCTCTTATTTGCTTATGACCCCGTCTTTAATTCAAAAATTTGGTTCGTGGAACTTTACAGGTCTCGCTTTGAGCGTTGCATGTGCAGGAACACTACTGCATTTTTTTATAGAAACACAGCAGCCTTTTAAACTCTTACAACAATTACCGCAAAGTGTTTGGTGGTACGGTCTGGGGCTCGGATTCTTTGTAACGGTTTTACCCACTGTATTATTAATGCAAAGTATTCAACGTTTGGGCGCATCTCAATCAGCAATGATTGCCTCCATTGGTCCTATTCTCACTATTTTATTGGCAGTTGCTTTTTTAGGTGAACAGCTAAATGGATGGCAATGGCTAGGCTGTATTTTGAATATTATTGGGGTACTGATGATTAGTTTGAGTAAAAATAGGCTTAAACACTAATCTTCTGATTGATCAAAACCATCTATAGCCAGTAATATTTTTTGGAAATGTGCACCAGAAGATTGCTCCGCAAGGTAATCATCAGGATTACGCAATGGACATTGTTCCATTGAAAGACAACCACAGCCAATGCACCAATCTAACTGCTGTCGCAATTGTAATAAAGTCGAAATTTTCTGATCAAGTTCCGTTTTCCAAAGCTTAGACATATTTTGCCAGTCTTGTTTAGATGCAATCTGGTCTTGAGGTAAGACCGAGAAAGCCAGCTTAATTTCCTCTAAACGAATCCCAACCACTTGCGCAATCTTAATAATCGCGACTCGTCTTAACATAGCTCTAAGATAACGACGCTGATTACCATTGGTTCGAATACTCCAGATCAATTGTTTTTCTTCATAAAAACGCAAAGTTGCAACGCTAACACCACTTCGTTTTGCAAGCTCACCAATACTGATGAATTGTTTAAGATTATTATTTTGCACTGAACTCTTGACCTCAAGTTAACTTGAGCTTCGATACTAGCATACTGTTGAATATGAATTGAGCATCATCCAAATGCCACAACAAGCATTACAATTAAATATCAAAAATCCAGACAACTTGTATAATCCTCGTCCGTTTGGATATAGCCACATGGTCGAAGTGCAGCATTTTCGACGTATCATACACGTTGCAGGTCAAGGCGGTGAAAATTCTGAGGGTACTCTCTCAAAAGATTTTTCCAAACAAGTTTTACAAGCTTTTTGTAATTTAAAAATAGCATTAGACAGCGTAGATGCCACACTTCAAAATATTGCAATGTTACGTGTTCTCATTGTTCATCATGATAAGGAAAAGCTTAATATTTTGATTCAAACGATGCGGCAACTTTGACCTGACCAAAAATTTCCTGCTTGTACACTTATTCCAGTTTCACAGCTTGCATTATCCAACATGCTTTTTGAAGTTGAAGCAACAGCCTACTTAAATTAATAAGAGAGCAAAACATGCAACATACATCTGACATCAGCCAAAACAAAGCATTGCTCTGGCTGATGGCAATTGCCTGTGGTCTGTGTGCCGGGGCAAACTACTATTGTCAGCCTTTAATTCATTCTATTCAGGCTGACTTTGGCGTACCAGAAGCTCAGGCAGCACTTACAGTGACCTTTGCTCAAGTATCTTATGCGCTAGGCTTATTGTTTATTGTTCCCTTAGGTGATGTGGTTAATAAAACCAAGTTTATTCCACTTCTCATGTTTTTGGCTGGAATCGGACTATTGCTATGTGGTTTTGCCGTGAATCTACCCATGCTATGGATCGGTACAATTATGGCTGGATTATTTTCGGTTGCTGCTCAAGTACTTATCCCTTTGGCAACGATGGCTGTAAAACCAGAAAAAATCGGTGAAGTGGTTGGCTTTCTAATGAGTGGCTTATTGGTGGGTATTTTACTTTCAACCAGTTTAGCAGGACTGTTATCAAATGCATTTCATTGGAAAGTGATTTATCTACTCAGTGCAGTTTTGATGTTTTTTATCGCCTATTTACTTAAAGGTCGATTGCCTTATGTCATGCGCTTTCAGTTAAATTACGCTCAGATTTTTAATTCAATGCGTCTTTTACTGGTCGAGGAAAAGCGTTTGATTTTACGTGCATTAGTAGGTGCCTGTGCCTTCGCTTCAATGAGCACCTTATTTTCAACTATGGCACTTTTATTATCTTCACCACCCTTTAACTTAAAAGATTTTATGATTGGAACCATTAGTCTAATCGGGGTTTTTGGTGCATTATCTACTTCTTATGCAGGGAAACTGGCTGATCGTGGTTATACACTTGTTCTGACTTGGGCAGGTTGTGGATTACTTCTCATCAGTTGGACATCTTTTTTCTTTGCTAAAGTCTCCCTTCTTTTTTATGTGATTGGCTTTGGTTTGATTAACTGGGGACTAGCACTCATTCATACCAGCAATCAGAACATTATTTTTAATCTACGTCCCGATGCAAAATCACGTTTAAACGCTATTTATATGACTTTATATTTTGCTGGTGCAGCCAGTGGTTCAGCCATTGGTATCTTTGCTTGGCGTCATGGTGGTTGGGTCATGACCTGTAGCGCTGGACTTGCTCTTACAATTTTTGCTGCCTTATTTGCACTGATTGATCGAATGTATTTCCATCGAAAAAAGCAACTTATTTGAGCTTAGGAAAACTGAACAACTGGAAAAAACTGTTTATCAGCATCAAAGTCTTGCGCATGTTCCAACATAATATGCATAAAAACAGGCAACAATGTGGTCAATATTTGGCAAGCAGCATCGATCAATTGACGAAAAATCTGACTTTGATTAACCAAGCCACCTGAACTCATTTGCATCTGCAACATGGAAATACGTGCAAAAATGAAATTTAAAATTTCTGCATAGCTAGAGGCATGTATAGCATTTTTAAGTTCAGCTCTCTCATTCAATCGATGCTCTTGCCATTGTATTTCATTCAGCTTTTGATGCTGAAATAACCAAAAATGATAAGATAGATAAGGACTATCCAAAAATGTTTGCATCGTCGCGTCTAATTTTGAAGTTAGATTATGTACAATCTTACCTTCGTGATCTAAATCGACTAATCGTTTCAGGAAAGATGAGAGCTGCTGTAAACGCTGAGAATAGGTTAATTCAATATCGTTTAGATAAAGCGCATTCAAGGCGATCGAATGATAAAGTAGTTTTGCTTCGAGTTCATGCTGTAATTGATATGCTTGCTTTACCCAACTCAATGCACGTTGAAATCTTAAATCCAAGCCTTGAGAAAGAGATAATCTCTGTTCTTTAAAAATCTCTTCAAATACAAACATAGCAACTCCGCTTATTGTCATTATATTTCAGTAATTTCACCTTAACTTGAAATTCCTTTTAGTTTCAATACTTTTGTCTGTTAAGTCATTCTTGATTTAATATAAGTCATATAAAAATGCGGATCATTTTTTACTATGCTCATCCACTCAACAAGATTCTCAAAAATTTTATACATCAGAAACGACAAAGCCCCAAACCTTTGATATGTAAGGCTTGGGGCTTTGGAGAATCATAAGATTCTGAATCTTGGTCCCGAGGGTCGGACTCGAACCGACACGTCATCGCTGACAGTGGATTTTGAGTTCAATGATTTATACAAATACATGAAAACACATCGCAGCAGCAAACAACATATCTTATTGTTTTTGATAAATATAATTAAAAAATCACTGACACCTCGCAACAATTAAAGTCACTAAAAAACAATCTTGCAGTCTACAGAAAAGCTACAAAAATTTTTTGTAGACTTCTGGGCTCCAGTTTTATATGTTAGTAAGGACTAAAGTCTAATCCATACAACTTTCATTGCCAGTATCTACGAACATCCCTTGATGGATTGGACGACAAAAAATAAATATTTATTTAAAATCAATAAATTAAATACAAAAAAATTAAAAAGGAGTAAAATTGGTGTAAAAAATTGTATATACTACATTTTTTATGTCGTTATGATTTTACATCAAAGATTTGGTTGCTTTTTAAATAACGAATTTAAATAGTCACTAGAATAAAAAAAGGGGGGGGAAAACAATTTGGTCTGCAATAAGGCTAGAAGAATCGCAGGATAATTAGTTGAAATTTATGCATCTTTATGTGCTTACCAATTATGCTATCAAAACAAACCAACCATTCGAATAAGAGCATCATCAGCTTAAATAGGATTTGGGTGAACTACATCTGTCTATGTCCATAAAACTTAAATTAGACTAAATTATGCTTTAATGCAGTATATTTAGGATATATTAGCTCCCATATATAAGTTCTTAGCTCACTTGCCTGACTAAAAGCCAAGTTAATATCACCCTCCGATTCCTCCAATGCATATAGAATTTCTTCAATTGGTATAGGAATAACTGTAATTTTAAATTTACTTCCTCCAGAATTCCAATATATTGTACGTTTACTCTGATCTAAAATTTTTCCAAATTTAGAAAAATAAGGAACAGCAATAATTGTTTTTGGAAAGTCTGCTTTTCGATTTTTTAATTTCAAATGTCTTTGATAAAAAAACAATTGATAAGGAACAGAAATATTTTTTCTATTAGATATCTCTTCCAACTGTTTTAATCTCAAATTACTTTGATAAAAAAATAACTGATAAATATCTGCACTACTCACCTTATAATCATCTTTTTTCTTAATATTATTAATATACCCACAATAACGAGTCTTAAATTTTGCATCTATTAAACCAACTACTTTTTCATTTGAATAAACCAAAAGATCTGGAATTATTCTCTTATAATTATCACCATCCCCATCAATCAATACATCATCATATTTTTGTTCAACAACATTCAATGAGGATTTTTTAAGAAAATCTCCAATTAATCTATATAAAAATTTTTCAAAAATATGAGGTAAATAAAATTCTACGTAAAGACTTTCAATATCAGCAGAATCTGAAAAAGAATCTATTTTATAGCCATCCAACATAAATTTAATTAATAATAATGCAGGTCTATAATGTTCAGACAATCTGTTTAGTTGTGATAAAGCTTGATTTACCACCATGGAAGATGGATTACCAAAATTACCTAAGGCACCCCATTTATACAGCAACTCAGAAGTTATATTTCTTGATGTTGTGCCTAGCAAAATATTTGATACTAATTGAAGACCAAAATAAATTGCAGCATTTATCTTATTTTCAAAACTAAGATCAAAGTATCTACAAGTAATTCCTTCTACAGGATGACTTCCAAAGTTCTTTTCCCAAATAGGTCTCCCTTTTATGATTTTTAACTTTTCAGTTTTAGAAACATATTTTTTAGCCAAATTAGAATTCAACAACTTTGCAACATAATCATTATATAAATTAGCCAGTAATTCTAAAAAAGAATCTGAATCACCATCTTTGAAACCACCGAAAGAGTAATGATTATTATTTTTTTTAAAATAATCCAATCCACTACTATAAAAGTATAACTTCATTAAAATATTAGATGAAAAATCAGGCAAAATTAAAATTTTATAATTTTTAACACATAAATTTCCGACATAATAGTTATTGTTGGCCTTAACTTTTACACCCGTATCTGTCGACTCTATAATTGTAATTAAATTTTGAGATTTCAAGTCTGAAGAAAATACATTTTCCAAAAAAAATTCTTTATCTTCTGAAATTAACATCTTAATTAAATTAAAATTTTTCTGCATTACAAAATCAACATTGAATAAATAAAATTTTAATATTCCTTATTAGATCTCAACCAAATATTTTTAATTTGATTACGTATCTTAAAAGAAATAACTCGAAGAGGATTATTGCTAACCCTCATAACTTCCTAAAAAAATGATATTATGATTAAGATTGTTGTAAAATTTCTATAAATTGCTCATCAGTTAATTTTTTAAGCTCTCCCTCGTCATCAACAATATTACCTAAAACCTTTTTAATCATTGATCTATTCATATAACAATACTCTGTTATCAAGGGTAAAATATCAAACTCTAATCGCTCTCTTAAGGCTTTAATTGGGTTTGGATCATGAGACTCAATTTTCATAAGCGCATGCCCGATAGCTCGATCAGATTCAATACCAATTAATCTTAACTTTTTATTAATTTTTTCAAGAAAATCGCCTAAATTTATCCCTTCAACTTCTTCTAACCAATCAGGATCATTTTTAAATACTTCATAGTCTGGCACAATTCCAATAGAGGCAAATCTACGGCGCATTGCTACATCTAATAAAGATATACTCTTATCTGCAGTATTCATTGTAGCCAAAAAATATAAATTATCAGGAATGTACCGTTTACCTTTCTCACTTTGAGATAATTCAAAATAATGATTTCTTTTATCTGGCTCTATATAAGTTATTAGTTCACCAAATATTCTGGCTGTATCACCTCGATTTATTTCATCAATAATCATTAAGAAATTAGTATTTTTATCTTCTGAAGCTATACTTGCTACTTGAAGCAAAATACCATCTTCTAGAGTAAATTTTCCAGGATCTTCTTTTGATGGCCTATACCCCTGAACAAAATCCTCATAAGAGTAAGATGGATGGAAAGTAATACTAAAAACTGAGTCTAATCCATTTTTTTTTCGCCAATTTTCTGCCAATAAAAAGGCAGTTCTTGTCTTACCTGTACCAGGAGGTCCATATAGAATAATATTCTTTCTTTCCATTAATAAATCATTCACACGAACAACAATCGGATCAGAATGACAAAGTGATTCTAAATCAGAAATAATTTCATTTATTTTCTCTATAGTTTCTAGCCCTAAATTCCATTCATTTAATCTATTTTCAACATCATTAGTTGGAATACAAATAAGCTCCATTGCCATACAAAAATCCACCCGACCTTGTAATCTAGTAGCCCAACCCTCTATTATTTTTTTAAACTTATTAATTGAATTTTCAACTTCAGTTTCTATTCCTGCTTCAACTTTTCTATCTACTCCTTCCAATAAAGCATTAAGCTCTTGCCAAATAGAATCCACATTACTTAGTTTTTTAATTAAATCATCCCAATCTTTTTTAAAATCAACCTCCATTCCAGATTTTGTAGAATAAATTGCATTCCAAGGGTTATAACCATTAATCTCTTGATTTAAATACCCCACAATTGCTAAAAAATTCCTATTTTCAAATAATGTTTTAACATTATATTTTTCACGCAATTGTTTCCAAAAATTCATTATCTCAATGTAATAATAATTATTATTTAATAATGCATAATGTATTAAAACAAGTGCACGCGGAATTTCATTTATCTCTTGATTATCATTTATATTATATTTTTTCCATGATTCTAATACTACATTACCCAAACTACTTAAGCTTCTACCATCATCACTCACCAAATGAGCACGTTTTAAATCCACTATAGCCTGATCTATTTTTCGCTTATTTTCTATAGTTAAGATCCCATCTTCTAATTTTTCAATTGGTAAATCAGGACTACCATGCCCCTGAATATTTTCAAGAAACTCAGATACTCTTACTAATTTCCTATTCGAACTTGTAAATGGGTCTAATGCTTTTCCTGTAGTAATTCTACTACCTTCAGTTAATAAAACAATCCAATCTTTAAATCCTTGTCCTGTTAAAACATCATGCCAACGCATCATCACCCCCCTTATTTAATTTTGCAACAAATAAATATTCATTAATATTCTTGGCTTTAAAACCGCCGTAACTTTGATAATTCAAACGCTGTATTGGAATGATTTTTAATGAATATTTTTCAAAAATATTACTATTAAAAAAACGCTCTAACTCAGATATCCCTTGACCATTACAATCTGAATTAAAATCATTCCAATGATTTTTACCATTAAAATAAGAAAGAACCACATAATTGGGTTTTGAATTAACAATCATTTCTTCTAAAGAATTAATAAATATTTTTTTCTTACAAAATTGAGAATCAAAATTATCATCCATATTCTGACCTCTCACATAACTTACATTAGAGAAATAAGTATCTAAATCTTCAATTTCACAATATCTTGCAAGAATATTTGGAAAAAAATAATATGAAGTATATTGGCGAAAGTTATAAGGTGGATCTAAATATAAAAGATCTAACGATGGTGAATCTTTAGAAAAAACAAGTGAATCAACCGATTCTCCAACAACATGATTTAAGTTTTCATTTAGCACTAAATCAAATTCAAAAATTTCGAACTTTAAACTATTTAAAGCTCTACTATCATATTTATCTCGTGGGAAATCATGATATGTTCCTTGTGTATTACTAACTTTTTCACAAGCTCTAATTAAATGTGAAACGAGAATAAAATATGTGTTTTCATCTAGGATTTTATGAATATACCAATAGCGAATATAAGATAGAATTAAATCAATTTTTTTTGCATTAGATGGCGTAAAAAAACGACGATTGCCTTCCGAACCTCTATTACTCTTAAAACTAGAGTACTTACCCTCTTCACAATAATGATCATAAATGTCAGTTCTTGCAAAATCAGCAATAATATAGTCATCCACTTCTTCTAAAAAACATAAAAGACTGACAAATTCACTAAACTGTAAAAAATTAGAATCATCTTTTAAAAAAGAGAATCCTGCCTCCCCTTTTAATTCCGATAATTTTATTTTTCCCAATTTTAGATACTTTTCTGATAAGTCTTTAGATATTAATTTCTGTAATTCAACTTTTGGTAAAGTACAATTTTGAACATAAGCTTTCGCAAACATAGTCGAAAAATAATTAACATCATTACTGACCACTCTATAACCGTGACTTTTTAAAGCCTGAGATACAACTGTAGATCCCGAAAAAAAGTCACCTACTGTCGAACCTGGTTTTACACAATCTTGTACAACATTAATTATGTCTTCAATTAGATCTTTTTTTCCGCCAAGATATCTTTTCAACATATTTTACAATGGATCATATATTCACGATCCCCTCTATCATTTACAGCCAACGCGTTTGAATTAAATTGTCGATACAATAAATCTAATTGTATAACTTCCACAGATTGAAAAAATGACTCCAGAATACTTGTAAGCTCTTCAAGTGTAATCATTCTTCCATTTCCTGAATTTCCATTAATATTTCCTGAATAACTCAAGAGTAAGTCTGCATTTTTAGACAAAGCCAAACTTGCTAAGTCTTTAAAAGCTTCTGGAGCTTCCTTTTTTGAAGAAAATCTAGATTTGAAGCGATCAATGCCATACAAGCCAGATGTCACCTCCCCCTTAATAATTTGTAATTTTGGAACTTCATAAGAGTTAATAACTTCGGGTATATGATAGAAACGAGAATATTGCTGCGCTGTATATGGGGGATCAGCATAAATAACATCAAATGATCCTTCTCCTAAATTTTGAGACAACTCTTCCATACTGAAATTTAAAGCAACATGATTGCCATCATTTTTTCTTGAGAAAATAATTTTCAATGCTTTATTAAATTCATCAAGAATATTTACTTTTCTATCTGCTAAAATTCTTTTTTCATGAAATTTTGTATCAATTTTTCCAGTGACTTTATGATACTGTGCGAAATGTTTTCCTGGTGTAAAAGCGGCTAAAGATGCGGCACTTAGTAAAGCAGTCAAGGCAGCACTCTTTGCCCAAGGAGAAATAGTTCCAGCATTGGCACATTTTTCTATTGTAAATCGTAAATTATCTATTTCTGTTGCTTGTTTATAGCCAAAATAAGTACCGCCATAAAAAGAGGTAACCAAAATTGGGGTCTCAAATGCTGTAAAACCTTCTAGCGTTTTTAAATTTTTATAAGCTGTAAGTAAGCTTTGATTTCTTACCTGCTTACTCCATATTTTAGGTCCACTTTCAATCAAATTTAATAGTTCAAGACCATTTTGGTTCGCTATACAACTACTCTCTAACTCAATAATATCATTAAAGAATGAATGCAATTTATTGTTCTTATATTCAGTAAATAATGTTGCTCTAACTTTTTCTAAAATATCATTCTCTAAACATCTGCCAATGCCTAATGTAGCAATAGCAAAACTCTGCGAATACCCCATAACATCATTTGAAGTTACTTGATGACCAGAATCGGCTAAAGCTTGGGAAACAACAGTTGAGCCCGAAAAAAGATCCAACACTTTTAATTTTTTTTCAGAAATTTTATCTATCTGCTTAACAATTACTTCTAGAACACGTAATTTTGAACCCAAGTAATGTATAGGTCTAATAACTTTGTTCATGTGCCCCTCTTGTCTCAAAGAAGCTGAATTTAAAGTTAATTTTTTTTCATTAAGAGACGTATTCATAACTTTTCAACAACCTTCATATTAGACATTAAAAGCAGCATTCAATTCTATTAGAGTAATATTCACCCTGCAATCTATATGCTCTTGCTTCTAGATTACTGAGGGTTAATGTAAGCTATTAGCACCACTGATGTGTGTTGAAAAAAGCGGAGGCTTTAACTTGGTAAACTATAGATACTCATGAGGAGTTTACCATGATCAAAAAGCAAAAAATTTATACAGTAGAATTTAAAGCTGAATCCATAAAGGCAATCGAAGAAAATCAAGGTAATGTTTCTGAAACAGCAAGACAACTCGGCATATCCATGCAAACGCTTTCGAACTGGCACAATAAAGCTAAAGCAGGAATATTAGCAGGTACACAACAATATTCACCTGATATCGTTGCTCTACTAGAAGAAAATAAGAATCTGAAACAACAACTCAAAACTGCTGAAATGGAAAAAGAATTTCTAAAAAAAGTGATCCTAGACATTATTGTGGACAGCCGATCCCTCTAAATTCTTGAAATATTTCTGTTCAAAGGCTTCTGGGCTTAA
>NZ_JAHPRO010000008.1 GCF_025562455.1 Acinetobacter sp. WU_MDCI_Axc73
ACGTTTTGCGATTCGTGAAGGTGGTCGTACTGTAGGTGCTGGTGTTGTTGCGAAAGTAACTGCATAATCACTTTATAGTGAAAAGACGCTCCATTTGGGGCGTTTTTTTATGCCAAAATTTAAATAATGCTTTAGTTACATGCTTTTGCGCTAGTGTTCTGCCGTTTAGCTTTTTAAGAATCGTTAGAAAAGATCATTCTCCATATTTTTTATCATCATGACCTAAACTGATAATTCTGTGTCCTTAACTGCACTTAAGGCTTTTGATCAATACCGTATGATAACGACTAAGAAGACAAACAATAAATAGCAATGGCGTCAGCGTCATTGAGGAGTGATGAGCATGAATGCTAAGGTGAATATTTCAAATCGTGCGGGTGCAAGCTTTCCAGTCCGTCGTATGAATTTTGATTTTGATCAGGTACCTGAATATTGGATGAATGGTTCGGCAGGATTGACTCATTTTATGACGGCATTGTCTGCTTTGTTTCCAGATGGTGAAAAACTCTTTATCGATTCTGTCCGTGCAGTTCGTTATCACCCCGCGATTAAAGACAATGAAGCGCTACAAAAAGAGATTAGTGCTTTTATTGGACAAGAAGCGATGCATACTCAAGAGCATGCGGGGTTTAATGCATCAGCACAAAAATATGGTCATGATGCCGCTAAATTAGAAAAACAGACGGGTTTCGTGATTCAAACAGGTCGTAAAGTTTTTGCCAAAGTCGTAAAACCTTTTGGCATGACACAGGAAATGGTAGATCTGACAGCAACGACGGCCCTTGAGCATTTTACTGCGACCATTGCTTCAGAATTGTTACGTAACCCGCATATTCAAGAACTTATGACAGATGAAACCATGAAATATATGTGGCTCTGGCATGCGATTGAAGAAAATGAACATAAAGCCGTGGCTTATGATGTTTATGAAGGTATTTTTGGTCGTGGTTTAAAAGCTTATACTTTGCGTAATACCGCATTACTGGTGGCAATGGGGCTGATCTTTATTACTCAGTCTTCGTTTGTGCTTCGTCTTTTACGTGAAGACAATAAACTCAATTTAAAAGAATTAACGATGATTTATAAATATGCCTATAGTCCGTCTAAAGGGATTATTGCAGGTATGACAGGTGAAATGTTGGCTTATTTCAAATCTGGATTTCATCCAAATGACTTAGATACTGTTGAGTTGTTAAAAAATTGGAAAGCCAAGCTGGGGTTATAAATTAAATAATGATGCAAAGGGCAATGGATGAATTGCCCTTTTTTTATGGTGCAGTATTCTATAAGATCAGACATCTTTCCATTCGCTTAAATTGCTGACATGCAGAATATATTGATTCGTTCCATGCAAACCAACGATGTTCAGGCTGTTACACAAATTGAACAGCAGGTACAGACGCATCCGTGGACAGCACAACAGTTTTTGGAATCGGTTAAATCGTATCAGAGCACTGTGATCGAACAGCAAAATCAGATTTTAGGCTTTTGTATTTTGCAGCCTGTGTTGGATGAAGCGAATTTATTATTAATGGCGATTCATCCTAAATTTCAGGGACAAGGCTTAGGTTATCAACTTTTAGAAAAGTCGATTGAATTACTCAAAAACCATCCTGTGCAGATCTTTTTAGAAGTACGTGAAAGTAATTTAGGGGCAATCAAGCTATATGAAAAATCTGGTTTTCATCAGATTGATCTAAGACGCAATTATTATCCAAAACCTGATGGCACACGTGAGCATGCGGTTATTATGGTGAAAAGTTGTAGTGATGATTTTGCAGCTTTATTTAAATAATGTTTAGGTTTCTTTCATAAAGTAAAAATGACGTATGAAAGACATCCGTCTGAAATAAAACATGCTAACCAAATATAAATAACTTATTCGACAATTAAACTGTTCCACTCTGAGGGAAGTGTCGTCATGAGTGAATTGCCTAAACGTTGTATTTCTTCTGCGCTAAGTGCCCGATTTAGTCTACGCCATTGACCATCAAGCAAAAGTTCAAGCGGAATATACTGAGATTTATAATTCATTTTTTGTGAATGGGGTACCCAGTAACCCAAATATAGATAATCCAGTCCTAAAGTCCTAACGTACTCCAGTTGTTTTAAGATGGCAAAAACACCTAAAGAGCGTCGGCTTTCATTAGGATCAAAAAAAGTATAAACCGCAGATAAACCATCATCCATTTTGTCGCTGGTTGAAACACAAATGAGTTGATCACCTTTCCATAGTTCAATAAAGAAACTTTCGGTACAGCTATGCACTAAAAATTTTTCAAATTGATCCAGACTGGGCGGGTACATATCTCCATCTGCATGCCGCTCGTTGATATAATGCTCATACAGCTCGTAATGTAATCGGCTTGCTTGGTAAGTTGGCGTAATCTGCATATGCAAATCCTGATTGCGTTTCCATGCTTTTTTTTGCACGCTATTCATTTGAAAATCATGAGCAGGGACACGACAGGATAAACATTGGCGACATAAATGACATTCTGGACGATAAACAAAATCGCCACTGCGGCGAAACCCAACTCGTGAAAGTTCAGATAAGGTCACTACATCAATACGGTGAATTGGGTCTAAAAATACCATTCGTGCAGATTTATTTTCAAGATAACTACAGTCGTGCGGAGGTGTGATGTAATACTGCAAATCATTGAGCAGGGACTGGGGATGATAAGATTTCATATTATTGGTCCCTCGTTTATTATCGTTTAATTAACTTTGCATTTTCGGCAACCGTTTTACTTGAAAATACACGCTCTTGATAATTTTTCCAATCGATAGGGGGGCGAATAATTACATCTTGTAACGATTTTAAATATTCTTGCCGAGAAAGTGTACAGGCACCCAAGCTAAGTAAGTGATCATTGACTAACTGGCAATCAATCCATGCCAATTGATTTTCCTGTCCGAGGAGCATCAAAGCGTAAAATGCCATTTTTGAAGCATCGGTGCGTAAGCTAAACATGGATTCACCAAAACAGCCCCGACCAATACTCACACCATATAAGCCGCCAATGAGTTCCTGATCATCCCAAACTTCAATACTGTAACCATAACCCTCGCGAAATAGCTCAACATAGCCTTGTACAATGTCTTCAGATATCCAGGTTTCACTGGTGTAATTACGCGGCAACGCGCATGAACGTATGACCCGTTCAAATGCTTGATTGACAGTAATCTGATAATCCATCTTTTTCATATTGCGTAATAAGGTTTTGCTGGGTTTGTATTGATGAGGATAGATCACACAGCGTGGCTCTGGACACCACCAACAAATGGGATCGCCTTCGTTAAACCAAGGGAATAAACCATGCGTATAAGCTTCATACAACGTGGAAGGCTCCAGATCTGCACCAATACAAATCAGCCCCTGACCTTCGGGATCAGACTCAATGGGATCTGGGAAAAGATACATGGAGGGAAGCAACATGATGGGAGAAATATAAAAAAAGATCGGCCTTATTTTAGCCGATCTACACAGATAAAACAGACCATTTACGCAAATAGCCTGAGTTGTCGGGCAATCGTTAATTTATCTGCGGCTAGAAACTCCGCTGCCTTCTTCTCAATCATCGCTAAACTTTGTGCTTGATCCGTAATGGTATTTTTATCCGCATCCAAGACATACCAGTTTAATTGATTGAGAACCCGTTGCACGTACTGCGCAAATTCAGGCGCACTGGTTAATCCATCGATAAAATGAGCGCGATAAAATAACTGATGAAAATGCTCAGTTGGGATGCCAATCCCCGTCAATGGACTAATAAGAGCCTGATAATTTTGATGGAAACTGGCTTGTTGAATTAAATAGTGATTGAGCTGCTGGCACTGTACTGTAACTTTTTTACTGGGTGTTATGCTTTGGCAAGGTTGAGCAAAACCTAAATGAGAGAGAATGACCAGCGCATTTAAAATCTGACCGTAATTGAGTTGAGGTAAAGCCTGTTCAAGTTCAAAAATGGTTTGCGGTTGATATTCATGGTTTAGAAAATGCTGACCTATAGGTTGATAGATTTCTTCTATCAGATTAAATGTACCCAGATAACCTGTAATGTCATGGGGTAGAAATTCAGGTGAGCTGAGTAAAATAAAAGCAGTCTTTCTTAAACGCTCTTGAGTTTGTAAAGCGGTAAGTGAATTTTTACCTCGGATAAACAAATCACGACGAAACTGTGTACTGGCAAAATAGTCACGGCATTGTTCTTTAAAAATAGGATGCTCAATCGCATTTAAAAAATCCTGATGCTCCTGAGAAAAATTAATATTATCCAGATGCGTATTTAAGTCACTGGAACCAGCATAAGTAAGTTTAATTTCTTCTAGCAAGCGTACGACTTGTTGAAATGAAAAACACTGCCAATCCTGATTTAAGTATTCATGGATGAGATAATTGGGATTTTGTTTTTTTAGTTCACTAACCTTGGAGAGGGCATGCGGATGGCGTTTCACAAATAATGGATTTTGAGCGAGCAAAGATTCACTAAAATCCAGAGCATCTTTAACTTTTTGGGTCGGGTTAGTACTTTTGCTGTTAAATTTAAAATGGCTGTGGAATAACTCACGGATTGGCATATTGGCGGCCCAACCTGTGACGCAGTTATAACTGATATACACAATACCACTCGGTTTTAAATGTTTTCTTATAAACTTTAAAATAATGAGTTGATTTTCATAGCTAATCCAGCTCCAGATTCCATGTAGGCTAATGGAGTCAAACATAGGCAAATCAGATTTGTTGAGCAGTTCTTCAAAACTATCATCATAAAAATAATGTTCGGTCTGGCTATGTTCAGCAACTTGATTGGCGTGTGCTGCATGTGCTGGATTGAAATCTGTTCCCCAAAAAGTTCCTTCGTTGGACGCTGCATGAATATTAATACTTACACCTTGTCCAAAACCCAGTTCACAATGCTGATGTGTTTCACTAGAGCTTGGACAATCAACCCCATTGAGCAATAAACAAAAACGTTGATAGTTAGGACTTAAGTCTCGATAATAACCATAGGTATAATTTACTTCTGTTTGATAACCGTTGGTCCAAGTTATAGTCATAAAGCTTCCTATTTAATGCGGTAGTCTAATTAAAATATTCTTATAAAAAATAGTTAGATAATAGTTATAGCGTGTCCTTAAATAAAAAAACCACCTTTATTGGTGGTTTTTTGTAGCGGACCTAGTTTTTGCAGGGTCTAAATCTCCGACTTAGATACTATCTAAATAGAAATCAGCATCTAATGCAGCCATACAGCCTGAACCCGCAGAGGTAATGGCTTGACGATAGATATTATCAGCCACATCCCCCGCAGCAAAAACACCCGCCACAGAGGTTGCAGTGGCATTGCCTTTGGTTCCGCTTTGTACTTGGATATAACCATCACGTAATTCTAGCTGGCCTTCAAACATACCAGTATTTGGTTTGTGGCCGATCGCAACAAATAGGCCTTGTACGTCGATGGTTTGAGTTGAGTCGTCTTGGGTTGATTTGAGACGTACAGAAGTCACACCTGTATGATCTCCTAAAACCTCATCAACTTGGTGGTTCCAGACAATACTAATTTTGCCTTCTTTTTCTTTGGCAAATAAATGATCTTGCAAGATTTTTTCAGAACGCAAACTGTCACGACGATGCACCAGTGTCACATGTGAAGCAATATTCGAGAGATATAGCGCTTCTTCAACGGCTGTATTACCGCCACCGACAACCATCACTTTTTGATTTTTGTAAAAGAAACCATCACAAGTTGCACAGGCACTTACACCCTGACCCATAAATGCAGTTTCTGATTCTAGTCCTAAGTATTGGGCAGTGGCACCTGTGGCAACGATCAGCGCGTCACAAGTATATTCACCCATATCTCCTTTTAACACAAATGGACGCGTTTTCAGATCGACTTCATTGATGTGATCATAGAGAATTTCTGTACCAAAGCGTTCTGCATGTGTTTGCATCCGCTCCATAAGCGCAGGACCAGTTAAACCCTCTGGGTCGCCCGGCCAGTTATCCACTTCAGTTGTGGTGGTGAGTTGACCACCGAGCTGTAAACCAGCAATTAAAACAGGTTTTAAATTGGCACGTGCAGCATATACCGCAGCGCTATAGCCCGCAGGACCTGAACCCAAAATAATTAATCGCGAGTGACGAGCGCTCATTTAAGCTTCCTTATTTATACTAAAATTGAGAAAATTATACGTGAAAGTCGATCATAAAGGGGCTGATTTGATGTCGATAATATTGATCATCTAAATCGAATTGAGCTATATAGATAAAAGTCTCAATTGTAGACAATTTAAAAAAATCCTTTAATGTTGTGTCATCAGGTGAATTCGCCCTGACAACAAGATTAACAACAAGCGTAAACAATGATGCATCTTTTTTGTAAGAACAGGTGCATAATATAACCTTTATTCGCAGCGGCTTTTTGACGCTACGACATAACAAGATCAATCTATAACTGGGTTACAGGACAGTATATGACTGCGGTGTCAAGTGTTTATGCACAGCGCTTATTAATCACATTATTTCTGGTTTCTTTTGGGATCTATATGTTTCTGGCAACAGTGACTTATACACCGTTTGATCCCGGCTGGATGCATATTTCAAGTGACACCCAACAAGTGTCTAACGCAAGTGGTGTAGCAGGGGCGTGGATTGCCGATTTGCTCTTTGGCTTTTTAGGCTGGGCAAGTTTACTGATTCCACTGTTTTTGTTTATTGAAGCGATACAGGTTTGGTGGCCGCGCAGTTTTTTAAATCGTCCATTTCGTTATGCCGCACAGTTTTTTATTATTTTGGCGACATCTACCTTATTGTATTTACACTGGAATCTGCCTGCCGATACACTGGACAATGCTTCAGGGGGAATTATTGGTTATGAGATCGGAGAAAGCCTGAGCCATTTATTAACCATCTATGGCGCAACTTTATTCTTATTGGTGTTCTGGGTGGTTTTAATCACATTTGCCTTTGGGATTCAGTGGAATAAAACGTGGGTGACATTAAAAGCGACACCTGCTTATTTACAGGATTTATTCTATAAAAATGTATCTCCTCATGAGTCTGATTTTGATCTGACAGATCCGCCTAAAAAGACAATTGCTTCGCCTGCAACCACGAGCGTATCAAGTTCAAAGGCTGAAACCTCTGTCACTGGTTCTGACTCTGATATCCAGCCACAATTACATTCTTCTCCAATCATCAAAGCAAATGGTTATGTGAGTGATGCCACCGCAGAGCGTTTATTTGATGATGTTTTAGCCAAAGAACAGGCTGCAAACCAACAAATTTTAGATGATGAAGATCCTGAGGAATTTGAAATAACCATTCAAAAGGCGCATCAATTGCAAAAAGATAGCCAACGTTTGGTGCCGACAGGAGAGGTGTGGCGTGCCTTGCAGTCTGATGATCTGAATCATAAACATGAAATTGATGCTTTACTTCGTGCGGCTGATGATGCGCAAGAATCATCGCGTTCACCGTATGATCATTTACAGCAAGTCGCTCAAAATGATCCTGAAATGACAGATTATTCTGTTCAAGCTCAAAAAAAATCATCTCTGGATTGGAATGACGATGAAATTTTTGATGAGCTATTGGCGGCTGTACCCAATAATAAAGCAGCCGATATTCATACCCCATTTGTCGAAAATACTTCAGCGCATGTACATGTTGAACATGATGCAAATGGATTGATTGAACAGGTGGAGCAAACTATTCAGCAGTCATCGGTTGTCCCACCAACACCTAAAAATATGAACTATGCTGAAGAACTGGATGATCTGACTGATTTACTGGTTGATGATGAAGAACCCAAAGCCCAAGCGATGGGTCAAACGACAACGACAAGTAGTTATGCGCAATCCACACCATTTGTTAAAGCTTCGATCCAGACCGATTTAAATCATAAATTATCTAAAGAAGAATTTATTGAGGCGTGGCAGGAAACGGCAGGTAAACCTGATGATGAGCTAGATGAGTTTGACCTTGATGCACCATTAACAGATCTTTCAGGTCGACCAATGTCACGTGCTATGCAAGTTGCGCAAAAACGCCGTGATTTATCGACCTTACCGGGTTTTGAGTTACTGGATAAAGTTGATCCAAATAAAAAAGTAAACTTTACCGCAGAGCAATTGGAGCGTCTGTCGGAATTACTGGAAATTAAGCTTCAGGAATTTAATGTCAAAGCCAAAGTGATTGAAGCTCAGCCTGGGCCTGTGGTAACCCGTTTTGAGCTAGATTTGGCACCAGGTGTTAAAGCTTCGAAAGTCACCAATATCTCACGAGATTTAGCTCGTTCTATGTCAATGGCATCGGTTCGTGTGGTTGAGGTGATTCCGGGGAAACCTTATATTGGCATTGAAGTACCGAACAGTACTCGTGAAATGGTACGTTTGATTGAATTGCTTGAAACGCCTTCTTTTAAAGATCCTGCGGGTTTACTCTCTATGGCAATGGGGAAAGACATTTCAGGTAATCCAGTCATTACTGATTTGGGTAAAGCGCCACATATGTTAGTGGCAGGTACAACAGGTTCAGGTAAATCTGTGGCAGTTAACTCGATGATTTTATCGATGCTACTTAAATACACGCCAGATCAATTGCGTTTGATTTTGATTGATCCTAAACAGCTTGAACTTGCCAATTATAACGATATTCCGCATTTGCTGACTCCTGTTGTGACTGATATGAAAGATGCTGTCAGTGCTTTAAACTGGTGTGTCAATGAAATGGAACGTCGTTATAAACTGATGTCCTTTTTAAAGATTCGTAAACTAGCGGATTATAATCGCAAAGTCGAAGAAGCCTTGGCCAATGGTGAAGATTTGATTGACCCGACATGGAAGCCAAGTGATTCGGCAACACAGGAGCGCGCACCACGTTTGCAACCTTTACCTTCCATCGTTATTGTGGCGGATGAGTTTGCTGACATGATCATGCAAGTCGGTAAAAAAGCCGAAGAAATGATTACTCGGTTGGCACAAAAGTCACGTGCTGCGGGTATCCATTTACTCCTTGCGACACAGCGTCCTTCTGTCGATGTAATTACTGGTTTGATTAAAGCGAATATTCCGACACGTGTGGCCTTACGTGTAAACTCTAAAATTGATTCACGTACTATTTTGGATGCAGGTGGTGCAGAAGACTTATTGGGTCATGGCGATATGCTATTTCTTGGGCCGGGTAAAATTGAGCCTGAGCGAGTACATGGCGCGTTTATCAGTGATGATGAGGTCAATCGAATCTGTGATGCATGGCGTGAGCGCGGTGATCCAGACTATGTCGATGAAATCCTAACTCCTTATGATGAAGAACCTACTTCACGTGGTTTTGAAGATAGTGGAGAAGGTGGTTCAGACCGTGACATGCTGTATGACCAATGTGTTGCCTTTGTTTTAGAAACCCGTAAAGCGTCCACGTCTTCCTTGCAGCGCAAATTTAGTTTGGGCTATAACCGTGCAGCAAGAATCATTGATCAGATGGAAGAAAATGGGATTGTGAGCGCGATGGGTGCAAACGGTAAACGTGAAATTTTAGTTTAGTACTTGTTTAAAAACACCATCGTTTTTACGGTGGTGTTTTTTTGATCAAAATTTAGAGAATTAATTTGATGTTATGATCAGTCAGATTCTGTATCCATCAATTGTTTAAATTGTGGATTTGGAATAAGAACTATTTTGTCATCCACACGATTCGTGACTTTAAGATCCTTATTCGGATAATCCAATTGAGATAAAAAATAGCGAATACAGTTTAAACGTGCGCGTTTTTTATCATCAGATTTAATAATCGTCCATGGTGCATCGCCTGTATGTGTGTGAAAAAACATTTGATTCTTAGCTTCAGTATAATCATCCCAGCGATCCAGAGATTGAATATCAATAGGTGAAAGTTTCCAATGCTTTAAAGGATCATCACGGCGCGAGATAAAACGACGTAATTGTTCTTCACGACTGACTGAAAACCAAAATTTAAATAAATGAATGCCGCTATTGACTAACATGCGTTCAAGCTCAGGTGTTTGGCGCATAAATTGCAAATATTCTTGTGGCTCGCAAAAACCCATGACTCGTTCCACACCAGCGCGGTTGTACCACGACCGATCAAAAAATACCATTTCACCTTTAGTGGGTAAACGTTCAATATAGCGCTGGAAATACCATTGACCACTTTCCTGAGGACTTGGTTTTTCAAGAGCGACTACACGCGCGCCACGTGGATTTAAATGCTCCATAAAACGTTTAATGGTGCCCCCTTTACCTGCTGCATCGCGTCCTTCAAATAAACACACAATACGTTGTCCCGTATCTTTCACCCAAGATTGAACTTTGAGTAATTCAATTTGAAGGAGTTTCTTTTCGGCCTCATAGGTCTTACGTGACATACGTGTGCGATAAGGATAATTTTCAGGTAAAGCGGCGGAGCTAGATTCTTCTGCTGTCACCAATCCTTTATATTCAAGCACTGATTTTTTAAAGACAGGCAAGTTCTTAAGCTGCTCTTGATCAATCACTTCAATATCTTCGTTAGGATTAGGTTGGTGATCTTTATTCATTTTTTTCTCGCTATAATCATGGACTGAAACTGAAAAATATTAACGCTAAGATCAATGATCTGACTTTTCATCAGACATCGTTGATTAATCTCATTTAACAATACCATTGAGCCAATCAAAAAATAATAAACTTTTATTCGCTGTTCAGACATAAAAATGGCTGGGGAATTATGCAAAAAAATGTTAAATTTAAACTCTAGATGTGCTTTATCTTTATATGGGGGATAAATGTTTATTGCCTTGATCACACTGATGTTCATTCAGTTTTGTGCTCTGATTACCCCGGGTCCAGATTTTTTTCTTGTTTCACAAACAGCCATTAGCCGTTCGCGTCGTGAAGCTATTTTTGTTGTTCTTGGAATTACAGTTGGTGTCATGTTCTGGGCGATGTTAGCCTTGATGGGATTAAACATCATTTTTGAAAAAATGGCGTGGCTAAAGCAAATTCTACTGGTGATTGGTGGGCTTTATTTGTGTTGGCTTGGCTTTCAGATGTTACGTGCTGCTTTTTCTAAACCCAATGTTCAAAATAATAATACGCAAATTGATTTACCTAAAACCGATACCAAGTTTTTCTTAAAAGGCTTGTTGACCAATTTATCCAATCCTAAAGTCGTGATTTATTTTGGTAGTGTATTTTCTTTGTTCTTGGCAAATCCTGCATTAGATCATGTGCATTCGTTGCTGTTAATTATTATTGCGGTAGAGACTTTGATCTGGTTTTTATTTGTGGTGTTTGTTTTTTCACTTCCAAGTTTTAAATTGGCTTATCAAAATGTCGCAAAATGGATCGATGGTATTTCAGGCGGTATATTTACTGCATTTGGAATTTATTTGATTAGCCATCGCTAAAATACCAATAAATAAAAAAACCTGCTGATGCAGGTTTTTTATTAGATTTCTTTCATCAGTTCCTTTTACTTCTTCTTTTTGGCAAAAAAATAAAGAGGATGTAAGTACGGATGAAAGAAATTTATGATCGATTTGAATTAAGCAAATTTTGCTAAGACTTCTAAGAATGGTTCACGTTGACGCGGAAATTCAGCGATGACATCATGAATACGTTGACCTTGCGGATTAGTGGCATTCACATCACGACCATCTGCAACAAACTGAGTCAATAAACGTTCATAATCATTTGGACGCATATGTTTGAAGGCATGGTATAACACGTGAAAGTCAGCGTTTACACCTTCGGGTGGAAGTTGATTAAGATAGGCAAAAACACGCTCGTCTGACCATTCTTCATTGAAAGTTGCTGGCTGTGATAATGCCATTACACGTTCCTCAGTCTTAAAATAATTAAGGGCAAAATGTTTTGACTCGAAGCATAGCTTCGCGCCTTGCGAGCCTCACATTTTGCCCTTATTTGCCGAAAAGCGCTAATAAGAATTTTATAATTTAAATATCAATAAAACCGCTTATCGCTCTTCGGGTAAGTTGATATTCATTTCCAGCATTTCAATATTGGCCTCAGAACGTACCTGCATCTGAATATGGCCTTCATCGACACCGCGTACATAACGATTTACAACTTGCATGATTTCCTTTTTCATCTGGTCAATTTTATCTTGACTCAAACGACGACCTAAACCCTGCTCGGAAGCGACAATGACTTTTAAACGATCTTTGGCTGTTTGTGCACTTGATGGTTTGTCCTCACCGCTAAAAATTTTACTCCAAAATCCCGCCATACTTATGCTCCAAATAACCGCGCCAACCAGCTCTTCGGCTGTACTGTAATGTAACGATATGGACGTTCTTCTCCTAGAAAACGTGCCACCAGATCATCGTAAGCCTGACCTGATTTAGAGTCGCTATACAAAATCACAGGCTTACCTTCATTGGATGCCTGTAAAACGATTGGACATTCTGGAATTACGCCTAAAGTTGGAATTCGTAAAATGTCTTTGGATATATCGTCAATCGTCAACATTTCCTGACGATCGGCACGTTCTGGATTAAAACGGGTAATACATAAGTGTTTACGTATCCGTCCTTCGTTTTGTTCTACTTTCTTGGTTTTACTATCGAGCATTCCAATAATACGATCTGAATCACGAACAGATGAAATCTCAGGATTGGTGACAATAATAGCCTCATCTGCATGATACATCGCTAAAATCGCGCCGCGTTCAATTCCAGCAGGTGAGTCACAAATAATGTAATCAAATTCCTGTGATAATTCATCAATAACACGCGCAACACCTTCGTCACTTAAAGCGTCTTTATCACGTGTTTGTGAAGCAGGCAGAATATACAAATTTTCAATATCTTTATCGCGAATAAGGGCCTGTTGTAAACGGGCTTCATTGTTAATGACATTGACAAAGTCATATACCACGCGACGTTCACATCCCATGATCAAATCGAGGTTACGTAAGCCCACGTCAAAATCAATCACAACAGTTTTATGACCACGTTGGGCTAAACCTGTTGCAAAAGATGCACTCGTTGTAGTTTTACCTACACCACCTTTGCCTGATGTTACGACAACAATTTTGGCCACCGAATCCACTCCTGTTATGGTCATAGCCCTTTAGAAAAGGGCTTTTATTGGTGTTTAATTTATACCTTAAAATTCCAGAGCCTGAAATACAAGTTCTTGCTTGTCATTTAAATAAATATGTACCGCTTTTTTGAGCACATCTTTGGGAATATCATCCGCTACACAGTAAGTTCCTGCAATAGAGACCAATTCAGCTTCTAATGAATGACAAAAAATACGTGCTGCGGAATTTCCACCTGCACCTGCGATGACTCTACCACGAACATTGCCATAAATATGAATATTTCCCGATGCAATGACTTCGGAGCCGCTATTCATACTGGCATTTAAAATAATGTCACCATGATCCTGTACCAGACTTTGTCCTGTTCGCAAAATTTCATCATGGTAAGAGGTCTTGTGCGCAATCGCTGTTTTCGTTGGTGTGCTTTTTGTTTCAGAGTTTGAAGAGACAGTTTTGTTGTCTTCAATTACCGCCACTGCAACTTCTTCGCGTGAAGGCTTAATCCGTTGTAAAGGTTGATCAGCAGGCAGTACAGGAAACTGAATTGCACGGGCTTCATCGCCCAAAATTCCATCAATCACTGCCATCGGTTGTAAACCCAGACCAATTAAAAGCTGAATCAGGGCAATCAGTTCTTGCTCAACTGTACTATCAATAATGACCAAAGTGCCTTGATATGCACTTTCATTGAGGGTGTTAGATAATTGCTGGCGGATGGCATCATGATCATTTGTATCAAAGGTTAACCGGGTAAAGTTAACCATTCTGCCTGCAATCCGTATATCAGCCATAATTATTCCTTAAGCACTTCTGGCGAGCTGGTACGCCGAAGACATGTTGTAAATAGTCCAAATCCTAGAACAAATTCACTGATTTCTCTAGGCATTGACTTAAAAAAAATGACAGACTGTTTAATCTTTAACTGTCTCACGTTGTTTTAAAATTTGCTGCCATTGTTTCACTTTAACTTGTTGACGAATAGCTTCCAGACTTTCAAACACAACTGACTCGACCAATTGTTCCAAGTGTTTATTATCAATGTTAATTTCACTCATACGCTGTGCAATCAGTTCATAGTTTGGGTTGAGGTTGTGACTTGAGCCATGAGCGAAAGACTCGACCAGCCCATGTGTAATATTTTCCCCTAGACGTTGGCCAATACTTTGAATTTGTTGTTCGATACGTCCACCTACAATCGGAATGAGTCGCAGTAATTGAGTGAGTTCAGGGGTATCTTCAATAGCCTGATTCACAATTTGCCCTACACCTTTGGAAATCGAATTTTGTTGTGATCTGAGTTCTGTTGCTAGAGTTTCCTGTAAAACCTCTGCTACTGTCATCGCAAATAATTGTCGATGATGATCGACCAGATCATGAATAATGCGTTTATGCGTAGAGCTGGTTTCCAGTTCACGCTTAATGCCATGAATGACAGTTAAAACAACGCGATCTGACAGTTCTTCCATGACCACATGATAATAAAAAGTCCCTTGTTTTAACCAGCTTTCAGGAATGATTTGATAACCCATTTCGTATAGCCGATACGCAATAATACCGGCACGGAACAAACGCAAAAAACGTAAATGCGGAATAATGGCTAAAATTTCGTACCAGTGGATAAATGGAAAAAAGAACCAGCGGGAGTGATGTTTATTGATGATTGCAATAGCCCAGCGTACCAGCAACTCTATAATTAAAAAGCCAATAAACCAAGCCTCCGTGGTGATTACCCACGGATGTAAATGTGTCCGATAAAAATCCAGTACTTGTGGCAAATGAATATGATCGAAAAACCATGTGCCGATACTGCTCATTAAAAAGAAATTGGTACACAGGCAAAACAAATTAAAAATAATGATAAACACCATAAAGATGTCGTACACCAGAAAAATCTTGAAGGATAAACTGGTGGGATCCACTTGATGATATTTGGACTTTTCTTTCGTTTTGTTTTGCATGGTACGAATATCTTTTGCCTAATCTTTATGGCGATGTGGTTGAGGTGCTGACATACTGAGCTTTCATTTGATCAATCAATTGATCTTTCTCAATCCAGAGTTTGTCAACCCATTCCTGAAAGCGTTTACGATAATCTTCATCTTCTTCGTAGTTTCCACCAAGCACCCAATCTGGAATCTCGATTTTACGCAAATTTACTGCAATTCGAGAGACATCACCTAACCAGAAATCACTGTATTCAGGTGCACCGTCAGGGTAGACAATGGTCATATCGACCAGAGCATCAATTTGATTGCCTAAAATATTCAGAGCCAGTGCCAGACCACCAGCTTTAGGTTTAAGCAAGTTCTTATAAGGCGAGTTTTGTTGATCATGTTTGGCTTGGGTGAAACGGGTGCCTTCCAGATAATTCAATAAGGTAAACGGTTGCGATAAAAGCTGCTCACAGGATTTACGTGCTTCGAGCATATCGCGGGTCTTGAGTTCTGGATTTTTGGCAATTTGCTCTTTGCTATGTCGCTTCATCATCGGAAAGCCTAAAATTTTAAAGGCTTGCCCGACAAATGGGATAAAAATTAGCTCCCATTTGGTAAAAAAGCGTGTTAATGGCATGCGACTGACACCAAAATATTGATTGACGGTCGTATCCACCCAGCTTTGGTGATTACACATCATCAAATAACGACCTTGCATACTCAGTTCAAGCTGCGGATCAATACTGATATCCCATTTTAAATGCGGCAAAACATGGTCAATCAGCCAATTATTGACACCTAACCAGCTATTGGTAATCTGAATATTGGTTTGATCGACTTTAGATGACTGTTTAAATAATTTAGTTAAACCGAGTGCCAATACTGGAGGACCATGTAAAAAGGTACTTCCTGTAATGACACTACCAACCGTGACACCTTTGCTAATTTTTTTCAGTATCGACTGATGATTATTTTGCTTAGACATAGAATGAATCCTGAGGGGAGAAAAGAACATAAAGGCTATTTTCTCATCGCATCCCGTTATTGAAAATCCTGAGCACAATATAGACTGTGCTTAATGAATTAAAAAGTCATAGTATGAAACAATGGATAAAATGTAGTAAAGAATGAAAGTAAAAGCATCTAAAATATTACAAAATGTAAAAAAACGGCGTATTATTAACAAAAAATCAATGGTCTAAGTCATTTTTTTCTTTCATCATTTTCCTAGACAACAAAGACACAACAGGAGGCATGCGATGCGTGCACTATTAATTACGACAGTGGTTGGGGCAGCAGTAGCACTTTCAGGTTGCCAATCGACAGGGCAAAACCTTGGCGGGGTTGAATACGATAAAGCAGCGTTAGGTACATTGATTGGTGCCGCAGCAGGTTATGGTGTTTCTAAATCAAACGCCAACTCTAGTCGTCAAAACAACCGTGCAGCCGCGATTGGTGCAGTACTTGGTGGTTCAGGTGGTTTGTACCTTGACCAAAAAGAGAAAAAATTACGTCAACAAATGGCGGGTACTGGTGTAGAAGTCAACCGTAATCCAGATGGTTCAGTGGGTCTGGTGATGCCAGGTAACATTACCTTTGATACCAACAAATCAAACATCAAACCAAACTTCTATTCGACTTTGAACAAAGTAGCGCAAACGCTTGCTGAAGATAACAAGAGTGCGATTTTGGTGACAGGTTATACCGACAGTACAGGTAATGACTCAATCAACATTCCACTTTCTCAAGCTCGTGCGCAATCTGTTGCAAACTATTTGAGCGGTCAAGGTGTTTCATCTGCACGTATTAATGCGCAAGGTTACGGTTCGGCTAATCCAATTGCATCAAATGCAACTGCTGAAGGTAAAGAACAAAACCGTCGTGTTGAAATTAGCATCTATGAGCGTCAATCTTAGTCGCTTAGTTTCTAAAAACCACCTTCGGGTGGTTTTTTTATGAGTAAAATCCATGTGAATCGATTAGGCATCTGCTAATTAGATGTCTATAATCATGCTCGAATTGAAAAGAGGTTAGCCTATGTCAGCAGCAAGTCATTTGAATGACAAGCAACTTGAAGCCATGAAATATACTCAAGGACCCTTGTTAGTACTTGCAGGGGCTGGTTCAGGTAAAACCTCGGTGATTACCCAGAAAATTGCTTATCTGGTAAAAAATTGTCGTATTCCTGCGCATCGTATTACCGCAATGACCTTTACCAATAAGGCTGCGCGTGAAATGAAAGAGCGTGTAGGAAAACTCCTTTCACGTGAAGAAGGCAAAGGGCTTTCGGTTTCCACTTTTCATACCTTTGGTCTGAACTTATTGCGTTTGGAACTGAAACATACCCCACTAAAAAATAATTTTTCGATTTTGGATGCAGATGACTGTAAACGCATCCTGATGGATTTAATGCAGCGTGACAATCTTTCGGGTGCTGAAAGCAAAGAACTGATTGCCAAAGCCATGAAAAAAATCTCAGACTGGAAAAATGATCTGATTGTACCTGAGCAAGCGCATTCCACTTGTGAAACGGTCGAGGATGTTCAATTTGCCCATCTGTATCAACTTTATGAACGGAATTTACGTGCCTATAACGCCGTTGATTTTGATGATTTGATTGTGCTGCCGACACGTCTTTTGCAGGAAAATGCTGAAGTTCGTGATAAATGGCAAAATCGTACCCGTTATCTTTTGGTGGATGAGTATCAGGATACCAATACAGCGCAGTATATTTTGGTGAAATTACTGGTTGGGGTGATGGGACAGTTCACTGCGGTAGGTGACGATGACCAGTCCATTTATGCGTGGCGTGGCGCAAAACCTGAGAATATGGCGCTATTAAAAGAAGATTTTCCGAATTTAAAAGTCATTAAGCTTGAACAAAACTATCGTTCTACTAGCCGAATCTTAAAAGCAGCGAATGCCGTCATTGAAAATAATCCACATATTTTTGATAAAAAATTGTGGAGTGATAAAGGGCACGGTGAGGTCATTCGAATTATTACTTGTCGTAATGATGATGATGAAGCAGAACGTGTGGTCAAGGATTTAATGACCCATAAACTGATGAATGGGAAAAACTGGAAAGATTATGCGGTGTTATATCGCGGAAACTTTCAGGCACGTGTGTTAGAAACGCAACTGCGTCAAATGCAAATTCCATATAAGCTTTCAGGTGGACAGTCATTCTTCGCACGGGCGGAAATTAAGGACGTGATGAGCTATTTGCGTCTGATCATTAACCCTGAAGATGACAGTGCTTTTTTGCGCATTATTAATACACCTAAACGCGCCATCGGGCCTGTTACACTAGAAAAGTTGGGTCTATTTTCGCAGGAAAACCATTTGTCTTTATTGGGTGCAGCCTCAGATCAGCGTTTAAGCATGGCAATCCCCAAGAAAGCCGCGACGCAATTACATGAGTTTGCCGATTTTATCAGTAATTTTACTCGTGAATTGATGGATGATGATGAACCTGTGCCAAAGGTTCGTCAGATGATGAATGAGGCGGGCTATATCGATTATATCCGTGAAACCGCGGCCACACCTGCACAGGAAAAAACTAAGCTCGATAATATTGAAAGCTTATTTAGCAGTATTCAAAGTTTGCTTAATCGCGCTGAGGATGTTGATGAAAAGAACATTGAAAGCGTGATTCGTAAGCTGGTACTACTGGACTTGCTGGAACAGCAGCAGGAAGAAGAAGACATTGATAAAGTCAATCTTCTCACCTTGCATGCGGCAAAAGGTCTTGAGTTTCCATTTGTTTATATTATGGGCTTAGAAGAAGAGTTATTGCCGCACAAAAACTCGATTGCCGCTGAAACCATTGAGGAAGAACGCCGTTTGATGTATGTGGGCATTACTCGTGCACGTCAGGGCTTAACCTTGACCTTGGCTGAACAGCGTAAAAATGGGGGGCAAATGAAACAAATGACACCAAGTCGCTTTTTAGATGAGTTGCCACAGGACGAACTAGAGTGGTTAGGACGTAAAAAGAAACTAGCGGGAAATGTGGATCCGAAGGAACAGGCGCAGCAATATCTGGCCAATTTAAAAGCCTTATTAAAGAAATAGTTGATTGAACGAATAGGAAATGTAATGAAAGTCCAAGTTAAAATTTTAGACCAGCGTCTGGGCAATGAATGGCCGCTTCCTTCTTATGCAACCGCAGGTTCCGCAGGTTTGGATTTACGTGCCTGTGTTGATAAAGCGATTCAAATTGAACCAGGTCAAACTATTTTAGTGAAAACAGGCATGGCCATTTATATTCACGACAGTGCTTTTGCTGGTCTTATTTTGCCACGTTCAGGCTTAGGTCATAAGCATGGTATTGTCTTGGGGAATCTGGTGGGGTTGATTGACTCGGATTATCAAGGTGAACTGATGGTCTCAGTCTGGAATCGTGGACAACAAAGCTTTACTTTAGAGCCAGGCGAACGTTTGGCTCAGTATGTTTTAGTGCCTGTGGTTCAGGCTGAATTTGAACAAGTGGATGAATTTGTGGCTACTGATCGCGGTGCGGGTGGGTTTGGTCATACTGGAAAGCAATAATTTAAGCGCCTGTTAAAACAGGCGTTTCTTTTTTTGTATTGAATGTTTCAAAAAATTAGATTAAAACATCACTCTTAATCTGTCTGAATGTCTGACAAGAATGCTGCCTACTTCCTTTACCATAAGCAATATTATTTTTACTTTTAAAAAGTAGGCGTTGAATTAAAAGAAGATGCCTATGGATGCGATGTTTAATTTTCCTTTACATATTTTTCGGGCTTACGATATTCGTGGCAAGCTAACGGTGTTTACACCGCAAGTTGTTGCAGCAATTGCTTATGCTTTGGCAGAACAGTATAGCTTGGCAGGTCAAACGGAAGTTGTGATTGGTTATGATGCAAGGCTTAGCAGTCCACAATATGCTGCCATATTAACCACGATTTTTGAGAAGCAAGGTCTAAAAGTTATAGACGTGGGATGTTGTTCAAGCCCCATGATGTATTTTGTTGCGCGTCAGACGAAGGGCAATGGAGTGATGGTGACTGCAAGTCATAATCCAAAGTCTGATAATGGTATTAAGTGGATTTTAAACGGTGAACCTCCAACACCCGCGCAGATTGAAGCGGTTGGCAATGCGGCTGCTCATCATCATATTCAAGCATTAGATGTTCCTCGCATTCGAGGATTAAGTCATCAAATCAAAACCGAATACTGTTTAATATATCAACAGAGTTTGCTGGAAGATATTCATCTTAAACGATCTTTCAAGGTGGTTTTAGATGGTTTGCATGGTTCAGCAGGACGCTGTGCTGAAATGGTGTTAAATAAGTTGGGTTGTGATGTGATTGCTTTACGCTGTGAAGCCAATGGTGAATTTCCAGATCATGCGCCTGATCCTTCTCAGTCAATTCATTTAGAAAAATTACGACAAGCAGTGCTTTATCATCAAGCCGATATTGGGATTGCGCTAGATGGTGATGGTGATCGCCTAGTCCTCATGGATGAACAGGCGCATATCATTACTGCCGATCGTTTGATTTCTCTATTTGCAAAAATGTGTCTAGCGCAACATCCACATGCAGAAATTGTATTTGATGTTAAATGCTCTAGTATGGTGGCACAAACCGTGAATGACTTAGCTGGTATTGCAACTATGATCCGTACAGGCAGTAGTTTTCTGCGACGTTATTTATCCCAATCTCAGGGAAAAGCGATTTTTGGTGGAGAGTACGCAGGACATTATGTATTCAACGATGGTCGTGGGTTCGGTTATGATGATGGCTTATATGCTGCACTGCGGGTATTGGAATATTTAAGTCAATTCCCTGAACGAACCCTGTCTCAGTTGCTGTCTGCTTTCCCCGAGCGTTATTGTACTGAAGATACTTACATTAGCACTCATCGTTCGCAACCCCAAAGTGTATTGCAGGATATTGAAAGTTATAGTTATCAATCTAAAGCCCAACTCAGTAAAATTGATGGGATACGACTTGATTTTGACGATGGTTTTGGCATTATTCGAGCATCCAATACGGGCGAATACTTTACCGTAAGGTTTGATGCGGGCAGTCCATTGCAATTGGCACAGATTCGACATCAGTTTGTTCGCATGTTACAGGATAAATATCCTAAAATAGCGCAAGATATTTCAAACATCCATTAAGGAGAGGCGAATGCCACATCAGCATACTGGCATCGACAAAGCGAAAATATTGACTGAAGCTTTGCCGTACATTCAACGTTTTTCGGGTAAAACGCTAGTTGTGAAATATGGTGGCAATGCGATGACGGATCCAGAACTGGAAAGCTCATTTGCACGCGATATTGTGTTATTAAAAACTGTGGGTTTAAACCCGATTGTGGTACATGGCGGTGGTCCACAAGTTGATTCGCTCCTCAAACGTTTGGGTCAGGAGTCTGACCGTATTGATGGAATGCGTGTCACCGATGAAGCGACCATGGAAGTTGTGGAAATGGTACTCGGTGGGAGTGTCAACAAATCCATTGTCAACCTGATCAATAAACACGGTGGTCGCGCGATTGGCCTAACTGGTAAAGATGGTAATCTTTTACGCGCACGTAAACTGCTCATGGAAAAACAAGATGAGCAGGGTCAGGTGCAGCATATTGATCTGGGTATGGTCGGTGAAGTGGTTGGGGTAAAAACCGATGTATTGGAAATGTTTACCCAAAGTGATTTCATTCCTGTGATCGCACCTTTAGGTGTCGATGAAGAAGGAAATACTTATAATATCAATGCAGATTTGGTTGCAGGTAAAGTCGCTGAAGCCTTAGGGGCAGAAAAACTGATCCTACTCACCAACATCACAGGTGTATTGGATGAAAATAAAAATCTGCTGACAGGCTTAAGCACACAGGAAGTCGATCGCTTAATCGAAACAGGTGTGATTTATGGCGGGATGATTCCTAAAGTGAGTTGTGCTCTCGATGCGGTGAAAGGTGGTGTCGTGAGTGCGCACATTGTTGATGGTCGTGTACCGCATGCAACTTTACTGGAGATCTTTACAGATCATGGTGTTGGGACATTGATTACTAATCGACTTGCACAAAAAGTTGCACATTAAATTATGGTATTGTGCTTTAAAAGTCATCTTCGGATGACTTTTTTGCGCTATAAAACGTCATTTTCCTGTCATGATCTTATCCTAGTGTAAGCGTAATGATAAAAACAGGGTGACATTATGCTAGAAAAACTCAATCACTATCGTCAAAATTTTAGTCTACCTTTAACTCGTCAAAAAACTAATCACACTCAGTTCCGCTTTGACTGGGTCGATAACCTCAAAGAATTACAAGAAGTACAACAATTTCGTGCAGTTCAGTTTAGTCAACAATTTGGTGTCACCTTCGAAGATGGACTGGATCAGGATATCTATGATTTTGGCTGCGAACATGCAGTATTGAGAGAGAAATGGACAGGCGAGATTGTGGCATATACCCGCCTTAAACTTTTTCAGGGGCATGAAATATCGCAAAGTTATAGTGCGAGTGAGTTTGAGATTTTCCCACAACTTTCACATTTACCTAATGTGCTAGAGATAGGTCGTACCTGTGTACATCCACGTTTTCGTTCGGGTAAAGCGTTATCGATACTCTGGCTGAATCTGATGCCAAAAGTACTTTGGTCGATGCGTGCCAAATATTTGATGGGCTGTGTCAGTATTCATTTGCAAGATAATTTGGCACGTGCTTATCACACGCATCAGCAAATTAAGCGTTTAGATTCAAATCAGACCATCGGCATTGCCTCAAAAAATCATTTCGAGATCCCGCGTCCTGAATCTAGTTTTCCACAAGATGAGCGTATGCCCAAATTATTTAAAATGTATCTGGATATGCAATCTAAATTATCGCGTCAAGCTTTCTACGATGAAACTTTTAATTGTCTGGATTATTTTGTTTTTTTGGAAGTCAATCAGGCTGCAAAGTCTTTTATCTTGAGTAAACGTGTCCATAAATAGAATTTATCATTATTTTTGTATGAAGCTTTATATATTCAGATTTGCAAGCCATTTGCCACTGATGCACAATACAACTAAGCCTCTTGCTTTGATTTGACATGTTATGTGCCAACTACTTGGAATGAATTGTGCCACCCCGACCGACATTACCTTTTCTTTTAAAGGTTTTTCACAGCGTGCGGGTATTACTTCTGATCATTCCGATGGTTTCGGGATTGCATTTTTTGAAGATAAAGCTTGCCGTTTATTTGTCGATAATCAATCTGCAGTTGAATCGCCCATTGCAGAACTGGTGCGTAACTATCCAATCAAATCTCGCAATGTCATCGCTCATATTCGTAAAGCAACACAGGGTAAAATTACGCTGGAAAATTCCCATCCGTTTACCCGTGAACTGTGGGGCAGACAGTGGATTTTTGCACATAATGGAGATTTACATCATTTTGATCCACCGTTAACTGGACGGTTTATTCCCATTGGCAATACTGATAGTGAGCGTGCATTTTGCTATTTGCTTGATCAGTTGGTTGAGCATTTTGGTTATACCGAACCAAGCGTGATACAGGTTTTTGCTGTTCTTGAACAAATTTCACCCAAAGTTGCTGAGTTTGGAACCTTCAATTATTGTTTGTCCAATGGTCAGGCATTGTTTAGCTATGCGACAACCAAGTTACATTGGTTGGTGCGCGAATACCCTTTTAAAGCTGCACGTCTGATTGATCTGGATGTAGAAGTTGATTTCAGCCAAGTTACTACCCCGCATGATCGTGTTGCTGTGATTACGACTGAACCCCTCACTCAAAATGAACAGTGGACATCTTATCAAGCTGGAGAAATGATTTTATTTCAGGATGGAAAACCACTAAAACATGCTCAAACACAGGTTGAACGTTTAGAACGTGAATTCAAAAATCCTGAACTTAAACGAATCACTCGTGCAGACCAAGATTAGATTTTATTTAAAGTTAAGGCCTGATGATTATCTTAAAAAAATAATATAAGCATATATTTTAAATAATTTACTATTTTTTCTATAAACATAAATTTTATGTATATTCGGAAATTTTTATTTATTTTCCTTTTTTTATTAATAATAAACCCATTAGGTGGTTAAAAAATATCTTACTTTTTTGCTTTGTTTTTAGGCTAAAATTTTATGCAAATCAGACAATTAAGCCTATTTTTTGATGCTTATTATAATCCCGACCAATTTGCTTTATTTTTATTTAAAAAAATAACAGATATTATATTGATATCTAATAAATGTTTTAGACAGCAGAGGTGTGATATGAGATGGCTTTCTGAATATAATACTGGCATTGAAGTCATTGATGATCAGCATCAACGTATTCTTGAATATATTAATGAGCTAGAAGAAGTCAGAAAAACACATGACAGAGCTCAAGTCAAAGATGTGCTATTAAACTTGATTGATTATACTCAATCGCATTTTGCCTTTGAAGAAAGTTTACAGGAAGAGGCAAATTATAAATATCGAGTTCCTCATAAACGTGTGCATGATTTATTTATTAAAAAAATTGAGCACTATCGTGAACGTTTTGAAATGGGGCATGATGTTGAGGAAGAACTTTATGAAGTGCTATCAAAATGGTTGATTAATCATATCCAACACGATGATGCTGATTATGTCGGTGCAGTGAAAGAAAACATGATGGGTATTATTAAGGAAAAAGAACAGAAAAAAGGCAAGGGGTGGTTTGCACGTTTCTTTTCATAAATAAAAGTCACGAATCGGCAAACTTCAATAAAAGAAAATAACAACAAGACTCAGCGCTGCAAATCATCTAGAAATGGATGATTTGCATTTTTTATTTGCAAACTTTGATTTTCATACTCGACAAAGGCAAAATATCTCCAGACTTCATATTAGGAATGAACGATGCAGGATTCAGCTTTCGCGCGGTGGTTATCACCACTTATGGCGTTTTGCTTTACTTTTATTATGATTGCAGCATTAGCATCGGCTGTGGGGATTCAGATCGACCGTCAACTGGATTTCTGGTTGCTTTGGTTAGGAACTATGGTGATTTTGGCACTCCCGCTTTGCTATCTGGAAATTGCACTGGCGAAGCGCTCAAAAACAACCGCATTGAATGCATTATCCAGTTTAACCCGTGATGCAGATGCCTCACAAAAATGGCGAATTGTGGGCTGGCTCGCTGTTGTTTTTATTCCTTTTTTGGCAGGTGCAATTTTATCCCATTTGGGAATGGCTGCATCTGTGGCCTTAGGACTCGGTTTTAGTCCCCAGATTCTATTTGTTGGTTTAGCGATTATCGCATTTGTTCTGTCGTTTATTCCACGCCAGATTTTACTGATTCTGATGGTTTTGGGTGTCGTCATTTCATTGATCAGCTCACTATTTTTAGCACAGCCAACCACGAGTTGGCACTGGACGCCCATTGAGTTTAAAGAGTGGGGCAATGCCACAGTTTTGGCGTTGGTGGCGACAGGTTTGGGTATGGGGCTATACTGGCAAAATAGCTTAATTCAAATTCAGAATACATCGGAAGCGAGTAAAACTGCGTTTCCGATTTGGATCGCTCAGTTTGTTGCCGTGATTGCCTTTGGGTTTTACTCAGCGCAACAAATTTTTTCTGATACAACACTGGCTATTGCTGGCGTTATCGCCGCTGCTTTGTTATTTCAAATGGCCAGAGAACAGCTACAACAGCGTCAGTTGTCAGTGTTTATGCAATGGGTGATATTACTGATTGTTACATTGATCTGGCTGATCCCTCATATGCAGTTCGAGTTTAATATTTTACTTATGCTGTGGGGATTATTGATTTGTTTGATTTACTCAATCTTTGCTGGATGGATTATGAAAATTAGCCATTTGCGTAAATCGATGAATTTTAGTAACGAGCTTCTTTATAATCTATGGCGGATAGCAGTTCGTATTGTTCTACCCTTATCGATTATTCTGGCAATGTTCGCCATCATTGGTCAGTTATTCTCATGAGTCAAACTCAAGTGTGGGTCGCTTATGCTGCGGTTGATCAACAGTTCTTAATCGCCATCCCTTTTGTTGAGGGTATGAATGCTGCGCAAGCAATTGAACACAGTCAGATTCGAGAGAAAGTTGTTATTGATGAGCCACTGCAATTGGGTGTCTTTGGTGTCAAAATTACGTTGGATACGCTGTTAAAAGCAGGAGATCGTGTGGAGATTTATCGACCTCTCATGATTCATCCTCAAGATATTCGGCGTAATCGTGCCCAGAAAAATCCAGTGGGGCGTTTTCAGCGTGGTAATCGTTTTAAACAATCTGGCTCATAGAAAGAACCCCTCAAGCGAGGGGTATCTTTTTATTGAAAAATCATTATAGTGGTGGGGCCGTCAAGATTGCTTCCTTGGAAGCTGGTAAACCAGGCTGTGTTTCTGGAATAGTATCCAAGCCTTCAATACTTTTGACGATCCCTGATTCGTCAAAGTAAATTTTTAAATGCTGACCATGTGCAGCAGGAATTTTTGCTTTTTTTGCATAAGTACCTGGAATATAGTTGTAGATATAATCCCAGCGTAGTGGATTTAGAGGATCTGTAACGGTTGGACTACCGAGCAAAAAGCGAACTTGTTGAAAATTCATACCCACTTGAACTTTTGATGCTTGTGCTTTAGTTAATGGAGTTCCCTGAGGGATGTCAACTTTGTAGACACCTAAAGTTGAACAACCAGCAAGCAGTGAAGTGACGAATAACGCCAACATAAGTTTTTGCATTTTGCTACACTATCCCGATAAATTATGATGCATTTGACTTAGGGATAGATCATACTGCATCTCACTACGATTGCCTATTCCAACTTTAAATTTGTTGAGAGACCTTTTTTTATGCCGATTTCCAATCAAGATTTACGTAAAGCTGGACTCAAAGTCACCCTGCCACGAATTAAGATTTTGGAATTATTAGAAAATTCAAAACAGCATCATTTGAGCGCAGAAGATATTTATAAGACTTTGCTTGAGC
This sequence comes from Acinetobacter sp. WU_MDCI_Axc73, assembly GCF_025562455.1. Lineage (GTDB taxonomy): Bacteria > Pseudomonadota > Gammaproteobacteria > Pseudomonadales > Moraxellaceae > Acinetobacter. Next base: position 26,981 of record NZ_JAHPRO010000008.1, read on the forward strand.
AAGGTGAAGATGTAGGTTTAGCTACAGTTTACCGTGTATTAACACAATTTGAAGCTGCGGGTATTATTCAGCGTCATCATTTTGAAAATAATCATTCAGTTTTTGAGATTATGCAAGAAGATCACCATGATCATCTCGTGTGTCTAAATTGCGGTAAAGTTGTTGAATTTACAAATGAAATCATTGAACGTGAGCAACATACCGTTGCTGAAAAACATGGTTTTACCTTAACAGGGCATTCTTTGAATTTATATGGTTATTGTAGCGAGACTGAATGTCAGGAAGCATATCGTAAAAAGCAATAAAATCACATAAATACAACAAATTAAAAAAGGAAGCCTAGGCTTCCTTTTTTAATTTTAGTGATGGAGCAACTAATTTATTGACCATCAAACGTAATATTACGACTCGCATTCATCAATTGTTCTGCACCTTCCTCTGAAAGCTTGATACTCAGACGTAGATCGTTTGGTGAGTCAGCATGTTTTAGTGCATCTTTATAGGTAATCTCGCCTGCTTTATACAGATCAAATAAAGCTTGGTCGAATGTTTGCATTCCTAATTCACGTGAACGTTTCATCAAATCCTTGATTTCATGAATTTCACCTTTACGAATATAGTCGGCAAGCAAAGGGGTATTAATTAATATTTCAATCGCGGCACGTCGAGAATTGCCATCTGGGGTTGGGATCAATTGCTGTGCCACCATTGCTTTTAAATTAAGCGATAAATCCATATAGAGTTGGTTATGACGATCACTTTCAAAGAAATGAATAATACGATCCAATGCTTGGTTGGCATTGTTGGCGTGTAGTGTCGCTAAGACCAGATGTCCCGTTTCAGCAAAGGCAATGGCATAGTCCATCACTTCACGAGAACGAATTTCTCCGATTAAAATAACATCAGGTGCTTGTCGCAGAGTATTTTTGAGCGCAATTTCGAAAGAATCTGTATCAATACCGACCTCCCGTTGAGTGACGATACATCCCGAATGTTCATGAATAAATTCGATCGGATCTTCTATGGTAATGATATGACCTTTTGAGTTTTGATTTCGATAACCAATCATGGAGGCCAAGGATGTTGATTTACCCGTACCAGTCGCACCTACAAAAATAATAATGCCTCGTTTAGTCATGGCAAGATCTTTGAGGACGACCGGTAAGCGTAATTCATCCATTGAAGGAATAATCGTTTCAATACGACGTAAAACCATACCAGGCATATCACGTTGCTGAAAAGCACTCACACGAAAACGAGCGGTTTTATCACGATTGACGATGGCAAAGTTACATTCTCGTGTTTCGCTAAATTCTTTGCGTTGCTTATCGCTCATAATCGATTGAATGAGCTGTCCAACCACCTCACCACTCAGTTTGGTCTTGGAAACAGGGACAATTTGTCCATTAATTTTCATGGAAGGTTCAACACCTGCGGTCACAAACAGGTCTGAAGCTTTTTGTTCAATCATCAGATTGAGAAGGTCATTAAAATCCATATATCGTGAACCTTTTATTTTTATCGCTTATAGGAAGGATTCTGGTGATTTGGCAACAGTACGTGCGGTTTGAGGACTAATCATCCCTTTTGATACCAAAGTTTTGAGGCTTTGATCTAGTGTCGTCATTCCATAGTTCGCACCCGTCTGAATAGCGGAATACATCTGGGCAACTTTGTTTTCACGGATCAGGTTACGAATGGCTGGTATTCCGATCATGATTTCATGTGCGGCGACACGACCGCCTCCATTTTTCTTTAACAAGGTTTGAGAAATCACGGCTTGTAGAGACTCAGATAACATTGCGCGAACCATATCTTTTTCTTCGGCAGGGAATACGTCAATTACACGGTCAATAGTTTTTGCAGCAGATGTGGTATGCAATGTCCCAAATACCAAGTGACCAGTTTCGGCGGCGGTTAAAGCCAAACGAATGGTTTCAAGGTCACGCATTTCACCGACAAGGATGATATCAGGGTCTTCACGTAGTGCTGAACGTAACGCTTCATTAAAGCCATGGGTATCACGATGTACTTCACGTTGGTTAATCAGACACTTTTTGGATTGATGTACGAATTCGATCGGATCTTCAACTGTCAAAATATGGTCATAACGATTGTCATTAATATAATCCAGCATAGCGGCAAGAGTGGTTGATTTACCTGAACCCGTTGGTCCTGTGACTAAAACAATCCCACGTGGATAATCACAAATATCCTTAAAGATTTGTCCTAAACCTAAATCATCCATGGTGAGAACTTTAGACGGAATGGTACGGAATACTGCACCTGCACCACGATTTTGGTTAAATGCATTGACACGAAAACGCGCAATATTGGGTACTTCAAAAGAAAAGTCCGTTTCTAGTTGTTCTTCAAAGTCGCGACGTTGTTTGTCATTCATGATGTCATAAACAAGACGATGAACTTCTTTATGTTCTAGTGCTGGCAGATTAATACGACGAACTTCACCATCGACACGAATCATCGGTGGCATGCCCGCAGAAAGATGTAAATCTGATGCACCGTTTTTAACCGAAAAGGCGAGTAATTCTGTGATATCCATGATTTCCCCTAATATAATGAGTAAGTATCGTTATTTTGTAGAATAATAAGCGTTTCCGAATCGCTTACCAACACTTCAAAGTAAGGTTAAGCAAAAAAAATAACTGAAATGAGAACCCTGTCAATGAATCAGTTTCAACAAGCGCGAAATGAGGTCCTGAATCAAATTAAAAAAGCCTGTGATGGTGCTCAGCGTGACCCTGCTACTGTACGTTTATTGGCGGTATCTAAAACTCATCCAAGTCAGTCGTTGCGTCAAATGTATCACTTGGGTCAGCAGTGTTTTGGAGAAAACTATTTACAGGAAGCGCTAGATAAAATTGAAGAATTAAAAGATCTCAATATTGAATGGCATTTTATTGGACATGTGCAGCGTAATAAAACTAAGCATCTGGCGGAAAAGTTTGATTGGGTACATGGCGTAGATCGTTTAATCATTGCCGAGCGTTTATCCAGTCAACGCTTAGATACTCAGTCGCCCTTAAATGTATGCATACAAGTCAATATTGATGCTCAAGACTCAAAAGATGGTTGTCAGCCAGAGGAAGTGGCTGAACTGGTCGCGCAAATTAGTCAATTGCCCCATATTCGTTTACGCGGAATTATGGTGATTCCTGCGCCAGAACATTCTCAGGCTTTCAACGATGCTAAGGAATTATTTGATCAAGTGAAACGACAGCATGCTCAACCGCAGGATTGGGATACTTTAAGTATGGGTATGTCAGGTGATCTGGAGACAGCGATTACAGCAGGAGCGACCATCGTCCGTATTGGTACGGCTCTTTTTGGGGCACGGGATTATTCAAAATAAAATTTAAAAACGAAGTAAGACAACTTTTAAGGCAAAAAATCAGCTATTCCGATGATGAGCGTTTTGTTTATTTCATTCGATTAAGCTTTTTTAATCTAGTTTTAATGGCTCGTAAGTATATAAGCATGACATGCTTATACGAGAATATAAATGAACCTTTTGCATATCTTTATTTTGGCAGTGATTCAAGGGTTAGCTGAACTTTTGCCTGTTTCCAGTTCTGCACATGTGATTTTGGCAGAAAAAATCATGGGGTTTGATCCTTCTGCACCGCAGATGACTTTTTTATTGGTGATGTTACATACAGGAACGATGTTTGCCGTGATCGTGTATTTCTGGCATTCGTGGAAAAAAACTTATTTTTCTGACTGGAAGTCTTTTAAGCAACGAGTCTGGTATGTATTGATTGCGACTGCAATTACTGGAGGATTAGGATTATTATTACAATTCCTGATTAAGCATGTATTTTTTGGAGGTGCCAGTAACTTTGAGATTGAACATTTATTTAGTAATTCCAAGTTAATGGCAGCGGCTTTAGCTGCGGCAGGGGTTCTCATTATTCTATCTTCACGCTTTGATCGGGGGCAACAAGGTGATATCCGTTTATCAAGTGCTATCGTGATTGGGGCAGTGCAAGCTTTATGCCTACCATTTCGAGGTTTTTCTCGCTCTGGTGCAACGATTTCCACAGCACTATTTTTAGGCATATCTCGTCAAAAAGCAGAGGAATTTAGTTTTGCCTTAGCTGTGGTATTAACTCCAGCTGTGATCGCAAAAGAATTATTGCGTTTGGTTCACGCTCAACATGCAACAGCAGGTGCGACTCAGCTTGCCTTGGGGAGCCTGTTATTACCAAGCTTGTTTGGCATGCTATTTAGTTTTTTAACAGGTTTATTTGCGCTCAAATGGCTCTCGGCATGGCTGGAACATGGTCGCTGGTATTTGTTTGGGATTTATTGTTTAGTTTTCTCAGGCGTCGTATTGATGCTAAGTTGATTTAAAAGAGCCTCTAACCTTTGATAGTCATGTAGGTGCGCATCAGCAAGACTAGATTAATTTGAGGAATGGGATGGAAGCAAATCAGTTTCATCCCACCACTTCAATTCGACTCGAACCAGAACCGATTGGCTGAACCTGTATTTGTACAGGAATGCGCTCATGCATTTCTTGAATATGGGAAATCAGCACCACCTTACGACCCTGGCTTTGAAGCTGGTCAAGTGCATTCATCACCATATATAATGATGATGCATCTAGTGTCCCAAAACCCTCATCTATAAATAAGGATTCAATCTTCATCGAACCCGATGCCATATTGGCAATCGCCAGTGAAATCGCCAGCGCGGTCAGAAATGATTCTCCACCTGAAAGGGAAGCCACCGAACGAGTTTCGCCATCCATATCATGGTCAATAATTGCCAGACTTAAAGAGTTATCTAGACGCTTTAATGTATAGCGCTGAGACAGCATTGAGAGTTGCTGATTAGCATATTCCAGTAAAATATCCAGATTGTATTGCTGTGCCAAATCACGAAACTCTTTGCCTTTGGCATCGCCAATCAAACTCGAAATTTTATTCCAGCGATGTTCTTGTTGTTGGATCAGTTGAATCTGATCGGTATATTGTTGCTGCTTGGCTAGATTTTGCTGATGTAACTCTAATTTAACTTTATATTGATCGTGTTGTTCCCCATTACTTTGTAACTGACTCAGAGTATCCTGAAGTTGTGTTTTAAGCTGTTCGAGATTTATTTCGGGTTGCGATTGCAGGTGTTCTGCAAGTTGTTCCTGTATCGTTTTCAGTGCTGAATGTGCTTCATTGAATTGACGGTCAGCCTGCTGTAAGACAATGCGAAGTTGCTGTTCTTCTGAGCTTGAAATTGCCAGCAATTCTGCAAATTGTTGCTGCTTAAATGCTGTATGAAGATTTAACCATTGTTCAATTTGAATCTGACATTGTGTTAAATCTTTTTGATTTTGTTCCAAATGTGCATTAATGCGATCTAACTCACTTTTTTGCTGATCAAAAGTGAGTCGTAATTGCTCAAAGCCCTGTTTGAGTTGTTGATCATTTTTTTGTAAATCGTGACGTTGCTGGTCATGTTGTGTAAGCCATTCATTGGCTTTCAGGGTAGTCTTACCTGTCATATATTCAACAAGGCGAGTCGCATTTTCACTATTTTGCTGACCTTGTTGGCTCACATGTTCACGTTGCTGCTTTAACTCAGCCAACTGTTTGTTGTTATATCCAATCTCAGCGATCAATTCTTTAAGTTGTTGCTGTAGTTGATCAGACTGTAGTTGTAATTCTTCATTTTTTTTAAGCTGTTGTACACGCTCCTGCAAGCATTGCAGAATTTTTTTGGCAAATGTTAAGTTATGTTTTGACCAGCGTTGCTGCTCCTGATCATTTAAACATTGCACGATATGTTGAACTTGTTGCTGTAAGTGTTGAATGGTTTGAAGTTGATATTGTGTATTCTGGATATTCTGATGCAATGAGTGTTGTTGTTTTTGCACTTGTTTTAATTGCTGAAGATGTTGTTCAATCTTTTGTTTGTTGATTAAATTTTTTTCTATATACGATTGCAATTGGACGGTTAATTCAGAAGGGGCTTGCGTCAAATTTAAAGATAAATCGAGTTGCTGACTTAATTGCAATAAGGCATCTTGTTGTTCTTTCAGCTTTTCCTGATTACGAACGCAATGGGTGCTTAATTCCTTAAACCTTGCTTGCACTTGATTGAGTTGTTGCTGTGTGGTTTGCCATTCTTGGAAATGTTGTTGTTCCTTTTGGGTTGCTTGTTGTTCTTGTTGTTGATGTAAGTCATATAAAGCTTTGGAGACCAAACTTTCATTATCACGATAAGGATGCTCAGTACTTCCACACACGATACAAGCTTCACCTTGTTTTAATGCGGCACGCAAATATTCGATATTTTCGGTATGTAATAAACGCTGCTGTTGTAATACCTGTTGAAGTTGTTCACGTTCAGTTTTCGCATGTTGATAACTTTGTTGCGAAATTTCAGTTTGTGTTTCAAGTTTTTTTTGAGTTTGAGTGGCATTTTCTAATTCTGCTTGAAGTAGAACGAGTTCTTGTTTGAGCTCAATAAATAATTGAAGTTTTCGTTGAACACCTTCAAGTTGATTCAATTGTTCTAACTGCTGGTCTTTCAACAATTGCTGCTGTTGCATTTGATCTTCAATTTGCTGAGCATCGCCAAAGCATTCTATTAAATCCTTAACGGTCTTTTCATCTAGCTGTAATTGCTGCCGAGCTGCTGAAATATCCCCAATATATTGTTCAATTTTCTGATATTGCTGAATAAAATGGTCAAGCTGTTGAATGTGAGCCTTTAAACCTTGATCAAGTGGCATAAATTGTTTGCTTTGATCCAATTGAAGCACAGTGTGGTGCAGTTGATCATTCAGTAGTTGCAGTTGCTGTTCAAATTGCTGTTGTTTAATAAATAAAGGCTGTTGCGTATGTTCCAGATGCTTTAATCGACTTTGGGTTTCTTTATATTTTTCTGCAATTGAGTCTCGTTCCAACACATATTTACGCACCTGATTTAATTCAGCTTGGTATTTCTGTTCAAAATCCTGAAATTGTCGTAAAGCTTTTTCAGCCTGATGGTAGCGGCTTTGTTCCTGTTCATATTGTGCAGTCAAGTTTGAAAAGTGTTGTTGCTGCTTGGCAATTTGTGGCTCAAGTTGCTGCTGATGTTTGAGTAATTGCTGTTGTTGAAAAACATATGGGCGTATTTCAGAAAAAATGCTCAACCGTTTTAAACGCTGACGGTCTATTTCTAAGTCCTGATTGACTTTGACTTGTTGATCATAGTGTTGTTGTTTGAGCGTGACGTCATGTTCAAGTTTTTGCCGATGTTCAAACCATTGTCGCACCTGTTCTAGTTTTACTTTTTCTGTTTCAAGTTTCTGCTGCTGCTGTTTCGTGCTGTCAAACTGAGTACGAAGTTCAGCCCATGCTTCATCTGAAAGTAACTCAATATGACCTAAAATATTTTCCAGTTGTTTGCGCTCTTGAGTAATTTCTTTAGTTTTTTCAAAAGCTAACTGACCAATCTTGGCAAAAATACTGGAATTAGTCAGATATTCGAGGAGTTCACCACGTTCATTATCCCGTGCCTTTAAAAAAGCAGTCACTTCCGATTGAGCCAAGAGCACTGCACGAGTGAATTGTTCAAAACTGAGTTGAGTAATCTGTTGGATATGCGTTTCGACAGCCTTAGTTTTATCTGCAACAACAATGCCATCGGTTAGACAGGTTAAAGCACGTTGCACACTTTGTAATTTACCCGCAGCATTTTCGCGGGCGCGTTTAATTTCCCAACGAGCTAAATAATGCTTTTGATCTTGTGCGACAAAACAGAGTTCAGCAAAGCCATGTGCTGTCCCGCGCCGTAATACAGTAAGAGGGGAGTTGGTTAAAAGTTCTGAACCATCCACATCCAAAAGCTTGCCATCACTGTCCTTGAGTCTTGGAATTTTATTAAACAGTGCTAGACACATTGCATCTAAAATTGTGGATTTTCCTGCACCTGTTTTACCGACAATGGCTATGAGTCCTGCGCTTGCTAAGGGATCACTTTCAAAATCGATAAAATGTTCGCCTGCCAATGATGCTAGATTTTTGAGTCGGATGGATAAAATTTTCACGTGAATCCTTTAACTCTGATGTGGATCTTCAAGTTGCTGCTGTGCTTGAGCGACTAAACTCATAAAGTCTTTGTGCGCTTCATCATCTTGGCTATAGCCTTTTTTATCCCAAATTTGTTGAAAAAGTTTTTCAGGCGTTGGGGGTTCAAGATCAATTTTTTGTTGCTGAGCAGTGTTCTTTTCGGTAGATAAATATTGGCGTGAAATCCGAACCAGTCGATAGCGATCTGGTGGAAGCGCAACCTCAAATTGTTGTCTTAAATTTGGCTGAGGCGGCGTGAGGGTATGATATTCAATATCCACATATTCACGTTGATCAATGTTTTCAATTATACCTTTTGGCAAGTTTGTTAATTTTTGCATGACTTCATTGAGTTCACCACGAATTTTATGCAATTGAACGCTACGCGGAATTTCTAAGACGTCAAACTGAAATCGCTGATCATCTTTGTGTTCTGGATTGATCCTAATCTCAACCACTTGATGTTTATAATTGATTTCACTAAATGAAAGTGGAATGGGTGAGCCACTATAACGAATATGTGTTTGTCCGACTTTTTGTGGTTTGTGTAAATGCCCAAGCGCGACATAATCGATGCCATCTTCAAACAAAGTGGTAGATAACGCCTCTTCATTGCCAATAATAATGGGGCGTTCTGAATCCGAAGTTTCACCACCTTGCATATGGGCATGTGACATCAAAATAATCGCTTGCTCAGGCGTTTTACGTCGTTTGGCTTCTGCTATTAGTTGTTGATGTAAATAGGCAATGGCATTTTGACTGTTGGTTGTTTGGTCATTGAACCCCGTAATCTCAGCAGAACGTAAAAATGGCAGCGCAATGCACCACGCGACGATTTGCTTTTGTTCATCGTAAATGGGTAAGATTAAACGATCTAAGTTGAGGGTTTTATCTTCATTCCAACGAATCACACCGACTGTTTTTGCGTTGTATTTTTCCAGAAGTGGTTCTACCTGCTCAATCCGATAACCCGAATCATGATTACCTGCAATCATCAAGGTTTGCATATGCGGTGCAAGTTGATGTGCATCGGCAAGAAATTGATAAAGTTGTTTTTGTGCTTGTGAACTTGGATTGATGACATCAAAAATATCACCAGCAATGAGTAAGGCATATGGTTGTTTATGCTTGATTTTTTCGAGTAACCATGCCAAAAATTGTTCATGTTCGTAGTGGCGGGAGTGGTTATAAAAAAACTGTCCCAAATGCCAGTCGGAAGTATGAAAAAAACGCACGGTCATTGATGAAAGTATTCCAGTTTTATCTTAGCAGATAAGGTAGCATACATCGCATTCTAATTCAGATTCTACTCAAGTTAAAGTTGACTGAGTTCTCTTGATCATAACGCAATGGATAAATGACTATGACTATTCACCAATACAATGTGGATATTCGCTGGACAGGAAATACGGGTGAAGGCACAGCTTCATATCAATCTTATAAACGGGATTTCGTAATTGAGCATCCTCAGAAACCTTCGATTTTAGGTTCTGCTGATTCTGCTTACCGAGGTGATCTGAACAGATGGAATCCAGAAGATTTGCTGGTAGCATCGGCATCAGCCTGCCATAAATTATGGTATTTACATTTGTGTGCGGTAAATGATATTTGTGTTTTAGACTATGTTGATCATGCGGTTGGCTTTATGGATGATGCTCATCTTACAAAGCGTGGGCATATCACACATATTATTTTAAAACCTCATGTTGTATTAAAAGTAGGGGCAAATCTAGACATTGCTCATCAACTGCATGAACAAGCGCATCATGAATGTATGATTGCAAATTCGGTCAATTTTCCTATTTTGTGTGAAGCCAGTTTTGAGATAAGTGAATAATTGGATTTCATTGAGTCAAGAACAATTCAAACGAGAAAAATGCCATGAAAATTCTAAAAATTTCTGCTCATCCAAGCTATAAAGAAAAGGCAGCATTATGGTTTTCAACGAAATGGGGCATTTCTTGTCAAGCATATTCAGAGAGTATGCAAGCTGCAATTGTTGATCAAAGTGGTGTACCCGAATGGTACATAATGATTGATGAAAATCAAAATATTGTGGCTGGAGCTGGAATTATTGAAAATGATTTCCATGAACGCAATGATTTAACGCCAAATCTGTGTGCATTATTCGTTGAAGAAAATTATAGGAAGAAAAATCTAGCAAAACAGCTTTTAAATTTTGCAAAAGCCGATTGTGTCGAAAAAGGATTTAAAAAATTATATTTAATCAAGGACATGAATGATTTTTATGAAAAATGCGGATGGCACTTTTTAATGATGGTTAAAGTTGATGAGGGAGAGTTAATCAAAATGTACGAAACTCAAACCTTAGTGTAAATCAGAAAATGGATCGTTAAAAAAATAAAGACCGACGATTCGAGTGATGATAAATCGTCGGTCAAAAACTTTAGAATAATGTCTGGCTGCTAACAAAACATATTCCAAAGTGGATGTCATAATGAAAGGTCACCGAAAAATTTTGCGGATGCCATGCAAATAGAATTCGGTTGCTGCTGACCTTGTACTCTATATAACGAAGCTCCAACCAAAAAGGTTGACAACAAAATGCAAAAAACTTGAAAAAAACTTAAAATAATTTTTTAAATATTTAATTTGTGATGAAAATGACCAACTTACGCCGTTACTACTTATGGTTTTTTCTTATATGTTTCATTGTGACACTGATCATGGGCGTGATTGCAGCATTATTGCCTCAAGGTGTCGGTGGAATTGTAACGGCTGTGCCTTATTTGGTGGCGACTATTGCAGTTTTATTTCGATTTTTAAAACAGGAAAAACGCGCACCAAGCCAACAGGAACGTAAAAAATTAACTTTGGGATTTACCCTTATTTTCTGGGGCTATAATTTATTGGGTGTTTTGCTTGGTCTGACTATATTTTCAATACGTGATCCGGAAGTCTTTCAAAACTTTCTGCGTTATTTACAGCAACCGCAATTTATCAGCATCATTTTAATCCTATTTTTGGTGTTAGCGATTCCTTTGTATCTGATTACGTATTGGTTTTATGGTAAACAAGCCCAACGTATGGCAGCTAAAATGTTTGAATCTAAATAAATCTTGAACGTTGCCTTTTTGTCATTTAGCCAATGACAAGCTGGTCTGTCTTTAGACGTTCAGGAGAATACGCTGTTGAATCAGTTAATGTGGGTTGCTCTAACATTAACTGACGTAACAATTGTGCAGAAGCAGGCCCCATACATAAACCATTACGGAAATGACCAACATTCATCCATAGATTGTTTGCATCGGGAACAGCCCCAATATACGGAACACCCGTTGGAGAGCTAGGTCTTAGCCCCGCCCATTGTTTGACGATGGGAAATTGAGCCAGTTCAGGAACCATTTCCAGACAAGCATCTAAAATATTTTGTTTGATTTTTGGATCAGGTGTTGTGTCGAATCCACAATGACTCATACTTGAGCCACAAACAATATGACCATCCTGACGTGGGATCAGATACATCACATTATTCATGCACATGGTCGGTAGCCAGTTAGCAGGTGCTTTAAATAGAACCATCTGACCCTGAACAGGCTGAACAGGGATGTCCAGATTTAATTGTTTTGCCCAGTGTTGACTCCATGCACCTGTTGCAATTACAAACTGATCCGCTGCAAATTTATTTCCCGCTTGATCTACAACATATTGGATTTTATGCTGCTGGAGCTGAAATTTAACAATTGGACGATTTTCAAAAAAACTGACCAAAGGATGCTGCTTGAGATAATTTATAACAGATTGTAGAAGTCTTGGATTTCGTATATTAGAAAGCTTAGGAAAATAAATAGCATGTTGTAATTTGGAATCAATCCAAGGGTTGATTTGATCTAATCCATCACGGGTTAAATATTCAGCTTGTTGCATCGGCTCTTGATGGCAATCTGCATAATTCAGACCGATATCAAAATCATCTTCATCAAAAATCAGCATACCTGTATCATGGATTTCAAAATCAATCCCTGTAATTGGCAGTAATTTTTCATTCCATGTTTGGTACATGCTTTTGCCATATTGCGCCAGTGTATTAACTGCCTGTGGATAACGCCATGGATACATCGGCGAGAGGATACCACCACCCGCCCATGAAGCCGCCTGACCTGATTGTTGCTGATCAAAAATAGAAATCTGACAACCTTGTTCAACCAGTTCCAGTGCGGTGAGTAACCCACTAACTCCTGCCCCAATAATGGCAATGTGCATACTCATCTCTGATATGTTTTAGACTATTTCATCTCTTTCAATTTAAGTGCTGCTTCTTCGGCAAAATATGTCCAGATCCCATCTGCACCTGCACGGCGGCAACATAGTAAAGACTCTAAAATTACGCTATCAGATAACCAGCCATTTTGGATTGCACCTGCCAACATGGCATATTCACCACTAACCTGATACAAAAAGGTCGGAACACCAAAGGTATCTTTTACTTCACGAACAATATCAAGATAAGGCATGCCCGGTTTGACAATCACCATATCCGCACCTTCTTGCAAATCCAGTGCAATTTCATGCAAAGCTTCTGCACGGTTACCGATATCCATTTGATAGTTATATTTATTGCCGCCTTTTAAATTGCTGGCAGAACCGACTGCATCACGGAATGGTCCATAAAAACTAGAGGCATACTTGGCTGAATAAGCCATGATGTTGGTATAAATAAAACCATTTTGTTCAAATGCCTGTCGAATAGCACCAATACGACCATCCATCATGTCGCTTGGTGCGACAACGTCTGCACCAGCCGCAGCATGACTCAAAGCTTGTTTGACGAGACATTCTACGGTTTCATCATTCAGTACATAACCCGTGTCATCGATAATGCCATCCTGACCATGTGTGGTATATGGATCTAAAGCACCATCGGTGATAAGTACCATTTCAGGTAATTCTTTTTTGAGTAATCGACATGTTTCCTGCACCAGACCGTTTTCATGCCATGCCGCTTCAGCGGTCAAACTTTTGTCCTCTTGTGGTGTGACAGGAAATAAGGCAAGCTTGGACACGCCTAACTCTAATAGGCGTTCTGCTTTTTTGACGAGTAAATCTGCCGATAAACGCTGAATATTGGGCATACTCGGAATATCTTGGCGTTGATTTTGTCCTGGAAGTACAAATACTGGATAAATGAGATGATGCGGCGTCAGTTGAGTTTCGCTGACCATCGCCCGCAGTTGATCATTTTTACGGATTCGACGCATGCGAGTCGCTGGAAATGCAGGACGATTGAACCTATAAGTCATAACAATCTCAAGCCTCAGTATTAACTTGTGGCGTATTGTAGACCCATAATAGGGCATTTGTACAAGCAGAATTGGCTTTAATTTAGATTTGTGAAGATTAGGGAACGTATGACTGAAGCGAAAAAAACTTGGACTGGCCATGTTCAATTAGGCTCAAAAATCGATATTAGCGTGATTCTGAATCAGTTATGTCAGGCATTTAATAGTTCTCCTTTTTTTAAACATAATTCGATGACCATGCGTGTTGTAAATGATGAGATAGAAGCGCATATCGAAATGTTACCCAATTTAATTGGTAATGTTGCCTTTCAAATTTTACATGGCGGTGTTGCTGCAACAATGTTGGACAGTATTGGCGGAATTGTGGCAATGGGAGAGTTGTACAAACAGGCTGAACCTGAAGATATGGCGGAAACCATCAAGAAAGTTTCACGTTTGGCAACGGTTGATATGCGGGTGGATTATCTAGCCCCTGGCCGTGGCGAATACTTTATTGCTAAAGCTGAAGTCCTGCGCTTGGGGCGTAAAGGTTGTACTATGCGAATGACGATGAAAAATAATGAAGATAAAATAATCGCGGTTGGAACAGCATCTTATGCTTATTAAGTAAGTTGACTGATGAGAACATAGCATCTTTAGAGATGCTTTTTTTTATGCAATTTGTTTTTTAAAAGTCAGTAAAATTCAGCTTAAGCAAAATTGAACTGATAAGTTATGTTTTTATGATCATCCTATGATTTTTTTGTTTATTCTTGCTTTATTTGAAAATTAACATTGTCAAAACTATTCTCATTTAAGATTAAGTTCAGATTCAGAACTTAAACTGGTCGATCGAACTGGAAAAAAAACTGTGAAATTTCAACCTACAGAATTAGGAATATCCGATGACAAATGCTCAAGATGATGTGCAGGCAACAGAGCAGACAGCATCAACTTCTGATGAAGCAATGAAGTCTAAACGCAAAAAACTGCTGGGTTATTTTGCTTTGATTGTCATTATTGCTGCCATTTTATATGCGATTTGGGCTGTTTTTTTTAACCATTCGATCAGTACCGACAATGCCTACGTAGGTGCTGAAAATGCTCAAATTACCTCTATGGTGAGTGGTCAGGTTGCCAAAGTCTTGGTCAGTGATACGGCACAAGTCAAACAAGGTGATATTCTGGTTGAAATTGACAATCGAGATGCAACGATTGCTTTGGCACAAGCAAAGGCTGAATTGGCGAAAGCAAAACGCCAATATCAACAAAGTTCAGCGAATAGTAGTTCATTAAGTTCGCAAGTGATTGTTCGTGATGATGAAATCAATAGTGCCAAAGCGCAAGTTGCTAAAGCACAAGCAGATGTAGACAAAGCCAAACAGGATTATGATCGCCGTGCATCACTGGCAGCGACGGGCGCGATTTCCAAAGAAGAACTGACTTCTGCACAAAGTGCATTACAAACAGCACAAGCGAATCTAAACGTAGCTCAGGCAGGTTTGTCTCAGGCTGAGTCTAACCGCAAAGCTGCAATGAGTAATTTGGCTGCCAATGATGCCTTAATTAAAGGTACCGATGAAGATACCCTTCCTGATGTATTGGTAGCTCAGGCGAAAGTTGAAGAAGCACAGCTTGATCTGGATCGTACCGTGATTCGTGCGCCAGTCGATGGTGTCGTCGCACGTCGTAATATTCAGATTGGTCAGCGTGTCGCTCCTGGTACGGTGATGATGAGTGTTGTTCCGATTTCTCAACTCTATGTCGATGCTAACTTTAAAGAGAGTCAGTTGGCTAAAGTCCACGTGGGACAAACAGCAACCCTGACTTCAGATTTGTATGGTGATGATGTTGAATATCACGGCAAGGTGATCGGTTTCTCCGGTGGAACAGGTGCCGCTTTTGCCTTAATTCCTGCACAAAATGCGACAGGTAACTGGATTAAAGTGGTTCAGCGTTTACCTGTACGTATCGCACTTGATCCCAAAGAGTTGGCAGATCACCCATTACGCGTGGGTCTGTCAATGGAAGTCAAAGTCGATCTTTCTTCGAAGAAGTAATTTATGAGTGCTCAAAATCAGGCGGCAACACGGACACCTTTTGCCGAGTTAAGTGGTGGTCGTTTGCTGCTTGCAGCATTTGTCATCGCGTTATCTAATTTTATGGTGGTACTTGATACCACCATTGCCAATGTCTCAGTCCCTCATATTACAGGTAATCTGGCAGTTTCTTCTTCGCAAGGCACATGGGTCGTTACCTCCTATGCGGTTGCCGAGGCGATTTGTGTTCCATTGACAGGTTGGCTGGCAAGTCGTTTCGGTACAGTTCGTGTCTTTGTGATGGGGCTGATTGGTTTTACCTTGTTCTCATTTTTATGTGGACTCTCGACTAGCCTTGAAATGCTGGTGTTGTGTCGTATTGGGCAGGGATTATCAGGCGGGCCATTGATGCCGTTGAGCCAAACTTTGCTGATGCGTATTTTTCCACAGGAAAAGCATTCTCAAGCGATGGGACTTTGGGCAATGACCACCGTATTAGGTCCAATTTTAGGTCCAATTTTAGGTGGTTTAATCAGTGATAATTTGTCTTGGCACTGGATTTTCTTTATTAATATTCCTATTGGGATTATTTGTGTGATGGCCGCAGTTCGACTGCTATCTGTCGCAGAAACTGAAACCATTCGTTTAAGAATTGATAGCATTGGATTGTTTTTATTGGTGCTGTGGATTGGTGCATTACAATTGATGCTAGATTTGGGACATGAACGTGACTGGTTTAATAATACCAGTATCGTCATGCTTGCTCTGACGGCTATTGTCGGGTTCATTGTTTTTCTGATCTGGGAAATGACTGATAAACAGCCTGTGGTGAATCTCTGGATATTTCGGCATCGAGGCTTTACGGTGTCAGTTTTGGCGCTGTCCTTTGGCTTTGGCGCGTTCTTTGGCAGTATTGTCCTAATTCCACAGTGGTTACAAATGAACCTCGGGTATACCGCAACTTGGGCAGGGTATTTAACAGCAACAATGGGGTTTGGTAGCTTAACCATGTCGCCGATTGTGGCTAAATTAGCAACAAAATATGATCCACGCGCTTTGGCCAGTTTTGGTCTATTACTGCTGGGTGTGGTGACCTTTATGCGAGCCTTCTGGATTACGGATTCAGACTTTATGACCTTGGCTTGGCCACAGATATTACAAGGCTTTGCTGTCCCATTTTTCTTTATACCTTTGTCGAATATTGCGCTTGCTTCAGTTCTCCCACAAGAGATCGCATCCGCTGCGGGATTGATGAACTTCCTAAGAACGATGGCTGGGGCAATTGGCGCCTCTATTGCGGTTACTATTTGGGATGATCATGCAAAAGTCGCACGTAGTGAGATGGTGTCTAGCCTACATGTTGAAGAAACCCAAAACACGCTTATTCAGAGTGGTTTTAGCCCTGAAAGCGCTTTAGGGATTATTTCTAATCTGGTGGATAAAGAATCGATTACCATGTCGGCAAATCATGTCTTTTTGTTATTTGCTTTGGTCTTCATTTTTGCGGGATTAATTATCTGGTTAAGCCCAAAACCGCAGCGCAGTTTACAAGGGCCTGCACCACATTAAAAATAACCAATAAAAAACAAGAGGCTCCGACCTCTTGTTTTTATCTCCTTTTTAACATTCCGTCTATCTTGGGTGATCAGGTTTCAACGTCATAATTTATTGAATGATTTAAAATTCAAGTCCTGTCCTGCCATAACCTATATCACAATTTCCTGTTCACTTGATTCTGAGCTGTTGCCCTGCATCGGTTTTACTTATAAAGCTTGAATCAAAACGACCTGAACGTTGTTATTCTGATTTTAATATTTTTAACAATATAATCAAATATTTATCTCTTAATGAAACTGTGTTTTATTAGTTGCTTTTGCGTAGCTTATTTTATTTTTAGAGAAAGGCTTGACATTAAAGTTAACTTTAATCTTACAGTAATCACCAGATTTCAAGAGGTGGTCGCGATGAACATATTTGATAAATTAACTTTACCTAATGGCTCCATCATTCCTAATCGATTGGCGAAAGCGGCGATGGAAGAAAATATGGCTGACTCAAATCAAGCACCATCGGAAGCTTTGATGCATTTGTATCAGGCTTGGGCCGATGGTGGAGCTGGTTTGATTATTACGGGCAATGTTATGGTCGATGCTCGTGCGATGACAGGTCCGGGTGGGGTGGTCTTAGAAAATGATCAATATCTCAATCAGTTTAAACAATGGGCAAAAATCGCACGTTCCCATGGTGCACAGGTCTGGTTGCAAATCAATCATCCGGGACGACAAATGCAGTCTAATTTAGGGCAGCAAACGTGGGCACCTTCAGCCATTCGATTAGATTTGGGGAAAATGTCAAATCGTTTTAATGTGCCATTAGAAATGACACAAGCGATGATAGTAGAGGTCATTCAACGTTTTGCCGATACTGCACAGTTAGCTGAACAGGCGGGTTTTACTGGTGTTGAAATTCATGCAGCACATGGTTATTTGCTTAGTCAGTTCTTATCTCCTTTAACCAATCAGCGTGAGGACTGTTGGGGCGGTTCTTTGGAAAATCGCGCGCGTTTGCTCATAGAAATTGTAAAAGCTGTTCGTGCGGTGGTTTCACCTCAATTTGCAGTGGGAGTAAAACTTAATTCAGCAGATTTTCAGCGGGGTGGTTTCAGTACAGACGATGCGCAGACTGTGGTTAGAATGCTAAACGAACTAGGCATCGATCTAGTTGAGCTGTCTGGTGGTAGCTATGAAGCTCCTGCGATGCAGGGACAGGCTCGAGATGGTCATACTTTGGCTCGAGAAGCTTATTTTTTGGAGTTTGCTGAGGAAATTGCAAAAGTCGCAAAAATGCCAGTCATGGTGACTGGTGGTATTCGTCGGATGGAAGTGGCAGAGCAAGTCATTAATCATGGCGTAGATATGGTAGGGATCGCAACCGCATTGGCAATTGATCCCAATTTACCTCGGCAATGGCAGCAAGGAGACCAAATTGCTCCTACCCTTAAACCTATCAAATGGAAAAATAAAACATTAGCCTCATTAGCAAATATGGCGACAGTTAAATTCCAGTTGCGAAAGTTAGGTTCAGGTAAAGCGCCCAATCCGAATGTTTCGCCTATTTGGGCTCTGTTACTTCAACAATCCGCAATGTTCTGTCGGACACGTCAGTATAAAAAACGCATGGCGAGATGAGTATTTCATTATAAATAAGGGATCATCTGTCAGAGCGATTTAGCGCTCTGATGGATTACCTTCTAAAATTGGCGTATGGGAATAAATCAGGCGATGAGCATTTTCAGTACAGCTAATATCTTCTGGTTTATTTTGGATGGCCTCAATCACCGTGATTAAATTATTTTTATTGATGATCAGTTTTTGTTGTAGAGCTTCTATTTCCTGTACTTTTTCATTGAGCACAGTGAGTAATTTTTCGTGATTCCATCCTGAAATATCAATCGGCAATAAAGCTTTAATTTCTGCCAATGAAAAACCGACTTGTTGCGCCTGCTTAATCACAAACAATAGTTGTAAGTCATTTTCACTATATTCGCGATAACCATTAGATTTTCTTTTGGCTTTAGGCAATAGCTTAATTTGTTCATAGTAGCGAATTGTTGGAGTATTTAAACCACTACGTTTGGACAGTTCGCTAATATTCATTGGATATTTTCTCTTGACATTCAAGTTAACTTTAATTGTATAGTGATTAAAAAGCAAATGACCTGAACTCAAATACGTCATCGACAGTGAGTGTAAATAAGCCCAACCGAATCAATAAAATTAGAGGTGGTTATGAAAAAACGTATATTACTTGTAGTAACCAATGTTTCTGAATATGCAGATATGAGACGTCCAACTGGGCTGTGGTTAGGGGAGTTGACCCATGCGTATGATGAATTTGAAAAATACGGTTATATTCAGGATATTGTAAGCCCTCAAGGAGGCATTTCCCCGATTGAACCTAAGTCTTTAGTTCCATTGGTGGCTGATAAAAGTGTACTCATGCGGAAGCACGATGCAGCGTTCATGGCGTTATTACAAAATACACTTAAGCCTTCACAAATTCATTGGCAAGACTATGACGCGATTTATTACACGGGTGGACATGGGGTCATGTGGGACTTTCTGGATGATCAGGGTCTACAGGAAATCACCCGCAATCTATATGAACAAGGCCGTATCGTCTCTAGTGTATGCCACGGTTATTGTGGTTTGCTCAAGCTCAAATTATCCAATGGTCAATATTTGATTCAAAATAAAAAAATGACCGGTTTCACGTGGACAGAAGAAATTCTTTCGGGTGTAGCCAAAAAAGTACCTTATAACGCCGAAAAAATAGCAAAACAACACGGAGCGGATTTTCAAAAATGTTTGATTCCTTATATGTCGCATGTGGTTTCTGATCAAAATTTAATTACTGGACAAAATCCATTTTCAGCGCGAGCAACTGCATCGGCAATCATTCAATATTTAGAACAGCATTAATATTTTCATTTTTTAAATGGATATAAGTTTAAAAAGACGAGCAATTTATAATCAGATTGTTATTGTCAAAATATTGCATTGGAAATGGCTTATTTAAGCCAGATTAAGGTTTCTTATAGACATCATCTTCAATGAATTAAATTTGGTAAGGATATAACGCTTTTAGCGTAGATGAAGTCATAAATGGGCTAAAATTGCTATAAAGATATAACAGATGAAGCATTTTCTCTTTATCTGTTATATTTTTTATAGCTCAATCTGTATCTAACAATTCAGCTGTTTTCCACAGACAATAAGACCATAGATTAAACCCCTGTAGATCTAAACTTTGAGATTTGAGCTTAGCTGTAGGGATGAAATAAAGAGGTGTGATGTGTTCAAAACCGAAGAGTTAGATCAACTATTGAAAATTTTTCCTAGACAAGCACCTTCTCAAAATATACAACAACAGATTTCAAATCAATATGTTAATCTCGAAGCAACAATCTTACGGGCTAAAGTATTAAGAAGTATAGCGCCTCTAGATTTGAATTATGTGATCCAGTCTGCGATTAAACAGGATGATATGAATGTGGCTTATCTTTTTTCGCCATTCATCTTGGCGAATCTAAATAAAAAAATGATTTATTCTACGCCTTTTACTCCGATGATTAGTGATCTGCTGTTACCATTTTATCAATTACAGCATCACACTCAAATTCATATTGATCGGACATTAGAGTCTTTAAATTTATATCTGGATATTTTTAAATTTGATGATGATTTAGATTTTATTTTTTTTAAATTAATTCAGGCAGTTTGTCGTTCAGATACGTCAAAAATATTTATTTTGACTTACTTAAAAATTGATTTAGAAGTCTTAAATCGAATTAGCCACTTTTTAAATGTCAAAATATATGTCATCAACCAACAGACTAAAGATACAGCTTTTACATCGAAGCAAATCGATTTGAAAAAATTACTGTTTAAAAGAAAGGATGATTTACATCAAAAGCTTTGCCATGATTTTTCTCAAATAAATGTACCTTTAATCATGTTGACGCATGGCTTTAGTGCAAAACAGGCACATCATTTGATAGAAGATATGTTTTATTCCGAACATATTTTTGAAAAAATTTCAGTCTACGCTGAATATATTCAAACGCAAATTCAAAATGTGAATATTATGAAGCGCTTAGAAATTTCTTTAATTTAATTTTTTAAATATTGAGGAGTTTGTTTATGTCAAAGAATCAATCAAAATTTCCATTTGTGATTGTAGGAATTAGCATTATTCTAGGTTGTATGTTCCTAGCGCTATTTTATTTTGCTGTGAGCAATGAGCCTGAATATATGCCGTCACAGCAACAAAAACAGTCAGTAGTTGGGCATGAGTAATACTTTAATCATTGTTTTTTAAAAAATATGAGCTTAAGTCAGGTCGATCATCATTGAGGTAAATGCTATGCAATTTCTAAAGCAAAAAAATAAGGCAAGTTTTGTGTTCTTTATCATTACATTATATGCCTTTTTAGGTTTTGCTATTGGTTATGTAATTTGGGAATATTTGTTATAAATTATCAAGATAATACTGTTCTTATTCAGTGTAAGCGATAACGCATTAAGTTGTTTACTTAAATTTTTTGATGAAAATGTTTTAACAACACTAACAGGCTAGTTTAAATTGAAGCCCGTTAGCACTATTAATATATAAGAAATAGACGTCTTTCATCATTGTTTAAATCCTCTTTATTTTTCTTTACTAGAAATAAATAAAAGGGATTTATGAAAGCAGTCTAATATTAAATATATTTATTTACACCACGATTATTCATGCCGACTCGATGCTTAATTTGGGCTTGATCGGCATCATAAAGATGATCTAAAAAAACAGGAAGTGTTTTATCATCAAGTGCAGAAGGAGAAAACATTTTAAAGTTCATTTTCTTAAAAAACTTATTAATCTCTGAATTACGTTGCACATATTTCATTGACCAATCTTTAAACTTAGTTTCTTCAATCTCCATAATTTCAAATGAAATAATTTCACAGTGGCGTTCATCTTTACAGATGTTAGCAAATAACGCTTCAACGATCTCTTTTTCACCTTGCAAGCATTGAAAAAAAGAGCCATCAGCATAGTAAAGCACACCGCAAATATCATGACGACTATTAAAATCACGAGCTATGGTCAAAATATCATTTAGATCTTGTAACAGATCTTCTGATTGTAGGTTGCGAGTACTCGCATAACATAACTGAATTTTCATAATTGCACATTCCTTAAATAACTTACGTCACATTTCAACTAAAAATGAGCAATAAATAGTCAATAAAATTTATATCTTATTAATAAATATGGATTAAATTTAGAGGAGGGGGATGACATATCTCATAGTAGTCTGTTTTTCACAAATTGGCGAATTATTGAAATTAAATTTAATTAAATAAACTAATTTAACTAATTAGTTTTAATAAATAATAATCTTAAGTAATTTCTTATAATTCAAATAATTAATGAGATATATCAAATAAATTAAAATAAATAATAAAAATTAATTTCTCTAAAATGTTTATTTGTACCTTATTGATAATTATAGGTAAAATTTAAACATCTGGTTAATAAATGAACATTTGTAAGCTATGGATTACACTGTTGTAAGCGATGGATTAAAAAAATATGCTTGATTAACGATTCAAATTTATAGGAAATGTCTATGAACTGATTTGTTTTCTTTGATTAAGAGAACTTCTGTCTTTTAGTTTTTAAGATTTTGATGACTTTAAATAGTTTTCCCTCAAGAGAAATCGTTTCACTCACTTTAGCGTGATTAAGCTGTTCCCATGATTCAAATGGAAAAAATTCATAGCTTTCGGCATAGACCCATAACCAATGATGAGTATTCATCTGTGTTTGAGTGTTGAAAGTCACATCTTTCACACGAATGATTTGATGTTGATTTTTATCTTTATCTTGAAGAATGATGCGATGATTCTCCATAGATGATACTCCCTAGAGAATTATTTAGATGACTTATAGCTAGTATTAATTAATATTTAATATTAACAAATTTAGCAATATAAAAAAGGATGCTCTGTATAGTTATAGTTTTAAAATTTGTGGAAATTTTACAAAACGGATGCACATCAAGATGTGTAAACTTAATGATTATCACCATAATACTTCGATCTTATTAAATTTTTATTTTATAGTCTTTTAACAACAAATAGATTTTATTGATATTTGCTTAGACGTTATTTTTTTCATAGGACTACATAAAAAAATATTTAAAAGAAATTTATTTTTTAGTTATAAATGGAGAAAAATTATCCATTTATAACTGAGCTGGTGAATTAAATAATGACGAGTATTGGCTCGAAGTATTTTAGTACCAAAATAATGATAGTGATACAGCAATTTAAATATACAGGTTTAAAGCCTAACGGTATCGGTCGTTCCTAACTCTTGCTTTTCTCCTGAAATCGCAGCTTTAGTTAATTTATATAAAGTTGCAATCGTTCCTGCACTTTCCCAATACTGTGCGCCATGCGCATTTACCTGAATTAATTGTACGTCAGGATCCTGTTTTCCATTTTCAAAAAAAGCGTCATACGCAGGAGACCAGAGTTCATCTAAAATGCTTTGATCCTCAACAAGGTTTGCTGTTCCATGAATAGAAACATAATGGTTTGAAGAGGTGACATAGGCAAGGTTTACTTGAGAATCTGTGTGAATACTTTGACATAATTCAGATTTCTTGGAACCGATGAACCATACTTGACCATTAAATCTGCGATTTTGGGTAGTCATAGGTGCAGCGTGTAAATGCCCTTCAGTATTGCTAAAGGTGAAGATGACTGTTCTTATATTCTTAATGAGATCATTAATTTTTTCGTAGTCCGTCATTTAAAAATTCTCTTTATCAAGTAGGTGAGTCGTTAGAATGCCTATATTTGGGGTTCTATAAAAACATTACTCTTGTTTCTAATGTTTACTTTTTATGATCTCACTATGCAGATTATGTAAGATAAGTAGAATTGTGTATCTCATGATCAAAATAAGTATACGTTAACATCTTGATTTATTTTTTTAGTTTTTAGAATTTATGACATGTAAAATCTTTTAATATTTATAAGATATTGAAAATAAAAAACTTATTTAGCTTATTTTTCTAAATAATAAATTAATTGAGTCTATGTAACAAATCATAAGTTTGTATCATTCAAATCAACTTAAGTAAGTCCTAAGCGGATTGTTGAGGTGTTTAAGTAAATTTGCTTTATTTTTGATCATTTTTAGATCAATTTAATTAAAAGCATTAATATTATAATGATGAACACATGAACATAAATATTCATAATGAAAATCGCAGATTATCCTCTTCGCAATATGATCGTTGTGAGGATGTGGTAAATGATATTTTCTCTCAAAATAAATTAATTGCATTATTTTTAGATATTGATGGAACTTTAGCAGAGTTTAAAATCGATCCATCAAGTTGTTTTATTTCAAAAGACATACTTCATTTAATTCAACATATTCAACAATATATTACTGTAATTGCGGTCACAGGACGAGATCTGCCATCTGCTCAGAAGATGTTTGGAGAAATTGATCTCCCTATTGCGGCCTTGCATGGTTCATTCATTTATCTGAATGATCAAAATCAGTTTTCTAGACATGCTCAGAGTCAATTGTTTCAAGAGCTTGAAATTATTTTGACCAAGGACATTCAACCTTATCCAGAATTAAGTCTTGAAAATAAACAACATGCGATCGCACTACATTATCGGAAATGTCCTGAACTCCAACAGATTGCTTGTCAGATGATGCAGCGACTACATCATCAACATGAGCAACTCCGATTGATCAAAGGCAAATATGTCTATGAATTAGTTTGGAATGATATTGATAAAGGTCAGGCCATCGCAGAAATCTCGCACTTACTCGATCTGCAAAATCATTTAGCTATTTTCATTGGTGATGATCGAACGGATGAAGATGGTTTTCGCTACGTCAATCAAATGAAAGGCATCACGATCAAGGTCGGTGAGGGTACAACAATTGCAACCTATCGATTTAAGGATATTGATCAGGTCAATTTCTTTTTGAGGTTTTTTTTAGAACGACTGCTTGATACCGCTATTCCTAAACATAAACAAAAATACGGAGAAGAACATGTCTAGACTTATTATATTATCAAATCGTGTCAGTTTACCTCAATCTGAAAAGTGTGTAGCAGGTGGCTTAGCCATTGCTATGCAGGATGCTTTGAGTAAAGTCGGTGGTATATGGGTGGGTTGGAATGGCGAGAAAATTGAACAACAGAGCAATCAACGCTTTGATATTTTATACAAATCTAAAATTACCTATATCACCTGTCCTCTGACCCAGAAACAATATCAGGGTTATTACTGTGGTTTTGCGAATAACACTTTATGGCCAATGATGCATGACCGCGCGGATTTGATTGATTATAAACATGATGAGTATCAAACTTATCAACAAGTGAATGCTTTATTTGCAAAAAAAATAAGTGAATTTGCTGCTCCTGATGACTTGATTTGGGTGCAAGACTATCATTTCTTAAGTGTTGCACGTTATTGTCGTGAATTAGGCATGCAAAATAAAATCGGTTTCTTTTTACATATTCCATTTCCATCGCTTGAATCATGGAAAAAGTTAGCCGTTGCAAATGAGCTACTTCAGGATATATGCCATTATAATTTAGTTGGATTACAGACTCAGCAAGATCAAAAGAACTGTCTATACGTATGTACGCAATTATTGCAAGCACAAAAAATTCAAAAAAATAGTTTAAGTCTGAATCAGCGTTTGGTTTCGATTCAACAGTATCCGATTGGGGTAGATGTTAAAGGGATTCAAAAATCGGTTGCAGATTTATCAAATACTAGCTCAGAGCCACAGATTAAACACTCGGCGATGAAAACTATTATTGGAGTAGATCGCATTGACTATTCTAAAGGCTTATTCGAGAGGTTTAACACTTTTGCTCACTACTTAGAACATCATCCTGAACAGCATCAACAGATTCAACATTTACAAATCGCTTGTCCTTGTCGCCTTGATGTCGCTACATATAAACGTTTATTTGAGCGATTTAAATTAAAAATAGATATCATCAACAACGAATTTAAGCGAGAGGGCTGGTATCCCATTGTATGTAGCTACGAATCAAAAGCACACAGTCAACTGATGCAGTTGTATCGTGATGCAGAAGTCTGCTGGATTAGTTCACTTAAAGATGGGATGAATTTAGTCGCGAAAGAATACATTGCTGCACAAGATCCACAAAATCCCGGCGTGTTGATTTTATCAAAATTTGCTGGCGCAGCTGAACAAATGACGGATGCTCTGGTCGTTGACCCAACAGACCGTGACGCAATGTTGAACGCATTGGAAACTGCGCTAAATATGCCATTGGCAGAACGAAAAAGACGCTATCAGCAATTAATTCATGGACTAAACATTTATGATATTAATGATTGGTGTCAAGATTTTCTGAATGATCTTGAATGTACTCAATACTTACACAATTTTGAGTATGAAAATATTCTTTCTTCGGTTTTGTTTTATCCTGACGTGTCATATCGGATTTAAATAATATCAACATTCGAACTAAGGTTGATCTTAGCGCTTGCAGTAATAATAAAGTCTTTGTTGGACACCACAAAAGACTTTGTTATTTATACAAACTATTTTTGAGCCTTGATTTGACTGAAGTGATTAAGCGCAAGAATTGATAGAATTAAGAAAGCCAGACACGCAAAAACTAATTGAAGACCTATATATTCTCCAATAATTCCAATCAGGGCTGGTCCAGTTAATGATCCTGTATAGGCAAGGGTCGATACACAGGATAAAGCAGCCGCTTTTTGCATGCTATTTTGTCGTCCAACTCGTGAAAACATCACAGGGACAATATTAGCCGAACCTAAGCCGAGTAACGCATAGCCGATCAGCACAAATAGCCATTGCGGTGCAAGTATGATACTCATCAATCCGAAAAATGCACAAATCACACTATACTGAATCAGCTTGGATTCACCCAATAACTGAAGTGCTTTTTGCCCCATTAAACGACCCGCAGTCATCGCGATCGCAAAACAGGTATAACCCAGTCCTGCATAAGCAGCATTCAGACCAAAATTATGAGTCAGATAAATACCGCTCCAGTCCATTGCTGAACCTTCAGATAAAAAGCTAATAAAGCAGATTAGCCCAATAATAAGGATTAAAATGCTTGGGCGCTTTTTTGCCTTATGAACTGATAAATCTTCGTTAGTCTTTTCATTGCGTTGAGCGTCTTTGGGCATGGCTGCTAAAGCATAAGGAACACTTACTAAACTCATTGCGACCAGAACCAGACCAATCATAAAAACACTGGTCACAGGTGAAACCCCGATTGCCAATAAGACCGTCATGCTCATTACGCCAAGCAACCCACCTAAACTGCACATGCCATGAAAACCTGACATCATCGGTTTATCCGAATTTTTTTCTACAAAAACCGCTTGGAAATTGACGGTTACACCCAAGCTACCTGCCGCAGTTCCGAAAAAGAATAAAATTACTGCCATACTCAGTGCGTTACTGCCTAGTGCTAAAGCAGGTAAAGAAAGTACAAGCATCAGCAGGGCAGCGCTTATCAGCACTTTACAGCCCATCCGATAAATTAATAGACCTGTAATTGGCATGGATAAAATCGCGCCTAAGCCGCTACATAGCAGTAATAGACCAAAGTCTGCGTGATTTAAATGCAAACGCTGTTGCGCAAATGGAATCAAAGGAGCCCAAGCTGCTGTTGCGAAGCCGAGTGAAAAGAAAGCAAGACGTGTTGAAAGACGTTGAGCTACAAGTTGAATTTGAGCATCAGCGCGTGCTGCTCTGGAAAAAAAGATCATGCTAAAGCCGCCAATCTAAGACCCGATATTATCCCTTCCAGATAAGCCATCCATGTAAAAACCCTCACTTAAGTCATAGAAAATTTCTACAATCAAGCAAGGGTTTATTTGGCGAAATTATACACAATATTATATAAATAGCATTAGTTTTTTTAAAATTAATATCTATAAAAAACAGTAGTTTAATTTTTGTTTTGTTAAGTTTTTGAAAGTATTTAAGAAATTTTTCAAGTCATCTGAAATCAACAAAAAAACTTAAAAATCTTTTGATTTTTTATACATAAATTTATTTTAAATCAAATGGATATAAAATATACAGCTTGTATATAAACTTAATCCGATCATTTGATAATGTAATATTGAAATCGGACTTAAAACGATATAGTTAGATTCTTGCTAAAACCCAGTCAATGAAGCGCTGTTTATCGTTATAATCGGGCGCATCGTGAATCGAGACGATGAGAGGAAAACCAAAGTTTCCAATAATTCGATGCGGCTTTTCATATTCAAACGCAATATCATTTTCTTCATGTATTTCTCTAAAAAAATCGATAATTTTTTCGCATTGAGCTTTTTTAGAAAAATTTGGTCGTTCTTTTATGAAATCATAAATTTGATTTAGGACCTCATTTGTATTTCTATTGCGAAACATATCTATCTCCAAGCATGATATTTTCTCATGTTTATGTGTGATACAACATTGAGATGAATAAAGATAACAAGAAGTTTAAAATGAGTAAGCTGACAAAAAAATAAGATATTTCTTACATGAAATGTAGGAAAACTCTTACAATTGATTAAAAAACAATCAAACTTAACCGTATTAAAAATATTTAGCAGTATTCTAAGTGAGAGCTGATGGTTCACTTGTAGTTTCGAAGAGATTACTTATTTGATTTTAAAATATTTTTTATAAAAAGCTGTTTTTAATGGCTTGTTTAGTCATATCATTTTTTGAATGATGAAGCATCTACCCAAAATCTATCGTACACATGTGGGTTCTCTGATAATCAAGCTTTAATAAAGCGAGGAAATATTTCAATTTGGTTTCATCTTAAGTTGAATATAGTACGTTCAGCCATAAAGCGAGCATGGATGAAATCAAACTTACTCCAATACAGCGAATAAATGCTGTTTTATGATCAAACCTCTATTTCGATTCTCTTTGCGAATAGGCGACGTTTAATGTTTTAAAAGCTAACTCACTATAGGTTTAAATGAAAATGATGTGATGACCAATTAATTGGTAGAGAACAACGGTAATTTTTTATCTTGATCGAGCTATGTATATCGAATACATATAGCCATAAGCAGAACTGACTTTGGCTGTTATATTTTTATAAGCTTCGAATCTAAGCTATGAACACGCACCATTCACATTCATTCAAACCAGTACAAGTCATGAAATTTTTGTAAATATTTGAATAAATTAACTATTTTTATAGGTTTTTAAATTTTATCTTTTGTCTTTGTCTGCAATGATAATTAAAAATCCCAATCCAGAGTCAAAATTTAATAGTTTTATATCATGAGAAATGTCAAATAATCACACATCAAGAAATTAATAATAAATATATATATCATATAGTTATATACGGTTCACTAAATCATCATAAAAATTTAATAAATTGCAAATGTAAATGTTAATTATTATCATTAATTTTTCTGCTTTTAAGCAGTGTGGTGTTGTTTAATAAAAATCAAAAGCTAATCTAAGTGATAAGTTAAAAATCACTTATTTTACTCTATCTTAGAGGATCTTCCGATGAAAGAGCTTGCCAATCGTTTGGCGATGCAACATCTCGTCAATGCCTATACGCAGGAAACTGGTAAAGGATATTTACTCGAAAACTTTCAACAAAACTCTCTCCAACAAGCGTTTAGCCAAGGCTTGACCTTACTTGTAATTCCAGTTGAAAACTTAAATGCTCAAGTCTTGGTTGCTTTATCTTATGTTAGTCGTGTGGGTCGACATCGGCTGGCAGTCCTGCCAAAGTTATGGATCAACCATCAATTTCTTGATTTAAGTATGGTGGCGATTGCCACCATTTTATTGGAAGAACTAATTTTAAAAGAAACCAATAAATTAGATACCGCCTCACTCATTGAGCGATGGATACAAAGTCGTGATGCCTTACAGCAGTTTTTAAATCATCGATCACAGAACTTAGATGCTTTAATTGATGCAGAACAAAACTTCATCGAATCCGAACAAGCTTTGTTGTTGGGACACAGTATGCATCCTGCACCTAAAAGCCGTACAGGTTTTATCCATGAAGATTGGGAAAAATTTTCGCCTGAATATCAGGGAAAAACGCCACTTCATTTCTGGTTGGTTCATCCGGATTCAATTGCTGAAGGGAGTGCAGAAAGGCAACTCATTTCTAATCAGCTTAAAGATTATTTGAAATGGCAAATGTCTGAAGCGGATCTACGTTTTTTAGAAAACTACCCGCATTATAAATTATTACCTTTACATCCGTGGCAAGCCCGTTATTTGCAAAGTAAAAAATGGTACGGTCAACTTAAGCAAAAATCGAGATTGATTGATCTTGGCTTACAAGGAGTAGATTTTTATCCGACCACTTCTGTTCGAACATTAGTTAGTTTTTCATCGCCATGGATGCTCAAACCCTCATTATCGGTAATGATTACCAATTCAATTCGGGTCAATTTGGCCAAAGAATGTTATCGTGGCGAATTGACGCATCGTTTATGGCATAGCGTTTTAGGCAAACAAATACTGAAAAATTGTCCTACCCTTAAAGCGGTCAATGATCCTGCATGGATTGCGCTACGACTGGACGATGAAATCATTAATGAAAGTATTTGTATTTTTAGAGAGCAGCCTTTTAACCGCAATGATCAGATTACCTGTATCGCGTCGTTGTGTCAGGATCATCCCACTAAACCGCTAAATCGTTTTAATGCTTTATTTGACAAAATTAGTCAGCAGCATCCGTCATTTACCCGTCAACAAATTGCAATGAATTGGTTTCATGACTTTCTAGAAATTAGCCTAAAGCCATTGATGTATCTCTACCATGAATATGGCATGGCCTTTGAATCACATCAGCAAAATGTTTTGGTGGAACTGGAAAACTTTAAGCCCAAAAATATCTGGTTACGTGATAATCAGGGATTTTATTATATCGAGGAATTGGCCGAGAAAGTACTTCACCAGTTTCCCGAACTCAATGAAAAAGCGCATGCAGTTGGACCACAAAGCTTTGTGGATGAACGTTTCAGTTATTATTTCTTTGGCAATACCTTGTTTGGGTTGATGAATGCGATTGCTGCGACGGGTTATGTGTCTGAAGATGATTTACTCGAATATCTGCAAAAAATCTTAATCGCATTATTAGCGCAATATCCACAAAGTTCACTGTTAAAAAGTTTGTTGTACAAAGACAGTCTGCCTTATAAGGGAAATTTGCTGACTCGATTGCATGAACTGGATGAGTTGATTGCACCTGTTGAACATCAATCTGTGTATGTTGAACTACCGAATCCACTGATGATCAAACAAGAGGATTTACTCTATGCTTGATTTTATTGGTATCGGCTTAGGCCCTTTTAATTTAAGTTTAGCCAGTTTGCTGCAAGACAAAACCAAGCTGAACTATTTATTTTTTGAGCAAAAAGATCGTTTTGACTGGCATGCAGGTATGCAACTACCCAACACCATGCTGCAAGTACCTTTCATGGCAGATTTGGTGTCGATGGTTGATCCTACCAGTCCTTATAGCTTTTTGAATTATTTAAAACATCAGCAACGGCTATATAAATTTTATTTTCTTGAGCAGTCACATATTCCAAGGCATGAATATAATCATTATTGCCAATGGGTTGCGACTCAACTTGCTCACATTCAATATCAGTCTAAAGTCGTAGAAATTGAAACCTTAGCTTCTGGTTTTCAGGTCACTGTTGAGCAACATGGCATTAAGCAGCATTATCGCTGCAAACAACTCGTGATTGGCACAGGTCATGTTCCGCATTTACCAGCTTGCTTGTCCGCTATTACAGAAACTCATCCTGAACAATGCCTACACTCGGCACATTATCTGTTTAAAAACAAAGCTGATTTAAATGGGAATATCGTCATTTTAGGATCTGGACAATCTGCTGCTGAAGTGTTTCTGGATTTATTTGAGCTACAAAATAATCGGCTAGATCAAGAGATTGAATTGCATTGGTTTACTCGCTCTAGTGGCTTCTTTCCAATGGAATATGCACCGCTCGGTCTAGAGCACTTTAGTCCAGATTATCTGCAACATTTTTATCAACTCGATGAAAAAGTGAAGAGCAGTCAATTGGCTCAACAAGCTCTGCTTTATAAAGGCATTAGTGCCAAAACTATTCGTGAGATTTATCACCGACTTTACCAGCGCAGTATCTCTCAACCACCTTTTGCGACTCATTTGCATACGAGCTGTGAGTTAATCGATGCAACGTCTTTAGCAAATGGACAAGTCCGTTTGCATTTTGTGCATAAGACCACTCAGCAAGCGTTTTATCTGGATGCTGACAGTGTGATTGCAGCTACAGGTTATCGCACACCCCAGTTAAGTTTTATGGAAAAAATCTCGCCGCTGATTGAGCGAGATTCGAAACATCGCTGGAAGATTACTCAGGATTATCAGGTTATACATTCAGCCTGCGGAAATATTTTTGTTCAAAATCAGGAAATGCATAGTCATGGTGTTGGTACGCCAGACTTAGGGTTGGGGGCTTATCGTTCGGCAGTGATTGCCAATCAACTGGCTCAGCAGACTCTTTATGAGTTAGGCGGTCAGCCGCAAACATTCCAGCATTTTGATTTGAGTCAAAATCCAAATATTCAATTTACCCATTCTGTCACAAATACGGTTGAGACTTGTCAGGACACATCAGATCAAAGAGGAGTGGAGGTGAGTCAATCTCGTCGTCCCACAAATCATCTGCTGCATCTTCAAAGAAATAAATCCAAGCTTAAACAAGTCTTGTCTCATGTTTTTCAGTACGAGAAATCCCTATGAGTTTTGCACAGTTACAAATTAACCAGCAGCAATGGAGAGCAGCTGGACAGCGTTTAATTGAAATGGCAATTGCCGAATTTTTATATGAAGAAATTATAGAAGTTCAGGCATTAGGCAATGGATTGTATCAATTACAGTTAGCAGATCGAACCTATCAATTTAAGGGTTATCGTTATTTATTGGGTCACTGGAATATCCAGTCAGGATCTGTTCGTGATTTAACTCAGCTAAATCATCAAGCAGCATGGAATTTACATGAGTTTATTGTTGCAGCAGCGCAAGCGGCTCAGGTTAAACCATTTACACAAGCTTATCTGATCAAGGAAATGAACAATACTTGGTTGGCAGAAGCACATCTTTTCAATGAAAAGCGCTTAAATAGCGAAGCCGTTTTAACCGAATCGCATCATCGAATTGAAGGAATGTTGCGTGGGCATCCATGGCTTATTATGAGTAAAGGCCGTATGGGCTTTGGCTATGATGATTATCTCAATGCCGCGCCTGAACTGTCACCTGAGATCAAAGTCTTATGGTTGGCGGTGCATCGTGATCTGGCCAATTATCGATTTAGCTCAAACTGGAGTGCAGCAGAACTCTATCAGCACGAATTTGATGCTAAAGAGCTTGAGCATTTTGCGCAAAAACTATCTGAACAAGATTTGAATGTAGAGGATTATTACCTCATTCCTGTACACGCATGGCAATGGCATCAGTGGTTAGTGTCAACCTATGCCAATGAAATCGTCGATCAAAAAATCGTTGAACTGGATATCAGCTCAGACAGTTTTGTACCGATGCAATCGATTAGAACCCTATGTAATATTTCTAACCCGAAACGACATTATATCAAGCTTCCGGTCAGTATTTTTAATACAGCAGTTTATCGGGGCTTGCCTTCAAAACGCAATTTGGCGGCACCAGCTGTGACGGAGTGGCTTAAAGGTATTTTGGCACATGATCCAGATTTGAAGGCCAGTAATGTAGTGTTTTTGGGTGAGGTTGCCACTTTAACCATTCATCAGCCGTGTTTCGATCGTATAGATGGCGTGCCATATCAATTTAAAGAATTGTTCGGTTGTTTATGGCGTGAAAGTGTTGATCCGTATATTACATCTGGTCAGCAAGTATTGTCACAAGCCGCATTATTGCACCGCGATTTATCTGGTTGTTCCATCCTTCAGACCTTAATTGAAGCGTCTCAGTTAAAGCCGCTAGACTGGTTGGCACAGTTTGCAAAGGTATGTCTGACGCCGCTTCTGATCTGTCTTTATCGTTATGGATTGGCGTTTTCACCCCATGGCGAAAATACCATGTTGGTACATGAAAATGGTGTGCCTAAAGCTTTAGTTCTTAAAGATTTTATTGATGATGTGAATTTGGTTGATGAAGATTTCCCTGAGCTCGATGATTTACCTGAAGACGGAAATATTTTACTACGTCACAGTGCATTGGAGCTAAGTCACTTTATCTTTACTGGCTTATTTATGGTGCATTACCGCTATATCTGTAACGTGTTTTTAGAGGATTTTTCAGAATATAGCGAGCTGGATTTCTGGCAAACCATCCAAAAAAGTATTCTGGATTTGCATCAATCGCATCCTGAATTATCAGAAAGAATTGAAAAGTTCGCCATGCTTCGTCCTCAGTTCGAAAAAATTTGTCTTAATCGGGTGCGCTTGTTTACCACCAGTTATAACGATGAAGCAGAACGTCCTGTTCCTGTTTTTCTTGATCCTATTCCAAATCCTGTAAGTGAAAAAACATTAGCAGACTGGGAGCATCAGCTCCAAGCCAAATCTAAAGATATTCAAATGGCCTAGTGATGAGATAAAAATGAATACGATTTCAAGTCAGCTTCCTGATTATTACGAATATTTTGAAGAAGGCACTCAATATTATTTGCGTCAGGTGCAATATCCGCAGGATATAGCCTTACTACATAAATGGATGCATGAACCGCATGTGATTCCACAATGGCAACTCAATAAAACTGAATTAGAGCTACAGGTTTATTTTGACAAAATGCTGGCTGATGATCATCAACGCTTATTAATTGTTGGCATTAATGGGCAGGATGTCGGTTATACCGAAATTTATGAAGGCAAGCGTGATCGTTTGGGGCGCTATTATGATGGTCACGAGCATGATCTGGGTTGGCATTTGCTGTTTGGTGAAAAATCAGCTTTTGGTAAAGGATATTTACGTCCGACCATTCGATTATTAAGTTTTTATATTTTTGAACATGCGCAATCGATCAAGATTGTGGGTGAGCCTGATCATACCGTTAAACCCTATGCTGCTGTTGTAGAGGAACTGTGTTATGAAGCGCAGGGTTTAATTCCAATGGCTGAAAAAACAGCGATGCTGTATTACTGTTATCGCGATAAATTTTATAACAAATTTGAAGATGAACTGATTCGTTCGCAATCAGTTAAAACACAAAATCTGGCGGCAGAATATAGCTCATGAGCTTAAGTAGTCATTATATCCAAATCCTTGATATGCAATTTTCAGGTCATGTGTCGAGTCAGGAGTTTGAAGATTGGCTGTCCCAAATACAGTTTTTTCTGGTTCAGGGCCGTGCTTTTGTCCTAATTATGCAAACTTTACCAGAGACTGAATTTCCCGAAGATTATCGGGAGATTCAATCACGTTGGTACAAAAGCTATAAGTCACTTTTTTTTCAATATTGTTTGGGATTGGCTCGTATCGCACAGGATGAGGATGATCGTATTCGTCTGGATACACCAGCTTTGCAGCAGGCTTGGCGAGTGCCTTATTTTGTAAGTTTATCTAAAAAAGATGCACTGGATTGGGCCGTGCAGAGGTCATTATGCAAGACGCAAATCACATGACAAATCAAAAACAAATAATAGGAGTTTCGGTATTGGGGCTGGGCGTAATTGTCATTTTATATCTAGCGCATGCTTTACCATTGTATTTTTACAATGTGGCATTGCCTGCCATTTTGAGACATCAAGGGATTGATCTACGCTGGATTGGGATGTTGTCACTGCTCTATATTCCGTGGGCTTTTAAATTTCTCTGGGCACCCGTACTAGATCGTTTTTATCTAAAAAAACTGGGTAAACGAAAAACATGGTTGTTATTTACGCAACTTGCATTGGTTGCAGGAGTAATCATGCTCGCGATGACTCAGTTTAATTATGGTATCTCTATCTTTGTAATCATTGGTTTGTGGATTTCAACTTTTGCTGCTACTCAGGACATTGCGATTGATGGTTATACCGTAGAAACGTTAGCTGAGTCTGAGTACCGTTTGGGCAGTATGGCACAAAGTATCGGTGTGGCTTTAGGCAGTATGATTGGTGGTGCGGCAACCTTATGGCTCTATCAACATTATGGCTGGCAAGTTGCCTTGCTGACTTTGGCGGCATTAACTGCGCTCACCATGATGGCCATATCGCAAATTAAAGAACGTCCACAGCAGACTACATTCAAACAACCGCCAAGTTTAAAAAATGCCTTTAAACGCCCAGAAATTCGTTGGGCTTTGTTACTGATCCTATGTTATCGCTTTGTTGAAGCACCTGCCATGGCCATGCTCAATCCTATGCTGATAGATCAGCAATGGTCGCTGACTGAAATCGGGGTATTGATGTCGGTGTTCGGCGCATTAGTCGGATTATTGGCTGCGGTAACGGCGGCATTTTTACTCAAAAAATTAGCAGCAACCCAACTTTTGATATGGGCGGGTTGGTTAAGAACTTTTGTTTACGCCGTCATTGGCATAGCTATTTTACTCAGTTGGTTTGACGTCTGGCACGGCTTATTGGGTTTATTTGTGCTTGTCATTTTGGCGATTCGTTATATCGCCATGACAGCTCTCTATGCGTATTTCATGCAGAACAGTTCGAAACAGCAGGCGGGTACTGACTTTACCATCCTGGTGTGTTTTGAGTTGTTGGTTTATTTCTTAGGAGGTGCTTTTTCTGGCTTTTTAGCCAAAGGATTGGGGTATGGCAATTTTTATATCCTGCTTGCCATTGCTTCAGTTTTAAGTGTCATTTTGTCTCAGATGATTGTTAGAAAATCAAAAACGAACCCCACTATTATTTAGGGATTATCATGAAACATCGTTCATTTGCTACATCTATTACTGTATTAAGTCTTGCTGTAAGCGGTCAGCTTTATGCTGATACACAAGTATCGGGGGATACACAGCAGTCTGTAGAGACCACCAAACAGTTAGCACCAATCGTCACCACTGCGACACGTTCAGCACAAAGTATTGCTGAAATTGCGGGGACAGTGCAATCGATTGATCAAGCTCAAATTCAGCAACAAGCCGCGGCGGGTCGAAAAATTGCGGATATCTTGGCGCAACTGATTCCGTCATTGGGCGCGAGTAGTGGAACCACCAGTAACTATGGACAAACCATGCGCGGTCGCCAGATTCTGGTCATGATTGATGGTGTACCGCAAACTGGTTCGCGTGATTTGTCACGCCAGTTTAATAGTATCAGTCCAGATATGATTGAACGTGTCGAAGTAGTTTCAGGTGCAACCAGTATTTATGGATCTGGAGCGACAGGCGGTATTATTAATATCATTACCAAACGTGCCAGTGACAAGCCTTTAAGTTTTGAAACCAAACTAGGCGTGACTTCTGGCAATGATTTTAATCATGATGCTCTAGCCTATGAAGCCATGCAGAGTATGTCTTTTAATCAGGGCTCACTCAGTGGTTTTTTAGGCGCGACTTATACCAAACGTGGTGAAATTCAGGACAGTCATGGCGATCGTATTGCGCCTGAACCGGCACAAACAGATCGTTCTGATACACAAACCATTGATGTCAATGGACGTATGACTTTTAAATTGACAGATCAGCAATCCTTGAGTGTAGGCGCTCAGTATTATAATGATAAACAAGACAGTGACTATGGCCCAGATTATGGGAAAAATGTGGCGGTATTGTTTGGTGCCAAGCCATCACTTAAAGCGGTGAAAGGTTTACAATTGGATGATCAGCCATTTACAGAGCGTTATGGGATCAATGCACAATACCGCAATGAAAATTTATTCGGTCAGATATTAAATATTGAAACCTACTATCGAAATGAAAAAGCGCGTTTCTACCCGTTTGCCGCAGCCTATACTCGTGCAGCACCTGTCTATGCAGTTCTCCAATCTGAAAATGAATCCAAAGTGGCAGGTATTCGTGCCGCAATCGAGTCCAATCTAAATGTGGCGAATCGTAATTTAAAACTGACTTATGGGGTTGATTATGATCACGAAGAAGGCAGTCAGGAAGCAGACCGTTATAACTTAAATACATTCATTGCTAGTAATGGTTTAAATATAAAATCCACCGGGACCAATATTGCTTATGGGCCAGAAGTAACCGTTGAAAATCTGGGTGCTTTTTTGCAGGGGGATTACACATTAACTGATCGTTTAAATGTGCAAGCGGGGATTCGCTATCAGCATATTAAGAGTGACAGTGATGCCTTTTCACCGACAACAGAATTGCTCATTGCCGATGATCGCGCTTCAGCAGGTCAAAGCTATACCCCTGCGGTGATTGCGGCAGGTTCAGTCAAGCAC
This sequence comes from Acinetobacter sp. WU_MDCI_Axc73, assembly GCF_025562455.1. Lineage (GTDB taxonomy): Bacteria > Pseudomonadota > Gammaproteobacteria > Pseudomonadales > Moraxellaceae > Acinetobacter. Next base: position 65,316 of record NZ_JAHPRO010000008.1, read on the forward strand.
AATGCTACGCTATTTAACATTGGTCCAGTATTTAAATTGACTGACCAACAGCAGATTTTTGCCAATTTTTCGCAAGGTTTCAGTTTACCTGATATGCAGCGCGTATTGCGTGATGTGCAGGCAGGATTTGTAGTGCAATCTAGCAATGTTGAACCAATTAAGGTCAACAGTTATGAGTTAGGCTGGCGTTTACAGGGCGATGAAGGTCTGAATTTAGGGGTAACAGGTTTTTATAATACCTCTGATAAAGTGGTTCAGTTTAAATCTGACCGTAGTGTCAATGTCGCAGATACAGATCAACGTATTTATGGTGCGGAAGCTAATGTCAGCGTTCCTGTACTTGAGCAATTTAGCATCGGCGGTACATTAGGTTATACCCGTGGTGAATTTAAAGATGCAAGCGGACAATGGCGTGAGCTGAATGCCTTACAAATTTCACCCATCAAAGGAACAGTTTTTGGTGAGTGGCAAGATGGTAATGGCAATAGTTTAAGAGTCCAAACTCTTGCAATTAAGGGAACAGACAAGGCTTATAAAGATTCACTTCAAGCCGTTTATGATGCCAATGTCCAGCCTAATGCTGCGGCCAAAGTTAAAGGCTATGCGGTGATGGATGTAATCGCAAATGCTAAGGTTGGGCCAGGCACATTGGGCCTCGGGGTCTATAATGTCTGGAATACAGATTACAAAACTGTGTATAGTCAAGCCGTTGTACCTGTTTATGGGGCGATTTCCAGCCTGCCAGCCCAAGGTCGTACTTATGGTCTGAGTTATAGCGTTAAATATTAAAAGGTTTTAAGACATTAAAATCTTAGGTCTAAAGTTTTAATGAAAAATCGAGTTGAGTCATTCACTCGATTTTTTTATGTAAAAGCTGCCGATCATATCAAGCAACGCAAAAGGATTAAGATGAGCCTAATGAAATATCCTAATAAGTCGAATGACCAAGATTTCTTAGCCAGAAGATCAATTTGATCAGAAAAATAAGCCACCGAAGTGGCTTTTTACTTCAAGGCAATTGTGATATCGGCGAACCACCCAATGCTTGCATCAAAGTCACATAAGCATTGTATTGATTCTGTTTGGTATTGACTAAACTTAATCTCGCTGCACGTGTCGTTTCTTGTTGATCTAGTAAGTTTTTCAACGCTACAGCACCATTGCGATAACGAACATCAGTTAAACGCTCGGCTTTTTCAGCCAGTTCCAGATTCCGTTGTTGTAATTGGACTTGTTGATTTAACTCAGTACGTGCCGAAAGGGAATTTTCAACATCAGCAAATGCCTGATACAAAGTCTGACGGTATTGAATAATGGCTCTTTCATAATCCAATTGACTAATTGCAATATTCTTTTTCATATCATTATATTGCAAAAAAGGTAAGCTCAAACTAGCACCTAAAGTCAGAGCAGGATTTTTGATTAACTCAGTCAAAGAGGTACTACTTGAACCCAGATTTCCAGTTAAATTTATAGAGGGATAATAACTCGCAGTAGTGGCGTCTTTACTTGCTAAACTTTCACGCAGGCGTAGTTCTGACGCTCTTAAATCAGGACGGCGCGATAATATATCCGCAGGCAAACCAGCAGCAATTTGCGGTAAATTGACTTGTGGCAGACGTTGTGGTTCCTGTAAGTTTAGTTGCTGTACAGGAATGTGCAGTAACACTGCTATTGCAGTACGCGTTTCGACCAGACTTTGCTGAATTTGACTCAAATTGGCTTTTTGACTTTGTACCGATTGCTCAGCTTGAGTCAGATCTAAACCTGAAACAGCGCCTGCTTTATATTGGCTATTCACTAAACTATATAGTTTTTCAGAAGTTGTCAGACTTTGTTTCGCCGTTGCTAGGCTTTCATTCAGATAAGCCAGTTGCCAGTAGAGTTTTGCAGTTGTCCCAATCAAGGTTTGAGCAGTCGCCTGCAAATCTTGTTCAGTGGCTAAAGCTTCCCATTTGGATGCTTCAGTCTGACGTGCCAATTTGCCAAATAGATCTAGTTCATAGCTGACACCTGCACTTAAAGATAAACCTTGTGAGCTGTCATCACCAGAATTAAGATCAATTCGGTGTCCCGCAGAAACCCCTGAACTGACTTGCGGACCTTGTTGATCGACTGCCAAACCTGCTTTTAAACGTGCTTGTTGAATTGCAATTCCTGCAAAAGCCAAGTCTGTATTTTTGGCAATGACTTGATCGACCAGTTGATCCAATTGTGGATCACCAAACAATGTCCACCAATGATCTGCATACCGGTCAAAAGCTGTATTTTTAGTAGCTTGATCATATTGGAACTGTTGTGGTGTTTGCACGGTCGGTGTCTGATATGGTGTTTTAACAACAGCAGCACAACCAACGAGGGTAGATGAAGCAATGATGAGAGCATATAAAGGGGTTAATTTAGATAATGACATAATGCTTCCTATTATTCTCTTGCCAATGCTGCAACAGGATCGAGTTTTGCGGCATTCTTTGCAGGTAAAAATCCAAAAACCACACCAATAAGCGTAGAACATACAAATGCTGCAATAATGGAAGTGGTCGAATAAGCAACAGCAAAGTTCCCCGCAGCGACTTTATTAATCAGTTGTCCTAAACCCAGTGATAAAAGCACGCCAAGTACACCACCAATTAAACACACCAAAATGGCTTCAATTAAAAACTGCTGTAAAATATCACTTTGTCGTGCACCAACTGCCATACGAACCCCGATTTCCTGAGTACGTTCTGTCACGGATACCAACATAATATTCATCACGCCGATCCCTCCGACCACCAGCGAAATCACAGCAATTGCGGAGACTAAGAGCGTCATGGTACTGGTCGTTTTTTCAATCGTTTGGCGAATACTGTCACTGTTCATGGTGAAAATATCTTGTTGACCATGTCTTAAGGTTAACAAGTTCACAATGGCATTTTCCGCTGCGCTAGTAGAGTATTGATCATTAATTCGCACAATGATATTACGCACATTGGCTTGGCCTAACATACGACTCATGACTGTGGTGTAGGGCATATAAACATTGAGCGTATCATCTGAGCCCATTGCACTGGTTTGCGGTTCTACAATTCCAATAATACGTGCAGGCACACTTCCAAGTAAGACTACTTGCCCAATTGGATTGCTGCCATCAGCAAAAAATTGTTTTTGGGTATTGGTGTCAATCACGACATCTTGTGTACGATCACGCACACTACGTCCATCAAAGCTTTGCCCATCTTTAAAGGTTAAGCCTTTCACATCAAAATAGTCATTGCCCACACCATTAATGGTCGCGTTGGCTTCATTCTCCTGATAACGAATGGTCTTAGATGTACTGACTATCGGCGTAACCGCACTAACATAAGGCTGTGTTGCCAAGGCATCTGCATCGGCGGGAACCAGTGTTTTAAAATTAGCTGTTTTAGAGTTATCGCCAAAACCACGGCCCTGAAATACAGTAATGGTATTGGTGCCCAAACTACTAATATTTTCCAGAATTTGCTTTTGCGAACCGTTGCCCAGAGCAACCACTGTGACCACTGACGCAATCCCGATGATAATGCCGAGCATGGTCAAAAAAGTACGCATACGATGTGCATTCATGGACAATAATGCCATTTGGAATGCTTCTGAAAGTCGATCAAGTGCAGAACGTAAGGCTGAAACACTTTTGCCTTTGGTTTTTTTATTGGCAAGCGCGGGTGCTGCATCTGGATCAGAATTTAATTCAGTTTCATACTCAGGTACGTTGGCTCGATCCGCAACAATTTCACCATCACTGATTTCAATAATCCGTGTGGCATTTTTGGCAATTTGCATGTCATGGGTAACAATAATAACCGTATGACCCGCAGCATTGAGTTCGCGTAAAATTCGCATCACTTCAACACCGCTATGTGAATCAAGCGCACCAGTGGGCTCATCAGCAAGAATGACATCACCACCATTCATCAACGCGCGAGCAATGGACACGCGTTGTTGTTGACCACCAGATAATTGACTTGGACGATTTTGGGTTTTACTGCCTAAGCCCAGTTCTGTGAGTAAAGCGGTGGCACGCTGTTTTCGTTCTGTAGGGTTTACACCGGCATATACGGCAGGCACTTCCACATTACCCTCAGCCGTTAAATCGCCCAGTAGATGGTAACGCTGGAAAATAAATCCAAAATATTCACGGCGTAACTTTGCCAGATCATCTGGTTCAAGTTTGCCTGTTTCTTGTCCTCTGACTTTATAGCTACCACTGGTCGGTCGATCCAGACAACCTAAAATATTCATTAGGGTTGATTTGCCTGAACCAGATTGACCGACAATCGCAACTAACTCACCTTCATAAATCGTGAGGTTGATGTCTTTTAATATCTGAACGGTGCTATCGCCAGCAGGGAACTCTCGTACCAGATTGCTGACTTCAAGCAAAGCTTGTTGAGTCATGCTTACATTCCCATAGGTCCACGACGACGATTACCACTATTGGCAGAAGCGGCTGAAGTATCAGCGCTATCGGCAATAATGACCTGATCACCTTGTTTTAAGCCTGCAAGGACTTGAGCATTGACACGGTTGTTAATACCAATCAGCACTTGTTTCGGTTGAGCAGAACCATCTGCTTGTAAAACACGTACTACACTTAGACTGGCTTTACCATCTGTAATAGCCTGCTTTTGTTCAGCACTTAGATTTAGGCGTTCCAAGCGCGGCGTATTAGAATCTTTCTCTCGTTTTTGTCCAGCATTCGGGGTTGATGTTCCTGTCGTTTGCTGGTGATGACGATTTTGAGCACCTGCTGGACGGCTAGATAATGCTGAAGAGGGTACTAATAATGCATTTTTTACCGAGTCCAGTACGATATAAACCTGAGCCGTCATATCAATACGTAATTTGCCATCTTCATTGGGAACATCAAATAAAGCATTATAGTAAATGGCACTATTACTGTTTGAGCTTGAAGAACTTGATGAGTTGTTTGATTCACTCGAAATAGAGTCTGGCGCAGGTTCAATTTGACGTAAAGTCGCATAGCGTTTTTTATCATCACCCAGTGTCGTGAAATAGACTTGCTGCCCTTTCTCCACCTTCATAATGTCTGCTTCACTGACTTGTGCTTTGATGGTCATATTTTGCAGTTTGGCAATTTTAACAATGGTCGGCGCAGACTGATTGGCGTTTACGGTTTGACCTTCTTCGGTCACGATCGCAACCACTGTACCATCTGTTGGTGCAACAATTCGGGTATAGCCAATATTGGTCTGAGCTGTGGAACGAGTCACTTTAGCTGATTCAATCTGGGCATCGAGTGCTTTAATTTGCGCCTGCGCTGTTTTATACGCCGCTTCTGCCGACTCTAACTCAGCTTTTGATGTGGCATCTTGCGTATACATTTGTTGTTGTCGACGAAATTCTAGTTGCTTTTCATTCAGGTTCGCTTCTTGCTGTAAGCGTTGCGCTTCTAAATTTTTGATATTGGCATCGGCGGTTTTTAAACTATTTTCTTGAGTGGTTGAATCAATTTGGGCAATGAGTTGCCCTTGCTTTACTTCATCGCCCAATTGCACAAACATTTTTTTGACCTGACCCGATACCTGTGCACCGACACTAATCAGTCGAGTGGCATCCAGTGTACCTGTCGCCAATACAGTATTTTCCAGATCGCCGCGTGAAACTGTTTCGGTAATATACTGTGGTTGTTGCTGTTTGGGTTTGAGAAAAGTCCATGCGAGTACCGCAATAATTGCGACACACACCACCGCAATGATCATTTTAGAGGCTTTTATTTTTGGCATAGCAATATCTGGAGTTAGATGTAATTTGGCACTAGTATAAAAGTGAATTAAGGATAAAACGTGAATATTTTTATTGATTTAATGCAATAATGCGGAATAGCTTTAAACGAGAAACAAAGTTTTTCCACAGAGTTCAGCAATACCTTGTTGAATCAGATGTTCTGGATTTTCTTGCGACATGCCTTTGATTGAAGCATCAACTTTTAATAACAAGCTAGGCCAGTTTAAAAATTGTTGTGGATGTAAACGGCGTAGTGCTTGTTGATAGAGTGAAACTTTGGTTTTCCAGATACCTAACTGTAACGCATTTTGCGGTTGTTCAAATAGCTGCATTAAAAGTCGCATTTCTTTACTGAGTGTCCATAAGATCAAACTGTGTGGCTCACCTGATGCGACCAAATATTGAAAAATCTTAATGGATTGTGCAAGATTGCCTTCAAGCAAAGCGTCACTTAAATCATAAGTGGTATAGCGAGATTGGTCTTGTAAACAGGCATAGAGCTGTTCAATTTGAATCAGAGAGTGCTCAGGAAACGTATCATTTACCCGCATTAAACTATTTTTTGCAGCTAATAAATTATGCTCATGGTGTTGCATCAGCCATGCCCAAGCATCCGAATCCAGTTGAATTCCCAATTTCTCAGCTTCAATAGTTAATATACGCTGACGATCTTGAGGGTAGGTCGCTGTTAAAGCAACCACCACACCATTGGCTTCAACCGTTTGAAAAAATGCCGACTTTAAGCTTGAACTATCTTGTTTAGGTAAAACAATCAGTAAGAGATTGGATTCATTATGTTGTAAATAACTTTTGAGTTGTTTGAGTCCATTAGCATCAGGTTTAATATTGCCATGCACTTCAATGGCAAGTTGCTGTGAAAATAAAGAAAGACTATTTAATGCATTAAAAACGTTTTTCCAGTCATTTACACTACTGATGTCATAACGCTGACGTTCAATATTTTGTTGCTGCCAACTTTTGCGAAAATGATCCAGTAAATTTTGCTCAAGCAAAGGCTCTTGACCGTGCAAAATCCATGCGCCACGCGCTTCTGAGGCGCGTTTTAACGCTTGCAAATAGTCCAGTTTCATAATCGATCAATACAAAGATACATTTAGTTGGATGTACTTTGTGGCGTGACTTTAGGTAAACGGTTGGCAGAAATCTGACGTGCAATTTGCTGAGCAATATCATCAATCACAATACGATCCAGATAAGTCTCTTCCTGATTTTCGGTATTAACCGTAGCTAAATCATATTGATAACTACGTGCTGCGGTTAAAGTACGTGGTGCAGTAATCGGATTGCCTTGATGATCTTCGATCTGAAAAGTGACAGTTAAACGCAATAAAACTTCGGTAAGTTTTCCATTAAGGAGTTGACGACGTGGTGTGTAATCAAGCACTCGCAGCGTATAGGCATCGTTGGCATTGCTCAGTTGAACACCACTGGCAGCCAAATAAACACTCAGTTGTTTTTCCAGTTCATCGGTATTTTTAGGTAAAGCAAGATTGAGCTTTTGATAAGCTAACGGTGCGGCAGTTGGATTGGTTCCTTTTAAATAAAAACCACCACAGCCCACCAAGCCTGCACTTAGACCTAAAGTTAATACAACTGCTGCAACACGTTGAACTAAATGCATGCTTTGTCCTCATGGTATTCCAAAATATTTGGAATCATTCATTTTTTTAAAATTTACAACATTTTAGATTCAAAGCCCATTGAATGACAACGGGCTTTGTTTGGATTTTGTTTATTCCACTAAAGTTCCTTCTCTCTTTGGGAGAGGGATAGGGTGTGGGGGAATGACCTCTCCCTAACCCTCTTCTGGACAAAGAGGAAAATTGAAGTGGAAATCAAGCCACCCGATTAAACCACTAAATTGACCAGCTTATTTGGAACCACAATTTCTTTTTTTGTTGGACCTGTCAAGAATTGTTGAACTTCTGGTAGTGCTTTTGCTTGAATCAATAAATCATCTTTTGAAATATCAACTGACACCTCTAATTTACCACGAAGTTTACCATTCACCTGTACGACAATCGTTTGGGTGTTACGGGCGAGTGCCGATTCATCTAAAACAGGGAAGCGAGCAGCGATCAGATCAACGCCAAACTGAGCCAATAAGGTCTGACTCAAATGTGGTGCAAATGGCGCTAATAAGGTAAGTAATGTGGTAATAGCTTCGCGTAAAACGGCAGCATCTTGATCATCTTTGGCTTCAAATTTATTACTGGCATTTAAAAGCTCCATTAATGCCGCAATCGCAGTATTGAAGGCATGACGACGTTCGATGTCATCTCCCACTTTTTGAATGGTTTCATGAGTTTTACGACGTAAATCCTGTGCATCTTGAGATAAATTGGCTGGATGAATCGTCGTGGGTTGATGACCTTTTTCAAGGAAGCTGGTTGCTAAACGCCAAACACGTTTTAAGAAACGATTTGAACCTTCAACGCCAGCATCCGACCATTCGAGTGATTGATCTGGTGGAGCAGCAAACATCATAAAGACGCGTGCAGTATCAGCGCCGTATTGGTCAATAATCGCTTGTGGGTCAATACCATTATTTTTCGACTTGGACATTTTCTCTTGTCCACCGATAATGACTTCTTGACCATCACCTGTATATTTTGCCGAAATGATGCGACCTTTTTCGTCACGTTCTAATTCGATGTCAGCAGGGTTAAACCAAGTTTTCTTACCGTTTTCTGCTTCACGATAGAAAGTATCTGCTAAAACCATACCCTGAGTCAGCAAATTGGTAAACGGTTCATTGCCTTGTACAACACCTTCATCACGCATCAATTTATGGAAGAAACGTGCATAAAGTAAGTGCAAGATTGCATGTTCAACCCCACCAATATATTGGTTTACAGGAAGCCAGTTTTGTGCAGCTTCAGGTTTGACCATTCCATCTGTAAAGTCTGGAGATGCATAGCGTGCATAGTACCAAGATGATTCTACAAAGGTGTCCAAGGTATCTGTTTCACGACGTGCATCTGCACCACAGTTTGGACAGGTCGTTTGATAAAACTCTGGCATTTTATTCAATGGGTTACCAGAACCATCTGGAACCACATCAGTCGGTAATACCACTGGCAATTGATCTTCTGGCACAGGAACTTGACCACAGTGCTCACAGTTGATCATTGGAATTGGGCAACCCCAATAACGCTGACGAGATACACCCCAGTCACGTAGACGGAATTGAACTTTTGCATTAGCCAAAGCTTGTGGTTCTAATTTGGCAAGGAAGGCATCAAATGCGGCTTGAAAATCTAAACCATCAAATTCGCCAGAATTAACAAGTTTGCCTTCTTTTGAGCTGTACCATTCTTGCCACTCAGTTGCATAATACTCTGCATCGTTTGCACCTTTGGCATCGATGACTTGTTTGATTGGCAAGTTAAACTTATTTGCAAATTCAAAATCTCGCTCGTCATGTGCAGGAACAGCCATGACAGCACCTGAACCGTATGACATCAAGACATAGTTGGCAATCCAGACAGGCAGTTCTTCGCCTGTGACTGGATGCTTAACAGATAAACCTGTTGCCATACCTTTCTTTTCAGCAGTGGCTAAATCAGCTTCTGCGACTGAACCCATACGGCATTCTTCGATAAAGGCTGCAAGCTCTGGATTATTTTCAGCTGCCTTAAGTGCCATCGGATGTTCTGCTGCAACGGCAACATAAGTTACCCCCATTAAGGTATCTGCACGTGTCGTATAAACCGTTAACGAATCAGCATAAACTTCAGGGTTGGCAGAAGGAAAGGTAATATCCATCCCTGTAGAACGCCCAATCCAGTTACGTTGCATGGTCAAGACTTGTTGTGGCCAGCCATCTTTTAAGGTATCTAGATCGTCTAATAATTCTTGTGCATAGTCAGTGATGCGGAAGTAGTACATTGGAATATCACGTTTTTCTACCAATGCACCTGAGCGCCAACCACGACCATTTTCAACCTGTTCATTGGCCAAAACTGTTTGGTCTACGGGATCCCAGTTTACGGTTGAAAGCTTACGATAGATCAAACCTTTCTTATAAAGCTGAACAAATAACCATTGTTCCCAGTGATAGTACTCTGGTGTACAGGTTGCAAATTCGCGATCCCAATCCACCGACAAGCCCAATTTTTTTAACTGGTCACGCATATAGGCGATGTTTTCAAAAGTCCACTTTGCAGGTGCAACTTGATGCGCAATCGCTGCATTTTCGGCTGGAAGACCAAAAGCATCCCATCCCATGGGTTGTAATACAGTTTCACCTTTTAAACGATGAAAACGGCTGATCACATCGCCAATTGTATAATTGCGCACATGCCCCATATGCAGCTTACCACTTGGATAGGGGAACATCGACAGGATGTAGCGATGTTTGCCTTCAACTGTGTCTGCAACTTTAAATGCCTTACGAGTTTCCCAGTCTTGTTGAACTTGAGGCTCAATGGCACTTGCTTGATATTCGGGGTCAATGTGAGTAGTCATAAACGTATTAAGGACAACAATGTAAAGTTAAAAAATATTGCTGCACAGCATAGCGCAAAATCAAAAAAAAAGCGCATGTTGTACAAGGGATTTTATACACAATATAAAAAACAGACCTGAAATTTATTAAGGTCTGTGATTTATTTTTGATTTAAGTGAGTTGATTTAAACTGCACGATTTGTCGTTGGCGCAACGCTTGGTGTAGTTTGTTCGGATTTCGGCATTACTTGAGGTGTGCTAGGTACAGGTGTGGATGATTGATTTTTATTGCTATTTTCTGTATTTGGCTGAGTTTGTTCTGAATGGGCTGGATTATTTTGTGTACGGCGTGATGTATGCCCATAAGTTTTAACTTGTCCTTGTTTTTTTGAACCTTTAGGTGGTGGCGTGGTGGTGTAGTGCGTTGAACCTTTGCGATCTACCCATTTGTAATATTGTTCAGCGTGGTTCTGAGTGGCAAATAGCATCAGACTAGCCATTAGCGCACTTTGTGCTAAAAAAAATATGTTAGAACGATACGCTATATATTTATTCATAGTCTGAATGTCCATTAATAACAATTTGATTTTATGATGAAAAAAAATTCAATAAAGTGCCGTGATACTGATTGTAAATCATACGCTTTAAATTGTGGTAAATGAATAAAAATGAAAAGAGGAATTGCGATAAATGGTGTAAATAAATCGATTAAACTTCAGGTAATTTGGTTTAAAAATATACACACAAAAAATAAACGGCAAAAAGCCAACATTTCGCCTTGACTTTAATAGTTGAAACATAAAAAATGTTCGCTTTAGTTTTATATGCCTTTATTCGATCACCCTTCGAATAATGTCATAGTGTGTAATGGACATTCTCTCTAGCCGAGAGGGTGATTTTGCTCAAGACCTGTTTATCCCAACAGTTCTTTAATGAAGCTGAGACAACTTATACGGTGATCAGTTTAGAAATTTTTCCTATTACAGCAAAAACTTGCAAGTATGTGTGCTATAACAGTGCAGAAAGTAAATGAATGACACACTATTTATGTCTCCCATAAATAGTGCAAAAGACTAGGGTGAATCACGTTGGAACTTTTATCTGGTGGTGAAATGCTCGTTCGCGCACTTGCGGATGAGGGCGTTGAACACGTTTTTGGATATCCAGGCGGCGCAGTTTTACATATTTATGACGCGCTTTTTCAACAAGACAAAATTAATCATTACCTTGTGCGCCATGAACAAGCCGCAGGCCATATGGCCGATGCTTATTCGCGTGTAACAGGTAAGACGGGTGTGGTGCTGGTCACTTCAGGTCCAGGCGCAACCAATACTGTCACTCCAATTGCTACAGCTTACATGGACTCAATCCCAATGGTGATTTTGTCTGGTCAGGTTGCCAGCCACTTGATTGGAGAAGATGCATTTCAGGAAACAGATATGGTCGGTATTTCCCGTCCAATCGTAAAGCACAGTTTCCAAGTGCGTCATGCCAGTGAAATTCCTGCCATTATTAAAAAAGCATTTTATATTGCTTCAAGTGGGCGTCCAGGACCAGTTGTGGTCGATATTCCGAAAGATGCAACCAATCCGACCGACAAATTTGCTTACGAATATCCAGAAAAAGTGAAGATGCGTTCGTATCAACCACCTTCGCGTGGACATTCAGGACAAATTCGTAAGGCCATTGATGAGTTACTTTCCGCAAAACGCCCAATGATTTATACGGGTGGTGGTGTAGTTCAGGGCAATGCATCTGAGTTGTTGACTGAGCTTGCGCATTTGCTAGGTTATCCAGTCACCAATACCTTAATGGGTTTGGGCGCGTTTCCAGGCGATGACCCACAATTTGTTGGCATGCTCGGGATGCACGGAACTTATGAAGCCAACATGGCGATGCATAATGCCGACGTTATTTTGGCGATTGGCGCGCGTTTCGATGACCGCGTAACCAATAATCCTGCCAAATTCTGTCAAAATGCCAAAGTCATTCATATTGATATTGACCCAGCAACCATTTCCAAGACTATTATGGCGCACATTCCTATCGTAGGTGCTGTTGAGCCAGTGCTTCAGGAAATGTTAGCGCAGCTTAAGCAAATGAATGTGTCTAAGCCAAATCCAGAAGATATTGGTGCTTGGTGGTCACAAATTAATGAATGGCGTAAAGTTCATGGCTTACGCTATGAAGCGGGTCAAAATGGTGTGATGAAACCACAGCAAGTGGTTGAAGCATTAGACCGTGTGACCAACAGTGAAGCGATTATTACTTCTGACGTAGGTCAGCATCAGATGTTTGGTGCCTTGTATTATAAATACAAGCGTCCACGTCAATGGATTAACTCAGGTGGTTTAGGCACTATGGGGGTTGGTTTGCCTTATGCAATGGCGGCAAAACTTGCTTTCCCAGATCAGCAAGTCGTGTGTATCACGGGTGAAGCATCAATTCAAATGTGTATTCAGGAGTTATCAACCTGTAAGCAATATGGATTAAATGTAAAAATCCTTTGCCTCAATAACCGCGCCTTAGGGATGGTTAAGCAATGGCAGGACATGAATTACGAAGGTCGTCATTCAAGTTCTTATGTTGAGTCATTGCCTGATTTTGCCAAGCTGATGGAAGCTTATGGTCATGTTGGGATTACCATTGAACATGCAGATGAGCTTGAGTCTAAACTCGCTGAAGCGATGGCTATTAATGATAAATGTGTTTTCATTAATGTGATGGTTGATCGTACTGAGCATGTTTATCCAATGTTAATCGCGGGTCAGTCTATGCAAGACATGTGGTTAGGAAAAGGGGAGCGTACTTAATGAGACATATTATTTCTGTACTCGTTGAAAATGAATCTGGTGCGCTTTCTCGTCTAGTTGGTTTATTCAGTCAACGTGGTTATAACATTGAAACATTGAATGTCGCGCCAACAGAAGATGAAACTTTATCTCGTTTGACGTTGACCACTTATGGTGATGATCACAAAATTGAGCAAATTACCAAACAACTGAATAAGTTGGTTGAAGTCGTTAAAGTCGTTGATCTTTCAGAAGGCGCCCATATCGAGCGTGAATTGATGTTGATCAAGGTGAAAGCCTTAGGTGCAGCTCGTGCTGAAATTAAACGAACTACGGACATTTTTCGTGCGCAAATCGTCGATGTAACGCCAACGACGTATACGATTCAGATTGCAGGTACCACCGATAAACTTGATGGCTTTATCGATGCACTTGCAGAAAATACGATCTTGGAAGTGGTTCGTTCAGGCGTATCGGGTATCGCACGTGGTGAAAAAGTATTAACTATTTAATGGCCTTCTCAATTCTTCATATGACAGAATTGAGAGCTTAAAAAGATCTGTCCTTGTAGAACAAGGGAAATGAAAAAATTTTAGTGGAGACAACAGATGCAAATTTTTTACGATAAAGACTGTGATTTATCTATCATCCAAGGCAAAAAAGTAGCAATTATTGGCTACGGTTCACAAGGCCATGCACACGCGCTTAACCTTAAAGATTCTGGCGTTGACGTCACTGTAGGTTTACGTGCAGGTTCTACTTCGTGGAAAAAAGCTGAAAATGCGGGCTTAAAAGTTTCTGAAGTTCCAGCAGCAGTTGCTCAAGCCGACTTAGTCATGATTTTGACTCCAGATGAATTCCAGTCACAACTTTATCGTGACGTAATTGAGCCAAATATTAAAGAAGGCGCGACGCTTGCATTTGCTCACGGTTTCTCTGTTCTTTATAACCAAGTTGTTCCACGTAAAGACTTAGACGTAATCATGGTTGCTCCAAAAGCACCTGGTCACACTGTACGTTCAGAATTCCAACGTGGTTCAGGCGTGCCTGATTTAATTGCAATTCATCAAGATGCTTCTGGTAATGCACGTAATGTTGCACTTTCTTATGCATCTGGTGTTGGTGGTGGTCGTACAGGTATTATCGAAACTTCATTCCGTGAAGAAACTGAAACAGACTTGTTCGGTGAACAAGCGGTTCTTTGCGGTGGTGCTGTTGAATTGGTTAAAATGGGATATGAAACGCTGGTTGAAGCGGGTTATGCTCCAGAAATGGCTTACTTCGAATGCTTGCACGAACTTAAACTCATCGTTGACTTGATGTTTGAAGGTGGCATTGCAGACATGAACTATTCAGTATCAAACAATGCTGAATATGGTGAATATGTGACTGGCGTTGAAGTTATCAACGAACAATCTCGTGAAGCTATGCGTAATGCACTTAAACGTATCCAGTCTGGTGAATATGCGAAAATGTTCATTCAGGAAGGTGCGCTGAATTATCCTTCTATGACTGCACGTCGTCGTCAAAATGCTGCGCATGGTATCGAGGTGACTGGTTCTAAGTTACGTGCGATGATGCCTTGGATTCAAGCAAACAAAATCGTAGATAAAGAGAAGAACTAATTTTAGTTGAGTTCACGAAAACCCTGCATATTGCAGGGTTTTCTTTATCACACGTTTGATGGAAACTCGTGATTTAATTCATAAAACTAATCAAATTTGTGCTTTTATTTTGTTGATTTCTAAAGTAAAAAAACCTTGACCTTCACAACGATAGTGGTATTGTTTAGTGACATCAAAAAGTTGGTGTTATGAAGGTAAAGTTGAGCAGGGAGAGGGCTGTTTATTTAGCTTTCAAAATAAAAACAAGTATTTAATAACCATGGAAATTTTGTATGGTACATGTTGATTATGACTATACCTTTGTACTCGGTTCAGTTTTAGTCGCTGTCATCGTGTGCTATGTTGCTATTTCTACAGAACAATTAATTTTTAAAGACACCTACAAGCATTATGAAAAATGGATTCTAATTTGCAGCAGTCTTATTTTAGGCTTTGCTATTTGGTCGATGCATTTTGTAGGAATGTTTGCCTGCCATTTACCCGAAGGCTATTCTTTTAATCTCGGGTTAACCGTATTGTCCTACATGATTGCAGCAGTAGCTTCACTGTTCGCGCTTTGGTTAACATCACGCCCAACTTTACCCTTACCCCGTCTTGTCATTGGCTCTGTTCTCATGGGGTTGGGAATTTCAGGGATGCATTATACGGGGATGATGGGCTTGGTGATTGAGAACCATCATTTGGTTTATGACCCTTTGATTGTTGTATTTTCAGTGCTCATTGCCATTAGTGGTTCGGGTTTGGCTTTTTTTCTCATTTTCAAATATAAAAGCGCAATTGGACGAAAATTAGGTTTAAAGCTAGCAATTGCGGTGACGATGGCGCTGAGCATTGTGGGGATGCATTATACGGGTATGGCGGCGACTACATTCATTTCAACTCATTATAATCATGTCATGATGGGGTATGAAGCAGGTCAGGGCCTCCTCTTATTTACCATTCTTTTTGTGACTAGTCTGATTTTGGTTGCTGGTTTTTGTGTTGCTGTTCTAGAGCTAAGGCTGGAGGAGCGTAATCATGCACTTTCGCAATTGAATAAAGAACTTGCAGGTCTGGCGATCAAAGATAATCTAACCAAATTACCCAATCGTTTATTTTTAGTTGATTATGCACAAGTAATTTTTGCAGAACACCGGTTACGTGAGCAGAATATTGCGTTTTTATATTTAGATCTGGATCGCTTTAAGTCAGTCAATGATGCTTTTGGTCATCATGTAGGAGACCAGTTGTTGATTCAGATGGCGAATCGTATTTACCGCCATATGAATGAACGAAGTAAGTTTTTGAGAATAGGGGGAGATGAATTTTTACTGATCATTGAAAACTCCACTGTTGCAGAAGCTACTGAAAAAGCTGAAGAGGTTTTGCAGCAGGTTCAGGAAACTTATCTCATTGTTGGTAAAGAAATTAATGTATCGGCCAGTGTGGGGATCGCGATGTATCCTGAACATGGCGCAAATTTACAAGATTTATTAATTAATGCTGATGCGGCTATGTTGATTTCTAAAGAGCAAGGACGTAATACCAGTACATTATTTAGTTATTCCAGTCTACAAGATGAAGCAAAAAGTCAGTCTAAATTAATCAATGATTTATATAAGGCTGTAGATGAGCAACAATTTGTATTATTTTATCAGCCGAAGTTTACGATTAATCAAAAAATTTGTGGCGTTGAGGCTTTAATCCGATGGCAACATCCAACATTGGGATTACTCACCCCTCATATGTTTATTGATGGGGCTGAAAAAACGGGATTGATTGTTCCAATGGGATATTGGGCACTTGAAGAAGCTTGTAAGCAGATTCAGGAATGGGCCCATAGTAATATTCCTTTTTATCCGATCGCCGTTAATCTTTCCGCAATTCAATTTGAAAATAAAAAATTATTTTCGACCCTTGAGCGTTTAATAGAAAAATATAATATTCAGCCTAATCATTTAATTATAGAAATTACAGAATCTACAGCCATGCGTCATATTGACATGAGTATTCGTACTTTTGAGCGTTTACGTGATTTAGGTATTCGTATTGCGATTGACGATTTTGGTACAGGGCACTCGAGCTTTTTATATTTGAAAGATTTACCTGTTGACGAGCTCAAAATTGATCGTGGTTTTATTGTGAACCTTGAATCAGGCTCGAAAGAAGAAATTATTCTGGAAAGTATTATTCAGCTAGCAACAAAATTAGGATTGTGTGTCACTGCAGAAGGCGTGGAAACCCCTCAACAAGCCGAAATTTTACGGCGTTTAGGTTGCCATCAGCTACAAGGTTATTTATTGGGTATGCCTGTTTCAGTAGATCGTCTTGCTATATACAAAGAAAACTACCAGTTTTCTTAAATTTTATTTTTATAAGGTTTTGATATTTAAGAGCTATTAATATATCTAATGTTAAAAATTTTTAACATATTGAGTTCTTTTTTGGAACTTAATTGTGTATAGTATTTCGGACTGTTGATTTTAATGCAGTAAGATTTATACGATTTTAATTATTTACAAAAGATGCGCAGGAGATAGTGGATCATGGATTTAAAAAAAATGACAGGATTGGAAATAATGCAAGCTTTTGCCCAAGGCTTATTTCCAACACCTGGTATTGCGAAAACTATGCCTATGCAACCACTAGCAGTTGAACATGGTCGAATTGTATTTGAGGCTATTGCAGATGAACGGCATACCAATCCTTTGGGAGGCGTACATGGTGGTTTTGCTGCAACAGTACTTGATTCGGTCACAGGTTGTGCTACACATACTGTTCTGGCGGCAGGAGAAGCATATGGTACAACAGATTTAGCTATTAAAATGTGTCGTCCAATGCCTTTTAATAAAAAACTAATTGCCGAAGGAAAGGTGATTAATATCGGGAAAAACTTGGTGATCTCTGAAGGTTATTTACGAGATGAGGATGGCAAGTTGTATGCACATGCTACAGCGACTAATATGATTATTCGTGCTAAAGCTTAGTGAAATCATTAATTCGAAAATGGATGAAACTATTCATTTTTTCTTCAAAAAAAGCAAAGTTGAGAATATGTTTTCAACTTTGCTAAATAACAGATATCATCATTAAAATTTGTATTGGATACATCCAATGTAAGAGAGCAAAAACAATAAACAATTTTAGTGTTTTGACCGTTGGCTGCCGAAGATAGCTAGTGGATAAAATAGATTTCATCCACAGAAACTGATGTGGCGATTTATCCTTTTGCTATTTCTGCTACAATTGCGCCAATTTAGCTTTCCTTACATCTGCTGTAATCAACAGGATTATCGCAAAGATGTTCAATACGAAGATTTTCTCATGTTTAAAGATCAATTAGCTACGGAAGTTCAAGCCCGTAGAACCTTTGCGATTATTTCGCACCCCGATGCGGGTAAAACCACGATGACAGAAAAATTACTGTTATGGGGTAAAGCCATTCAGGTTGCGGGTATGGTAAAAAGCCGTAAATCTGACCGAGCTGCAACATCGGACTGGATGGAAATGGAAAAAGAGCGTGGGATTTCGATCACCACCTCAGTCATGCAGTTTCCATATAAGCAACATACCATTAACTTACTGGATACTCCGGGACATGAAGACTTCTCGGAAGACACCTATCGTACTTTGACTGCAGTTGACTCTGCGTTAATGGTAATTGATGGTGCTAAAGGGGTTGAAGAACGAACCATCAAATTGATGGAAGTGTGTCGCATGCGTGATACACCGATCATTTCATTCGTTAACAAAATGGACCGTGAAATCCGTGAGCCGTTAGAGTTGTTGGATGAAATTGAAAATGTTCTAAATATCCGTTGTGTACCTATTACATGGCCTTTGGGTATGGGACGTGATTTTGCTGGGGTGTACAATATTCTTGAAGATAAATTATATGTCTACAAGGCTGGTTTTGGTTCAACCATTACCGATATCGAAGTGCGTGATGGTTATGACCATGCGGATATTCGTGAAAAAGTAGGTGAACTAGCATGGGCATCTTTTGCAGAGTCATTAGAACTTGTACAAATGGCCAATGAACCTTTGGATCGGGAATTATTTTTACAAGGTAAACAAACACCAGTTTTGTTTGGTACAGCGCTTGGAAACTTTGCTGTTGACCATGTATTAGATGCTTTTATCAATTGGGCACCAGAGCCTAAAGCGCATCCGACTCAGGAACGTATTGTTGAAGCAACTGAAGAAGGTTTTAGTGGGTTTGTCTTTAAAATTCAAGCCAATATGGATCCAAAACACCGTGACCGTATTGCTTTTATGCGTATTTGCTCAGGTAAATATGAAAAAGGTTTAAAGATGAATCATGTGCGGATTGGCAAAGAAATTCGTATTTCGGATGCATTGACTTTCCTTGCAGGAGAGCGTGAACATCTAGAAGAAGCATGGCCAGGCGATATCATTGGTTTGCATAATCACGGCACAATCCAGATTGGCGATACCTTTACCAGTGGAGAAAAACTACATTTTACTGGTATTCCGCACTTCGCCCCTGAAATGTTCCGTCGTGTCCGTTTGCGCGATCCGCTTAAATCGAAACAGCTACAAAAAGGATTGAAAGAGTTGTCCGAAGAGGGGGCAACCCAAGTCTTTATGCCGCAAAATAGCAATGATTTGATTGTTGGTGCGGTGGGTGTGCTTCAGTTTGATGTCGTCGCGTATCGCTTAAAAGAAGAATATAAGGTCGATTGTATTTATGAGCCGGTCAACATTAACACCGTGCGCTGGATCTATTGTGATGACGATAAAAAACTGAATGACTTTAAGAAAAAAGCGCATGATCAATTGTCGCTGGATGGTGGTGGCCATTTGACTTATCTAGCGCCGAGTCGTGTTAATTTGCAAATTATGCAGGAACGTTGGCCTGATATTGAGTTCCGTAATACACGCGAACACTAAATTGCATGCAGCAGCTTCTTTCGGGAAGCTGTTTTTTATTTTAAAGTAGACGCTTTGATCAATGTGGGAAAGGCATCATGCAGATGACGAAACAGTTCTTGATAGTGGGTTTAATCGGGATATTGTCCATGCTTGCTGCTTGCACAAAAAGTAATCATGATCAGAAAGCTGAGCAAGAAAAATCAGCTATTTCACATGATAAAGCAGAGATCTTACCTTATTTAGATATTCAGGAAAGTAAGGCTAAATATGCGCTGCCTTTTTGTGAAAAGAAAAACTGCATTGATATTGATATACGAACTATTCAAACAAAAGACAGTTGGCTCAATGGTTGGGTTGAGCAAAAACTGGCGTATGTCGTACAGGCGCAAATCGGTCAAAATCAGAAGATCAATCTCCAAAAAGCTATCAATGCCTATATTGCTCAGTCGGATACTTGGCAGGATCAGTATTCTAAAAATCAGGCTTATGAGCTCCATATCAGCACGCGAGTCGCTTCGCAACGTAATGAATATGTACTCTTGCAAGTGGCTTTAAACTCAAAGCAGGAAGAGGTCATCGTCAAAGATCGTTATTATTTCTTTGTGGCTAATCGCAAACTGAAAAAAGAAATCAACATTCTCGATATTTTACAGAAGAATCAACAAAGTAACATGAATCAGATTGTTCAAGATTATTATCAAAAATGGTTGAAGCAACAATCGGCTGAAGTGCAGGCCGAAGCGCCCAAAAAATTATATTGGGGGCAGGCAGATTGGTTTTTTGATAGCGAAGGGATTGGACTACACTATCGTGCCAATCAAATTAGTAAACAAGCAGGTCAATTTGATATTTATTTATCAACAGCACAAACTAAAGCGTTGTTACAGCCTGAGATTTATCACAAAATGTTTTAATCTGTATTGAAATTTACACAATACTAGTCAAGCATGATCAAGTTACATTAGCATAAATTGAAACTTATTTTTTGTTAGGCAATGACAATGTTGCAATCGAAATATTCTCTGTTTACTCCACAAAAAAAACAATCTGCGACTAAGCTGGCGTTAGCTGTTGCGGTCTGTGCGTTGTTACTCACTGGTTGTCAGCCCAAGTCTAAACCTGAAGATACTGATCAGAAGCAAAATTCAGCTTCTGAAGTACAACCCCAAGTGTTAGCACTTGAAGGGACATCTGTACGACTAGCCGTGAATTTGCCAGATTGTTCAGGTAAGAGTTGCCCTCAGTTTGTGGTTGAACGTTTACAGAGTAATTTCCCTTTTATTGACCAAATCATGGATCGGGAAATTTTAAAGAACTTAAAACAAATTTTAGATATTTCAGAGATCAATCAAAAAGAACATGCGGCTTCAACGCCTGCAACAAATCCATTGAAATCGGATGATGTTGCAGCGAGTTCAGAACCTGTGTCTGACCTGCAAAAAATGCAGCAACAAGTTGAGCCATATGTTCAATCTTTTGTCGAGCTGGATAAAGAATTAAAAGCATTGAGTGCCAATCATCAGATTAATATCATGATTAAACCTTCGATTTTAAAATCTCAAGGGCCGGTTGCGACTGTGGTTTTAAACACCAGTAGCTACTTAGGTGGTGCGCATGGTTCTTCGGCACAGCAATATTACAACTTTGATTTGAAGCAGCAAAAGCAAATTCAACTGAATGATTTACTTTTGCCCAATCAGAAAAAAACATTAGAAAGTAAAGCACATGACGTTTTTAAAGCATGGGTGATGGACTCTAAACTTGCTGATAATGTGAATGAGTATGAACAAGCGTGGAAGTTTAAGCTTTCAGATAATTTCCTATTAGGCGAGCAAGGTTTAATTTTGCAATATGGCGAATATGAAATTGGACCTTATTCAGCAGGTTTGCCACGCTTAGTGATTCCTTATAATCAACTCAACGGTATCTTAAAAACTGAATATTTACCAGAGACTCAGGCGACTTCTGAGCCTGTGGTGAATTTACAGCATCATAAGCCACAGAGTTAAAGGATGCATTTTCCACTGTTCGATACGCATACACATTTTGATGTGCCAGATTTTGATCCCGATCGAAAGGAACTGGCACAGCAAGCCAAAGCTGTTGGTGTAGAAAGACTGATTTTAATTGGCTTTAGCGAGTCCAGATTTTCAGATTTAATTGATACCCAACATCAACTCAGTCGATGGCAGGATGTACCGATCAGCTATTTAGCTCCGGGGTTACATCCTTTTTATATTGAACAGCATGTACCTGATCATTTGGAGAGATTGGAACAGATTTTAAAACAAGAGTCCTGTGTCGCTGTCGGGGAAATTGGACTAGATACTTTTTTGCCACAGCATAAACAGCCAAAACTGTATCTGAAACAAAAGCAATATTTCACAAATCAACTGGATTTAGCAAGGCAGCATAACAAACCTGTGTTATTGCATATTCGAAAAGCACATGCTGATGTGTTACACATTTTAAAGCAGCAACATTTCAAATTGGGGGGTATTGCTCATGCCTTTAGTGGCGGTATCGAAGAAGCCAAAGCGTTTATTCAGCTTGGATTTAAGCTGGGTATCACTGGGCAAATTACCAATCCGAATGCGAAAAAGCTGCATCGAGTCGTTGCGGAAGTTGGGCTTGAACATTTGGTTCTGGAAACCGATTGTCCCGATATGACCCCCCTATGCTGTCAACAATCGACAGAGCATCGAACTCGAAATACCCCTGTGAATTTACCTTATGTATTAAAGGGTTTGGCAACAAGTTTAGAAATTGATGAATCAATTGTTGCGACGAAAGTGTGGGAAAATTCATTGAATGCACTTCAACTAACGTAATAAAAAACAAGTACATTCAAAAGTATAACCAAAAGAAAACATTCTAATTTTAAAAGTGGCATACATTAAAAGAAGCCAATGAAACTTTAAAAAAACATAGCCAAACCGGAGGATAGCCGTATGGCCAGCTATAGCAAAATCAATAGTTTTAACGCTTTAAAATCACTTAATGTCGGTTCAGCTCAATATCAAATTTTTAGTTTGCAACAAGCAGGTCCGAAGCTCGGTGATATTCAGAAGCTTCCCAAATCCTTAAAAGTATTATTAGAAAATTTGTTACGTTTTGAAGATGATCAGACGGTAAGCGCTACGCATATTCATGCATTAGTAGATTGGCAAAAAACTAAAACATCGGATCAGGAAATTCAATATCGTCCTGCTCGTGTGTTGATGCAGGATTTTACAGGAGTACCTGCGGTAGTCGATTTGGCTGCAATGCGTGCCGCTATGGCCAAAGCGGGTGGAGATCCTGAAAAGATTAATCCACTTTCTCCAGTTGATCTGGTGATTGACCATTCTGTTATGGTTGATCACTTTGCCAATGATCATGCATTTGAAGAAAATGTCGAAATTGAAATGCAGCGTAATGGGGAGCGTTATCAGTTTTTACGTTGGGGACAGTCTGCATTTAACAACTTTAGTGTAGTGCCACCAGGTACAGGGATTTGCCATCAGGTTAATCTGGAATATCTTGCTCAGGCGGTTTGGACGGGCGAGGAACAGGGACAAATTTTTGCATTTCCAGACACCTTGGTTGGAACCGATTCACATACCACCATGATCAATGGATTGGGTGTTTTAGGGTGGGGTGTAGGTGGAATCGAGGCTGAAGCTGCAATGCTCGGTCAACCAATTTCCATGCTGATTCCAGAAGTAATCGGATTTAAACTCACAGGAAAATTAAAAGAAGGGATTACCGCAACAGATTTGGTATTAACCATTACCCAAATGCTTCGTCAAAAAGGCGTAGTGGGTAAGTTTGTTGAGTTTTATGGTGATGGTTTAGCAGACTTGCCTTTGGCAGATCGGGCAACTATTGCCAACATGGCACCTGAATATGGTGCGACATGTGGTTTTTTCCCGATAGATGAAATTACCCTTGAATATATGCGTTTAACAGGACGTAAAGCTGATCGCATCGCATTGGTCGAAGCTTATAGCAAAGAACAGGGTTTATGGCGTAGTACAGGTGATGAGCCTGTCTTTACTGATACTTTAACGCTTGATATGGCAACGGTTGAAGCCAGCTTGGCTGGTCCAAAACGTCCACAGGATCGTGTGGTATTGGCAAAAGTCCCTGAAGCATTTCAATCTGTAATGGATTTAAACTTAAAACCTGTGAAAGCAGCAAAAGATCGTCTAGAAAATGAAGGGGGCGGAGGTGTAGCTGTTGATGCTGAACAAAGTTATTTTGAAGAGCAGCCTTATTATGAAATGGATGGTCAACGTTACGAATTAAATCATGGAGATGTCGTCATTTCTGCGATTACCTCATGTACCAATACCTCGAATCCAAGTGTTATGTTGGCAGCAGGTTTACTTGCAAAAAAAGCGGTTGAAAAAGGACTACAACGGAAACCTTGGGTGAAAAGTTCGTTAGCCCCGGGGTCTAAAGTCGTGACGGATTATCTAGCGGCAGCAGGATTAACACCTTATTTAGATGAGCTCGGATATAACCTAGTGGGCTATGGTTGTACGACTTGTATTGGTAATTCTGGACCTTTGCCTGATCCAATTGAAGCAGCCATTCAAAAGTACGATTTGAATGTTGCTTCTGTACTTTCAGGGAATCGAAACTTTGAAGGTCGTGTGCATCCGTTTGTAAAAACCAATTGGTTGGCATCGCCACCTCTAGTAGTTGCTTATGGTTTAGCAGGAACTATTCGCAAGGACCTAACTTCTGAACCGCTTGGCAAAGGCGCAAATGGTGAAGACGTTTACTTAAAAGATATTTGGCCATCAACAACTGAAATCAGTGAAGCGCTACAGAACGTCAATACGGATATGTTTCACAAAGAATATGCAGCAGTATTTGAAGGTGATGAAAGCTGGAAATCGATTCAGATTCCGCAAAGCAAAACTTACGAATGGGAAGAAGACTCGACATATATTCGTCATCCACCGTTCTTTGAGGGTATCGATCAGCCACCAGAATCCATCACCAATATTGATTCAGCGCGGATTTTAGCCGTATTGGGCGATTCAGTCACCACAGATCATATTTCTCCTGCGGGAAATATCAAAAAGGACAGCCCTGCGGGACGTTACTTACAAGAACATGGAATTGAGCCTAAAGACTTTAACTCTTATGGTTCGCGCCGTGGTAACCATGAAGTGATGATGCGGGGTACATTTGCCAATATCCGTATTAAAAATGAAATGCTTGGTGGTGAAGAAGGTGGTAACACCATTTATATTCCAACGGGTGAAAAGTTGGCAATTTATGATGCAGCCATGCGATATAAAGAGGATCACACGCCGTTGGTCATTGTTGCAGGTAAAGAATATGGTACAGGTTCATCACGTGACTGGGCGGCAAAAGGAACCAATCTTTTGGGGGTAAAAGCGGTCATTGCGGAAAGTTTCGAGCGTATTCATCGTTCAAATTTGGTAGGGATGGGCGTGTTGCCTCTTCAGTTTGTGGATGGACAAAATCGTCAAGCACTCAGTCTGACAGGTAAAGAAGAGTTATCGATTTCAGGGCTTTCAGATAATATCCAACCACATCAAACACTGGATATCACAGTGAAACGTGAGGATGGCTCAACTGATCAGTTTAAAGTGTTATGCCGTATTGATACTCTAAATGAAGTTGAATACTTCAAGGCTGGCGGTATTTTGCATTATGTATTGCGTAATTTGATTACCGCTTAAAATTATTCACTTTATTCAAACGTCTTCATTTTAGAGTGAAGACGTTTGTCAAATTCAGGCACTAACATTATTAAAATAAACCCAGTAAAATAGCATGCTGAAAAATTCTAAAAGAAGATGTAATGACTCAACTCCAAACCGATGAATATGATCGCCGTTTTGCAGGCGTTGCCAAAATATATGGTGACGATGCGTTTTATCATTATGAAAAAAGTCATGTTATGGTGATTGGAATTGGTGGTGTCGGAAGTTGGGCCGTGGAAGCACTTGCGCGTACAGGGATTGGGGAGCTAACGCTGGTGGATATGGATGTATTGGCCGCTTCCAATATGAATCGTCAGTTGCCTGCATTATCTTCAACTTTGGGACAGGAAAAAGCAGAAGTAATGGCAGAACGCTGTCGTCAGATTAACCCGCGTATTCAGGTCAATGTGGTCGATGATTTTCTTACATCTGAAAATGTTTCGGACTTACTGATTTCTAATCCCGATGTGGTTTTGGACTGTATTGATGATGTTAAAGCTAAACTGGCTTTAATGCTGTATTGTCGTTTTAATAAAATTCCTTTAATTGTCTCAGGTGGTGCAGGCGGAAAAATTGATCCGCTTAAAATTCGTGTAGCTGACTTGTCTAAAACTGAACAAGACCCGATGTTGGCAAAATTACGTAGTCAATTACGTTCGAAAGGAATTTGCAAAAAACCAAAGGAAAAATTCGGGATTACTTGTATTTATTCCATTGATAATCCATTTTCCAGTGCAGATGTTTGTGCAGTATCACTCGAGCATAATCCTCATCTTGAGCCAGAACAAAGCCCAGCTTTGTTTAATCCAGGCGCAGGTCTACGTTGTGGCGGTTATGGTTCTGCTGTTGTTGTAACTTCAACATTTGGCATGATTGCAACGGCTGAAGTTTTGAAAAAATTAAACATGAAAAAAACGAAGCCTTAATAAGCTTCGTTCATTGTTAATATACTATCTTAAATCTACAGCGGACGATAATAGGTGTACGTGACATTACGGTCTTTATAAACATCATAACTTTGTTGTTTAAAATCAGAAATCCACTGACTACCGCTGTAACCCGCAATATGTCCATAAACATGATTTGGGGTACGTTTAATAATATAAATATCCCCCTTTTGTGGATGATCAAATTCAGGTTGAATTTGTCGATAACCAATTTTGGTTAAAGTGTCGCCCCAATCAGAAGCAGCGATAGGGTGGCTTACGATCTTAGCACCGGCAGATTGCAAGGCTATGCGAACACTTTTAGCACATTTTGCTGTGCTGTAGTTGCCACTAATACTTTTTAGTTTAGCAACAAATTTGTGGATATCGATCTGGCTACGTGAACCATCCGATCCAAAAGAAAACGGTGCTGATTTTTCCCTGTTTTCAGTCACAGTCACTTGAGGTGCATTCTGTGATTGATAACTATCTGCTATTTGTCCGTCATAAATCATCATTCAACTCGTTCTTACATTATTCACACATATCAATAACAATGTATTTGCTTGGCGGAATGATGCTATCGTCTGAACCTTAAAAAGTGTTTTAAGGAATGTAATAATATTTCACAAGCTTGAAACATTTATAAAAAAAATTAAATTTATCAGAGTGTTATTTTGGTTTTATTTGGCTAAAATTTGGCAAAAAAAGAATTTAAATACATCATTTTCACTGAGTTTAGTATTGAATTAAAGAATAATGATGAGAACTTAGACATAAATATAGGGAGCGCGACACTAATTTGATAAATAAAAATTAACATCCTGTGCTCCCTATTACATAACAAAGGCTTGTTTAAATCCTCATATATGCTGTTCTTGTTGCTGATCTTCCGATCGTTGAATAGTTTCACGAATATTTACTAAGGCAATTTCAATATCACGAATAGATTTGGCGTTGCCACCACTTAGAGCTTGTCGCCATTTGCGCGCACCTGGAAGATTTTGAAATAAACCTAAAATATGACGAGTGATAATGGAAAGAGGCGCACCTTCAGCTAAACGTTTTTCGATATAGGGCATCATCTGTTGTATGATGTTAAATCGATCTGGCATATCTAAGTTCCAAAAGTGTCCAAACTCTGCCAGTAAATAAGGATTATGATAGGCTTCACGACCAATCATGACACCATCTACATGTTGTAGGTGTTGTTGTGTTTCCTCAAAAGTCTTGATGCCACCATTCATTTCAATGGTTAAATTTGGGCGTTCATGTTTTAAGCGATAGACATCTTCGTAGCGTAATGGAGGAACTTCACGGTTTTCTTTCGGTGATAAACCCTGCAAAATCGCAATTCGAGCATGTACCACAAAATGAGTACAACCAGTTGCAGCAACAGTATCTACAAAATGCAGCATTTCTTCATAAGACTGCATTTCATCAATCCCAATTCGATGTTTGACCGTCACGGGAATAGTGACGGCTTTTTGCATCTGATCAATACATTCAGCAACAAGGTTGGGTTCAGCCATTAAACATGCGCCAATTTTATTGTTTTGAACACGGTCACTTGGGCAGCCCACATTCAAGTTGACTTCATCGTAGCCCCAGTCCTCAGCCATTTTGGTGCAGATTGCTAAGTCTTGAGGATTTGAGCCGCCTAGCTGCAAAACCAGTGGATGTTCTTGTGAGCTAAAGTCCATATGGCGTTTGGCATCGCCATGAATAATTGCGCCTGTCGTTACCATTTCGGTATACAGTACAATATTGGGATTAAATAGACGTGCAAAAAATCGGTAATCACGGGTTGTCCAATCCATCATCGGCGCAACGCTGATTCTGAAATCTTTAGTATTTTCAAGAGTGTCTGATTTAATCATTAAAAATCATCCATTTGTGTTGATATTGATACTAAATTATTTGCAACCATTCACGCCTAATTCGCACCGTTTCGATTAGAATTTACGCCATTTTTACGCCATAATGGCGTAAATTTTTCTATGGCGTAAATTTTGTGGGTACTATAGCACAACGAAAACTCAAGGATGGAACAATCCGTTATCGTGCGGAGATCAGAATCAATAAAAAAGGATTTCCTGCATTTAAAGAAAGTCAGACTTTTTCTACAAAGCGATTAGCTAACCTATGGATTGGTAAACGTGAAGCAGAAATTGATGCAAATCCAGAGATCCTGTTTGGTCAGGAAAACTTGGTAGATTTGACCTTGGATGATGCGATTACCAAATATTTAGCAGAGGTTGGTGATCAATATGGCCGCACTAAAACATATTCGCTTAAATTGATTCAGAAACTGCCAATCGCACAAAATATGGTCACAGAAATAAGTTCAACTCATATTTCCAGTCATGTGTCTTTGCGGAAAAAGGGAGTTGATAAACTGAATCTACAGCCGATCGCCACCAGTACATTACAGCATGAGTTATTGCACATCAGGGGAGTATTAAGTCATGCTTCAATCATGTGGAATTTAACAGTAGATTTACCAACATTTGATAAAACCACTGCTCAATTGAGAAAGACTCGCCAAATATCATCTAGTCAAAAAAGAGATAGGCTGCCTACTTTTGATGAGTTGGACCGCCTTACAAAGTATTTTGTCAGAAAGTGGAATCAATCATCATACAGCTATCCTATGCACTTAATCATGTGGTTTGCGATTTTCTCTTGCAGACGGGAGTCTGAGATTACAAGGATGCAACTGGATGACTATGATGAAACGAATAAATTATGGAAGATTCGGGATCTAAAAAATCCGAATGGCTCTAAAGGTAACCATAAAGAGTTTAGTATTCATGATGATTGCCAACAATTGATTCATTTATTACTTGATGATGATATCCGTAATAGGATGTTAAAGAGAGGCTATGATAATGCTCTATTTATGCCTTTAAGTCCTAAAACTATCGGCAGTGAATTCAGAAAGGCATGTAAATTATTAGGGATAGAAGACTTACATTTTCATGATTTGCGTCATGAAGGTTGTACGCGTTTGGCAGAAAAAGGAATGACTATTCCACAAATCCAGCAAGTAAGCTTGCATGATTCGTGGAGTAGTCTCGAAAGGTATGTATCGGTAAAAAAAAGAAATAAGGTTTTAGTATTTAATGGTCTTTTAGAACTGTTTCATGAAAACTTTTAAAATCGCGGTAATACGTTTCATAACTTTGCTCAAGTACAAATGCCAAATCGTAGATATCGACAAAATAAGGTGATTTTTGGCTACTATCAACTTTGAAGCAAGCAAAAGGAAATTCCATATTACGTGCCTTCTCCAATCGTTTCGTTTTACTAAGATGGGGATAATAAATGTCACAAACTTGGTCGAGTGTTGGTATAGCAGTTCGAAACTGCATGAATAAGTAATCTGCGGTTTTAATGGCTGAGTTTTTCATAATAAATTCCTCTAATAAAATTAATAGTACAAGATATGTTCGTTCACGTTGAAATGTGGCCACGGTTGCTATTTTTACATGTATTTTTAATAAAGCTTTTAACAGTGCAGCTGTAAAAATTTTAATTGTAAGTGTATGATATATTTTAATTAAATTTTGAGCACAAGGTGGCCTGATGGATGTTAAAGATAAAATTGAAGAGTTAGAGTATGAAATTATTAATCATTGTATTAGTTGCTTCTACATTTTGATCCATCACGAACAAACAATGCAAAATATGAAATATGAGTTAATTTTTAAATCTGAAAAAGATAAAAAAAAATTTGATTATTTATTAAATTTTCAAGAAAAAGAATTGGTTTATCAACTTATAAAGGAAGAATGCGTTGTAGAATGCATGAAAATATTTCCTGAAACGTTAGGAGTGAAAAAATTTGAAGCTCTTTATCCCTTTTTAAAAATTTCCAATAAAAACGAAATTCCTCACTTGAAAGTGGATAGACCAAGGAATGAAGCGAATTATTTTCAAACAATAGGAATACTAAAAAAGTATATTGATAATGAATCCTGCAAAAAAATATCACATATGTATGGGTATTCTTTAGGATATCTAATTGAAATGTTAATAGTTTTAAACCACTTGAAGAATTCAATTCCAAAGTATAAGACTCAGATAATTAGTTCAACAGTTGATAGCGTTTTTAATGATTATATAAATTTAAATCCTTGGGTGTACGGGATAGATAATCCTGCTCTTAAAGTAAGAATTAATAAAGCACGTGCTGCTCAAAAAAGTGCTAATCCATTAATTGATGTAAAATACAAAATTATGAAAAATATTCTTAACAATGAAGTTGAAAAACATGGTAAATGGGAAAATCCTCATCAAGCCGTCATAAAAAATTTAGATTTAATTTATGAAAAATTTAAAGATTTTGATAAAAAAATATTAGAAGATAAAGTAGTGGAATTAAAGTCTGAAATAAAAAATTGTTCTAGTGAAGTTGAAAGGGATAATTTTCTATCTAAGGTTGATTCTATTAATAGGGCTTTAAAGAAAAATCACCCTTATGATGTTGAGGATATAAATTTACCATATAATACTTTAGATTTTGATCGTATATTGATTAAAAGATTAAGAGGGGAAGGGTTGAAACTGAAAAGAATTCTAGTGGATGAATATTTTTTGAAGTAAATATTTTATTTTTGAGAGTATTGCTAATTGGAGTGATGTATTTTTATATATTTTAATTATTCTTCAAAAGATTATTAATATCTTTTGAAGAGATTTTTACAAAAAAATTGTCGATGAAGAAAGAAATTATTTAAGAATATTTGTCGCTCCCATCCTTATATTTACATTCTTTAGCATATTTTTCGTTAATTAAATTTTCAATAATTTTATTTTTGCTCACATTATACTTTTTAGTAAGTATTTCAAGACAAGCATAAGTATCATCAGTTAAGAAAAAATAATCTCTTTTACCCTTGTTTTTTTTGCGATAGTTTTTTTGATACCATGCATTTAATAACTTTTCTTTTATAATTGTATAGGCATAATGATCGTTTATGTAGAGAATATCAAAAATACTATTGATAACAGTTTTGTAATCTTCATTTGTTGTGGGTGCATATTTTAGAGAATTGGATATTGCCTGATGTCCAATATCTTTATCTAAATAACCTTTTGCCCAGAGATAGAATTCTTCATGATCATATTTTTTAAAGTGTAAAGGATTCTCAGTAATCACTTTGCTGTAATCAGTTTGGATATAATTAAGGTCAAGATGCTTTTCTAAATAAAAAGAATAAGAAAATGATAGGTAAAGAAATTTAAAATATTTATTTTTTATTTCATCAATTACTTCTATATCTTGATAATATCCAGTTGATTGAATGTCTTGTTTAATCATGTGTAATGTGAAATTTAGTTTTCTTTTATCCCTTTTGTAGGATGAACGGTCACCACCCCTTACATACATTTCCTCTATGGTTTCATTTAATAAATCTATAAAATAAAAAATATCACTATCCCTCGTGTTGGAAAAGTAATTAATTATAATGTCATTTATTTCTTTTAAGTTTTGAATAGATTTTAAATAACTTTCAGTTTTTCTTAATAATTGGGTATCTGGACCTCTTCTATAATCCCTATGTCCATCATCCATTTGAATTCTGTTTTTGACATAAAGTGCATAAGGTAAATCTTCTTCAGAGAGCGATTTAAGTGTAGAGTTTAACTCTTTCATAGCTGTTGAATGCTTCATAATATGTTCCTTACGTTAAGATTTTCATAAAAATTAATACATCTGCTGTGGAACTTCGAGTGTTTTTTTAGTTTGTTTATGACTTGTTTCGCATTATTTTTTAATACGCTTTTAATAATTAAAAAAATACCTATTATTAGGCATATCGAGATAGATGCATGTGAGCATGTATAGGAGGATTTTTTTTGGTTTATTTAGTATAAATAGGGAATCATATGTTTGACTGGTTGTGTGGAGGAGTTTTTCAATTTTTATATTAAAATAGTGAGAGTTAAGATCTTACATCAGATAACTTTTTTATTTTTTTAAGAAAACAGGAATTTAAAATTTATGATTTTTTATGTGTGGGTGGAAAGCTTTTTTATATAGAGGTGTTGTTTCTAAATGATTTAAATGAAATTTAGTTGGTGTAATGACGTGGTTATAGTTGTTTATATTTCTATTTGATTAATATCTATTAATTCAATTTTAATTGTCATTTATTATTACCTTAAATCTTGTAGGAGGTTGTTCTTAATATTTATCTATGGTGATTCGGTTATGTGTATTCTAGTTTTTAGTTGAGGGAGGTGTCTTAAAATTAAATAAATACTGAAAAAACTATTTCTATAGCATAGTTCTATAGAAGGTAAAGTGATGTGTGTTCAACATGATGAATCAGGTTTACTGATTGAGATTGAAAGTTTTATTAAAAGACTATTAAAGGCAGATAGACAACCACGGTGTTTCTTTCAAAACTTTACTGATTTACTTATTGGGTTTAATCAAGTCTATAACCCGGACTACGTGTATAGCGGTTTGATCGATATGTTTTGTAATCTGCTTTATGATTATGAGTATGTACTTAATGATCATAATAGGCTGTGTAGCCAGTTAAAAGAGCTAATGTTTAGGGAATGGCAAACCTACTTTGAACAAGCTCATGATCAGTATATTAAAGAAAGGTGTGATCATCGTTATTCTGAAAAGCTAAATGCTGAAAAGCTGGATGATCGATTATCGGAGTTGCTGGATGATTATTCCAGTTTATTGGTGGTACGAGTTGATTTAAATTACAGGAAAAGTGTGAGTATTGATCAGGTTGAAAATGACTTAAGTATATTTAGACGTAAGCTGGATAAACTGAATATGGTATATGACAAACTATTATTTATCTGGGCATTGGAGCAGGGTTGTGTTCAAGGTGGATACCATTGTCATATTGCATTGGTATTTGACGGCAGGAAGCGAAGTGGTGCATGGAGTATTGCCAAGCGTGTAGGTGAGTTATGGCAAGAGGTCACTGAGAATCATGGAAATTATTTTAATTGTCATGATCGAAGATATTTGGAGCAATATGAGCGTAAAGGAACGACTGGGGTTGGGATGATTTATAGCCGTTTTAAACCTCAGGTGAGAAATATGCGTCATGTGATGGGTTATTTGGCTCAACCTGAAAAGGAACAATATCTTCGGGTAAAAGCATCTAGCAAGATGCGTACTTTCGGTATGTCCCAACGACTAAGTAAAATAACTTAGAGTTTGCATTAAAGCTAATGTGTTATATTGAACTAAATTGAAAATAGGTTAATAATAACTATTATCATTTGTTTCTTGGTTATTGAGTCCATGGATACGCCTCCTGTTGAAAGCTTGGAAACGCTGTATCGGCAACACCATTCATGGATTTACACATGGTTGTATAAAAAACTAGGAAACTCTGCCGATGCGGCTGATCTTGCGCAAGATACGTTTATTCGTGTTTTTAATAAAAAGCCTCTGCATGAAATTGAACAACCGCGAGCATATTTGACCACAGTTGCCAAAAGTTTGATGATGAATTGGTTTAATCGAAAACGAATAGAGCAAGCCTATATCGAGGTATTGGCTGAACAACCAGAATGGGAACAACCCTCTCCTGAACAAAACTATTTGATTATTGAAACATTGGTTGAAGTTATTCAGCTACTAGAAACACTCCCAAGACAAGTTCGAGATGTATTTTTACATGCACAAATTGAAGATATGAGTTACGAACAGATTGCTTGTAAATTCAATATTTCTCTGAGCACAGTAAAAAGGCATATGAAAAAAGCTTACGTGCATTGTTTGACAGCAATGTTGGAACATGAGCTTTAATGTTTAAATCTCGAAAGTCAGAAATATTAGATCAGGCCGTTGAATGGCTGATGCGAATTAAGCAGGGGGCTTTGACGGAGTCTGAGTATCAACAATTGACGGAATGGCAAAATCGTAGTCGATTGCATCAAAAAATCTGGCACAAGGCGATCGAACTGGAACAGAAATTTCAGCAACTTCCTCCAAATATCGCGATGCCTGTGATTCAAAAGCAACCATTGAAATCACATCTAAACAATCGGTTGTTGGTTCTGGGAATTTTACCTACGATCTACTTGATATACTTGCTCAATCAACAGCAACAATGGACGGCAGATTATCGTAGTGGTACAGGTGAGCAAACAACAGTTCAGTTACCTGATGGCGGTAAAATAGTGTTGAATACAAACAGTGCTATTGATGTGAAATATACGGCAGAGCAAAGAAATATCATATTACGTAAAGGCGAGATATGGATTGAAACTCATCATGATTCACAGCATCGCCCATTTATTGTGTATACCGAACAAGGAAAAGCACAAGCACTGGGTACAAAATATCTGGTTAAAATGAATGCAAACCAATCGTATGTTGCTGTGGTGAAAGGTGCGGTTAAAGTACAACCGCAGGATGATTTACAACATTCTCAAATCTTAAGTGCAGGACAACAAACAGTATTTGACCAAAATGAGATTCAACCAGTCAATGATATTGATTATACCCAGTTAGCATGGACCAAGGGCTTGATCGTGGTAGATGAAATGCCACTTTCGCAGTTTGTAAAACGATTACAAGCTTACCAACATGCAGTGATTTATGTAGATCCAGATATTTCTCAGATCAAAATATCTGGAACTTATCCAATTAATGATACGCAGCAAATATATACTATGCTAGAGCAGACCTACTCAATTCAGGTAGACCACTATGCGATGAATCACTTTATTCGGATTCATCCAAAAAATAATTAAAATAAAGTGACACTTTTTTGCTGTTCAACTGTCATTAAGTATGAGGCATTTCATTCTTCTTTCTGATGGGGTACATATGGATAAGCAAAAAAGTAGTAAACATATTTCTAGCAAAAAATTAGTCTATGCAATTCGGTCAGTAATGTTTGGTCTTTGCATGAGTTCAATGGTTATTGTTCATGCAGAGCAGCAAACGTCACAGGCATACAACGTTGCTGCGGGAACACTAGGTTCAGCCTTATCCAGTTTTGCAATCCAGTCTGGTGTGGCATTGTCTTTCGATCCTGCGTTAACACGCGGGTTAAAGAGTGTCGGGTTAAAGGGATCATATAGTTTTGAGCAAGCAAAAAATAAGCTGATGCAGGGGACTGGATTAGCCCTAGTTCAAAACAAGCAAGGAAGCTGGATGGTAATTCGGCCGACTAAAACTGAAATTTTGCCATCAAGCGAGAATCTTTCATCAACTGTATTACCTGTAATCAACACAGAAGCTGAAAGCTCAAATTTACAACAGAATAAGAGAACTCAACTGTCTAAATTGGGACTTAAGATTCAACAAACACCACAAACAATTTCGGTTGTTGATCAAGAGCAAATTCAATCACAAAACTTACAAACAGTCAGTCAGGCTCTGAATCAGGTCGCTGGAGTAACAGCGATTTCTTATGGTGATGGAACCTCATATTTTCAATCACGCGGTTACGCTACAGATGTGCAATTTGACGGTTTGCCTGCAAGTGATGGCTTGCAATATATGACTCAGTTTGACTTAAACTACTATGATCGAGTTGAAGTTCAACGAGGTGCTTCTGGCATATTATCAGGCTTTGGCAATCCTGGTGCTACAGTCAATCTAGTCCGAAAAAAACCAACAGCTGATTTTCAGGTAAATGGTACAGTAGGTATTGGTAGCTGGAATAATGCATTTATTGCACTGGATACATCTGGCTCGTTAAATAACGATCAAACAATTCGTGGTCGTGCAGGTGTTTCAGTTCAGGACAAAGATAGTTTTGTTGATCAAATTAATAATCAGCATGGCTTATTTTATGGTGCTTTAAGTGGTGATATTGATGAAAATACGACGATCACGTTAGGAGGTGCCTACCAAAAAAATCATACCAATGGTGTGGATTATGGTGTGTCTCTCAAACTATTAAGCCTTAATCCAGTTGCTGTAGAACCAGTGAGTGCCTCTCGTTCAACTTTTTATGGTACGCCATGGAGTTTTGCGGATGATGAGTTGTATGAGATATACACGTCTTTAGAGCATAAATGGAATGAAAATTGGAGTTCCGAAATTGCTGCAAATTACAGAAATATAGATTCCAAAAGCTTATATGGCAATTTCTGGAATCCGATCAGTATGAATGATCTAGGTAATTACCATATTCAAAGCCAGAATTTAAAAACAGAATGGACCTCTTTCGATGCATCTATTAAAGGTCAATTTGATTGGTTTGGGTTACCTCAATCCCTAGTTTTAGGAAGCAATTATGATCGACGTAATCAGGACAGCTATTCTGGTGGAGAATCGTTAGGCTATATCGATATTTTTAGTACTTCAGCAGTACCCTATACAGATGTGCCTTATGATTATGCAACGGAAGCTACAACCGAACAGTATAGTGTGTATGGTCAATTTCTATTGAAACCTTTTGAACCATTAGGCATTATTTTGGGTGGACGTCAAAGTTGGTATAGTAATACAAAATCTGGGATTTTACCTGTAGCGACGGCTAAAGAAACCTATCCTGACATTAACAAATTTAGTCCTTATGTCGCTCTTACTTATGATTTAAGTAAAAGTACAACAGCCTACATCAGTTATAACAATATCTTTAGTCCACCTCAGGCATGGCAAACGACAGTTGATGGAAATCTTCTACAAGCCAGAGAAGGAGAGCAGTACGAAGTTGGCTTAAAAACCCAACTCAATGCACAACTAGGATTAGATATTGCGCTATATCAGCTAAATGATAAAAATAGACCTCTGGCTGATACCACACATCCTAATTTCTGGATTTCGACAGGTGAGGCAAAAACAAGAGGGATTGATTTACAACTGCAAGGAAAATTGAATAGCTTATGGAAAATAAATACGGGTTATACTTATCTAGATAGCCAGCTCACCAAAACCGAAGCAGAATTGAAAAATCAGGATACCGAAGAGCCTCGTCACCAATTCAAACTATGGACAACCTATAATTTACCATTCATTAATAGCTATGATGGGACATATATAGGTCTAGGGCTTCGAAGCCAATCAAAAACGACTCGTTCCGATGGCGCATATTGGCAAGACCCTTATACAGTTGCAGATTTACTATTTGGCTACCAATTGGATAACAATTTAAAGCTTAGCCTAAATATAAATAATGTATTTGATAAAAAATATTATGATCGTCTTCCTGCACAATACTATAGTGTTTACGGACAGCCGCGTAATGTGCTGCTATCTTTAAATTTCAATTATTAACTTTTATGAAGATCAAAAAATTCAGATTTTTTGATCTTCATTTAACATCACTGAAACACATAAATTAAAAGTCATCTGAAATATACACCATCTAGATGAGAATCATCTTCTCTTTCATGGTTTTGGCTGAATCACAAAGATTAAGCCAAGTCGTTTTATACTTCAGAGGTTTATATAATGAATATTACTTGCCCGCATTGTGACTCCGAACACGTGATTCGCGTCATTCACACATCACAGGCATCACAACACAACCTTGCGGCTTCAGCCTCATTTGCTTCAGTCGGCGTAGCCTTATCCAAAACGTTACCCGTATCGCCGTTGATGGGGGGAATTGCAGGGATGGTGGTTGGTGGTTTAATCCATAGTTTGTTTGATAGTGGGCCTGCACCTCAGAGCACGAGTCGATGTTTCCTGTGCCAAACTTGTGGTCAGTTGTTTTATTGAGGGGTGTTGATGAGTTTTTGATTCAGTGATGGCGCAAATCAGGGAGATCAATCTCCCTGATTAACCCTATTACACTTTATTAAATAGAATCACAAGACACGTGTTCAGGCTCAGAAATATATGATTCAAAAAAGGGTCCAGTTCCCACTTTTTCAGTGGGTAAATCATTTGTGGTGAAATAAATACAATCACCTACCTTCATATCTTTAAAAATTCCATCTTGCCATGCTGACAGGTGTGCTGCACTAAAATGAATCGTACCCTTTGTGGTGTGGATCACCGTATAAATCGATTGATCCATCTCCTCCTCAGAGGTGGGTGCAATAATCTGAAAAGTATATGGATACTTATAAGATGGGTGTGATGCTGGAACAAATTCATCATTTTGAACAGAAGCCGTTTTAATAGGGTCGCCCTCTGTTAAATTCACCGCTTCTGGTGCTGGCGTTTCTGCCACTGGTTGAGACACAGATTGATTGGCTTGAATCCTCCTTTCATTCTCATGAACAAGACGAATAACTTCCGCATCAATCGCATCACCATAATCCACATCTGCATAATAAGTTTCATCACCTTTAA
Source organism: Acinetobacter sp. WU_MDCI_Axc73 (assembly GCF_025562455.1). GTDB lineage: Bacteria > Pseudomonadota > Gammaproteobacteria > Pseudomonadales > Moraxellaceae > Acinetobacter. The sequence goes on from NZ_JAHPRO010000008.1 coordinate 103,753, forward strand.
ACAATCGGAAAAACAAATTGGGACGTTGATCTTCTAAATGTTTAATTTTTTGATCGAGTAATCCCAAAAGCTGTTGATAACGGTCATGACCAAACTCTTGTGTCGCACTCTGCTGACCATCAATAAATTCTTGGCGAAATTTTTTGTTTTTGAAAATAGCTTGCTGAATACGAATGTCGGTACAGTGGACACTGTAGATTCCTATACAGTCTGGCGCCTGATAATTGACCTTAAATTCTCTAATTTCATCACAGCCACTGAGTAGCAATAGTAAGCTGGAATATAAAAATAATTTTTTCATGGGGGGATTTCCAGAACCTAAATTTAGAAGTAGAAAGCTGAATGGACTTAGATGCTAAAGGTCCAATCGCCCTGATCTGTGGATACCAACACCTCAATGATTTTATTTTTATGGCATTTGTTACGGATAGGAATCACCCCGCCAAAACGGACTTGAAGCGGAAAAATATTTTCAAGTAATGCGCAGTTGCCACGATTAATGACCACATTATTAATGGTCACAACATCGGCAGTTGACTGAAGATTGACGATACTCATATCGTCGACGGACGTCATGGCATCAATGTTGACTAGTCTGAGTGGGGAAGTCTCAGATATTTCTGATGTTTCAGTTTCAGTTTCAGTTTCAGTTGGTGTTAGGTTACCTTGTTTTAGAACGTTAAAACAATGACTGGCTAGACTGACTATAATTTCATTGTTGTCTTTATTCCATGACACCTTGTCGCTATCACAGCCCATGATATTTTCAGTCGCGGTTTCCTGAAAACGAAGCTTCCATGTGTAGGTGAAAAGTCCATTAGTCTCTTTGCCCAGAAATTTAATCTGATCAGCGGAAAGCGCAATATAGGTATGCCCATTGGGTGCATTACGATTCAATTCCATTTGAAATGCATCCAGTCCATTATTTTCTAGAGCCTTCTGGCCCTGTTCAATGATCTGGGTATCTGGATTAACTTTAGTCTCAAAATTTGATTGAATGGCTTCAAGACGCTCAGTTATTTCTTTTTTGGTACAACCCTGCAAACTGAGACAAGTGACAAACAGGGCGATTATAATTTTATATTTCATCGAATAAAATCCTGTTGAGCATTTGCCAGAATACATGGACAAAACGCGCATGTAGCCTGACAAATAAAAAATACATTTGATCTAAGGCTTAGGTCTCTGCATCCGCTTTAGGAGAAGGACCATATTGATTGTGATCAGGATTTCCGTCCTGAGTCGCCCAGAATAAAACCAGTAATACCCCTACAACTGGAATGAGGGTGACAAGCACCAACCAACCCGAACGACCAAGGTCATGTAGACGTCGAACAGTTACTGCGATGATTGGCAATAAAGTCGCAAAGAAAAAGAGGATCCCAAGCATATCCATAAACTCCGACTTTCGACCTGCATAAGCAAAAATCAGGGTTGCCACAAAACAAAACAGTTGAAAAAACCAGAACTCACTGCGTCTGGCTCGACCGCTAAAGACCGCATATTTTTTAAAGCAGGTCACAATGGCTTGATGATAATTGGCTTCACCTTGCTCCCATTTATTCAACACTTCTTTGGCTTTATTTAAATTTTCCTGAGCAGCAGGAGAAAGATTTAAGGGATTGCCTTGCGTGGATGTCACGGGCTTGGCAGATGCAGGTGAGGTGATCAGTTCCAGATAAACTCCTGTGGCTTGTCCCTGTTCATTAACCTCAAAATCTACGTTATTCCCCCGTGCTGGAATGGCCTGTTCTTTCCATTCTGTACCGACAAAGGTGTATCGTTTGCCATCTTCGGCAGAAATAATTCCAGTATTGCTTTGAATCGAAAAATCGAGAATTTTACCTTTCATGTTAAAACGTATCCTTATTCTATATTTGTATGCTGTAGCGCTTAAAAACTAAAACTGTATTCGCCTTGATCGGTGACCACATCGACCTGTAAAACCTGATTGGCTTCACACTGCAGAACGCCTTTGATTTCCTGACCGAACTTAAGATGAGGATTTCCCTGAATCCAGTACGCCACAGGACATTGCCCACGGTTGACTGTGACCTGTTGTACCGTGACCTGATCGGTGGTGGCTTGAACCCGGATAGTACTGAGCGAGAACGGGACGTTCTGATTTTCAAAGCTGTAGGCGGGATTCATTTCATCATCCCGATACACATTGACTGGTGCGGAGTCTGAAAAAGCACAGCCGACTAAGCCCAAAAGCATGCCAAGCACAGTGATTGTTTTTTTCATGCAGACGTTCCCCCTACCTAAATTGCAGGCAGTCTTAAAGCGTGGTGTTATGTTTTTTAAGTTTTAAAGTCCGATGTTATGGATTAGCCAATGGCTGTCCATGTCATTGACAGAACACGATATCGAGCCGTTTGAGCGGGCAGAGAAAAGAGGTGTTTTAGAATAAATAGATCAGTCATGGCGACTACTCCTAGATGTATTAAGAAGTTCTACCGAATTACTGTCAAATAATGGTGGCAGAACGAAAGAGGGTTGACAGACTGGACATCTAGAACCAGCACGCGCGGACGCGTCCCCCTCCCGTTCTACCGCAAAGGGGGACGAGAAGGTTTCGCACATGCATCACACTCAGAGAGTATGAAACCTGATACGCTAGATGAGCGGTCTGTCAAAACCGACTGGCAATGTAGGCCAGCAAGAGAATCATAATCTGTGGAGTGAGGGTAGTCAATTTAAGCGGTAAAAGTAAAACCGAAAAAGATCAATTTTTTAAAATGACTGAATTTTATAGTTTTAACTGATGATCACGGATTAACAGATGAATCGCTTGTGCAGTACTGGTCGCACCAAGCCGTTCACGAATACGACGTAAATGATTTTCAATGGTGCGTGTTGATAAACCAAGCATTACTGCCACATCTGCTTGGCGACGACCCGAAGCAATCCAGCGTATGACTTCGAGTTCACGTGCTGATAAAGTAGATGTGGTTGATGATTTTAAAAGGTGATTGATTCGTTGTGCAGACTGAAAAGCAATACGAGCAATCAATGAAAATGCAAGTTGCACATCCAGACTACTCTCAATTTGACATCCTCCAAAACTCATTGCTCCCAAAAGTCCAGCATGGTCAAAGATGGGAACTTGCAAACCATGGATACCTAAACCTTTAGGGTGCGCTACAACACGATACACCTCTTGATCTGAATGTATTTGCTTCGTCCAGAAGAATGCTTGATCTGTTTCGAGTAAATGCCGATTCACAGGACAACGTGCTAGATAGGTTTCTGGGGTGACTTCGCTGTTATCACCAAACCAGTCACCCTCTAGCCATAGCAATTGACCAATTACACCTTCACCTTTTGAGGGTACAGTGTAAATAATAAAACGGTCATAACCCAATGGCTTCGCAAAAGCACGAACATGCTGAGAAAGTTCATTCATGTCCGTACTATGCTGAATCGCAAGGACAACATCAGCTACTTGACTCAATACAGATTCTGACATCATTAATCTGCTACTTCTGCTAACAATGTTTCCGCCGCTAATTTGCCTAAAGCATTGGCAGCAAAAGGGCTGGCACCAGTAATTAATTTACGGTCCTTATAGGTCGATTGGTCGGGTTCTGTATTGGCGATATTGACACCAAGCGCTTTGAGCTTTTCACCAAAATACCAAGTCAGATGTCCGGGCATATAACCTAGCTCTGGAGTAATTCGATCAATCGCATCTGGGAATGCAGTAATGGTATATCCTGCAAAGGGAAAGTCATGACTTCCATCTTTAGGAGCACATGCCAGTAAGGCAGCAGGGCCATGGCATATTGAAATAATATGACGATCATGATCTAAAGCCCAGCGCAGTGTTTGGTTCACATCCTCACTAAATGGAATTCCCGCAAGAGGGGCATGTCCACCAGGAATAAAAACCGCAGCGTAATCATTTTCAGCACCCAGTTTTTCTACAAGATCTGCAAGTTTTAATGGCTGTTGAAACTGCTCCAGATATTTTTTGTGTAAACCAGTAATAGCTTCGTCTTCTTTTGGCATTGCCCAAAATTCAAATTTCACCGCATTACCTGAAAGGGTTGCAATATCAAAATCAAAGCCTGCTTGATGTAGATGATACATAGGCAATAGCGTCTCAACAGGATGGTTGCCTGTAGAAAAATAAGTACCATTCTCTAATTTGAGATAACGTTCATCACTACCAATTACTAGAATACGGCGTTTGCCTTGATAAGGTTGAGGATAATCAGCACCCTCTAAATTGCTTTTAGCACTGGTAAATTGTGACAGTGAATATTTTGATGGGAAAAAAGCATTAAATTCTGCTTCATCTACTTGAGGTTGTTTGCTTAATTCTGTGGTCATTGAAACGATTCCTTAGATCTAATGAAAAAAGAATAGGCTGTTTTTAGAGAATTCAGAATGAGGGATTCCCCCTAATTTTGATGTGATTTTTTTGTTTACTTAATGATCTTTGTAAAAATAGAAAAGATCAGGCGAGTCAATTTAAGCGAGACATGTTTGTCTAAAAAGATTCCTGTATGACTTATTATGTAGATAGGATTGTAAAGCTTTAATATTAGTAGGAAAGATATAATAATCACGCCTATTCTTATTGTTTAATGCATATTTTATTGAAGTTTAAATAATGAATTTAATTCATGTTTGGGTGAGGAAAGATCGTTTTTGTTCATGACCTGATTCCTGTATAAATTGCTGCATATCGAAATGTTTTAGAAATTAAAATGCCAATTCTGGACTCAGTGAAATTTTTTGCTGTTTATGAGAAGAATTCTAATCAAGTATTGTTCTCAAATCGTGATAATCATCACCAAGCATTTTGCATGTCTGAATTACGCTTAAAGTCGTGAGAAGAATTGAGCTTAGCTCTTAAACATACTCTGTTCAATTGGTATCAACGTCGCAATCATTCCTGCTTTTGGAGGGGGTGGTAATAGACTTTTTATACCTTATCATCTTTCTAGAAAATATGATGGTCTCCCATGGAATATGCAGAATACGCAAGCTCTACCAGCAATCCTAACTCTAAAACTCGCGTCTTGTTTGCAAGTCTAGTGGGTACAACAATCGAGTTTTTTGACTTTTATATTTATGCGACAGCAGCAGTGTTGGTCTTTCCACATTTGTTCTTTCCTGAAAGTAGCGGTAGTGCAGCATTGTTACAATCTTTAGCAACTTTTGCGATTGCATTTGTAGCACGCCCGATTGGTGCTGCAATTTTTGGGCATCTAGGCGATCGAATTGGTCGAAAAGCCACCCTTGTTGCGGCATTATTATTAATGGGTATTTCAACGGTGTGTATTGGTTTATTACCAACCTACGCGCAGATTGGAGTGGTTGCACCAATATTATTGGCATTATGTCGTTTGGGACAAGGTCTAGGCTTAAGCGGTGAGTGGAGTGGTGCTGTATTATTTGCAACAGAAAATGCACCCAAAGGTAAACGTGCTTGGTATGGGATGTTTCCACAATTAGGCGCCCCGATCGGCTTTATTTTTGCCGCAGGCTCGTTTTTATTATTAGGTGCCTTTTTATCAAATGAAGACTTCTTGACATGGGGCTGGAGAATTCCGTTTATTGCAAGTGCGCTGCTTGTACTCGTCGGATTGTACATTCGTTTAAAACTGCATGAATCTCCAGCATTTCAAAATGTATTGGATAAGCATGCTGCATCTAAAGCGCCTTTTAAAGATGTCATATCCAAACATATGATTAAAGTTATCCTAGGTACATTGGCAACGGTTTGTACCCTAGTGGTATTTTATTTAATGACGGTATTTGCGTTGAATTGGGGAACAACGGCACTAGGCTATAGTCGTGACGTTTTTCTGAAAATGCAAATGGTTGCAACGGTATGTTTTGGTCTGTGTATCCCTGTATCTGCAAAGTTGGCTGAAAAATTTGGTAGAAAGAGTACTTCGATTGCGATTTGCATTCTGACCATTATTTTTGGTTTATTTTTCTCGACCTTCTTTGTTGCTCACCATCCTGTTTCTGTCCTGATTTTCTTATGCCTTGGCTTAAGTATTATGGGGTTAACCTACGGTCCACTTGGAACGATTTTATCTGAGATTTTTCCTGTTTCAGTTCGTTATACAGGATCAGCCTTAGCCTATAATTTAGGCAGCATTTTAGGTGCATCTTTTGCCCCATTAATTGCGACTAAATTAGCGCAAACCTATGGTCTCCATGCAGTTGGTTATTATTTATGTGGGGCGGCTTGTGTATCGTTATTTGCTTTTGTTTGTCTTCGTGAAACCAAAAATGACGATATCATGTGCTAATTCATGTTGCTGATTGAGACAGAACTATCATTAATAGTTTTGTCCTTAAAAATTTATTTTCTTCTAATTTTGTCCTTATGTTCTTATCTTTAAAGTCTGCTGACAGTAATCAAACACAATTTAGTATCTGGGTTGAATATTTGTGCTCGAACATACAATATCAACCTGCAAAACAAGCTATAGCGGGTTTTCCGGCAATGCTGACATTTGCTGATCGAGTACATAGCGATGAAGACCCTGATCCTATTTCCGTAGCGGCTCAATTTCCTCAAGAGATAGCAAAATTATTACATTTTTCAGGAAAGGACAGAGATATTCGCCAGTTTGAACATTTTTTGGATCAGGCGGAACAGCTCGGTTATCGACATTTATTGTTACTCAGTGGAGATAAACTAAAAAAACATCAGGATGGGAAAGAACAGTTTACTGAACGGACACGCTATCTTGAGTCAGTCAATGCTGTCATGGCCGCAAAGAAAAGAGACAAGTTCAGCATTGGAGTTGCATTTAATCCGTTTAAATACACAGAGGCTGAAAGTGATGCTCAATATTTCAAATTACATAAAAAAATTCAGGCTGGCGCAGATTTTTTAATTACCCAGCTTGGGTTTGATTTAGACAAAATTAAGCAAACTCAAACGCGATTAATAAATGACTATCCTCATTTCCCTTTAATCGCTTGCGTGATGCCGCTAACCTTCCGTAGAGCGCGCTATATGCTTAAGCATCAAGTGGCGGGTATCGTACTTCCTCAACATATTTTAAAAATACTTGAAGAGGAACATTTAAAAGATCCAGTTCAGGCGAAAAAAAATGTCTATGAGCGTTGCGCTTTACAAATTTTAATCTGTAAACATTTGGGCTATGCAGGTATACATCTATCTGCTTGCCATCAACCTGAAGAACAGCAACAACTTGAACAGGCTATAAAAAAATATCAGGCATTTACTTTAGATGATTGTAAAGAGCATTGGAATATTCTATGGCGAGCTGAGAGCGAAAGCGTATTCCAGCCTGATGTTAAGCCTCTAGCGAATAAAGTGAAGATGGCACAACTAATAAAATATAGAACGTTGGATTGGATGCATCGATTTTTTTTCGATTCACCTGTTGCTATGGGAGTGGGGCAATTTATTTTTAAACCTTCCTTTTGGAATCGATCCAAAGCAAATCAGATATTATTATCTATTGAATATATCAGTAAGCACAGTTTAGTGGGCTGTGAAAGCTGTGGACAATGTCGCTTAGCTGATACTTTATATATTTGCCCTGAAACCTGCCCCAAAGGTTTAGCCAATGGCCCTTGCGGAGGGACTACAATTGATCGTTGTGAATTTGGTGATCGAGAATGTATCCATTCAATTAAAGCAAGAGTGGCTAAGGTTGTTGGCCAAACTGAAATTTTAAAGACCAAACTGATTCCAACTGTATCAATAGATAAACGTAATACCAGTTCGTGGAAGAACTGGTATGAAGCGGAATGTAAGGATTAATTGGGGTCAGAATCCATTGCATTACTATAAAACTTGCTCCCTTTTTAAAAAATCTCAGATATACATCATCTAACTGAATCCATTGCAGATTCAACACTACGTTTTGATCTGCATACAAGTTTGGCCTGCTAACAGCAGGCCTTTTTTATGCTGCAAATTCTGCAACATCAATTTCACAGCATTTATTCAGAACAAAGGTTTATAACATGGCACATCAACTTGAACACATGGCCTATGTCGGAGACACCCCTTGGCATGGCTTAGGCAACCAACTTTCACCACATCAACCGATTGAAGTCTGGGCACAGCAGGCAGGTATGGACTGGCGCATTGAATCCTCTGATGTCAGTTATATGGCACAGAACCATCGCGGACAAAATATTATTCTGCCGTTTGAAGAACAACGGGTACTCTATCGCTCAGATACCCATGCCCCGTTATCTGTGGTCAGTCAACGCTTTCAGGAAGTACAGCCGCATTCCATATTAGAGTTTTATCGCGATTTGACTGAACAATCTGGCTTTGAACTGGAAACCGCAGGGGTACTTAAAGGGGGTAAAAAGTTCTGGGCTTTGGCTAAAACAGGACAAACAACGGCTTTAAAAGGTAAAGATGTCAGTAATGGCTATATTCTACTGGCCACTGCTTGTGATGGTACTTTAGCCACCACTGCACAATTTACCTCAATCCGTGTGGTGTGTAATAACACCTTAGCCATCGCCTTGCGATCCAACAACGCTTCAAGTGGAGCAGGAACTGGCGTAGTTAAAGTTCCACACAGCACCCGTTTTGATGCGGACAAGGTCAAACAGCAACTGGGAATTTCAATCCGTGGTTGGGATGAGCATATGTATCAGATGAAACAACTCATTCAGCGTAAAGTCAGCCAGACCCAAGCCGCAGCGTATTTCGAAGCCGTGTTTAACAACACCAATCTCACTGTCATGGAACAAGAAGACAACATCATCCGATTCTACCGAGATGTTGCTGCTAAACCTGAAACCAAAACCGAACCCAATGGCCGTGCCCTGACTAAAGTCATGCAGATGTTCAATGGATAAGGACGTGGTGCCGAACTCAGTTCAGCCAAAGATACTGCCTATGGTTTACTTTGTGCCGTGACCGAATACTGTGACCATGAGCGTCGAGCCATGAGTCAGGATCACCGACTCGATTCAACATGGTTTGGCATGGGCGCAGCGATGAAACAACGTGGATTAGAACAAGCCTTACGACTTGTCGCTTAAATCAAATCAGGCTAGAATTTCGCCCTGAATTTTAAACAATATGCTTGCGTCTGAATCCTACTTTATCTCGATTTACCAGTTTATAGCCACATCTCCTGATGTGGCTTTTTTTATGCCGTAAATTTTAGCAACTCACAGTCAAATTTTACCGATTTTCCCAATACATCTTTATTTAATTTTGAAGGAACTTAAACCATGAATTCACTCAATCCAATTCCACAAATACAGGATGCCCTCAATCATCCACCGTTACAGCCGTATCTGTCTGATCTGGAACCAGATCAATCCACCCGAAAAGCCCGACTCAGCCGTCAACCGACAGCGAAGTCCAAACGCAATAACTCCACCGCTAAACGCTTAGCCAAAACCAATCAGATGAATTACCAGCAATGGTTAGAAGTCAGAAAACAGGGCATTGGCAGCAGTGATGCCGCCACCGCGTGTGGACTGAATCCCTATATGTCGATGTTAGAACTTTGGATGATTAAAACAGGAAGAATGCAACAGAACATCGATGACGAAAGCTCAGGTTATGCCCCTTTATACTGGGGTAAACAACTGGAGCCTTTAATCGCGGAATTCTACAGCTTGCATACCAATACGAAGGTCAGACGGGTCAATGCGGTACTGCAACATCCTGATCCAACACAGCACTTCATGCTGGCCAATCTGGATTATGCCGTGGTGGGCAGTGATGATGTTCAGATACTGGAATGTAAAAGTGTCGGGGAACATGGGGCAAAACTCTGGCGGGATGGTGTGCCTTTATATGTTCTATGTCAGGTACAACACCAACTGGCGGTGACGGGCAGACAAGCGGCGCATATTTGTGTGCTGATTTGTGGGCATCAAACTAAAATCTTTAAAGTGACACGCAATGAAAGTGTGATTGAACACTTGATTCAGGCAGAACGTCATTTCTGGCAATGTGTAGAGCAGGATCGACCACCGAGTGTCGATGCCAGTGAATCGGCAGCCCGGGCTTTACAACTGCTTTACCCCGAACATGTGCCCTTACAAACCGAAGACTTGACCGAAAACCCATCTGCCAACCAAATGTTTAAACAACTGCTACAGGAGAAACAACAAATCGAAGCACATCAACAGCACTTTGATGAAATCAAACACCAATTACAAATGCTAATGAAAGACGCAGAACGCGCCATCTTTCTGGAGGGCTCGGTGACATGGAAACGGGCTAAAGACTCCACCAGTTTAAATAGCAAAGCTTTACTGAAACAACATCCGGAATTACTACAGCAGTTTCCACAAAACAAAGTGGGCACACGGCGATTTAATCTGTATCCGCATGGGGAATAATGACCAATCTGGCTAGGTTTAAATGAATCAATATTCAATAGCCTAAGCTGAAATTCTACACCCCCAATTCCAAAAACCGCAAAAGCCGTCCCGTCTTGCCCCTTCAATAAAGAAGGGGCAATTGGAAAAGCTTTTGCGTACGCGTACAAATTTCACCATTTATTTCATCAAGTATTGATCCCTTCACGACGTAATGATCGATCTATTCAATGCGGGAAACGTTTCACATAAAAGGCAGATCCCGTAAATAAATATCAGAGGAGCATTCAACATGATTAAAGGTCTCATGATTACCCCACCGATACTCGGCAGAATCAGTATTGGTAAAGTGGTCGAAAAGAACGGTAAACGCCTGCCTGAAAAGGATGACCAGTTTACGATTACCAGTCAGATCCAAACTAAAGACGGTTGGATCAAACATCCACTGGATGAACAGCTTCGAGCCAAAGCCCCGAATCAAAACCCAAAACTCAGAACTATTCCCGTACGGATGATCTTTAATGATCCTGAACTGAGCTTAAGGGCAGAGTACACCTTGTTTGATCGACAAACAGGACGTCCCTTGTGTATTGGTAATGGTGAAAGCTGTCAGCGACAAACCCCCAATGGTATTGAACAACATCCTTGTCCATCACCAGAACGCTGTGCACTAGCACAAGGAGGCTTATGTAAAGCCTTTGGTCGACTGTATGTCAATCTGGATGAGAGTGATGAATTTGGTACCTTCATCTTTAGAACCACAGGCATTAATAGTATTCGCACACTGGCAGCACGACTCAGTTACTACCAAGCGGCCTCAGGGGATTTACTGTCATGTTTACCCTTGCAACTGATCTTAAGAGGCAAGAGCACCACGCAAAGTTATCGCACCCCGATTTACTACGTGGATTTAACCTTACGAGATAACATCACAATGCAACAAGCCATTATTGACGCCAAAGCCATAGATGAACAGGCCAAGGCCGCAGGGTTTTATCAGGAGGCATTGGACTTTGTGGCACGACGGGGCTTCGCACAGGGATTTGCTGGTTTTGATTTGGATGTGGGGAATGCAGAAGGAGAAAATAACTTTGAGGTGGTGGAGGAGTTTTATTCGAATGAGACGGAGGACAACATGAATGCAGAGGCTGGAAAGGGCGATGAGGAGGGAAAGATTCAAAGGTCGAATCAGGAAAATCAGGCTAAACCTGTTAAGCCACGACAACGGCAGTGTCAAAATAGCCTGAATCAGGTGCAGGAGATTCAGAAGGGGTTGCAGCAGAGTGTGAGGGTGGTTAATTGAATAGTGTGGAGGCATATTGCCTCCACTATATCTTTATCTGTTACAACATCATCCCTTTTTGACGTTGGTAGATTGGATATTCAGTACATTAAAGATATTTTTTTACAGTTCGACGGTTAACATTAAGCTTGAGCACGATTGCTCATTGAGATAATCCGTCTTTGTGATACAGCCGTATTTCGATATTTTTTTAATTTTTGGTAAATTATTTTTACCACAAAAATGATGAGGAAATATTGATGAATATTCTAAAAGAAATTTTTCCATTTATTACAATTCCTGCTAGTCTAATGCCAACTATAAATTTGTTAGCTGGTCTGTCTGTAATTTTAATTCTTATAATTATCAACGATAAGCTCCTTCAGAAACTAACAAAAAATAGGCTTTCTTTAGAAAAAATTGTAAGAGTTGGATTAGTTGAAGTGAATAAGAGTTTACAACTTCGAGAAGAAATACAGCCTTTAAAAATTAATAGAAAAATCAAAAAGTTTTTTCATACACATTCTGCTGCGCAATGGCGTATGGATGCAGAGTTTTTTCTACACTTTTAATGGGTTTTGTTTTAATGTTGATACTTACTAGGAATACTCTATCGATTGATAAAACAATGCTTGCGTGGCTTTTAATTTTTACCTTTGGCTGGGCTGCAAGATTTGCATACATAGAGACTAGAATAGCTTTTAGAAATGCAAAATCTATATGGTACTTTTAGAAAACATTTGGCGAGTGATATAGCTGAAAAGTCTTCTAGTAAAGCCTTTCAGCTATTGGGCTATTTCTTAATAATGCTAATGTAAATAAGCGCAGGGATTTATGAATAATAGTCAATTTTTAAAGTGCTTTTTTGAGATTGAAGCTGGCAAAATGTTACCTCATCCTGAGGAGGCTTATAGTGATATCAACTTTGAAGTAACAATAGCCCCTGATGTTCCTGACAAAAATTATATTGTGGTCTTCTCTGGGAGCCATTTGATTTTTCCCATTATTCTTGACTTTCCTAAAAATGAACATCACTTAAGGTTAGGTTGGATTGATGTATTTTTTATTGCTAAAGATAAAGTTTGTAAAGGAAAAAACGAATTGAGTTTCTTAAATTGATTGATGAATATATTAGAGCAAATCATTTGCTCAATTTAGAAGAATAGTAAGTTTGAACAAATTGCAAAAAAATTAAATCGCAGTGAAAAGTATATGGTTAAGACCAGAATGGATTTAAGAAAATCTTTAAATCTCACTATACTTGATCAAAAGCGTGCATGGGTACAGTCCTATAAAAACTTTGTTACACGAATTGCAACAAAAAAGCTAAACATTCTAAATTGAGCTAGACGGAACGTTCTGTTAAAATTTTTCGGTCAAAAAATCGTCATGAATAACAATGTTAAACATTTATTCCACTTTGGAACAACTGGGGCTCACTGCGCAAAAACGTGCCATTCATATTCAATTTACAAATACTGCCCTCAACGATCAAGTCTTCCTGCAACGTGTCGATGGTAGCCATCAACTTAACTCAGGTATCCTGCTACAACTGATTTGCTTATCTACCTCAGCGATCATTCCTTTAAAGCAGTTTATCGGTAGTCAGGTGGCAATTGATATAGTCAATGATAAAACAGAACTGAATCGAATTTCAGGTATTGTCACCAAAGCCGACATCGGTGCTAGTGATGGTTCACTGACCATTTACCGTCTAACGGTCGAAGACCCAACCGCACTGTGGAAACATCGCAGAAACTCCCGCGTGTTTATGAATAAATCAGTGGTGGACGTGATCCAAACCGTTTTCCAAGAATGGCAGCAACGTAGCCCACTATTCGCAGCAAGCTTAACTCTAGATAAAAGCGGCTTAACCAAAGACTACGACATCCGTCCCTTTATCATGCAATCTTCTGAAAGTGACCATGAGTTCTTAACTCGCTTAATGCGCCAAGAATCGATTAACTGGCTGATCGATGAAGCACAACTTAAAGTCTCCAGTTCAAACGATCCCATCCAAGCACAAACACTACGACTGATTGACGACAACTCCCAATACAAAGCCCTAGAGCGTCGTAGCATTCGCTTTCATCGCAGTAGTGCAGTTGAACAAAGCGATTCGATTATCCAGTTTATTGGACAACGCTCAATACAACCCACCTCAGTCCATATCCAGCGCTGGCAAGCTGATGCACTCGAAACCGAAGAAGGTGCAGGCTCAGTCTTAAGCCAACAACAACATTCCGACAATCAGGACAATGCAAGTCTTGGTTTAGAACAAGCTTGGCACTTTAGCCCAGCATGGATACAGGATCTAAACGGAGAAGATGGCGCAACCCCATCAGGCAACAGCCAAATCGAAAGAATCAACCAAAATCTGAATGACTATTACGCCTCACAAGCCAAACACTTCACCGCCACATCAACAGTACGTGATACCCAAGTCGGCTACTGGTTTGAATTTAACGAACATCCAGAAATCGACCAACACAGTGGTGAAGACAAAGAATTTCTGATCACCGCAAAGACCTTTTATAACAAAAACAACCTGCCCAAAGACTTGAACGAACAAGTTAACGCACTACTACAACACAGCCAGTGGCAACTGAATAACCACATCAGCACAAACACCACTACGACCAACAACGACGAACGCCAAGCCAACCAACTGACCCTACAACGCAGAAACATCAGCATCGTTCCAGAATACAACCCACTACAACACCGCCCAGCGGCTTATCCACAACGGGCCAAAGTCGTTGGACCCAGTGGCGAAGAAATCCATGTTGATCAATGGGGACGGATTAAAGTCCGCTTCCTGTTCACGAGAAATGAAGACCACAGCCATGATGGTGGAGCAGGTGCAAACGACAACGACACGGATTCCGCTTGGGTAGACGTCCTCACGCCTTGGGCAGGTGAAGGCTATGGTGCACGCTTCCTGCCTCGAATTGGTGAAATCGTCGTGATTGACTTCTTTGATGGTAACATCGACCGACCCTTTGTGGTGGGTCGAATCCATGAAGCACAACGCTATCCCACTAAATTCGACCATGTAGGCAAACTGCCTGATACCAAAAAGCTGGCAGGGATCAAATCTAAAGAATATCAAGGCGAAGGATTTAACCAACTGAGATTTGACGACACGACTGGACAAATCAGTGCTCAATTGCAAAGTAGCCATGCTGCCAGCCAACTCAATCTCGGTAAACTTAGCCATCCCAAAGACCAAGACACAAGTGAAGATCGTGGCGAAGGCTTTGAACTCAGAACCGACCAATGGGGTGCACTACGTGCAGGACAGGGTCTACTGATTTCCACCTACAAACAAGGACAAGCCAAAGGCGAACAGCTTGATGCAGAACAAGCCAAGAAACAACTTGAAGGCAGTCACACCAATAGCAAAGCCCTAAGTGATCTTGCTAAAAACCAACAAACTGATGAAATTGAATCAGTAGCACAACTCAAAGCCTTTGCAGAACAAATTGAACAACAAATTGCCAAATTCAACAAAGCCGTATTACTGCTCAACTCACCAGATGGCATCGCCTTAACCACCCCAGAAGACATCCATCTTTCCGCAGACGCACAGATTAATCAGGTCGCAGGCGATAGCATTAATATCAGTACCCAGAAGAACCTGATTGCCCAAGCCCAAAACAAAGTCAGCCTATTTGCCGCGATGAACGGCATTAACTTCATTGCAGCACAAGGTAAGTTTAATATTCAAGCCCAATCCAATGCCTTAGACATATTTGCCAAACTGGGTATTAGTATTTCATCGACTGAAGACAAAATCGTGATCAGTAGTCCGAAGGAAGTCTCGATCATAGGTGGCTCATCCAAACTGGACTTGAATAATTCAGGCATCTTCCCGACCACGGGTGGCAAGTTTGAGGTGAAGGCAGGGCAGCATATCTTTCAGAGTGGGGCGAGTGTTTCACCAAACCTACCTGCATTGCCAGCTTTTCAAGGAAAAAATTGGATTGCACTTGAACATCTGGATGTTGATAACAAGCCCTTTGCAGATTTGGGCTATAAAATCTTTTTTGAAAATAACCAGATTATTGAAGGTAAATTGGATGAGCAAGGCAAAGCACATCATGACAATGTGCCAGAGAAAGCAATCAAAGTTGAATATGAGCAACCACCTATGCAAGAGGATCCACCTTGGGATCCATTTGATACAGTCATGGCTGAGTTAGATAAGATTGATAAGAATAAGGGGCAATTTTAATGCCAGATTTTTTACCATCTAAGAAAGAGCTAACCAATGCTTTAGCTTGGTTCACAGCCCCAGTAAATGATGCAATCAAGAAAGGGAAAGAAACGGCAGCGGATATCGCAGAATGGCTTTGGGTTGTATTACAAGGAGACTTTGCTGAAGATCAAACCACTGCACAAATTGTCACGGGCACAGTGATTTCAATGATCCCTTTTGTAGATCAGATTTGTGATGTTCGGGATATTTGTGCGAATGCGACAAAGATTAAAGAAGACAGTAATAATCCGTGGGCATGGGTTGGGCTGATTCTAACACTGATTGGCTTATTTCCTGTATTGGGCTCATTATTTAAAGGTGTTTTCAAAGTTATTCTGGCACCTATTAGACGCTTCATGCTTAAGCCTGCAACCAAAGGTTTAAAGTTTACAGGTGGAAATATTTATAAGTTTTCTGAACCTGCGATTGAAAGTGGAATTACTGAGTTAAATAAATTTCTGGCACGCCCTGCGGTAAAAAAAGCCATTAAAAATGCAAAAATTACCAATATTTATAAAGCAACAGCGAGCAAAATTCGACAAGTTAAAAGCATGTTGACTAAGCAGGCATTGTTGAGTGTATTTGATAAACTTATAGGCTATCTAAGAGATACGGTTAAATTTATTGATAAATACGCAAGTAAGGCGATTGGTGCAAAAGCACGACAAATGTTGCAAACCGTGATTGATGTCCGTAATTTGGCGAATCAAAAACTTGGCGAGTTTTTAAAACCTGTACAAGACTTTTTGGAAAGATTGGCGGTTAGAATCGAGAAAGAGAGTGATCAGACGTTTAAAGTGGCGACTAATGTTAAGAATATTCATAATTTTAAGAAAGTAGGAACAGATGCCGAATTAAAAAGTGTTTTAAACAATAAACCGAATTGGGTTGATGTTGCAGCGAAAGAAAAATATAGGGCCTTATCAGAGTGCCCAGAAATTCCCTCAAATTTTCCAAATATAGGAGCAAAAGATGGACCTTTACGGGATGCCTATAAAACTTTTCATGATTTAGAATCTGTGCATATAAAAGAGGGAGAAGTTTTATATCGCGTTTTAGATCCACGTAGTTTAGATAACAGTATCTGTTGGATGAGAGAAGTTGAATATAAAAAGTTAAAAACTAAAGCCGACTGGCGACGCTATTTTGCGGTATTTGCCTCATGGAATCATAATGGTGAGGTTGTTAAATACAAAGTACCAAAGGGTGGGATTAATGTATGGGAAGGCCCAGCTGCGAGTCAGACTTTTAAAAATAGTGCGGGTAAAGTTGAGAAAGTGAATAGTAAAGGTGAGATATTTGTACTTGAGGGTGGTGGGGTACAGATTGTTCTTAATCCCAAGGATTTGGTACGAGCAAATATCAGTAAGCGTGAAGCGACCCCTTGGGGCTATGACAGCGGTTTAATTGGTGAAGCAAAAACCAGTATGGTGGGTGTACCACGTTTAGAACAGAACTGGTATGGAGATAAAAAGTAATGTTGCAGTTTGAAATTCGTCCGCAGGAAATATTCTTAATTGAACGCTATAGTTCGACTGAATATTTTAAAGAATTGGTTGATGCTTTTAAAAATATGCTAGATGCAGCAGAAAATGCACTTGAGCTGTTTATGCAGGATTTACCTTATGACTATCGAAACCGACATATTTCACAGCAACCAGATATAGTGTGGGGAGAACATGTATTACCTAACTTTCGGTCAACTATGGCTTCTTTAAATTATGCTTATAAGCGCTTATTGAATGGT
This sequence comes from Acinetobacter sp. WU_MDCI_Axc73, assembly GCF_025562455.1. Taxonomy (GTDB): domain Bacteria; phylum Pseudomonadota; class Gammaproteobacteria; order Pseudomonadales; family Moraxellaceae; genus Acinetobacter. The sequence goes on from NZ_JAHPRO010000008.1 coordinate 121,360, forward strand.
GATTTATCCGCTTTGCAGTATGCAGGGAATGTGGTTACTGATTTTAGAGGGCAGACAGCTGATTATCTAGCGGATTGGATGGATGAAGGAAATTACAGAAAATTTAATGATTGGCAAAATGAAGCAAGTACGTTGTCATCTAATATTAAAGCCACGGTTTTTGGTAACTGGGTTACAGGAAACCTTAGTGGTAGATATAATGTTCAAGCTAGAGGAGAGTTAAATTTACCAAGGTCTTTACCAGTTTATCATTTAAGCGCTGATATCAAAGTGGAGACAGGAGAAACTGTGCCACAGAATGGTATTTATATTCCTGAAATACCTGAGGCAAGTGCACAGCTATTACTTAAAGGACACGATGCTATTGAGGCTCTGGTGGGGTTAAGTCGTAGTGGTTTGCAATACGCTAGAGAAGAAAGTACAACGTGGTTACTGGTCAGACGGATTGCAAATGAAGGAGGTTCATCTGAGACAATTCAAACAGAAAGTTTAAAGGGTTTTTCTGGGCAAATTTGTCAACGAGCAGGTAACTGGTGGAGTCCAGCTAATCAATCGAAATCCCGTTATTTTGAACAGGGGGAAGTATTCCCTGAAATTGAGAATAATAGTTGGGGAGAAACCATTTGGTATTTAGAAGTGACGAATAAAGAATGATCTTTCAATTTAAAATGCGTCCACAAGAAATTTTCCTACTTGAACGCTATAGTTCGGCTGAATATTTTAAAGAATTGGTTGATGCTTTTAAAAATATGCTAGATGCAGCAGAAAATGCACTTGAGCTGTTTATGCAGGATTTACCTTATGACTATCGAAACCGACATATTTCACAGCAACCAGATATAGTGTGGGGAGAACATGTATTACCTAACTTTCGGTCAACTATGGCTTCTTTAAATTATGCTTATAAGCGCTTATTGAATGGTGATTTATCCGCTTTGCAGTATGCAGGGAATGTGGTTACTGATTTTAGAGGGCAGACAGCTGATTATCTAGCGGATTGGATGGATGAAGGAAATTACAGAAAATTTAATGACTGGCAAAATGAAGCTGAAATGTTTGCAGCAAATATAAGGACTACAGTTTTTGGTAGCTGGCCAGTTACTTTTTTAACAAAGAATTATGATGCAGATTATTTAGGAGAGTTAAATCTACCATCATCTTTACCAATATATAAGTTAAACCAAAACGTTACAGTAAAAACAGGCGAAACTGTGCCACATGATGGTATTTATATTCCTAAAATACAGGAAGCAAGTGCGCAACTGCTGCTAAAAGGGCATGATGCGATAGAAGCATTAGTCGGACTTGATCCAGATTGTCCACAATATGATCATGAAGAAGATACTGAATGGGTATTGGTTGAACGAATTGCAGACGAAGGTGGATCATCTGAGACAATTCAAATAGAAAATTTAAAGGGTTTTGCTGGTCAGGTTTGTCAACGATCTGGCGATTGGTGGAGTCCAGCGAATCAATTGCAATCCCGTTATTTTGAGCAGGGTGAAGTGTTTCCTGAGATTGAAAATAATAGTTGGGGTGAAATGATTTGGTATTTAGAAGTGACGAATAAAAAATAATGTCGAAATTTGAAATTCGTCCGCAAGAAATTTTCCTACTTGAACGCTATAGTTCGGCTGAATATTTTAAAGAATTGGTTGATGCTTTTAAAAATATGCTAGATGCAGCAGAAAATGCACTTGAGCTGTTTATGCAGGATTTACCTTATGACTATCGAAACCGACATATTTCACAGCAACCAGATATAGTGTGGGGAGAACATGTATTACCTAACTTTCGGTCAACTATGGCTTCTTTAAATTATGCTTATAAGCGCTTATTGAATGGTGATTTATCCGCTTTGCAGTATGCAGGGAATGTGGTTACTGATTTTAGAGGGCAGACAGCTGATTATTTACCAGACTGGATGGATGAAAAAAATTATAGAAAATTTAATGATTGGCAGAATAAAGCAGGTGATTTTGCATTTAATATAAAACATACTGTATTAGGTAATTGGGTTATGGGTAGTTTAGGTACCCGATATAATCCGAATGTTAGAGGCGAACTACATTTACCATCATCTTTACCAATATATAAGTTAAACCAAAACGTTATAGTAAAAACAGGCGAAACTGTGCCACATGATGGTATTTATATTCCTAAAATACAGGAAGCAAGTGCGCAACTGCTGCTAAAAGGGCATGATGCGATAGAAGCATTAGTCGGACTTGATCCAGATTGTCCACAATATGATCATGAAGAAGATACTGAATGGGTATTGGTTGAACGAATTGCAGACGAAGGTGGATCATCTGAGACAATTCAAATAGAAAATTTAAAGGGTTTTGCTGGTCAGGTTTGTCAACGATCTGGCGATTGGTGGAGTCCAGCGAATCAATCGAAATCACGTTATTTTGAGCAGGGTGAAGTGTTTCCTGAGATTGAAAATAATAGTTGGGGTGAAACGATTTGGTATTTTGAAGTGACGAATAAAGAATGATCTTTCAATTTAAAATTCGTCCACAAGAAATTTTCCTACTTGAACGCTATAGTTCGGCTGAATATTTTAAAGAATTGGTTGATGCTTTTAAAAATATGCTAGATGCAGCAGAAAATGCACTTGAGCTGTTTATGCAGGATTTACTTTATGACTATCGAAACCGACATATTTCACAACAACCTGATGTAGTGTAGGAAGCAACCTATTATTACCGAGTGGAGAAATACAAATTTATATTGATTTTAGCTATTCTGACAATAAACCTATTGCTGATTATATTAATAAAGTTATACAAGTTGAGACCACGAATTGGATAGATGCTATTTTGCCCGCAGATAATTCTACTACAGTAAAATATTTAGAGAAATTGGAACAGTCTAAAAAAGTTGCACAGCAAGGGCAGATACAGAGAAGTATTTCATCAACAGGGCGAGCTAATAGTCGAAATCAGGAGTTAAAATAAGCATGGAAACTATTGTGTTGAATCGAAATCAAGCAATAAACTTGAATAAATTGTATTCAAGTTATTCATTTTTAAAAAAAATATATGATATGAATGCTGACTTTGTTAGAGAGTTTGAAAGCCTTTTAAGAAATCCTACAGTTGAAATTGAAAATAATTATAATGAAAACTATGAAAAACAGTATTTGATGTACTTAAATGCGCTTAGTAATCAAGAAAAAGCTTTAGAACTTTTATTTAAATCACCATATAAAAATGAAGTATATCCTTTGTTCTTTGATGGCGGAATAAAAAATGTAATATTTGGTCGATATGGAGACGAAAAAGATTTAGCCAGCGATCCTCTCTATATTACACTTGGTATGCGTGGGAGAGACGGTAATTTATTTGAGGAGCCATATCATACAGGTGCTATTAAAAAGCTTCTAATAGCATCTGCAATGTTAGATGTAGCAAAGATTACAGTCGCAAGTGACTATAAATATGCACAATACTTTCTACCTGGAATGTTGGATAACGTTTTTCAAAAATGGAGTTTTTATTCATTATTTGAATTAAATTTTTGGCCTTTTTTTAAAGAAAATATAGTTTTCCAGAATAATTCTTTATTTGTTGATAGAAGTCTTGAGTCAATTACTATAAAAACGGATCAAGAAATACCTGTAACTGGTATTTATGAGCCCAGTACAGATGATATTGATAAAGGTTGTCCTAATTATTTTACTCAGGGAACTATTGCACCAAAATATAGTGAAGGAGATGTACATCAGTCCAAATTTGCAGTATGGTGCTTAATTTGGGAAGATACTCGTTATTTAGATGGAACAATTCCAGAAGAAGAAAAAGCATATATTTTTGATATTGAAAATATTGGTATAAAAGCTCATGCCGATATGGAACCTACGGAGAAACTGAGCATACGCGCAGGTCAGGTGTGTCCAAAAACTGGTTACTGGTTTACTGTTGCGCAAGAAAACTCACGTCAATACTTTAAACAAGGTGAGGTTTTACCTGAGATTAAAAATCAAGATTGGGGTGAAGTGTATTGGCAGTTTGATGGGGAAGAATAACATCAAATTTTGTGAAATACGATCAATCAAATTAAAAGCTTGAATGATTAATTGATTAAGTTAAGCATGTAGCTTTTAGATTTCGGATCATGCAACATTCCAAAAGAATTACCTGAATCCCGCAATAGAAGCAGGCTTGGTTGAGCGCACTATTCCAGATAAAATCAAAAGCCCTAAACAAAAAATATAGATTAAAAAATTGTAAATATTTTTAAACGAAAATTTACGCCATTTTTACGCCAATTAAAAAATTTATATTATTTAAATATTTGATTTGTATTATTAAATGTATTTATTGTGTCCAATCCATCATCGGTGCAACACTGATTCTGAAATCCTTTTTTTTAAAATATTTTTATTGATTTCAGTCATTTGTGTTAATTCCTTAAGATGGATATATAGAGGTGTCTGTTAGCTTAAGGTTCGAATTTCTAAGGTTGTAATAGAAATGAGTACAATAACTAAGCGCATTACATCCAATGGTGAGATTCGCTATCGAGCTTTGCTACAGATTCGTCGAGAAGAAGTAAATTATACCGAATCCAGAACATTTAGTAAAAAATCGCTTGCAGAAACTTGGTTAAAAACCGTGATGTAGAATTGGGAGAAAATCCAGAATTATTACATCAGAATAAAAAGCTCCCTCACTAAATCAAATCTGACCTTGGCTGAAGCAATGGAAGAATATCTTAGTGAAAGGGAATCATAAATTCTTTGTCATTGGTGAAAGTACACAAAATGAAATTGATGAAACCTGAGGTTCGAGTGAGGATACTCAAATTGGGAGTGGATATAGACTTGCTTATTCCGTTTAATCACAAATCATTTGCGACGAGGTGGCAACAAGTATTGAAGATCTACATTTTCATGATTTAAGGCAAGAAGGAGCAACTAGACTTGCAGAAAATGGTTTGACAATTCCTCAGCTACAGCAACATACATTACATGAGTTGGTCAAGTCTGGAACGTTATGTGCAAATCAGACGTAGAAATAGCAAACTCGATTTCAATGAGGTAATGCAGAATTAGTGATTTGGAATCTCAAGGGAGATAACATTTCTATTTATCTCTTCAAAATGAAAAATTTTCTGTAATTCATCAATATCAACAACAGTTAAATTGATTCTAACAACAAAATATCTATAATTTAATCTTATCAATAAGTTATGTATTATTATTTAGGGGGTGTCATTGTTCATTACAGAAATCATTAAAGTTATTGTCATTGAATTGTTAAATGTAATGTTATATCATAACAATTAATTACAGTCTGGACATATTATCGTGCGCCGCCAAAGTTTAGCCATTGCGATTTCTTTACCCATCTTTCCTGCATATGCAATGGATACTACAGAATTGAATGTTTTACCGATTATTCGAGTAGATGCAGAAAAAGATCCTTTCAAACAAGATTTGGTGGTTGTTAAAAATAAAAATGCCGACAATAAAACTTTAGGAGACGCCTTAAAACAAGTTTCAGGAGTGCAAAGTAGTGCTTTTGGCCCAAATGCTGGTGCGCCTGTGATTCGCAGTTTAAGTGGAAACCGAGTACAGATTTTGGAAAATGGTCAATCTCTTTATGGGATGAATGCAATTAGCGGTAATATCAATATTCCATTTGATCCATTGTTTAGCCAATCAATTACCGTCAATAAGTCTTCTGATACAGTGCGTTATGGTGGAAACGCCATCGGGGGAAGCGTGGACATTGATACAGGGCTTATTGATCAAGTCCTTCCTGAAAAAAAAACTGAACTGGAGCTTGTCGCAAAAAAAGGCTGGAATGATATCGATGCAAAGGGCTTTAAATTAAATTTAAATAACCAAAAGAATTTTTCGACCAATTTTTTATTTTCAACACAAGAGATTGCGTCATATAAAATTCCAGGTGACAGTAAAGCAAAACTCTGTAATAGCGCAATATTTCCTGCAACAGGTGGGGTAAATACAGGTTTAGCAGATGCTTGCCAAAAAGAAGCACGAATTCAGCAGGTGTATAACAAAGCATCTCAGCCTTATATCGACCAATTCATGACAGAAAATCCTGATTGGGCAGATGGTGCATTCTCTTTTTATACAGATAATCCGACGTCCGTATGGAGTGGAAAAACTTATACCAATCCTGCAAACCCCAATTATGTACCCAATACCAAGCAGTTTACAGAAAATAAGATTAATAAGGACGTTACACCAAATTATAGTGGTAAGCTTGGAAACAGTTACTTAGACAACCAACATTTTGCAGTTGGGACAACTTATTTTCTGGATCAAGGACACATTGGACTCAGTGCAGATTCGAAGAAAAGTGAATATGGTGTCCCAGGCTTTTCTCTTGAAAATAAATCTTTTCAATCGACCAGTGAAAGCATACCTGTAGGGGTTAAAACGGATCAAAGAAAATATTCGCTTGCTAGTGAGTTTAACTTTAGTCCCTTATTGCTCAATCAGATTCAGTTCAATGCCAGTGAAACAATTAATACATCTGCTGAGTATCTGGGTACAGGCATGGCCAATCAGTATAAATTTGATACACAACAAGCCGAATTATTGCTTAAACATCGACCAATGGCGTTTTGGAATGGCTTTATCGGTTTAAACCAAATTGATCGCAAAGTAGAGGGGCAGGGTAAATTACGCTATTTACCCAATATTAATACCCAAACACAAGCTGTATTTATCAAAGAAAAATTAGACTTTAACTGGTTGGAATTAGATGCGGGTTATCGTACTGAAAAAGTAGAGCATCGAATACAAGAGAGTGATTTTAAAACAGCACGAAACTCGCCTAATACTCAGTTAAAGGATACTCAATTTGATTTAGACAGTTATAGCTTTGGGTCTTATTTAAAATATAATGATTTATTGGGTTTAAAGTTACGTTATTCGGTTTCAGAACGAGCGCCTGAAATTAATGAACTTTATGCGAGTGGCGCTCATTACTCCATCATGATGCAAGAAGAAGGAAATCAAGAACTCAAATCGGAAAAGTCTAAAAATCTTGAACTGACAGGGTTGGTGAATTATCAAAATTTTAACTTAACAGCCACCGTTTATAAAATGAAATATGACAATTACTTATATTTAACCCATTCAGGTGTGCAGACTCAAAACCGTTTACCTCTTAAGTATTGGACACAAACAGATGCAGAAATCACAGGTTTTGAAGTCGATTTAAAACAAAAAATTGAATTAAATGCCTATGGCTTAGTTGTCGTATCAGCATTTGCCGATTTTGTTAAAAATAAGAATCTTCATCCAAATCAGTTTAGTCTTTTTAATGATGGAAATTATTTGCCAAATATGCCAACCAACCGTTATGGGATGAGTGTTGAATGGGCGAACAATGATTGGTCTGCGCGACTTTCGAGTATTTATTATGATAAACCTGAGTATTTAGGAAAAAGTGTGTCTGAGGAAATACCGTTGCCTGCATACAACATGATGGATTTTCAAATTCAAAAACACTTCAAACTACAAAAAACCAGTATGGATGTATTTTTAAATGGCTCGAATTTGCTAAATGAAGATGCAAGACCGCAAAACTCGCCGTTAAAATACATCGCACCTCTTCCTGGACGTGGTTTTCAAGTCGGTGTGAATATCAAAATCTAATTGGCTTGAGGATGAATTTTATCGCTGGATGAATCAATTGGATAATTCAGAAATGACTTTCGCATGAGGTCTAATATAAATCTGATTTGGCACGTTTTAAGGCATGATGCCATCGTTCAAGATGATGGGAACGCTCATCTTCGTTCATTTGTGGTTCAAAGGCACGGTCAAGTTGCCAAGACTCAGCGATTTCATTGAGATTTGAAAAAATGCCAGATTTTAGACCTGCCATCGCTGCCACTCCCCAAGCCGTTGATTCAAGCATTTTAGGTCTTAACACAGGGACGTTGAGAATATCGGCCTGAAATTGCATCAGCATATCATTCTGACTCGCGCCACCATCTACTCGTAATTCTTTTAAAGGTTGGGATAAATCTGACTGCATGGCACAAAGTACATCTGACACTTGAAATGCAATGGACTCAAGCGCAGCCCGTGCTATGTGGGCTTTGTTGGTTCCGCGTGACATTCCACATAATAATGCACGTGCTTCACTGTCCCAGTGCGGTGCACCTAATCCCGTGAAAGCGGGGACCAATACCACGCCTTCACTGCTTTTGACCTGATTGGCCAATTGTTCAACCTGCACACTGCTCTGAATAATACCCAAACCATCACGCAACCATTGAACAATTGCACCTGCCATAAATACGCTGCCTTCAAGTGCATAGTGAGTTTGATTCTGACATTGCCATGCAAGTGTGGTAAGTAGTTGATTTTTGCTAAATTGCAATTCATCACCTGTATTAAACAGCATAAAGCACCCTGTTCCATAGGTATTTTTTGCTGTACCCATTTCAAAGCATGACTGTCCAAATAGGGCGGCTTGTTGATCACCTAAAACACCCGCAATTGGAATAGTACAACCCAATAGTCCTGGTGCTGTATCAGCAATATAAGCATCAGATGAAATAATGGTTGGAAGAACGGAAGCCGGGATATGAAATAATTCGAGCAATTCTTCATCCCAGCTTTGAGTCTGAAGATTCATGAGCATGGTTCTTGACGCGTTACTGACCTCAATAACATGCTCTGCGCCTTGAGTTAAATTCCAGATTAACCAACTATCGATGGTTCCAAAAGCAAGATGCCCTTGCTCCGCGAGGGCTCTTAGTCCATCTACATTCTCAAGCAGCCAGACCAATTTACCTGCACTAAAGTAAGGATCGACTCTCAGTCCTGTTTTATGGTGGACTTTATCCTGCAATTTTTGTTGGATTAAACCATTGCACCAGTCTGTTGCACGGCGATCCTGCCAAATAATTGCAGGTGCTAGTGCTTTGCCAGTACGTTTATCCCATACGACTGTCGTTTCACGCTGATTGGTCAGTCCAAGTGCTTTGATATCTTTTGCCAAAACATGTGCAGAAGCTAAGGCCTGCTGCACCACTGCCATCTGACTTGACCAGATTTCATCGGCATCTTGTTCGACCCAACCTGAATGTGGTGTTCTTATTTTTGTTTCGCGTTGAGCTGTTGCATGAACACGTCCTTGTTCATCAAAAATAATAGCGCGACTAGAGGTTGTTCCCTGATCAAGTGCAAGTAAATAGCTCATATTTGTAGTAGATAGACTTGAAGAATAAAATATTATCTCAATTATCATGTTAAATACATCATCAGAATCTAGTTGGTTATAAATTGCGTAGCAATTTTTGCTGCCTGTGTTATGATGTATAAACTCATCTGGGGATGTTATTGGCTTCGACGCTGGTGATGAAGCTCATAGATGCATGCCGAGAGCGCATTTTCTCTCGTAAATAAAATTTGCATTTTAATAGTCGCAAACGACGAAACTTACGCTCTAGCTGCCTAAGGGCCGCTTGTCCGCTTCCTAGAATACTTGTGGTTTAGGAACCCGACTGTAGCGCACGCACACAAGTCCGTATAGAGTCAAGCCTCGGGGCTTTATACCAAACTTAGAGGATCGCAACTTGTACCCTGTTCGTCGGGTCACTTGGTGTTAAAACAATAGACGATATCTAAGCATGTAGTATTCTCGAGTGTAGTGCTGGCGGACGCGGGTTCAACTCCCGCCATCTCCACCAAGATTCAATTCGGAGTAATCCGATAAAATGTAAAAAAGCCTTTAGGTTCAATACTTAAAGGCTTTTTTATTTGCCTATTCGTCCAATCAGATACGATATAGTTTGGCTGCATTTTTGCTTGTTATGGATCAAAAATGGGTTAATTAACCCAATGAATTTATCCCCTAAGTACAAGTATGTCACTCACCGATATTGAATATAAAAAGGTTCATGCTCAAGCCAAATCAGGTATTATGCCAAAAACATGGTGTTGCACTTCAAATGCTAATCTAAGTATTCAAACATTCTAAAATGGTGCATTTATTGCACTAAAATAAATCATTATTGTCCTAAATTAGATTGTCTTTTGCATATTGATTTTCCATAAATAGCTAATCATCTGAAATTCCATTAAAAAAGTTTCAGCTATAAATTGGCATCTATTTTGCTTTAAGTCATGATAGAAGAGTATAAGCTGTCAACATAATCACATGGTTATTATGTGGGTCATTGCTCTAAGCGATAGACGTTTTTGCTATGAAAACAGGCATCGTTTAGTGTGACTCAATTGAATGTTTCACCCATTTCACGAGATTGAGTCACATCATTCAATTTAATTTTTAATGTGAGTGACCAGCATGAATAGTTTAAATACCAATAGCGAATTTTCCCTCGAAGAGCTTCAAAAAGAGTCGGTAATGGGCGTGATGGGTACCGAAACCCAACGTGAAGTCCGTGTCATTGATTTAAGTGATTTTGAACAGCGTAAATATGAAATTGCAGACCAACTTTGGGATGCTGCTGTTGAAATCGGCTTTTTCCAAGTGGCCAATCATGGTATTCCTCAACATGAAATTCAGCATGCCTTTGGATTGGCAGAACAATTTTTTGCATTGCCACGCGAAGTAAAAGCACAATATCCTTTGAACCGCAATGCAGGTTGGGAGAGTAAAGCACAGATTCGACCTTCGACTAAAACGCCCGATCAAAAAGAGTCTTATCAAATTACTCGTCCACGTATGGCAAATTTGTGGCCGACGCAGCAAGAATTGCCAGATTTTAAAGAACAAGTGCTGAACTTTGAAAGTAAATGCTGGTCTGTGGGTATGAAAATTTTGTCTTGCTTTGCTTATAAGATGGGTTTTTCAGAAGATTTTTTCACCTTGGCGCATGATCCTTCGAAAGAAACTTATCAAAGTACTTTACGCATGTTGCATTATTTTGCAGTTGACCCAGCATTGAAAGATGAATTGGGCTTATGGCGTGCGGGTGCACATACCGATTTTGATTGCTTGACCTTATTATTCCAACAAAAGGGACAAGGTGGTTTGCAGGTGTGTCCAGGTAAAGAAATGGAAAATCGTGCTTGGACATCCATTCAACCACGTGAAGATGTGATTACCTGTAATATTGGTGATATGTTGATGCGTTGGAGTGATGATGTATTGCCATCCAATTTCCACCGCGTTAAAAATCCAGCTGATGATGAATATCAAGGCGCGCGTTATAGTCTGGCATTTTTCTGTCAGGCCAATGAGGATGTATTGATTCAAAGCCCGCAAGGGAAATATCCAGAGATTACAGCTAAAGATTATTTAGCGCAGCGGGTCAGTGCTAATTTCTCTGGTAAATATTAAGCGATTCTAGCAAATGTAAAAAAAGTAGCCCAAAGAACAAATGCCAGTCAGTTAAGGAATTGACTGGCATTTTTTAAATTGTTGTTTTTTTATAATTTTTTTTGGAGCTTTATCTGTAATCGTCTCAATTGGTTCAGACCATGCTCTTGAAAAAATGGAAATTTCCAAGTTTTCATAAAGGTGTCGAATCCTGATCAAACAAAGGTAACTTTCTTATGCGGCATACTAAAGCCAGATTAAAAAGGGTCACTGCCTTTCATTTCTCTGATGCTCTTCAAATTCAATCCATAAATCTAGAGTGATTCGCGTGGTTTTGAAGATCTCACATGTTTTTGATTGATGATCAGTTTCTTTGTAATGATCTCAAGCTTTTTAGCTTAAATCATGAGAATAAGGCTTAAGCATAACTTAAAGAAAAAGTTCTCTTATACTGTAGCCAATATTTTGGATTTGCCTATAAATGTTGTTACAAAAACGAATTTTTGCGACATTGGTTTTTTTTAAAACACCCTTACAATGTTTATATGATTAATTTTATTAAAACAACGAGATAAGCATGCAAAGTAATAACCCTATTTTAACTCGGGTTGAAACCTACAGTGATGTGGGACATTCCATGACTGTTGCTGGTGCAGTACAAAAATCGATTGCTTTAACATTAGTTGCTGCCATTACAGGTTTAGCTGTATTTTTTTATTGTGCTTTTAGCCTGAATTTTGCATTGGCTTCTGCTGCAACATGGGTGGGGGCAATCGGTGGTTTGATTCTTGCGCTCGTTGCAACCTTTAAACCAAATACTGCCCGGACTTTGGCGGTTCCCTATGCTTTATTTGAGGGTGCATTTTTAGGCGGGATTTCGTTTATGTTTCAGGCGAAATTTCCAGGTGCGCCTTTACAAGCGTTATTGGCCACTTTTGTAACAACATTAGTGATGTTCGGTTTATACAAATTCCAAATTATTCGGGCTACTGAAAAATTTAAAGCTGTGGTTATGTCTGCAACCATTGCAATTGCGATCGTATTTTTGGTGCAGCTGGTGATGAGACTAGCATTTGCATCAAGTGTACCGTACATTTTTGAAAGTAATTGGTTAGGGATAGGCTTTGCGGCATTTGTTGCTGTCATTGCTTCGCTTAATCTGATTCTGGATTTTGATTTAATTGAATCTGCGGCTGCACAGCATGCGCCTAAAGCGTTTGAGTGGGTATGTGGGATTGCACTGTTGTCGACCTTAGTTTGGATGTATATTTCATTCTTGCGTTTGATTGGCATTTTGTCGAATGACTAAAACATTCATTAGCTTACAAGCTTGTAAAAAAATCGCTCCTAAATGAGCGATTTTTTTTATGCAGTTTTCATATGAAAAGATAAAAAAGATGCATTATGCAATTTCGTAAATGTCAGAAGCTTGGCATTATGCATATAAATTTTTTCAAGTGAGTTACCCATGGCACAAGGATTATTAACTGGTAAACGTTTTTTGATTGCTGGTATTGCAAGCAAATTGTCAATTGCTTTTGGTATTGCACAAGCATTGCACCGTGAAGGTGCTGAACTGGCATTTACCTATCCAAATGAAAAATTAAAAAAACGTGTTGACGAGTTTGCTGCGCAATTTGGTTCATCATTAGTTTTTCCTTGTGATGTTGCCGTGGATGCTGAAATTGACACTACTTTTGTAGAGTTGGCAAAACACTGGGATGGTCTGGATGGTGTGGTGCATTCAATTGGTTTTGCTCCAGCACATACGCTTGATGGTGACTTTACTGATATAACTGATCGTGACGGTTTTCGTATAGCCCATGACATCAGCGCTTATAGCTTTGTGGCGATGGCACGTGCTGCAAAGCCTTTATTACAGGTGCGCCAAGGTTGTTTATTGACCTTGACTTATCAAGGTTCTGAACGTGTGATGCCAAATTATAATGTCATGGGGATGGCAAAGGCCTCACTTGAGGCGGGTGTGCGTTATTTAGCTTCAAGTTTGGGTGCGGATGGTATTCGTGTCAATGCAATTTCAGCAGGACCAATTCGTACTTTAGCGGCATCAGGGATTAAATCATTCCGTAAGATGTTAGATGCGAATGAAAAAATTTCGCCATTAAAACGTAATGTTACCATTGAGGAAGTGGGTAATGCTGCATTATTCCTATGTTCGCCATGGGCTTCAGGGATTACAGGTGAAATTATGTATGTAGATGCTGGCTTTAATACAGTTGGTATGAGTGCATCGATGATGGATGGTGAGTGAAAATAAAACCTGTATTCGATAAAAAATGATGCTTTGGCATCATTTTTTTATTTATTAAATGCATCTGAGTTAAAAACAGTTCTGAAAAACCCATAGAATAACAAATTGATAGCATTGCTTATGCTAATCTAAATTTTCTAAGTATAAGTTTTTGCTGATAAAAAAATCTAAGTTTATTGCTGTCTTAAATGCTATGCGCATAATCGACGATGGATTTAACATTTAACACGATTACGACCTTCAGCTTTTGCCTCATATAATTTTTCATCTGCAACTCTAAAAACATGTTTAATATCTTTGGAAGAGTTTGGCCAATAGGCGAGACCGCAGGAAATAGTTACTTTCCCCACTTCTGGAATCACTGTATTTTCAATTGCTTCACGAATACGTTCAGCAATAAAGATACCAGTAGAAGAATCTATCGCTGGAGCTAAAATTATGAACTCCTCGCCACCAACACGACAACATGCATCGATATCCCGCGAATTTTCTTTAATTTTTTCTGCGATAATTTTTAAGACGACATCGCCATTTTCATGCCCATAAACATCGTTCACTTTTTTAAAATGATCAATATCAATTGCGATCACAAAAAAATGTGTTTCAGACTTAATAAATTCATCTAAAAATAATTCCATGCCACGACGATTATAAAAACCCGTAAGCGGATCGGTATTCACATAAAAATTTAACTCAGTAATTTTTTGTTTGAATTGTTGAGAACTTACTAATAGGGATAATTTAAATTTGAGCACTTCATAATACCAAGGATCAATTTCCTTGATTTTATGTTGTGTTGTGGTCGCACTTAAATGGCTTGCCATCTTGGCCAGTTGAGCCAATGGTGATGAAATTAAATAAGAAATTCGCCAGACAATAAAAAAGATAAACACATAAAAAAACAGCATGCCAGCAATAATTTTTACAATAATAGAAGATGCCTGTGCTAAAAGCTCACGCGTGGGCTGTTGAGAAATAACAATCCAGTGAGTTATTGGAATAGATGCAAATCCAGCCAAATGATCTTCACCTAAACTATCTTTGATCTGAATTTTTCCAGTTTTTTCTTTTAACATGGTGCTAAGTGCACTATTTTGTATGTCTAAAGTACCAATCCTTTTCTCATCAGGATGGAAAATAATATGCTGATTACTGTCAATGACATACATATAGCTATTTTCATAACCATATTTTGTGGTTAGTAGTTCATTCAAAATATTGTCTTTTTTGAGATAAATCGCAGCGCCAATAAACCCTAGATATTGATGATTTTGATCAAAAATAGGTTGAGATAAAAATACAATTAAATTCTTTGTAATTGATGAATAAGGCGGTGTAATCACAGTTGCTTGAGTCTTAAGCGACATTTCAAAGCCGAGCGTATGATTCACCACTTTCTTATTGAGCTTTAATTGTTCAGGGGCAAAACTTTGAATGTTTCCATTACGATCAGACACAATCACGCTATTGAAATAATCAGACTGAAATTTCAGTCGATCGACTTCCGCTTGCATGACTTGTTCATTGCCAAATGACTGTCCCATAAGTTTGGCACTATAGTCCAACTCTTTGAGCATCATTTTAAAATGACTGTTAGTTCCTTTGGCAATCTTGGATGCATATTCCATATTGACTGAAAGGGAGTTATTAATTAGTTGATTTTTTTGAATATAGTAACTAACTAATAATGAAATAATAAATAGACTAATTACGCTAAAAATAGCCAGAAATAGGATCAACTTTCTTAGATTGAGTTGTAATGAGTGAATTAATTGTTTGAAAATCATAGAATAATAAATATCTGACTTTGCGTTGTATAGTATATTTTTTGAATGATTTAATCGAATGAAATATTAAAAATGAGGTATTTATTTGTGGAATAACCCTACAATTAAAAATGGCGAGTTATCATAAGTTTAAGATTGTTTTACTTTTATAGTTGATTTTTTGGTAAAAATTTGCTAAATGTAAGTGGTGTAATTTTTTATTTTTATTTTTTGTTCTTTTGTTTTTATTCTCCATCATTTAATCATAATAATCACAATTTCCACGAGGCAGACCATGAGTTTACAGTTGTTAGAGCTTGATCAAGCAGATCAGTTAAGTGCTTGCCGCTTATCGTTACTCCTTGGTCTAAAAAGTGAGCATAATCTGATTCAACAGTTTTTAGAATTTGGTAAAAACTTGATAGGGGCTCAAAAGGCGATTTTGTGTTTCCATGAAGAAACTTATTTTTGGCATCATGCTGATCATAAAATTCATGCGGTACTTAAATTACAAAAACGTAATAATGCGCAATTTTTTAAAGATCGTGTTTTTATTGATCAAGAACATCCGCATTATATGGATTTTTCAGCCTATATGAATGAGGGCGGCGTAGAGCATCATCGTATTATTGCTGTTAATATTTTAAAAAATAATGAATCGATAGGAATTGCTTTGTTTTTTGATAATGACGAGCAATGCTTTGATCCAGTTAAAATTTCATTGCTTGCTGAACATGGGATGAATTTTTCGCGTTATCTTGAGCTTAAATATAATCATGAGATTTTGAATGAATTATATGAACAGCAGTGTGCTTTGAATTTTAGTAAAACTAAGTTTTTTTCTATTATTTCACATGATTTGCGAGCGCCGTTTCATGGTTTGTTGGGCTTCTCTGAAGTTTTAGCAAAAGAGCGCGATACTTTAGATGAATCAAGTGTTCAAAATATTGCAGACTATCTTTATGAAACGTCACAGTCCACATACAACCTGTTAGAAAGCTTGTTGGAGTGGGCGATGGCAGAAGGGGGGCGTTTTGTATATCATCCAATTAACTTTAACCTCAAACAAGCAACATCGATTGTCCTTAAAGTCTTAAATACATTAGCGATTAAAAAGAAAATTGCACTGATTGACGAAGTTCCAGAAGATCTAAAAGTATATGCCGATATCAATATGATTACTTCGGTGATCCAAAATCTAGTTTCAAATGCCTTAAAATTTACACGATTAGATGGTCATGGTTTTGTGGCACTCCGTGCTAGTTTGACCAATGATGGTATTGAAATTCAGATCGAAGATAATGGCTTAGGCATGACCGAATTGCAAATGTCTACCCTTTTCCATCCTCGAATTACGGCAAGTTTAAGAGGAACTGATGGTGAAAAAGGTGCAGGTCTGGGTTTGACGTTATGTAAACGATTTATTGACCTAAATCTTGGAAAAATTTCTGTCAGTTCTAAAGAAGGAGATGGCACTATATTCAAGGTGGTATTGCCTTGCGCGACAGATGTAACTGGCGTGTCGCTTGCTCAAAAAGATAGCGGTGATGTCACTGTTGCTTAAATAGATTTCCCTAAATGAACCTGCAACTGTTATAACTATGTTAAATAGAAGTTGCAGGTTTGTTATGAATACTGAGCAGTTGCAAAAAACATTAAGAGCGAGTCAATATGCTGAGCAGGTTTTGGGTTTACATCAATCTGCTTTAGAACAAGATTATGCAATCGATCAATTTCATTATGCACTTACCACCAACGATATTTTTCAGCGTGTTGAACAAGAATTAAAAGACATTCAAGATGAAAGTCAGTGGATGCGTAGTCTACGGATTTTACGTGCCAAACTTATGTTCCGCTGGATTTGGCAAGATGCCAATCAACTGACCAATGTCGTAACACTGACTCGTGAACTTTCAGATTTTGCAGATGCCTGTATCTGTGCAGCCAAGCAGTTTGCTCTTCCACCTTTACTTGCCAAACATGGAGAACCGATTGGTTACGATGGTCAGATTCAAGATTTGATCGTAGTAGGCATGGGGAAATTGGGCGCGCAGGAACTCAATTTGTCCAGTGATATTGATTTGATTTTTGCCTTCGATGAGCAAGGTGAAAGCAATGGACGTAAGTCGATTGATGTCCAGCAGTTTTGCATTTTATGGGGACAAAAACTCATCTATTTGCTCGATCATATCACCGCAGATGGATTTGTATTTCGGGTTGATATGCGTCTACGCCCTTGGGGAGATGGCTCAGCTTTAGCAATTAGTCATGTAGCACTGGAAAAATATCTGATTCAGCATGGGCGCGAATGGGAACGTTATGCGTGGATCAAAGCTCGTATTATTAGCGGTGGTAAACGTGGTGATGACTTACTCGAAATGACACGGCCTTTTGTATTTCGCCGTTATGTCGATTATTCCGCCTTTGAAGCCATGCGTGAAATGAAAGCTATGATTGAGCGAGAAGTAGCTCGTCGTAATATTGCGGATGACATCAAGCTAGGTGCTGGCGGGATTCGAGAAGTCGAATTTATTGTACAGGTTTTCCAGCTCATTTATGGCGGATCCAAACGCGAGTTGCAGGATCGGCAATGTCTGATTAGTCTGCATCACTTGGGGCAAGTCGGTTTACTAGAGACTCAGGCAGTCATTGAGCTTGAAGATGCGTATCTATTTCTAAGACGAGTCGAACATGCAATACAGGCTTTAAATGATCAGCAAACGCAAATGTTGCCAGTTGAACCTGAACTCCGCCAACGCATGATTGATACACTAAGTTATGGTTCTTGGGATGAGTTTTTAGAGGTTTTAAATCAAAAACGCGCACGAGTCAGTGATCAGTTTAAAAATCTGATTCAGGAAGAAGTTGCTTCACCTGCAGAAACCGAAACACAGCTTGAACTGCGCTTAGATGCAGTGCTAGATGATTCAACCAAAAATCTAATTCATGAATTCTGGCATGGGAATGCCTTGAAAAAACTACCCTCTAAAGCGATACAGCGCTTAAAAGATTTTTGGCCTCATTTTATTGAAGCCGTTTTACAGTCCGATAAACCGCAAGTTGCACTAACACGTTTGATGCCATTAGTTGAGTCGGTGATGCGCCGTACAGTTTATCTGGTGATGCTGATGGAAAGCCGAGGAGCAATGCAGCGATTGGTCAAAATGGCAACGGTCAGTCCATGGATTTGTGAAGAATTGACACAATACCCTGTATTACTCGATGAATTTTTATCGATGGATTTTGAACTGCCAAAGCGTCAAGATCTGGAGAATTCACTACGTCAACAATTACTACGTATTGAAATTGATCAAGTTGAAGATCAAATGCAGGTACTACGTTTATTTAAAAAAAGCAATGTACTGACCGTTGCAGCCAGTGATGTTCTGGCAGAAAGTCCACTGATGAAAGTATCTGATGCTTTAACAGATATTGCAGAAGTCTGCGTCATTGCTACTTTAAATCTGGCTTATCAAACAGTGGTGAAACGGCATGGTTATCCTTTAGATGCAGAAGGACAACGCTGCTCACTTGAACATAATGGCTTTGCCGTGATCGGCTATGGTAAGGTCGGTGGAATCGAATTAGGTTATGGATCTGATCTGGATTTAGTCTTTATTCATTATTTTGATGAGCAAGCTGAAACGGACGGACACAAAGCCATTACTGGGTTTGAGTTTGCTGTTCGCGTCGCCCAAAAGTTTTTATCACTGATGACCACACAAACACTTGATGGCCGAGTGTATGAGATTGATACTCGGCTACGTCCTTCTGGTGAGGCGGGTTTATTGGTTACTAGCCTAAAGGCATTTGAACATTATCAATTAAAGAGTGCATGGCTATGGGAACATCAGGCATTGGTGCGCGCACGCTCTATCGCAGGTGAAATGGATTTAAGAAATAAATTTGCACACTTGCGTGCATGGATATTGACCCAGCCGCGTGACGAAAAATACGTTCAGGAAGAAGTATTAAAAATGCGTCAGAAAATGAAAGATCATTTAGGTTCTTCCTCAGAACAAAAAAAACATGGGATTTTTCATTTAAAACAGGACGCAGGTGGTATCGTTGACATCGAATTTATGGCACAGTATATGGTACTTGCATGGAGTGGAGCGAATTCTGATCTCGCCCATTTTTCCGACAATGTAAGAATTCTTGAAGATGCTGCTAAAGCAGGCTGCTTATCCAGTGAAGATGCCACAGCATTGATACACGCTTATCTCAGTGAACGAGCCGAGAGCCACCGTCTAGCCCTTGCAAATCAATCCATGCAAGTCAGTGCTGCGGACTGGCGAGATACCCGCGAGGTCGTTTGCAAGTTATGGCAAAGATTAATAGATCCAGTATCAACGGTGATGCTGGAGAGTAAATGATTGTGTAAAAATTTGGAGTGTGTGCCATGAATTTGGCTGATCGTGATGGTTTTATTTGGCAAGATGGACAAATGGTTGATTGGCGTGATGCAAAAATCCACGTCTTAACTCATACGCTGCACTATAGTATGGGTGTCTTTGAAGGTGTCCGTGCCTATGAAACACCTAAAGGTACAGCAATTTTCCGTCTTCAAGACCACACTAAACGTTTGCTAAACTCTGCAAAAATTTATCAAATGAAAGTCCCATTTGATCAAGCAACGCTTGAGCAGGCGCAAATTGATGTCGTGCGTGAAAATAAACTGGCTTCATGCTATTTACGTCCACTGATTTGGATTGGTTCTGAAAAATTAGGAATTGCAGCGACAGATAATACCATCCATGCTGCAGTTGCGGCGTGGGGCTGGGGTGCTTACCTCGGTGAAGAAGCGATGGCACAGGGTATTCGTGTTAAAACATCTTCATTTACCCATCATCATCCGAATGTGACCATGTGCAAGGCAAAAGCATCTGGTAACTATACTTTGTCAATTTTAGCGCATCAGGAAGTTGCACATTCTGGTTATGATGAAGCTATGCTAATGGATCCTCAAGGCTATGTATGTCAAGGTTCTGGCGAAAATGTATTTTTGGTAAAAGATGGTGTATTGCATACGCCTGACATTGCAGGCGGTGCTTTAGACGGTATTACCCGTCAAACGATTATCACCATTGCTAAAGATTTGGGTTATGACGTAGTAGAGCGTCGTATCACGCGTGACGAGTTTTATATTGCAGATGAAGCGTTCTTTACTGGAACTGCGGCTGAAGTAACACCAATCCGCGAATATGATGACCGTCAAATTGGTGAAGGTCGTCGTGGTCCGATTACCACGATTATCCAACAGACATTCTTTGATGCTGTTCAAGGTAAAAATCCAAAATATGAACACTGGTTAACTTACGTTAAATAATCTAATCAGTTAAGATGAAAGGCGAAACTGATGTTTCGCCTTTTTTTATGCTGGTGAGATTGGGAAAATAAAATGCATATCGTATATGTGAGTGATGCTAAGGCGGGACATCGATCACAGGCTCTTGGCTTATATCAAGCCATGCATCAGCAAAATCCCAATACCACTTTTGAAGAAATCCAGCTAGAAAAATTACCTTTGCTGCTTATTTTTAAAGGATTTTTTAGCCATCAAATGAGCGGTATTGCACAACAGCCAGATTTTATTTTTGGGGTAGGTTCACATACCCATCTTCGAGTTTGGTTATTGGGAAAAATTTATCCTCAAGCTAAAACTGTAATCTTGATGAAACCCAGCTTACCCATTCAGTTTTTTGACTACGCAATTATTCCTGAACATGATGGTATTGCTGCTTCTGATCGAGTCATTGTTACAAAAGGTGCCTTAAATCCGATTGAAAATGAACATCGTCATCAAGCCAATCGGATTTTAATTGCACTTGGTGGAAACTCAAAACGGCATCAGTGGAGTGAGGAGAAAGTATTAATCGGGATACAACAAATTGTTCAGCACAATCCAAACTGTCAGATCATCTTGACGACCTCGCGACGAACACCTGCGCATTTTCTTGATCGTTTAAAAAAACAAAATTATGCGTCGCAATTAGAGCTTTTCCCTGTAGAACATACCCCACAGGGCTGGATCTTTGAGCAAATGCAACAGGCAGAAGCAGTCTATGTGACAGAGGATAGTGTTTCAATGATTTTTGAGGCGTTAACTGCGGGTTGTAGGGTTGGGGTAATTGTAATGGATCGATTGAAATCTGATAGAATTACGCAATTAATTGATCAATTACCCTTTGAACAAACTACAGAAGAAACTATTATTCGTTTGTTACAGCTTTCAGCTCCATTACACGAGGCGAAGCGAGTAGCATCACAATTATTGGGCTCATCGGGTTTTTAATTAAATGAAAATATTGCATATTGCAAATTTTGGCTTTAATAAGCAGGGCGCACATTTTTATTGTACAGATCGGAAGATTTCAGCTGGATTGATCGAAAATGGTCATTTTGTCTACGATTTTAGTTTTCGTGATATGGCTCGCATGGGAACCGTTTTTAAAACAAAAAAATTAGGTGCAAATTGGGCCAATAAAGAAATTTTAAAAATTGTGGATAATCTTGAACCTGACTTAGTCCTAATTGGACATAGTGATTTGATGAGTCCAGACGTACTTAAACAGATTAAACTAGTATACCCGAAAACCAAAATTGCTTTTTGGTATGTAGATCCGCTTTACCTTGAACACAAACTGGATTTTTTAAAAGCGTTTTCTCCCTATCTTGATGCTATTTTTTGTACAACTGCAGGTGAATATCTGGCGAAGCTAAAGCAGCCACATTTAAGTACAGCGTATATGCCAAATATCGGGCATCATAATGTGGAAACATTAAAGCAATTTGAAGATCCTAACGCAGATAAAACTTTTATCTTTTGTGGTGTGGTTTATAAAGAGCCAGAGCGCGAAAAATTTTTAAAAGATTTGGCAGAAGCCTTACAGAGCAATCAAATTAAATATCAATATTATGGGTGTTTTGATCAGGCTGGGTTTTATGGGAAAGCTTATTATCAAGTTTTAGCAGAGTCTAAAATGGGGCTGAATTATTCAAGACGTAATGATGTGACTTTATATAGTTCTGATCGTATTGTTCAACTTACAGGAAATGGGCTCTTAACATTTTGTCCCCGCATTCCAGATTTTGAGAGCTTGTATAATGAACATGAAGTCGTTTATTTTAATGATCAGGCTGATCTGGCCAGAAAGATTCAATTCTTTGATCGGCATCCTGAACAAATGATACAGGTTGCACAAGCTGGGTGGGAAAAAACGCGTCAATCATTTAATGCAAAACGGATTACTCAATACATGCTTGAAGTGGTTTTCCAGCAACCTCTTTCAGAAGAGTATGAATGGTCACATGAGGTCTACGTATGATGTGGTTGCTATATGCCATAATCGGTTTGGTGATTGTGGCAAGTTTACTTTACTTTCTAGGTAATTATACCTTTTGGCTTCCGTTTCGTTCGAGTAAATTGCCGCGTGTAGTCATGCTACATCAGGTCACGCCACATAGCGATGCGTCTGGCATGAATATGCCTCCCGAAAAGTTTGAGCAACTATTACGACTCTTGGTAAGTAAGCAATCAATATTTTGTTTTGTCTCGGAGTTGGAACAATATCGTGAACAAAGCAATGTGGTGGCCTTAAGTTTTGATGATGGTTTTATGGATAATTATATCTATGCTTATCCGCTCTTAAAAAAATATAAGGCGAAAGCCACAATTTATTTGGCTACACAAATAGAAGGTATTGAAAAACTGAGTCATGTCCAAATTCACGAAATGGCTTCTTCTGGTTTAGTAGAGTTCGGGGCGCACACGCAACATCACGTGAATTTGCTTAAGTTGGACGATGAAACTGCTTATCAGGAAATGCAGCAGTCTAAACATGATGTCGAAGCGCTGGTTGGAAAATGCCCAAGTTTTGCTTATCCCTTTGGCCGCTTTAATGAAAAACATCAGCAAATGGTGCGTGAAATAGGCTTTAAAAATGCGGTTTCCACCCGCAAAAAGATTGAGCCTTATAATCCAGAGCACCCTTTTAATATTCCGAGAGTAAGTACTCACGGTGCGATGAATGCGCTTCAAATGCGTATTGCACTTGCCAAAGGACGTTATAAGTTATGAGTGAAATTCCATGCAGTGTTTATATCGTGACATTAAATTGTGGTGCTTGGCTTGAACAGACTTTAAAAAGTGTTCAACATTTTGATGAAGTGATTATTCTTGATTCTGGCAGTACAGATCATACTTATGCAATTGCCCAGCAGTTTGAGAATGTAAAAATCTCTCATCAGGATTGGCAAGGATACGCAGGGCAAAAAAGTCTGGCTTTGGCAAAATGCCGCAATGCTTGGGTGCTGAATTTAGATGGTGATGAAGTGCTATCTGAAGGTTTAAAACAAGAGATTATGGATGTGATTCAACAAGATAAAATTGATGCCTTAATTACGCCAATAAACGATGTTTTCTTAGGTGTACTAAATAGTAAACATACCAAGAAACATGCCAAGGTTCGTTTTTTTCGCAAGTCGAAAGGGCATTATGATCTTGCCAACAAAGTCCACGAAAATGTGATGGTTGATGGTGAATCACGTCGCGCTGAGCATGATATCTATCATTACGGTGAGTCGAGTATTTTTGTCAAAGTTGAAAAAAATAATCAGTATTCAAATCTTAAAGCTGCTGAAAAATTTCAAAAGGGTAAAACACCAAGTCTTGCGAAACTGATTGTGGTCATGCCGTTAACCTTTATCAAATCATATTTTATTCGTCGCAGTTTTTTAAATGGTTGGCGAGGATTTGTGAATAGTATGGTCAATGCCTTTTATGCTTTTTTAAAAGAAGCCAAATTGTTTGAAAAAAGCATGAATAAAAACAATAAATAAGAAGATTGATGATGAAAATTGTTCAAGTATTGGCAACGAGTGGAGGATTGGGAGGCTTAGAACAGCATACGTTTAATCTGACTAATGAGTTAGCATTGAGTCAGGAGGTGCATGTTATTGCGCATCCTTGCTATGCAGAGAAATTTAATTCAAATGTTAAATTCCATGCGGTAGACTTTGCGCGTAGCCGTTGGAACATTTTTCTACTTTGGCAACTGAAATCACTGATTCAACAAATTCAACCTGATATTGTTCATGCACAGGCGGGTAAAGCTGCTGAATTGATTTCACGAATTCGATCTTTTTTGCCACATCTAAAAGTGGTTACTACCATTCATGGAACGAAAAAAAATAAATCTGCTTATTTGGTTGGAGATGCTGTGATTGCTGTGAGTCAAGCTTTGGCTCAGGGTATTCCAAACCATAAAGTTCATGTGGTTTATAATGGTGTTTATCCTCAGCCTCTATTAAACACAGAGAAAAAAAACGTGTTAATTCAGAGCATTCGATCTAATTTTCCACATCTTGATCCATTAAAAAAAGTCGTCATGTGTATTGGGCGATTAGAACCTGTTAAGAATATCAGCCTATTGATTCAATCCGTGCAGGATATTGATGCGAATCTATGTATTGTTGGGGATGGATCGCTTAAAGACGCTTTGAAAAAGCAAGTAGAGACTCAAGGGCTACAAAATAAAGTGGCTTTTCTAGGGTTTAGAGCAGATGCGAGAGAACTTATCCAATTGGCTGATGTTGTCGCTTTGTCATCCGATCGTGAAGGTTTTCCATTGGTCATGGTTGAAGCTTTACAAGCCGATAAACCAATGGCTTCAACTCGGGTGAATGGTGTTGTGGAATGGTTGCCAAACCAATATCTAGCCGATATTGGTGATCATCAAGGGCTCACCATCGCCATTGAACAGGCTTTAAAGCCTCAAGCAAAATCTGAATTTGATCTTCTTTTCAAAAAAGCCAAGTCAAAATTGACGGTCACTGCAATGGCACAGCAGACTCTCAGTATTTATGAAAATCTGCTTAAAACTTAATGGTTTTTTGCAGAGAGACGAATGGAATCTAACACCACAAAGCCATTTTCATAATTAATAGTATGGCAACCATCATCCATAGGATTCCAATTTGGCAGAATTACATCTAGAAGTTCTTCCTGATAATCAGTTGGACTTAGCTGGGTAATGGCTTTTAATTCAATATTTCCGCCATAGCGTTTTAATGAGTCCTGACTTGGTCTAACCAATTTGCCTTGATAAAAAAAAGGTTTTCCAGCCATTCGAAATTGTTGACTGCCTTTACATACTGGGTTTTTGGGATGCTCTTTCCATTCAGGATTTAAAATATCTTGAGTAAAAAATAAATCTAAACGATCACCAAATTTTTTGCAGTTTCTGCGCGTTGATGTGAATAAATACCACATTCCTTCATGGTAGAAAGGAGTGCTATCAACGGCTTCAATATTGTTCAGAATATTTGAATGTTTTTCCCATTGAAGTGGAAATTCTGTACATTTCCAAAGCTCTATGGTTTTATTGTCCGAAGTTTCTGGAATCATGTACCAGTCATTTTCGATTTGAAATACGCAAGGATAAGAAAGGTGATAACCAAGTTTTAAGATGGTTTGCGGTTGGGTATAAGTGCCGTCTTTAAAAATTTGGAGTACGGATAAAAAGCCAACAGGATGCTGGTCATCCACTTCTTCAAAGAAAATATAAGACTTCCCTTCATATTCTGCATAAAAACTATCTGCGAATGTAAATTTTTGCGGAGAATGAATCTCGAAAAGATCATTAAGTTGGTTGAGGTGATCAAAAGATTGATTTAACCAACCAAAACGCATGTACCAATGCGAATCAAAAGCTTTTTGCTGTTTGTTTTGTTGGTATTTATACCATTTTTTTAGAATTTGACGTTTCAGCATTAAATTTTACACTCAGAATCACTATAATCGATAGATTACTTTCACTTTATTTTAGCATTTGGTTGAAATGAAAAAATATTTAATTAGTATCGAATCCCAAGACAGTAAAAGACTACAAGGCTTTTACGCACAACCGACATTTTATAAATATAAAGATGACTTTAAACAATTTGGAATTATTGGCAAGAATTTAAGTGTGAGCCAGTATTTTGAAATGGGTGTTGCTGGCAAAAATAAGGCAATGACGCCAGGAGAGTTGGGGTGTACGCTTTCACATCTTGAAGCATTGAAAGACTTTCTTTCAACAAATGAAAAATATGCCATCATTTTTGAAGATGACGTCATTGAGCGATTTGAAATTAATTTCGATGATCTAGAAAATCAGATTGAAAATCTCGATTTAGGAGAAAATTTTTTCTTCAGTGTCGGTGGGATTCAAATGAAAATCTGTAATCGTGTTCGAGGCTATGACTTAGATAAGAAACTATATCAACAGAAAGTACTTAAAGTTGATAAAGATTTTTTGGATCGATTGTCTTATGCGTATGCATATGTTGTTGATCAAAAAATGGCAAAAATGTTATTGGAATATCATCAAATTCCAAGAATTTACGATCATTGGCAACAATTAGTTGGTATGCAAGAGAATTTTAATTTCTATGTGAGTTTTGTTTTTGATCATCCTATTGTAGAAAGTGATAACTCTTTAAGTTATTTAGAGCGAGAGCGGAATTCACTGAATTTTAAAGTTACTACTGAAAAAGATTATCTACAATATTTGAGAGTCAAAGTTAAAAGATTTATACTTAATCAATATGATATTAATTAATTTTTTGAGTTTTTTTTAATGAATTGCCCATTAGTTACTTTTGTTGTTCCTTGTTATAATCATGAGGATTTTGTTGAAAAAACTTTAATGAGTGTTTTTAATCAATCTTATAAAAATATTGAACTGATTGTTATTGATGATGGCTCAACCGATTCATCAGTTGAAAAAATCAAACAGAATATAGTTTTGTATAAAAAAAGATTTAGTCGCTTTGAATTTATTGCAAGAGAAAATAGGGGGTTATGCAAAACATTGAATGAAGGAATTAACTGGGCTAAAGGTGATTTAATTTGTTTTTTAGCATCTGATGATATTATTTTTGAAAATAAAATTGAAGTTCAATTGAAATACATAGAAAAGTATCCAGATGTTACTTCATTTTATAGTGGGATAAAATTAATTAATGCTAGTGATGAAGTTATATCAACTCATGAAACTCCATTACAGTTTTATAATTTTGATGATATTATTTTACATAATTTTGTTTTATATGCTCCAACAGCAATACATAAATTATCAGATTTAAAAGAAATTGGTGGTTTTGATAATTCTGTTAAAATAGAGGATTGGGATTTATGGTTGAAATTAAAAAGCCATAATAAGAAGATAGTCACTATTCCTGAAATACTTGCTTTTTATAGGTCACATAATGAAAATATGTCAAAGAAAAATGATTTTATGTGCAAAGAGTTGCTTTTTATTTTAGAAAAATATAAGACGAATAAAAATTTCTCTAAAGCAAAATTTAATATTATTAAACAATATAAATTAAAACCATTAAAGCATATAAATCCTTTTAAGTATTATTTATATAAAACTATTTTTTATTTCCAATCGAAAATAAAATGATTTTGATAAAAGCGGATACTATAAATTATCCGCATTACCTTTAATAACCATGTAAAGTAACGAAGCCATAATAAGAAAACCACCACCTAAACAACTTACGCAGAACAATAAAATACGCTGATAGGTGTCCAAATTAAATAATTGATTATTTAAAATATATAGAACAAATCCCCACTGAATGAGTGAAAAAGCAACAAGAACAATGGTACGACGACGTACTTCAGGACGCATAGCCATATTGAAAACGATCCAATAGAGGAGAGTAAACCTATATTATGCCATTGTAGAGAATCAATCTCAATTCATGTCGTTTAATATTGTTAAGGTGCTTTCACTGGCGAAAAAGCCAGCATTTGCTTAATACCCAGTCAGTTAATGAGCGTATTTACATACACTCATTTTGTCCATTTTAATACTTTTGTCTTAACTAAATGGCATTACCTAACAAGGGACTTAAAGTCTTAAATATGATGTTCCACTCGATATTGAACTAACTCTTCAATTGTAATCAAAGTGAGGTGGTGAGTTTGAGCATAGGCTAGAACCTGAACACCTGCTGCCATTGTTCCATCTGGATTAGTAAGTTCACACAACACGCCTGCTGGCTTTAAACCTGACATGCGAGCTAGATCAATGGTTGCTTCAGTATGCCCCCGACGGGTTAAAACGCCACCATTACGAGCACGTAAAGGAAATACATGGCCAGGACGGTTGAGGTCACTTGCAACAGCATTATCTTTAATCGCGGTATGAATTGTAGTGACACGATCCTGCGCAGATACACCCGTAGTTACGCCTTGAGCTGCTTCAATCGTCACCGTAAATGCAGTATGAAACTGACTCGAGTTATTTTGTACCATAGGTGGTAAGTCTAAATGATCAGCAAGTTGTTCTGTTAAGCAAAAACAGACAATTCCAGAACCATCACGGATCATACGTGCCATGGTTTCTACATTTAATGTTTCTGCGGCAACGATTAGATCCGCTTCATTTTCACGATCAAAATCATCCATGACTAATACGGGTTTGCCCTGACGAATATCTTCCAATGCTTGTTGAATTCGTTGGTTGGCAGGGGATAGCGTTGAAAAGAAAATTTCAGGTTGAATCAAACTAGACATATGAAATGCTCTCGTAAAGTAAAGTACGTTTAAACATTTCAGGACTGATGAGAAATGGGGGCGTAGCAATAGGTTAGACTATCTATCCTATGTTGAAACGTCGTCTTCTTTCATCCGGACTATACCGTCGGCTCTGGATTTACACCAGATCTGCAATTGGCCCAATTTAGGTGGGACAATCGCTCGCGGGCTTACTCATGTTGAGTTTACCGCCGGTGGGGAATTACACCCCGCCCTGAAGCGATGTTCAATAATTATAGTCTTTTTCAACTAAAAAATGAGTAATTTTTTAGAACAATAGGTTCAAAAATTATTTCGAATAAGGCATAAAAAAGCCCGCAATGCGAGCTTTTTAAAATATATATAAAATTTTATGCCACTTGAACTGGAATGCAGTTTGCAGTGTGATTGACTGTATTGTCTGGATTCGCATAAACTAAACGTGGTTTATGCGCATTTGCTTCAGCTTCAGTAAAGTCACCAAAGGTGGCAATAATCACAAGATCACCGACATCAGCCTGATGTGCTGCGCCACCATTGACTGAAATAATACCAGAATTGTTTTCACCACGAATCGCATAAGTCGCAAAACGTTTACCATTGGTGACGTTCCAGACATGAATTTCTTCGTATTCGCGAATTCCTGCTAAATCCATTAATACGCCGTCAATTGCACAAGAACCTTCGTAGTGAAGTTCGGCATGCGTAACCACTGCACGGTGAATTTTGCATTTTAATAAACGAGATAGCATGGCTAGCGTCTCCTGAGTTGACCTAAGCGTATGATCTTACAGTTTAAACCTTATCTGACTTTTTGAGTCGGCATTTGAATGCGCATTTTGCTCTTAAAAAAAGCGAAAGGCAAGCTCGATCGTTCAACAATTCAAGTTAATTCGGCTTGTAAGCATTGATCTGATTCATGGCCTGTGAAAGTTGACCATCGACCAAGAGTTTCACTTTAGAAATTGCATAATGAATTGCATCATCTATCAATTGTTGTTCATCTTTAGGGGCTTTGCCCAGTACATGTCCTGAAACACGTTCTTTCGAACCAGGATGACCAATACCAATCCGTAAACGATGGAAATTTGAGCCAATATGCGGAACAATGTCACGTAACCCATTGTGACCACCATGACCACCACCACTTTTAAGACGAATTACACCGGGATTCATATCCAATTCATCATGAGCAATTAAAATGGATTCAGGGGCAATTTGATAGAATTTGGCAAAGGGAACGACACTTTGCCCAGAGCGGTTCATGAAGGTAGTGGGAATTAGCAGACGAATATCGTGTCCTTCTACTGTACCACGTCCCGTATAACCGTTAAATTTGGGATCTTTTTTTAGAGTAATACCATATTGATCTGCAAGCTGCTCAACAAACCAGAAACCTGCATTATGGCGGGTTTGGGCATATTCCGTACCGGGATTGCCCAAACCAACAATTAGCGAAATATTTGACACTAATTTACGCTCAATACAACTTACGCGCGTTTAAAGTCTGCGTGCATTGGTGTATTTTTAGCTGGGTGACGTTGTAACGCTTGGATTTTAACGTTTTCAACTTTGTCACCAATTTTGATTTCTACAACTTCTTCAAAGAATGAATTGCTTTCTAAAGCTTTTACCACTTCACGAAGTTCTAAAGTAACTGCTACAGGTTCAGCATTACCACCATAGATAATTGCTGGAATTAAAAATTCGCGACGAAGGCGGCGGCTCGCACCTTTCCCTTGTTTGTCTTCAGCACGCGCTTGAGCGTTTAATACGAAGTTTGCCATGAGATAAATCCTAGTAAGGTTTAAATAAACTAAACTTGCGACCAGTTTAGTGATAGAAAACCCTAGCCAAAGCTAGGGTTTAGAAAAAAAGCTGCGCTATTATAGATAACTATCGAACATTGCGCTAATAGATTCTTCGTTATTAATACGACGAATTGTTTCAGCGACCATGCCCGCAACTGAGACTTGACGAATCTTGCCCAAGTTTTGCGCTTCTACAGAAAGAGGAATGGTATCTGTCACAACCAGTTCATCAATCACAGAGTTGGTAAGATTTTCAATCGCTTTACCTGAAAGAACAGGGTGAGTGGCGTAGGCAATCACACGACGCGCACCAAATTGTTTAAGTGCATCGGCTGCTTTACACAGCGTACCTGCTGTATCGACCATATCATCGACAATCACGCAATCACGATCTTTTACATCACCAATCAAATGCATCACTTGAGATTCATTGGCTTTTTGACGGCGTTTATCAATAATCGCTAAATCAATATCACCCATTTGCTTGGCCACTGCACGTGCACGAACAACACCACCAACGTCTGGCGAAACGACCATTAAGTTGTGATGCTGTTGCTGACGTAAGTCTGCTAGCAATGCAGGCGTACCATAGATGTTATCGACAGGAATATCAAAGAAGCCCTGAATTTGGTCAGCATGTAAATCAATCATCACCACACGGTCAATGCCAACTGTAGTCAACATATCTGCAACTACTTTTGCAGTAATGGGTACACGAGTTGAACGAGGACGACGGTCTTGACGAGCATAACCAAAATATGGAATCACAGCTGTAATACGTCCTGCACTGGCACGACGTAAAGCATCTGCCATCACCAAAATTTCCATCAGGTTATCGTTGGTGGGTGCACAGGTAGGCTGAACAATGAATACGTCTTTGCCACGCACATTTTCAGTAATTTCGACAGTGATTTCACCATCAGAAAATTTACCTACAGCAGCGGCTCCCAGAGGGATGTGCAAATGACTAACGACTTTTTGAGCAAATTGTGGATGAGCAGTTCCACTAAAAACGACAAGATTGGGCATGAAGCACCTGAGCGAGGATTACGTGAAGCAACGCTTCACCCGAGCGCAAGGGAAAAAACCATGATTTTCCAAAGGGGTAAAGCAATGCTTTGCCCGAGCGCAAAAGAAAAATTTTTCATTTTTCTAACGGGTAGTTTAAGGAACAATCTGTTATATGGCAGGGGCGGCTGGATTCGAACCAACGGATGCCGAGATCAAAACCCGGTGCCTTACCACTTGGCGACGCCCCTAATGCGGCAGAACTTTAATATTTTTACCTGTTTATGTCAAGAAAATTCAACAAAAAACTCAGTAAAAACCAGTCTGACTTTCATGATGTAAATGGCAGGGGCGGCTGGATTCGAACCAACGGATGCCGAGATCAAAACCCGGTGCCTTACCACTTGGCGACGCCCCT
>NZ_JAHPRO010000009.1 GCF_025562455.1 Acinetobacter sp. WU_MDCI_Axc73
ACGTTTTGCGATTCGTGAAGGTGGTCGTACTGTAGGTGCTGGTGTTGTTGCGAAAGTAACTGCATAATCACTTTATACGGTTGCAATTTTTGAGCCGAGAGTCTAGACTCTCGGCTTGTGTGTCCTAGGTCAGTAGTTCAATTGGTAGAGCGTCGGTCTCCAAAACCGAATGTTGGGGGTTCGAGTCCCTCCTGGCCTGCCACGTTATGACAAGCTTGATGCTGACTTGAGTGCCATATAATAAGTCGCGACTTCAACGACGAGTAAAAAAATGTCGAATGATAAATCGCGTGACGCATTAAGCGACGCGCCAATCCCTCAAAGAAATAATTCTGCCGAAGTGGTTACTTCTGGTTCGCCGCTGGATATCGTGTTGTGGGTGATTGCACTGATACTCTTAGTCGGTGCCGCTATGGTGAATCAATATCTACCTGCGTATTGGCCACCTGCAAATAGTGTTTGGGTGCGCGTTGGTGTAATTATCGCTTGTGTCGTTGTGGCTTTAGGTTTATTATACGCCACCCATCAGGGTAAAGGCTTTGTTCGTTTACTTAAAGATGCGCGTCTTGAGCTGCGTCGAGTAACTTGGCCAACAAAACAAGAAACCGTGACCACATCTTGGCAGGTTTTGTTAGTGGTCGTCATTACTGCAATTGTATTGTGGTGTTTCGACTATGGACTGGGTTGGTTAATTAAGTTAATTATCGGATAAAAGAGCTATGAAACGTTGGTACATTATTCATGCCTATTCTGGTTATGAAAAACAGGTAATGCGTTCTTTGAATGATCGTATTGCACGTAGCGCTGTTGCCGATAGCTTTGGTGAAGTCCTTGTTCCTACCGAAGAAGTGGTGGAAATGAAGGATGGCAAGAAGCGTAAATCAGAACGTAAGTTCTTTCCAGGCTATGTATTGGTCGAAATGGAAATGAATGATGAAACTTGGCACATTGTTAAAGAGTGTCCAAAAGTTCTTGGCTTTATAGGTGGAACAGCAGAAAAACCTGCTCCGATTTCACAAAAAGAAGCTGATGCGATTCTTGCACGTGTGCGTAATACTGGTGAAGCGCCTCGTCCTAAGACAATGTTTGAACCAGGTGAAGAATTATTGGTGACTGATGGTCCGTTCACAGACTTTAAAGGAGTCGTGGAGGAAGTTCAGTACGAGAAGTCACGTTTAACGTTGACGATTAATGTATTTAACCGTCCAACTCAGGTTGAGCTCGAATTTCGTCAAGTCGAAAAAGCGAATTAATCTGGATTGGTTGGAAAGCGCCCGATTTGATCGGGCATTTGTTATTACAGCATCTTGTATGTTGTGAAGTGAATGTTGGGGAGCCTAGCGGCGTTTGTACCCAGAGGTAATCTATAATGGCTAAGAAGATTGACGGCTATATCAAGCTGCAAGTTCCAGCTGGTAAAGCAAATCCATCTCCACCAATTGGTCCTGCTTTGGGTCAACGTGGTGTTAACATCATGGCATTCTGTAAAGAATTCAATGCTGCTACACAAAAACTTGAAGTAGGTTTGCCTATTCCTGTCGTGATCACTGTGTATAACGATAAGTCGTTCACATTCATCATGAAAACTCCGCCTGCATCTATTCTTCTTAAGAAAGCTGCTGGTATTCAAAAGGGTTCTTCTGTACCAAACAAAACTAAAGTTGGTAAATTGACTCGCGCTCAGTTAGAAGAAATTGCGACTACTAAAGAACCAGACTTAACTGGTGCTGATTTAGACGCACGTGTTCGTACCATCGCTGGTTCTGCACGTTCTATGGGCTTGGAAGTGGAGCTATAAGACATGGCAAAGTTAACTAAACGTCAAAAAGCCATTGCTGCTGCTGTTGATACTAACAAGGTTTATACTTTGGAAGAGGCGGTGGAAGTTCTAACTGGTCTTCCTGCTGCTAAATTCAAAGAATCTTTGGATGTTTCAGTAAATCTAGGCGTAGATCCACGTAAATCTGATCAGGTTGTTCGTGGCGCGACTACACTTCCAGCGGGTACTGGTAAAACTGTGCGTGTTGCAGTATTTGCTCAAGGTGCTGCTGCTGAAGCTGCTAAAGCTGAAGGTGCTGATATCGTTGGTTTTGATGATCTTGCTGAAAGCATTCAACAAGGTAATCTTGACTTTGATGTCGTAATTGCTGCTCCAGATGCAATGCGTGTTGTAGGTAAGTTGGGTACAATCCTTGGTCCACGTGGCTTAATGCCAAACCCAAAAGTGGGTACGGTTACTCCAGATGTTGCTGGCGCAGTTAAAAATGCGAAAGCAGGTCAGGCGCGTTATCGTGTAGACAAAGCAGGTATTATCCATGCTGCGATTGGTCAAGTAGGTTTTACCGCTGAAGCGATCCGTCAAAACGTTGAAACTTTAGTTGCTGACTTGAAAAAGTTGAAACCAGCAACGTCTAAAGGTGTTTATATCAAAAAGATCACTTTGAGCTCTACTATGGGTCCTGGTTTGACTGTTGATGTAAACAACGTTTCTAACTAATTTTAGTAAAAAGATTTTTAAAGGTCTTGGTGAGTAAACGTATTTGAAGCGTCTTTTGAGGATTCAAATATGTCATCAAGCGGACTTTGAATTGGTAAATATTAATTTGCCAGCGTCAAAGACCTCAGGTGGTTGGAGTTTCGACTTTGACCTTAATTGATTGCCTGAGTAGACGCGGTGGTGTGATTTGTTCCTCCTCCGCGTGTAAGCCGAAAGGTTTACGAATTGGGAGTGCATCTAACTCAGATGCATAAGTCACCTTAGGAGGTTTTACAATGGCTCTTCTTATCGAAGGCAAAAAACAGATCGTCGCAGAAGTCAACGAAGTTGCTTCTAAAGCGTTCTCTGCTGTTGTTGCTGACTATCAAGGTTTAACTGTAGAGCAATTAACTACTCTACGAGTTGAAGCTCGTAAGCTTGGTGTTACGACTCGTATTGTGCGTAATACTTTAGCTAAACGCTCATTTGAAGGTACTCAATTTGATATCTTGAATGACAACCTTGTGGGTCCAACAATTCTTGGTTTTTCAACTTCTGAAGACGACATGGGTGCAGCTGCACGCTTGTTCGAAGAATTTGCTAAAACGAACAAAGCATTTGAATTAAAAGCTGCTGCATTTGACGGCAAAGTTTATCAAGGTGCTGAAGTTAGCGTTATTGCAAACCTTCCAAACCAAGAGAAAGCACTTACTATGCTTGCCTCTGTTCTTCAGGCTCCTGTTTCGAAATTGGGTCGCTTACTTACAGCACTCAAAGAGAAAAACGAGTCAGAAGCAGCTTAATCACACTTTTACCTTATTCAATATCCATTTGGAGTTATTCTCATGGCTTTAACTAACGAAGAAATCTTAAACGCAGTTGCTGAAAAAACTGTTCTTGAACTTGTTGAACTTATCTCTGCATTTGAAGAGAAATTCAATGTATCTGCTGCTGCTGTAGCTGTTGCTGCTGCTCCAGGTGCTGGCGCTGCTGCTGCTGAAGAACAAACTGAATTCAATGTTGAATTGACTTCTTTCGGCGCGAACAAAGTTGCTGTAATTAAAGCAGTTCGTGAAGCAACTGGTCTTGGTCTTAAAGAAGCAAAAGATCTTGTTGAAGGTGCTCCACAAGTTCTTAAAGAAGGCGTTTCTAAAGAAGAAGGCGAAGAGCTTAAGAAGAAACTTGAAGAAGCTGGTGCTACAGTTACACTTAAGTAATGCATCAAGGGGTCGATTTTTTGATAATCGGCCCCATAAAATGGCTGATGGCTCTTGGGTCATCAGCCTTTTTGCGTTACAATAATCGGCTCGATTTTGTTTGTTCGATATAAAAATGTTCGATTTTAGGAACAAATGAAATAAATTCAAACGCTTACCAATATTTTTCTGGTTTAAAAATATTGTTAAGCGTTTTAATACCACTTAAAAATTGCAGCATTTGTAAAAGTGGTGGCCATATCGGCCTGCGTCATTCCATCCAAGCTCGTTCTGCAGGCGAGCCTGGTTTACTTTCCGAGGACTCCAGATGGCATACTCATATACCGAAAAGAAACGGATCCGTAAGAATTTTGGTAAATTGCCTAGCGTCATGGACGCTCCGTACCTGCTTTCGATTCAGGTCGATTCGTACAGAACGTTTTTACAAGATGGCAAAACACCGAAAAACCGCGAAGATATCGGTCTCCAAGCCGCATTTCGTTCAGTTTTTCCTATAGAAAGTTATTCTGGCAATGCTGCTTTAGAATTTGTTGAGTATAGTCTTGGTAAACCAGAGTTTGATGTACGCGAGTGTATTCTTCGCGGATCAACTTATGCGGCACCAATGCGCGTAAAAATTCGTTTGATCATTAAAGATCGTGAAACGAAATCAATTAAAGATGTCCGCGAACAAGAAGTATATATGGGTGAAATGCCACTCATGACTGAGAACGGAACATTTGTGATTAACGGTACTGAGCGTGTTATCGTATCTCAGTTACACCGTTCACCAGGTGTGTTCTTTGATCATGATAAAGGTAAAACTCACTCAAGCGGTAAAGTGCTATATTCAGCACGTATTATTCCTTACCGTGGTTCATGGTTAGACTTTGAATTTGATGCCAAAGATTTGGTTTATGTACGTATTGACCGTCGTCGTAAGCTATTGGCGACTGTTATTCTACGTGCACTGGGTTATAACAATGAGCAAATTCTTGATTTGTTCTATGAAAAAGTTCCTGTGTATCTGGACATGGGTAGCTATCAAATTGACCTTGTGCCAGAACGTTTACGCGGTGAAATGGCGCAGTTTGATATTACTGATAATGACGGTAAAGTCATTGTAGAACAAGGTAAACGTATCAATGCGCGTCATGTTCGTCAAATGGAAGCATCAGGTCTAAGCAAGCTTTCAGTGCCTGATGAGTATCTGTATGAGCGTATCACTGCTGAAGATATTACACTAAAAGATGGCGATATCATTTCTGCCAATACTTTGCTTAGTCATGAAGTGATGGTCAAGCTGGCTGAAGGCGGCGTAAAGCAGTTTAATATCCTGTATACCAACGATATTGATCATGGTTCGTTTATTGCCGACACTTTACGTGCAGATACGACATCAGGTCGTGAAGAAGCGTTAGTTGAAATTTATAAAGTGATGCGTCCAGGTGAGCCACCGACCAAAGAAGCGGCTGAAAACTTGTTTAATAACTTGTTCTTCTCTTCTGAACGTTATGATTTGTCACCTGTCGGTCGTATGAAGTTTAATCGTCGTTTGGGCCGTCCTTACGAAGTCGGTACAGATCAAAAATCACGTGAAGTTGAAGGTATTCTCTCCAATGAGGATATCACTGATGTACTACGCACATTGGTTGAGATTCGTAACGGTAAAGGTGAAGTCGACGATATCGACCACTTAGGTAACCGTCGTGTCCGTTCAGTCGGTGAAATGACTGAGAACCAGTTCCGTGTGGGTCTGGTGCGTGTTGAACGTGCTGTGAAAGAACGTCTAAGTCAAGCTGAAACCGATAACTTGTCTCCACAAGATTTGATCAATGCGAAACCTGTTGCTGCTGCGATCAAAGAATTCTTTGGTTCAAGCCAATTGTCACAGTTCATGGATCAAAACAACCCATTGTCTGAGATTACGCATAAGCGTCGTGTATCAGCGCTTGGGCCAGGTGGTTTGACACGTGAACGTGCAGGCTTTGAGGTGCGTGACGTACATCAAACTCACTATGGTCGTGTCTGTCCGATTGAAACGCCTGAAGGTCCAAACATTGGCTTGATCAACTCGCTGTCTGTTTATGCAAAAGCTAACGATTTTGGTTTCTTGGAGACCCCTTATCGTAAAGTAGTAGATGGCCGTGTAACTGACGATGTTGAATATCTTTCTGCGATTGAAGAAGTGGGTACTGTGATTGCACAGGCCGACTCTGGCGTTGATGCAGAGGGTAACCTCGTTGAAGAAATGGTTTCAGTCCGTCACCAAGGCGAATTTGTACGTATGCCGCCTGAAAAAGTGACGCATATGGATGTTTCTGCGCAGCAAGTTGTTTCTGTGGCAGCATCATTGATTCCATTCCTTGAGCACGATGATGCTAACCGTGCCTTAATGGGTTCGAACATGCAACGTCAGGCTGTTCCAACTCTACTTGCGGATAAGCCGCTTGTTGGTACAGGTATGGAAGCGACTGTTGCACGTGACTCAGGTGTATGCGTAATCGCGAAACGTGGTGGTGTGATTGAGTTTGTTGATGCATCACGTGTGGTCATTCGTGTTCATGAAAATGAAATGATCGCGGGTGAGGCAGGTGTCGATATTTATAACCTGATTAAATACACCCGTTCTAACCAAAACACCTGTATCAATCAAAAAGTTCTTGTGAACTTGGGTGATAAAGTTGGTCGTGGTGATGTCTTGGCTGATGGTCCTTCTACCGATGGTGGTGAGTTGGCATTGGGTCAAAACATGCGCGTTGCCTTCATGACGTGGAATGGTTACAACTACGAAGACTCAATCTTGCTTTCTGAGCGTGTGCTTCAAGAAGACCGTTTGACTTCGATTCACATTCAAGAATTGTCTTGTGTGGCGCGTGATACCAAGTTAGGTGCTGAAGAAATTACAGCAGATATTCCAAACGTAGGTGAAGCTGCACTGTCTAAACTGGATGAATCAGGTATCGTGTATATCGGTGCGGAAGTGACTGCGGGTGATATTCTGGTAGGTAAGGTAACGCCTAAAGGTGAAACTCAACTTACTCCAGAAGAGAAATTACTTCGTGCGATCTTCGGTGAAAAAGCGGCTGACGTGAAAGATTCATCTTTACGTGTTCCGTCTGGTACTAAAGGTACTGTTATCGATGTGCAAGTCTTCACACGTGATGGTCTTGAGAAAGATGATCGTGCACTTGCAATTGAAAAAGCGCAATTGGATTCGTACCGTAAAGATTTGAAAGAAGAATATAAAATCTTTGAAGAAGCAGCACGTGAACGTATTGTGCGCTTATTAAAAGGTCAGGATTCTAACGGTGGTGGCACGACTAAACGTGGTGACAAACTGACTGAAGATCTATTGTCAGGTCTTGAGTTAGTCGATTTACTTGAGATTCAGCCAAGCGATGAAGGTATTGCAGAGCGTTTAAGTCAAATTCAAGTATTCTTGAAAGAGAAGAGTGCTGAAATTGATGAGAAATTTGCTGAGAAAAAACGTAAATTAGCGACAGGTGATGAACTCACTACAGGTGTCCTAAAAGTTGTTAAGGTTTACCTTGCAGTGAAACGCCGCATCCAACCGGGTGATAAAATGGCGGGTCGTCATGGTAACAAAGGTGTTGTTTCTAACATTTTGCCTGTAGAAGACATGCCACATGATGCTAATGGTGTACCAGTAGATATCGTGTTGAACCCGTTAGGTGTACCATCGCGTATGAACGTGGGGCAGATTCTGGAGACACATTTAGGTCTGGCAGCCAAAGGTCTGGGTGAGCAAATCGATAAGATGTTGCAACAACAGCGTACCATTGCCGAGCTTCGTATTTTCCTTGATAAGATTTACAACAAGGTGGGTGGTGAGCAAGAAGATCTAAATAGTCTGACTGATGATGAAGTCTTGATCTTGGCAGGTAACTTGCGTAAAGGCGTACCTCTGGCAACCCCTGTATTTGATGGTGCTGAAGAAAGTCAAATCAAAGAGTTACTTGAGTTGGCTGAATTGCCACGTACTGGTCAACAGATTTTGTTTGATGGACGTACTGGAGAACAGTTTGATCGTCCTGTAACCGTAGGTTATATGTACATGCTGAAACTGAACCACTTGGTTGATGACAAGATGCATGCGCGTTCAACAGGTTCATATTCTCTGGTAACGCAACAACCATTGGGTGGTAAAGCTCAATTCGGTGGTCAGCGTTTTGGTGAGATGGAAGTCTGGGCACTTGAAGCTTATGGTGCAGCGTATACCCTTCAGGAAATGCTTACTGTGAAATCGGATGATGTTGAAGGTCGTACACGCATCTATAAGAACATTGTAGATGGTAACCATTATATGGATCCGGGTATGCCTGAATCATTCAACGTATTGACCAAAGAGATCCGTTCTTTAGGTATCAACATTGAACTGAAAAATGGTGACTAAGACTCTCCATTAAATATCCCCAAATCCCTCTTGGAAAAGAGGGTTTCCTCCAACAAAGGAGGAATACGGAGCGATTAAAGCTCCGCAAGGGGATTAGATTCAGTTAAAAAACAATATTTGTGACCCAGTCAGATGAGCCTAGCTCTCTGACACACGGAGAAAAAAATTGAAAGACTTGCTCGATATCATGCGTAAGAAAACGGATTCTGACGGTCATGCACCCGTTGAATTCGACCGTATCCGTATTGGTCTTGCGTCACCAGAAATGATTAAGTCATGGTCGCATGGTGAAGTTAAAAAACCAGAGACAATCAACTATCGTACGTTTAAACCAGAACGTGATGGTTTGTTCTGTGCCAAAATTTTTGGCCCAGTAAAAGATTACGAATGCTTGTGTGGTAAATACAAGCGTATGAAATACAAAGGCGTCATTTGTGAAAAATGTGGCGTTGAAGTAACAACTGCAAAAGTTCGTCGTGAACGTATGGGTCACATCGAACTTGCCTCGCCAGTGGCGCATATCTGGTTCTTGAAATCATTACCAAGCCGTATTGGTTTATTACTGGATATGACACTTCGTGATATTGAACGTGTATTGTATTTCGAATCTTATGTTGTGACTGACCCTGGTATGACTCCATTTGAGAAATATCAGTTGCTTAGCGATGAAGAATATTACAATGCGCTTGAAGAACACGGTGATGAATTCACTGCGAAAATGGGTGCGGAAGCTGTTCAGGATTTGTTAAAAGACATCGATCTTGAAGCTGAAATTGCACGTCTTCGTGAAGAAATTCCACAAACAACCTCTGAGACGAAACTTAAAAAAGCGTCTAAGCGTTTGAAATTGATGGAAGCGTTCAAAGAGTCAAATAACAAGCCAGAATGGATGGTGATGAATGTACTGCCAGTACTTCCACCAGACTTGCGTCCGCTTGTACCACTTGAAGGTGGTCGTTTTGCGACTTCTGATTTGAACGATCTTTATCGTCGTGTGATTAACCGTAACAACCGTTTGAAGCGTCTTCTTGACCTTGCAGCACCAGATATTATCGTACGTAACGAAAAACGTATGTTACAAGAATCTGTTGATGCCTTGTTAGACAACGGTCGTCGTGGTCGTGCGATTACAGGTTCGAACAAACGTCCGCTTAAATCTTTGGCAGATATGATCAAAGGTAAGCAGGGTCGTTTCCGTCAGAACTTGTTGGGTAAACGTGTTGACTATTCTGGTCGTTCGGTGATTACTGTTGGTCCTACTTTACGTTTGCATCAATGTGGTCTTCCGAAGAAAATGGCACTTGAACTGTTCAAGCCATTTATTTTCGCAAAATTACAAGCATCTGGTCAGGCAACTACGATCAAAGCGGCCAAGAAAATGGTTGAGCGCGAGACTCCTGAAGTTTGGGACGTTCTAGCGAATGTGATCCGTCAGCATCCGGTGATGTTGAACCGTGCGCCGACACTTCACCGTTTGGGTCTACAAGCCTTTGAACCGATCTTGATCGAAGGTAAAGCGATTCGTTTACATCCATTGGTATGTACAGCATTTAACGCCGACTTTGACGGTGACCAAATGGCGGTACACGTACCATTAACGCTAGAAGCGCAACTTGAAGCGCGTGCGTTAATGATGTCGACTAACAACATCTTGTCACCAGCGAATGGTGAGCCGATTATCGTTCCTTCTCAGGACGTGGTCTTGGGTCTTTACTACATCACGCGTGATGCAGTGAATGCCAAAGGCGAAGGCATGGTGTTTGCGGATACGCATGAAGTGAACCGTGCATTAGCAACGGGTAAAGTTGCGATCCATGCACGTGTAAAAGTGCGTGTACACCAAACTGTGATCGATGAAAATGGTCAGCGTGAAAAGCAAACTATTATTGTGGATACCACACCAGGTCGTTGCTTACTTTGGGAAATTGTTCCAGAAGGCCTAAGCTTTGAAATGATCAACCTTGAGATGACCAAGAAAAACATCTCAAAACTGATCAACTCTTGCTATCGTAAATTAGGTCTAAAAGACACGGTCATCTTTGCTGACCAATTGATGTATTTGGGCTTCCGTCAAGCGACTCGTTCAGGTGTATCGGTCGGTATGGAAGACATGGTGATTCCGCCACAAAAGCAAGTCATTATTGACAAGGCTGAAACTGAAGTCCGTGAAATTGAACAACAGTTTGAACAAGGCTTTGTGACGGCGGGTGAGCGTTATAACAAAGTAGTCGATATTTGGGCGCGTACAAACGATCAAGTCGCTAAAGCGATGATGGATAACTTGTCGTTTACCAATGTGAAGAATAAACAGGGTGAAGACGAGAAACAAAAATCGTTTAACAGCATCTACATGATGTCTGACTCTGGTGCGCGTGGTAGTGCGGCACAGATTCGTCAGTTGGCGGGTATGCGTGGTTTGATGGCAAAACCAGATGGTTCGATCATCGAAACTCCAATTAAAGCGAACTTCCGTGAAGGTCTAACGGTTCTTCAGTACTTTATTTCAACGCACGGTGCACGTAAAGGTCTGGCCGATACTGCATTGAAAACTGCGAACTCAGGTTACTTGACTCGTCGTTTGGTTGATGTTGCACAAGATTTAGTGATTACTGAGCCTGACTGTGGAACTGCGGGCGGCTTAGTCATGACGCCATTCATTCAAGGTGGTGATGTCATTGAGCCATTACGTGATCGCGTATTGGGTCGTGTAACAGCCGAAGATGTACGTCGTGCATCGGACAATGAAGTGGTATTGCCACGTGGTACTTTGATTGACGAGAAAATTGCAGCTCAGCTTGAAGAAGCGGGTGTGGATGAAGTTAAAGTTCGTTCAGTCATCGCATGTGAATCATCATTTGGTGTTTGTGCGAAATGTTATGGACGTGATTTGGCTCGTGGTCATCAGGTTAACCCAGGTGAGTCTGTTGGTGTTATGGCGGCTCAATCGATTGGTGAACCAGGTACACAGTTAACCATGCGTACCTTCCACGTAGGTGGTGCTGCAAGCCGAACTTCTGCTGCTAATAGTGTACAAGTGCGTAACAAAGGTACTGTACGTTTCCACAATGTGAAAACCGTACAACATGCCAAAGGTCACTTGGTTTCTGTTTCGCGTTCAGGCGAAATTGGTATTGCTGATGAATTAGGCCGTGAGCGCGAGCGTTACAAACTGCCTTATGGTGCAAGCATTCTGTTGAAAGACGGAGAATTCGTTGAAGCAGGCGGTATTGTTGCAACTTGGGATCCGCATACACATCCACTTGTTACAGAAGTTGCAGGTAAAGCACGTTTCAGTCAAATCGCTGATGGTGTTACAGCAACTTCTAAGACAGATGATGCAACAGGTATGACCACGGTTGAAATCTTGCCAGTAACAGCACGTCCTGCATCTGGTAAAGATTTACGTCCAGCGATTGTGTTGGATACCACAGATGGTGGCGAACAGTTCTACTTCCTGCCACAAAATACCATCGTAACCGTACGTGATGGTGAAACCATTGGTGTGGGTGATGTTATTGGTCGTGTACCGCAAGAAACTTCACGTACTCGTGATATTACCGGTGGTCTACCGCGTGTTGCTGACTTGTTCGAAGCACGTAAGCCAAAAGAGCATGCGATCTTGGCAGAAATATCAGGTATCGTGAGCTTTGGTAAAGAGACCAAAGGTAAGAACCGTTTAGTGATTACACCGGATGATGGTTCTGAAATCTACGAAGAGTTGATTCCGAAATGGCGTCAAATCAACGTGTTTGAAGGCGAGCATGTCAACCGTGGTGAAACCATTTCTGATGGCCCACAAAATCCGCATGACATCTTGCGTTTGAAAGGTGAAGTGGCATTGACCAACTACATCGTGAACGAAGTTCAGGATGTTTACCGTCTACAAGGTGTAAAAATCAACGATAAGCACATCGAAGTCATCGTACGTCAAATGTTGCGTAAAGTTGATATCGTGGATGGTGGTGATACGAGCTTCATCAAAGGCGAACAAGTGGATTACATCCGCGTTGTTCAAGAAAACCAAGCAGTCTTGGCTCAGAACAAGTTCCCTGCGAAGTTTGAACGTCAGTTGATGGGTATTACCAAAGCATCGCTTTCTACCGACTCATTCATCTCTGCTGCATCGTTCCAGGAAACCACTCGTGTGTTAACTGAAGCGGCTGTAACAGGTAAAGAAGATGATTTACGTGGCTTGAAAGAAAACGTGGTTGTGGGTCGTCTGATTCCAGCAGGTACTGGTCTTGCGTATCATCTTGAACGTCGTCGTCAGGAAGCTGAAGCGGCTGAATATGAATTGCACAATGACTTTAGTGATGTTGATCAAGCTTTTAGTCAGGCATTAAATTCTGATCAATTCTAAAAAATTGATTGAGAAAAAAGACACCTAAGGGTGTCT
This sequence comes from Acinetobacter sp. WU_MDCI_Axc73, assembly GCF_025562455.1. GTDB lineage: Bacteria > Pseudomonadota > Gammaproteobacteria > Pseudomonadales > Moraxellaceae > Acinetobacter. The sequence continues at coordinate 12,486 of NZ_JAHPRO010000009.1, forward strand.
TTTTTTATGCAAAGAAAAAGATAAATTTAACCAATTTTTTTTGATTACAAAATCACTGCATGGATCGGGCATTTTGTTACATGATCTTATTAAAAAATTCTTTAAAAATGCTTATTCTGATAGATATTTAAGGAGGAGTTAAACATGAAAAAAACAATGAGTTTAATGGCGATCGCTGTCATGTCGACCGCAATTCTTGCTGGTTGTCAGGATATGAGTCCATCAAATCAACGTATTGGCGCTGCTGCTTTAGGTGGTGCTGTTGGCGGTGGTGTCGGTAATCATGTGGGTGGTGGCGTTGGTGCTGCTGCTGGTGGTGCCTTAGGTGGTGGTGTAGGTGCCAATGCAAAAGGTGGTAATAGTACCTCAACAACCAGTAGTGCCGTTGGCGCTGGTATTGGGTCAGTTGTCGGCAAGGCGATATTTGGTGGCGATGGTGGCGCTGCGGTGGGTGGAGCCATTGGTGGCGGTGCAGGTGCAGCCATTCAAGAGAGAAAATAATTGTTATCAATGACAAAAAAGACAGCTTTGAGCTGTCTTTTTTGATAGGAATTTAGGCAAATATAGAGTGTTTTATTTTTATCAAAAAAGCTTTAAATTTCAACTAAAAACAGGATCAAATGAGATGGTTAAAATGGTTTTGGTTTTTTGCGACGAATATAAAGCGTTTTTTGAATCTCGGCGATTCTGACGCCAGATTCATCAAAAATATTAACGGTATAGTTTCTGAGGACTGGTGCATAATTTTCGGCTAGCTCACGGATATGCTCAACCTCCATCGCATCTAAGCGAATATCAGCATACACGGTACTGCGTCCAGGCGACAAAAAATTGATATTCGCTGATTTGTCCCAAACGATATATTTTGAGCCTAGGTGATGCATGAGGATCAACATATAAAAAGGATCCACCATCGAATATAAGCTACCACCAAAATGAGTCCCGACAATATTTTGGTTTTTTCGGGTGAGTGACATTTTAACCCGAATGTAATAATTATTAAGATCAATTTTATCGATACTAATACCCGCGCCACGATAGGGTGAATAGCGATTAATCATAAACTTTGATACTGCGGGTATGGTCTGAATTTGCTTTAAAATATTCATAGCGGTCAATTGATTTTCGATCGGTTATCTTCATACTAGATAACTAACATCATTCTGGCATTGATAGCAATGCCTAATCCGATTAAAGAAATGGTCAATCAAAAACAAAAAGGAAATGGCATGCATCCTCAGATCTACACTGTCCAAACTTCCGATCAGCAGAAATTATGTGCTAAGACATGGGGTGATCAGCAAAAACCAGCCTTGGTGTTGGTTCATGGTTATCCTGATAATCAGGAAGTCTGGGAGCCGATCATTCATGAGCTGATCGATGATTTTTATATTATCACCTACGATGTTCGTGGCGCTGGACAATCCAGTATTCCTAAACATATTCGTAATTATCGGCTTGAACAACTTTCTCTGGATCTGGAAGCCGTCGTTAATCAATTATTGTTAAATCGACCATTCCATTTGGCTGCACATGATTGGGGATCAGTTCAAACTTGGGAATCGGTGACTGAACCTAAATTTAAAGATCGTATTTTGTCTTATACGACCATTTCGGGCCCTTGTCTGGATCATGCTGCATGGCTATTACGTGATGAAGTGAAAACGAGTCCCATCGATTTTCTTAAAAAATTAACTAAATCGTGGTATATCGGCGCATTTCATCTACCTTTCATTGCACCTACTGTCTGGCAATATTTCACACCCGAAAAATGGGGAAAGATCTTAAAGGGGCTGGAAAGAAAGCAAGATTTACCATTGAATTTTCATATTGCAAGCGATGGAAAATATGGGATTAATCTTTATCGAGCGAATTTTATTCCAAGCTTGACCCGACCACGTCAGCGCTATGCACAATGTCCAGTTCAGGCAGTGGTACTTATGCGTGATGCTTTTGTCAGCCCTGATTATATTTTAAAAGAAATGCCAAAATGGGTAGAGCAATTTGAATATGTTGAACTGGATGCCAATCATTGGGCAATTTTGAGTGAACCGAAAAAAGTAGCAAATTATATTCGTCAGTTTGCTTGCTCTCAACAGCCTGCTTAATTCAATGGTCGCAATAAAAAACCACCTTTACATTGCCTGAAAGGTGGTTTTTTATACCAGTTAAAATTGATTAGATTTTCGGTTTGACCCAAATTTTGTAAGCAACGCCTAATAGAAGCAACCAGAAGATGCCGACATACAGGGCAGGTCGCGTATCAGGAAAATAGCCAATCACCGCAATCACAAAGATCATAAATGCGGTGGCAAGTGCAGGCGCCACAGGCCAGCCAATCATAGGGAAATCAAGTTTTTTAATTTCCTCACGAGATAAATTTCTACGCATACCAAAATGTGATAATAAAATCATCAGCCAGACATACACTGTTGCAAAAGTTGCAATCGAAGCAATAATTTCAAATACATTTTCAGGAATGAGGTAATTTAGAACCACGCCAATCAACAATACGCCTGCCATCACCACCACGGTCATCCACGGCACACCATATTTAGACGTTTTACGGAACACTTCTGGCGCTTGTCCTTTGAGTGCCATGCCGTACATCATGCGACCTGCACCGAATACATCACTGTTAATCGCTGAAATAGCTGCCGTAATAACGACAATATTTAATACGGCAGCGGCAGATTTAATCCCCAAACTCTCAAAAATTTGTACAAATGGACTACCTTGTGTCCCGATTTGATTCCATGGAAAAATTGACATCAACACGAAAATAGTCAAAACATAAAACAGGATAATTCGGATTGGAACAGCATTAATGGCACGTGGAATGGCCTTTTTCGGATTTTCCGTTTCACCTGCGGTAATACCGATGATTTCAATTCCACCAAAAGCGAACACCACCACCGAAAAACAGGCGATAACGCCCATGACACCATTTGGCATAAACCCACCATGTTCCCAAAGATTGGCAATACCAGGATTAAAGCTGGTGTTGGGAACATGCAAACCATAAAACATAATCCCAAAGCCGCCACAAATCATGGCAACGATGGCACTCACTTTAATAATCGATAGCCAGAATTCAAGCTCACCGTAAAATTTGACATGAATCAGATTAATCGCACCCAAAAAGAAAATCAGGGATAGTATCCATGTCCAACGCGGTACATCAGGAAACCAAAATCCCATATAGATGCCAAAGGCGGTGACATCTGCTATGGCGACAATCACCATTTCAAAAACATAGGTCCAACCTGTGGTGAAGCCAGCCAAAGGACTTACATAATCTGAGGCATAACGACTAAATGAGTCGGAAACTGGATTGTGTACGGCCATTTCGCCAAGTGCACGCATCACGATATAAATGGCAATACCCGCGATGACATACGCCATCAAGACCGCAGGGCCTGCTAGCTTAATAGCAGAAGCTGATCCATAGAACAGACCTGTACCAATGGCAGAGCCTAAAGCTAAAAAACGGATGTGGCGTGTATTGAGTCCACGCTTTAAAGAAGAATTCTGTGACATCGATTACTCCAATTCTTGTGCGTATTGTATCGGAGCTACATTCAATGTTCACTTTATTTATATAAAAAAAAGAAAAATGATTCGCGTTGGATAGGACATTGATTGAAATAAATTTGATAATTTATTTTAATTAAAAAAGGGAAAGTTTTAAAATAAATATAAAATCATAATTAAATATTTAAAAATAATAATCATAAAATCTTATTATTTTAGTTGGTTTTAAATCATATTAATTTAATCGGATTTATTTTGTTTAATCTTAAATTTTTTTAAACATACTAAAACGCTAGGATTAAAATAAAAAAATAAGAATATCATTATCTTATAAATAATGTTGAAAATGTGTTTATAATCTGTATTGCGTTTAGTGTATATATAATATTATGATGTTACCAAGATATTAAGAGGTGTTGAAAATGCTAAAACAAGCAGCTGTTATTGCATTATTAGGTTTGTCTTCTTCTGTATTTGCAGGTGATTGGCAAGTTAAAGTCGGGGCAAGTTATATTGCACCAACCAGTGATACTCAAACTGCATTAGGCAAAGTTGAAGCAGATGATGAGTTTGCTTTTACACCATCTGTTGAATATTTCTTTGGTGATTCACCATTCTCTGCTGAATTACTTCTTGCAGCGCCGATTAATCATGACGTGTTATTGGATGGTAATAAGGTTGCAAGAGTAAAGCATTTGCCACCCACAATTACAGCAAAATATAACTTTAAGAACTCTACACGCTTTACACCATATATTGGTGTGGGTGCAACTGCTTTCATTCCATGGGATGAATCAGGTGTAGCGGATAAAGTTAAAAATGATTATGGTTTTGCGGGACAAGTTGGCTTCACTTTCCAACCTGCCGATGCAAAAAATTGGGGCGTTTATTTCGATGTGCGCTATGCAGATTTGAGCCCAGAAGTTCGTTTAGTCGACAACTTAGGTACCTTTGATTTAGATATCGACCCAGTGATTTATACACTAGGTTACAGCTATAGATTCTAAGGAATATATAGACTTTTAAAACTCTCTCGTGGGGAAGGGAGTTTTAACAGATCATCCACTTAATAATAATGATATAGAGAACAACAATAATAAGATCATCGGCATGATAAGCCTCACAGGAAACTGTGGGGCTTTTTTTATGGTTGTGACTGATGTTGTACAGGAAATGGCAAAAATTTACGTATTCAAATAAACAAAATTGTTAAAGTTAAAATAATAAATCCAACAAGAGCGTTTCAATGAAAAAATTACCAATCGTTCTGCTCAGTAGTTTATTTTGTATAAATGGTTTAAGTCTCGCCAATGCTGCAAGTTTTTCCTGCGATAAAGCCAAAACCAGCACGGAAAAAACCATTTGTCAAAACCGAAGTTTAAATGATGCCGATGTAAAAATGGCAACAACGTATAATATTGTTATCCATGCCTTGCCCATGGGCGGACGTGATGCTGAGAAGGGTGTGCAATATCAATGGCTCAAACAGCGCGATAGTTGTCGAGCAAATGTAAGTTGTATCACACAGCGCTACGCTGAGCGTCAAAAGCATCTGGATGATATCGTACAAAACCGTATTTTAACGCAAGGCCCTTTTTAAACCAGATAAAAATCTTCGATTTTACTATTGAAAAAGTTGTGACTCACTCCAATAAATACAGCATCAAAGAATTCGCTAACATGAATTGTATTTTAGGAGTGAGTGATGAGCGAACAAAAAACGTCAAAGAATTATAGTTTTCAAGCAGAAGTAGCCCAACTTTTACATTTAGTGACCCATTCACTATATTCTAATCCAGAAATTTTTCTACGCGAGCTGATTTCGAATGCATCGGATGCTTGTGATAAGTTACGTTTTGAAGGAATTAATCATCCAGAATATTATGAGAATGATCCAGACTTGCATGTGCGGGTAAGTTTGGATAAAGATCATAAAACCATCACTATTTCAGACAACGGTATTGGTCTTAATCAACAAGAAGCGATTGATAATCTAGGGACCATTGCCAAATCAGGCACTAAAGATTTCATGTCTAAATTAACAGGCGACCAAAAGTCTGATGCACAGTTAATTGGTCAGTTTGGTGTCGGTTTTTACTCTGGATTTATTGTTGCAGATAAAATCACGGTAGAATCCCGACGTGCAGGACTATCGGCTGATGAAGGTGTGCGTTGGATCAGTGGAGGCACAGGTGAATTTGAAGTTGAGCAAATCAATAAGGATTCACGTGGCACAGATATTATTTTACATTTGCGTGATGATGCACTTGAATATTTAGAAAGCTATAAAGTTAAGCAAATTATCAATAAGTATTCCGACCACATTAGTTTACCGATCCAAATGCAAAAAGAAGTCTGGCAAGAGGATGCAGTGGCCGAAGGGGAAGAACAATCAGCCAATGGAAAAATGGTCAAAACGGAAGAATGGGAAACCATTAATTCAGCAAGTGCACTTTGGACACGAAATAAAAATGAAATTTCGGAAGAACAATATATCGAGTTCTATAAAAATCTGAGTCATGATTTTGATGCACCGTTGGCTTGGGCGCATAATCGGGTTGAAGGTAGCACAGAATATACGCAGCTTCTTTATATACCGGCTAAAGCACCGCATGATATTTTTACCCGCGAAGCGAAGGCAGGCATCAAACTGTATGTCAAACGTGTCTTTATTATGGATGATGCAGATCATCTAATTCCAAATTATTTACGTTTTGTACAAGGGGTGGTTGATAGTGCCGATTTACCATTGAATGTAAGTCGTGAGCTGTTACAGGAAAGTCGCGATGTTAAAACCATTCGTGAAGGCAATGCACGTCGTGTGTTAACGTTACTTGATGGTCTGGCAAAATCAGAAGATGAAAAAGATCAGGAAAAATTCAAAACTTTTTACACCGAATTTGGTGCAGTAATTAAAGAAGGTTTGGGTGAAGACTTTGGTAACCGTGAACGTATTTTGAAACTGTTACGTTACGCGACTTCAAATCATGATGAAGTGAATACTTCATTGGCTGACTATAAAGCCCGTATGAAAGAAGGACAAAAAGCGATTTATTACGTGACAGCAGATAGTCTGAATGCTGCTAAAAATTCACCGCAACTAGAATTATTTAAGAAAAAAGGCATTGAAGTTTTACTGATGTCTGAACGTGTCGATGAATGGGCGATGAATTTCGTACAGGAGTTTGATGGAACACCTTTACAAAATGTCTCGAAAGGTGCTGTCGATCTGGGTGATTTACAAGATGCAGACGAGAAAAAAGCACTCGAACAAGCGGCTGAACAGTTTAAGCCTGTTGTGGAAAAACTTGGTGAATCACTGAAAGATAAAACCAAAGAAGTTCGCGTAACGACGCGTCTGGTCGATTCTCCTGCATGCTTGGTGACGTCAGAAGGTGAGTTATCGCCACAATTGATTCGTATGCTGAAACAGGCGGGTCAGGAAGTGCCTGAGATCAAGCCGATTCTTGAGATTAACCCTGAGCATCCATTGGTGAAAAAACTGGAAGGTTCAGCGCAGTTCGATGATCTGGCCAATGTGATTTTTGATCAGGCCGTGATTGCTGAAGGTGGTTTACCAGAAGATCCAGCTGCTTACGTAAAACGGATCAATAGTTTATTGTTAAAATAAATCATGTAGACAACCCGCCCTGACTTCGGTCGGGGTTTTTTATACCTCGATAGTGGATGTGGGTAAAGTCAAACTTATCCACAATTCTACTTATTTGCTCAATCAGCTAAAAATTTGCTTCTAATTGAATAGTCGTACTAAATATATGCTGAAGTTCTTTATCGGTTGTGGTCATGTCATGATAATAAGAAATTTGGTTATCAATAAAAATCCAGTCACGCCATAAGGGTCTCCGCCATGATAAATAAGGCCCCCATAGTTGTAACTCCCAGTCTTTTTTTGTTTGATCATACACACCGCTACTATAAATTCCATAAATCAAACGGTGATTTTTTAAAAATTGATATTGCTGGAAAGTCCGATTTGCCCAATAGTATTCTTCATCCTGACTTTTATTGAGGCTGAATTGATTGGAAAAAAGAGTATTGTCTTCTAATTTTTGATTCAGATTTAAGGTTGTTTCAGAATAATTTTTACTGCTTGAACCATAACGGAATAATTGTTGAGTGTCGATACTGATATCATGCCGCAGTACCCACTGCTTTTTGGCCAAAAACTGCACGTACACATCACTGTCTGAATTTGAACCCAGATTAATATCATTAGGGAAAGGCAACAAGCTGGTGATGGTACTGATACTGGCACTAATTGGATCAGGATTAGTGACTTTATTTTTTTTACTTTTAGTTTTATGCGGTTTTCCAAATTTTTTAACGGGTTGGGCTTGTTGTTGCAAAGTCCTTGCCCATAAAGAATCGTTACCAAATACAGCCAATAATTCCTGATTCAATTGTGGGTTGGAAACAATACTTTCTTGTTCTGAATGTATCTGTGCTTCTGTACAGGTGAGTTTTGATAAGTGTTGCTGATTTCGATGCACTGTATAAGACTGAAAAGAATAGGGTTTAAAAATGCAATGGCGTAACACCCATACCGCATAAATACTACCTAGGCTTAAAATGATCGCAAGCTGAAAATGAACGATAAGGTATCGCTTCATGAAAAAAATAATAAGAATAATGAATGTGGGACAGCATATAAAATCAATCTTAATTTTTATTTAAGTTTCACTGAGCTTGAATAAACGCTTGCCAAAATACCGTATGGCAAGCGCGAAAAAATTACTATTTATTTTAAAATAAAGCTTCTAAACGGACAAAAGTACTCACATAGTGACTGCGATCTTCACGATGATCATTAAAATAATTGAGATCGCCCTGTACATAAAACCATTCACGCCAGAGTTGTTGACGCCAAGACATAAAAGGTCCCCAACTATTCAAACGTAAATCACTGTTATTATAATAACCACCGGTATACAAGCCATAATTAAAACGGTTATTGGCAAAGAATTGATGCTGTCTAAATAAACGGTTATCCCACCAAAGATCATCATCCTGATCATCGGCATATGTTAGGCTGAATTGGTTAGAAAGAAATGCTTCATTAGGACGCGCATGCGTTAATTCTAGATTGGTTCTTAAATAGTTTTTACTATCGATGCCATAACGATAAATTTGTTCCGCGTAAAACGAAAAATCATTACGCAAAGACCATGCGCGTTTGGCTTTTAGACGAACATAGATATCATCTCCAGAGCGAATCCCCAGATCGGCATCAGTTTCAAAGGGTAATTTTTTGGAGAAATCAGACCATCGTAGTGCCAATGAGCCGTTATTGTCCCGGGTTTGACGAGAATCTAAGCGCTTTTTATCCGCATTGGGATCAATATTGGTATTTGCAACATTATTGTCAAACTCATCATCAAGACTGTCATCACCAAATACCACGCTAAAGCGTCTTTCCAATGTTGGGAGTTTTATCTTCCCGCGTATACGTGGTTTGATTTCAAAGCCATTATATTTATCCCAATAATTATCCAACATGATTCTTAAGGTCGCATCCGCTGGTTTTTGAGGATCAACTTCACCAAACCAATGATCAATTTTGCCGGAGGTACGATCTGCCCAACGACTAATATCATGTTGCTTGCGATCAAACCAAGTTCGATTTTGAGTTTCAGATACAGGAAGAACATTGGGTGTATCTGACTCAGGCGGTAAAATGGTCGGTGTTGAATCAATCCATGCAGGAATTAAATCTAATAGATTTTTATCTTGTGGTTGATTTAAGTCGTGTAATTTGACTGCATATACCACAGACGTTGGTGGGGTATTGGGATCATTCGGTAAAATCAAGGTCTGATCTTGTTCAGAGGATTGATCTAAACGCGCTTCTTTAATTTCTGTATTGGCGGAAAGCGAAGTGATTCCCCCCAAACACAGTAAAAAAGATAAAGCACTAGAACCCAAGTTAAAAGAATTAGCTTTCATCATAATGGCTATACATTGTTTATTATCACATTTATGTGGCTACTGTTGTTGATTTGCCTTATAAAATCAAGGTCTAGCAACAAAACTAAGTAATTTTAAGGAGATACGTTATTTTTTTGTATATAAATAACTTGAAGTTTATACAAATATCTTAATGATTAATTGATTTTGAAAATAAATTGATGATGATTACCCCAGCAATAATCAAGAAAATACCCAGTAATGCTGCGAAGTCCAATTTTTGTTTAAGTACGATAAAGTTGATAGCCGCTACGAGTACAATTCCTGTACCCGCCCAAATAGCATAGCTGATGCCTACAGGTAGGGTCTTAACCACAATACTTAATAAATAGAATGCGCAGACATAGCAAATAACCATGATTAAGGTATAAAGTGTATGGGTAAAGCCTTTGGTATGGGGCAGCAAAGATGTTGCAATGACCTCAAATATAATCGCAAGACCAAGTGCTAGATAAGTTTTTATCATGAATTACCCACTTAAAATCCATAAAGCAGAATTGGCAAAATAGTTTAATTGAACTAAAAAAAATTAAATAGTCCAAATAAAAACTCTCCACAGAGGGAGAGTCTTCAAGAAATTAAGATAAGAATGAATGATTCATCAAATCCATTTTTAATTTAGGCTGAAGCATGTGTATGTTGGCAGCGCCGAGAATAAATCTTACCAGCTATCCCTCCAATTAACGCACCACTAAAGGTTCCAAAAACAGGAAGAATACTGCCCGCAACAGCACCTATGACTACGCCTTTTACAGTTGGAGAGAAACGTGATTTTTTTGCTGATTCCTGCTCATTTCCTGTTGAAGTGTTGGCGGTATCTAATACATTAGGATTTTGATCAGTTGCCATTTTCATTTCCTCTTATTTAGGTTGAGATATCCATGACCTGAATTGAGTCGAACGAGTCATTGAATTTATCTAAACATAAGATTCAGACTGAATTTGTGGCAGAGCTGTTAATAAAAAATCAAGTTTAGTAACAACCTTGACAGTTTCGTTGCAAGCCACATACTTTGGGTGAAAGAACATGTCCATAAAGTGTCTAAAGCTATTTTTTGTATTTCATCAATCCATATAACTTTTATAATACTGAAAAATAAATATAGAGAACACTTTGAAAAAATTTAAAGCACTTTCTATTGTAGCGCCGGCTTGTGAGCGAATTGCCTCAGGACAGAAAAAACTGGAAATTCGTTCATGGCGACCCGAATATTTACCTTTATATGATTTAGTGATTGTACAAAATACGCAGTTCTTGGATAAAGACGGTGATGAACAGATCGGGACGGCGATGGCAATCATTGATATTGTTGCTGTACATGCATGGCGTAAAGATGAGGTTGAAATGGCCTGTGCAAACTACTGGAAAGAAGGTTATTGGGCTTGGGAAATTACCAATGTACGTCCGCTTGTACCCAGTATTCAGTGTATAGCCAAACGTAGAATTTATGAGATTGACCTTGCTTTATAAAAGTTATATAAAAAATCCCCCTGAATGAGGGGGATAAACTTGATGCTGTTCATCCATTGATTGGGTTGGATGAACATCACCAGAAATTAAAATTACAGCGCAGTGTATGTATATAATTTTAAAAGTTCTCAATAAGTGAACCTAGTCTATTTATGCAACGCAGCATTGCAAAATAAGCCTCGACATACCCGATTTACAACCCAGAATTTATTTTTGCGGAATTTCGCAACTGTCATCATTACAACTTGCAGACGTCGACGCATCGATGGATGGCTGAGGTTGATCTTGTGCTTGCTGTAAAGCCTGTAGAAAAACTTCACGTGGCTGTGCACCTGACAGAGATAACTTTTGATCGAACACGAAAAAAGGAACACCGCTAATATTGAGCTGTTCATGTGCAATTTTTTCATCATGACGGACAAAATCGGCCAACTCGTCGCTATCAAGTACAAACTCAACTTCGGCATGATCCAAACCAATTCTGGAAGCAATTTCCTCTACGACTTCACGTTCACCAATAGCAAGACCTTCAGTCATATATGCATGGAAAAAGGCTTCCTCCGCTTGATTCCCTAAGCCCTTACTTTGGGCTAAATGGATGATACGGTGTGCATTAAAACTATTACCAGATTTAGCTTGCTGCCATTGGAAATCGATTCCTTCACCCGCTGCCATTTCTGCAATATTACGTTCCATTTCTTCCATTTCTTCAAAACTGCGACCATATTTAATCGCTAGACGCTCTGTATTTGACATATCATGTTTGGCGGGAGCATTCGGATCTAACTCAAAACTATGCCAATGAACCTCTAACTCGATACCTGCCTGCTCTGCAACATGCTCAAGACGCTTCTTACCAATATAACAAAAGGGGCAAACCACATCTGACCAGATATCTACGCGCATGATGGATACTCAATTTTAAATAATGACTTTATAATAGAGGCGAGTGGATATCGTTTAAAGTGCAAAAATTGCAATACAGCATTACATTTTGTGCAATTTAGTTATCTTTAAGAGGATGAAATTTGATATTCAATTCATACATCACGATAAAACATAACAACAAGTAAATAAATTAAGGAGGTGTATATGTCAGTACGCCGTTTAATGATCGGTTTTGTGCTATTGATCTTACTGGTCGGCTGTGTCTTTTGGTTTTATAAAAATTCACAATACCAACGTGATGATGCGTATAACCGAGAAATGTTCGATGTGGTCATGGCTGAAAAAATACAGCAGCTTTATGATCAGGCCCAAAACTGGGAACAGCCTATTCATTTGGATGTGCATGATAAACGACTGTATGGTGATTATAAAATCATGTCAGAGTTTTTGCTCAACTACTGGATGCAAAATGCAGAGGCAAGAAATCTGTATTTACGTGAGCTAAAAGCCGCCAAATGGGATCAGTTTCTGGATGTAGATCGACTTGATCAGGATCGTCAGAATAATTATGTAGAAACCAGACAAATGCTGGCCGATGTAAAAATGATAGAAACGACTTACTTGCAGGACAGTAGCGAATCTCAACAGCATTTTTTGAATCAGGCACGCAGTTTATCTATTCGTCCAGAGATGAAAGCGGCGTTATTGCTCAAAATTAACCAAAAACAAGATCAACGCAAAGAATATGCATTGTTTAATCTGGAACAACAGATTTATAGCAAAGCAGAGCAAATGTTTGAGCTACTACAAAATCATCGTTGGCAGAAACAAAATGGCAAGATCTCATTTTATGACAGCGCGCAGGTTAAACAATTCAATCAGCTTTATCAGGATGTTTTACGCTTAAATGCAAAAATTGAAAAAATTAAAAGTCAAAATGCACAAACATTGCAGCAGGATGTGGCTTCGCCTACCTCATAAGAAAAGGCAGACCAACTGGATCTGCCTTTTCTAGGATTCTTTAATAAAACAAATGATTAAAGTAAGAATTAGACCTGACTTTGGATATAGTTTTCGATACCAACATCATCAATCAAATCAATTTGAGTTTCTGTCCAGTCCCAATATTCTTCTTCTTTTTCCAGAATTTCACGAACTAAATCACGAGAGACATAATCCTGAGCCAATTCACACACTTCAATGGTTTTCTTTTCAACTTCAATATTTTCTTTGACTTTGCGTACATCACATTTTAAAACTTCTGCGGTATGCTGACCGATATACAGTTTGCCTAGATGTTGCAGGTTTGGTAGACCTTCTAAAAATAAAATACGCTCAATAATTTTATCGGCATGTTTCATCTGACGAATTGATTCTTTATATGCACTTGAACCTAGTTTTTCGATTCCCCAGTCATTACACATACGAGAATGTAAAAAATACTGATTAATCGCGGTTAAATGATGATAAAGCACCTGATTCAGTTGATTGATGACTTCACGATTGCCTTTCATTGCGCGGACTCCCAAAACAAATTTTGCCCCGAGTAAGATTCAAGGCCATCTTATTCGGATCAGTTTAATCAAGATTTGAGCTTCAAGCGAGTAATTTATGGAACAGCAAATGAAAATCGCAATCAAAAACAACTAAATATAAAATATAGATAAAATAAAACCCGCTTAGAGTCACAAGCGGGGAGGAGAATATGATCTGGGGATCATGATAATATTGTTATAATTATATTCAAAATAAATTGATCGCCACTTAGGCAGCGACTGAAATACGCGCAGCAATTTCAGCCAATTCATCGTTAATAAGCGTACGAGCTTCTGGTGCGCAACGACCACAGCATGTGCCTAAATCTAATAAATCACGAATTTCTCGATAGCTTTCAGCACCGTTTGAAACAGCATCTTTAATATCTTGATCGGTAATACCGCGACATAAACATACGTACATCAGACTTATTCGCATTGATAAATGGGATAACTGATATTATTGATAATTATTATCGTTTGTCAATGAAATTCATTTGAAAAAGCGATTTTTAATATTGTCATTTTGAATAAAAAGCTAGGAATTAAATGGAAAATCCGAGCATAGCTCGGACTTCTTGGTAAAAAGATATGTTTCTATAGAGTTAAAATGTTTAAAGCTAAAATCTCTAATAAAGTCATAACTTACTGATTAATAATTACAATTCCATCCATTTCAACCAAAGCACCTTTAGGTAAACTTGCGACACCCAAAGCGGCACGTGCAGGATAAGGCTGAGCAAAATACTCACCCATAATTTGATTGACGAGCTGAAAGTGAGATAAATCAGTCATAAAAATATTCAGTTTAGCGATATCTGCAAGTGTTCCGCCTGCCGCTTCACAGACCGCTTTTAAATTATCAAATACGCGGCGAATTTGAGCCTCAATACCTTCAACAAGTTCCATACTATATGGGTCTAAACCAATTTGACCTGATAAATACAGCGTATTCCCCACTAATATTGCCTGAGAATAAGTTCCAATCGCAGCAGGTGCATTTTCCGTATGGATCACTTGACGGGTCATTGATTTCTCCTAAATCTAATCTTATGACCATCATAATCCATGCAGCTGTTAGGCAAAAGACCGATTCATGAATTATCAGGAATTTATTCAGTCTAGTTTTTCAAAAAAAGATTAGCTCGCCTGAGAGCTTTCCATAATAGCGGGTGGCAGCGCCAGACGTGAAATGCGAGGGAAGTTAAATTGCATACGTAAATCACGGATAATCTGTGCAATTTGTTTACGATTATTGACTACAATATTGGCATAAGTACAGTCAGTCGTTGGATAAACTTGTTCAACTCCAATATGCGATTTACGGCATAAATAAATTAATTCGGAGACTTGCTCGTCATCCATTGCCAGCTCTACGCATAAATAGGCATTAAAACTGACATCTTCTAGGTCATCTGATTGCCAATGTAAAGGCATGATATTTTCTGGATGTAAATGTTGTTCATGCAATAAATTATGACATCGAGCGCGATGCACAATTAGACCGCGTCGTGACAGATGTCCTTGAATTGGATCGCCCAAAACAGGATTACAACAATGCGCATATTTAACATCAATGCCTTCAGTTCCCTGAATCAATCGGTCAGATTCGAGAGCATCAGCTTGAGCAGTTTCCTGCTGTACGTATAAATGATTGGCGACTAATTGTGGTAATAGATCACCAACTGCGATCTGTTCAAATAAAGTATCTTTGTTTTCGACATGCCGCCACTGTAATAAATCTAACCAATCTGATTCAGATAAGTCATTGATAGAACGATTAAATAATTTTAATGCACGATTTAAGGCTTGTTGTCCAACCAGACGCTGTTCTTCAATATCCTGATCCCGCAAAATATTTTGTAGGGCACGTCGTGCTTTTTGCGTATTAATAAAACTGAGCCAATCTGGATTGGGTGTCGCTAACACATCGGTAATCACATCTACTACCTGACCACTGGTCAATGGCGTAGAAAGCGGGCGAATTTCACCATCAACTTTCGCACCTACTGCATGGTTGCCCAAAAAAAGACTGGCGGCATAAGCAAAATCGACCACGGTTGCGCCTTGAGGTAATTCATGCAAATGCCCATGAGGAGTATAGACCCAGATTTTTTCTTGATGCAGATAGTCGAGTAAATCATTGAATGTGGTTTTAGCACAAGCATCATCAATCAGGGTATTTAAATTCTGCATAGATGCTTGAATGGCAGAACGACAAGCTTGCGGTGCATTTTCACCAAGTACCACCCCGAAACGCGCCGCTTTACGCATCAGCTCGGTCTGAATCGTTAAAGAAAGCGTGGTATTTTCACCTTTTAGTTTCATCAATAAAGATTGATTACCGCCTGGCAATGGGCGACGAATATGGTCTTCATAATGCAACACTTCAAAGTTTTCACGCAATGCTTCAACCAAACGGTCACAGTCAGCAATACTCTGTAAGATGATCTCAAAGGCATGGCTGTGTGTGAGTTCGTGCAAATCAATTTCATTTTTTACAAAGTGGCGCAGTAATTCAATATTGTTATTTTTCTTTTTAATTCGACCATTGAGTTGATAAGCAAGAAGTAAATCTGCTAAATGCTTTTCCCATTGGGTCTGATATTCACAGCGTTTGGGTTTACTTTCGAGTAAAGCGGTCTGAACATTATTGTACATATCCAGATCAAGGTTTTGATAACATAACAGTTCAAGGTTGTCCGCCATTTCATTCATGCCGACAATACGTGCCATCGGGACGAAAATATCCAGTGTTTCCTGCGCGATGCGAGCGCGTTTATCTGGACGTAAGGCATCTAAGGTGGTCATATTATGGTAGCGATCTGCAAGCTTAATAATAATGACACGCGGGTCTTGCAAGGTCGCTTGTAAAATTTTACGAAAAGAAGCGGCTTTATTAAATTGCTTATCACTAGAATGGGTTAGTTTGGTCACACCATCCACCAAATCTGAAACAGTACGCCCAAAACGTTCTGCGACATCATCTTTGGTGTATTCTGTATCCTCAATGACATCGTGCAATAACGCAGCCATTAAAGTTTCTGCATCCAGACGCATATGCGCCAAAATACAGCACACTGCGATAGGATGCAGCACATAAGGCTCACCACTTTTACGGGTGATTCCTGAATGTGCCAGATCGGCAAAATCACAGGCAGCAAGCACACGCTCGACATCCTCAGCTTTTAAATAGGCATCGATAATAAGTTTGAGCTGTTGCTTGGCTTGGCTGACCTCTTCGCCTGGCATAGAGCACCTTTATTTACAGTGAATAATGGGAATCTACCTATCTATTAATGAAATGCATATTGCAAATTTTGTCAATTCGTTCACACAAATATTCGCGGGTAAATTTCAATAGAGGACATCGGCAGAATCAATCGAATCTTACAGTTGTATCAAATCTTTTATGGAGATGCATCATTTTTGATAGACGAGATGCATATTTTTCATCAATTTTAGGATGCAAGTGTTTTATTTTTGAGCAAAACAGAGCTTGAATGAAAGAATAAAGAAAAACTGATGACAAATAGATGAATCTGAAAAGGTAAATTGTAAAGCTGAATAGCAAATCTTTAAATTTTGGGGGGCATAAAAAAGAGTGCAATGATGCACTCTTTTTTATATTAAAACACTTATTGGAAAGAAAAACCTTCCAAATTTAAGCTGTTTGCAGACAAAGCTAAATCAAGGCTAGACGTTTGATAGTCCTGATCGCGTTGTTTTAAAATATCTTTAGTGACATGACCAGTTGCAATTTCACGTAATGCAACGACAGTCGGTTTATCGTTGTCCCATTCTACTGTAGGTTCAATGCCTTGACGGGCAAGCTGACGCGCGCGTTTGCTTGCCACTAGTACAAGCTCAAAGCGGTTGTCTACATGGTCTAAACAATCTTCAACGGTTACGCGTGCCATATAAGTTCTCGGGTGATGAATACAACTAGACTGCAAAGTATAAAATGTATTGAGCGCAGACTCAAGCCTATTCGCTATTTGGAGTAATAAGTTGTTCGATCAGACGCTGATGACGATAGACCTGTTGGGCAAGTGTCAAACGGTTCGCGGTAATAATCGACTCTAAATCATGTAAGGCTTTATTAAAGTCATCATTGATAATGACATAATCAAAATTGACATATTGTTGCATATCTTCAACGGCACAGCTTAAACGATGCTCAATGACTTCAACTGAATCTGTGCCACGGTTCGATAAACGTTGACGTAGGTCAAATTGACTTGGGGGAAGAATAAAAATTTGTCGGGAATCAGGAAAAATTCGACGAACTTGTTGTGCACCCTGCCAGTCAATTTCAAGTAAAACATCATGGCCTTTGGCAAGTTGTTGTTCTACTGTGGCTTGCGAAGTACCATAATAGTTACCAAAAACCTCAGCATATTCAATGAAACCATTCTGTTCGACATGGCTTAGAAAAGCATCTTTTGTGGTAAAATGATAATGTACGCCGTCGAGTTCGCCCGATCGCTGTCCACGAGTGGTATGTGAAACAGATACGTGTAAATTGGTTACACGTTCCAGTAGGGCTTTGACTAAAGATGTTTTGCCTGTTCCTGAAGCAGCAGAAACGACAAACAATAAACCCGACATGATATTTTTCCTGATATGATAAAATATCTTCGCTATTGTAGTGTACCGAAGGCTTAAACTAAAGAGTTGTAGCGAAAGTTTAGGCGCTTATCTTTCTTGAAAATTTAAAATATTATCTCTTTTATTCATCTGTTGAGGATCATATGCAAATCGTATTGGCAAATCCACGAGGTTTTTGTGCTGGTGTAGACCGTGCGATTGCGATCGTCAATCGTGCTTTGGAATGTTTTAGCCCTCCCATTTATGTGCGTCATGAAGTCGTTCACAATAAATTTGTGGTAGATGATCTACGTCAGCGTGGTGCAATTTTTGTCGATGAGCTGGATCAGGTACCAGATGACTCTATTGTGATTTTTAGTGCGCATGGCGTTTCTAAAGCAGTTCAGCTTGAAGCCGAGCAGCGGGGCTTAAAAGTCTTTGATGCCACCTGTCCTTTGGTCACTAAAGTTCATATTGAAGTCACCAGATATGCTCGTGAAGGTACAGAAGCGATTTTGATTGGTCATGAAGGTCACCCTGAAGTTGAAGGAACGATGGGGCAATACGACAAAAAAAGCGGTGGTGATATCTATCTGGTTGAGGATGAACAGGATGTTGCTGAACTAGAAGTCAGATATCCTGAAAAGTTAGCCTTTGTGACTCAAACAACATTATCTATTGATGATACGGCGAAAGTTATTGATGCTTTACGTTCACGTTTTCCTCATATTCAGGGGCCACGTAAAGATGACATTTGTTACGCGACGCAAAATCGTCAGGATGCGGTGCGCGATTTAGCTGCACAGTGTGATGTTGTACTTGTGGTCGGTTCTCCAAATTCGTCTAATTCCAATCGACTTCGTGAACTGGCGGAGCGTATGGGGAAATCGGCATATTTAGTGGATAATGCTGATCAGCTTGAACAGGCTTGGTTTAAACCTCAGGATAAGATTGGGGTAACTGCGGGCGCGTCTGCTCCTGAAATTTTAATTAAACAAGTGATCCAGCGTTTACAGGATTGGGGTGCCGAAGCACCGAAAGAGTTAGATGGACGTGAAGAGAATATTACTTTTAGTTTACCTAAAGAGCTGAGAATACAGGTGGTTCAGGCCTAGTTCTAAGCAAAAAGGATTTAAAAAAACGGATGAGTGCTACTCATCCGTTTTTTTATGCCCTTAATCTTGATTGTATTGGTTCTGTAAAAATATCAGCTAATCTAAAATGATAAAGAAGGCGGTCATAATAAATTAGGGGTAGATAATGCGTAGGGGTTTAGGATTTACGCTCATTGAGTTAATGGTCACTATTGCTGTGTTGGCAGTGATAGCGATGATGGCTGCGCCTTCTTTTACAAATCTAAGAGATAAACAGTTGTTGGATTCTACAACTAAAGAATTGGAAGGCTTACTAATCCAAGCTCGTTCTGATGCAATACTGCGTAGACATAAAGTTGTAGTAAACCTTGGAGAGAGTGGTGTTGCTACACCAACAAATTTGTATTGGACGACTCTGAATAGTGAGGCAATAAACTTCATAAAATTTACATGTGAAAATAAGGTGTTTAATGGTCAACCTATGATGGGAACTAATAAGTTGGAATTTGGATTAGATGGAAGAACACAGTTAGTAAGAACTTATATAAATAATAGTAATAACTCTGTCAGTGAAAATTTATCTACCGATACTATAGAAATTAAGCTCATTCAAAATAACACAAATAGCTATATTGAAATCTCTCCGTTTGGCAAAGTCAGTGTTAACAAGGAATCAAAACAGGGCGAGGAATGTGAATGATACTAAATACATTTAACCAACGTGGTGTTGGGCTCGTTGAGGTCTTAGTTGCACTTTTGCTTTTATCAATTGGTGTATTAGGTTTTGCTGTTCTACAAATTCGAGCTTTGGATGCATCTATAGAAGCTTCAAAAAGAATACAGGCAACTACAATTGCAAGAGATATTGCAGAGCGCATACGAGCGAATCAACAGGGATTAACAAAAGATATTGAAACTGAGGATAAGGATGGAAAAAAAGCATTATACAAAGCTTATGTTCAGGCTTTTTCGGGGAAAGACAGTATAAGTTCATATACATATCAGAAATGTTTTAATTCATCTGCTGGTTGTAGTAGTGAAATATTTGCACAAGAAGATGCCAAACAGGTTTTATACAAAGCTTATCAAATGGGAATGAAAGTTGGGTTAAGTGAGTGTAATAGTAGTACAGCACTACAGCGAACTCGCTATTGTATTTATATCGCATGGGATGAAACCAATCCCAAAGATGGAAGTGATTCTAAAGATTGTACTAACGATGGCAGTTATCGCTTTGACTCCAAATGCATTTTAATGGAGATCTATTAGAATGAAAAAACATCTTGGTATGACTTTAATTGAGCTTATGGTTGCTCTTGTTATTGGTTTAATAATTGTTGCTGCAGGCTTGCAGTTGTTTGTTTCAGGTTCAATAAATTACAACCTTCAAAAGACTCTGGCAGAACTGCAAGATAATGGAAATTTTGGATTGGGTTACATTGTAAAAGATATACGTATCGCTAATTTAGATGCCAATCTGGCTATTATTAATGATCGCAATTTATATAGCGGTGTGGTTCTGACAAATTTTAAAAGCTATTCCTCGCTTAGTGCCACGCAAAAAGAAACAGAAAATGCCAATCTTCCATTTAACTTAACAGATAATACTAGTGCATCTCTAAAATTGCTAACTCATGGAGATGGGCAGGCAGATTGGAGTGGTTTAAGTAATAGTAATGAATATAAAAGTGATCAACTGGTTATTCAATATAAAGCGGTAGTTGCTGGAAGTATGGACTGCGAAGGCAATGGTATAACTCAATCAGAGATCGATAAGGGAGTTTTTATTGTTCAACGCTATTTTTTGAGAAAAGATGGTGATGATCTGGCATTGGCTTGCGATGCAGGTCGTTATGAGACCCTTTTGCCAACCGATAATCTACCAGAAAAAATTAATGGTTATGGTGGTAATGGTGCCGTGATTATAAGACGTGTGGATCATTTTCATGTTTTGTTGGGGATTAAAGATAATATAAAAGATGAGTTTAAGTATGTGTCGATTAAACAATATATGGGTGACTCAAATAATTTAATTGTGAGTAGTGATCCTCGGCCTCGGATTATGTCAATTCAATTTGGTTTGTTGATGAGGGGGGTGGAAGCTATACCGAACAACACAGATATACCAAATACATTTCAGATATTAGATCAGAAAATCACTCTTAAAGATGATGCTAAAAACAAAAAATATGTGAGAGAGGTAGTAACACAAACAGTTGCGTTACGTAATGGTTATGGTCTGATGGAGAGCTTGTAATGAAAAACACTTATCAGCATGGGGCCACCCTTATTACTGTACTTTTTGTATTGCTTCTTATGATTATTATAGGAACATTTGCAGTGAAACAAAGTCTTTTAGGGTTAAATATTGCAACAAATAGTCAGGCAAGAACCCTAACACAACAAACTGCTGATGCTGTTTTTTTTGCGTTGGAGCAAGATAATGGTAATAGCACCATTTTACAAAAAAATCTCAGTTCATTAGGAATGCTGGGCATGGTTAAATCTGATAATTTTTTAAATAAAGAATTGGTGTTTTGTTATCGACCTAAAACGCAGAAAGAAATCTTTAATTTACAAAACGCAAGTATAGTTTCGTGGAATGAAACGACTGATTCGAATGATTCTACAAAAAAGATCGTGAGTATTAATAATACAGAACTGGGTACAGCTGGTTTTTGTAAATATACTGCAAATGATTTTAGTAGTGGTCGTGATGTCATGATTACTCAAATCGCTGTAAAGAAAAGCAGCATTAATACAGATGTACCCTTTAAGTTTTATCCCATTGGAACAGATACAAATACTGTTCAATTGGATGGTGTGCAGCCTGTACGGGTTGTTGTAACGACTATTCTACCTGGAGCTGCTTTTGGTGGGGGAACATGGAGTTCGCTATCAAGCCAAATTAATAGTTGTTTTAGTGATTATACGAATGAAAAGTCAAGTCAATATCCAAATGCTAAAACCGTTGTGGATTGTTTTGCAGATTTAGGCATTCCTTATAGCCAACAAGTAATGGATTATGCGGTCGTAAGTTATGCCACGCAAGGAAGTTAAAGGGGAGCAATATTATGAAAATATTATTTAAAAAAATAGGTGTTGTTCTTCAAGCAATAATGATGACGACCTTGATTTGTTTTTCTTTGCCTGTGTCTGCAAGTGATATAGAAATCTATAAAGCACCTCAATCAAGCCAGACAACGTTGATGTTTATGCTTGATACTTCTGGAAGTATGAGAGCAGATTTAAATGATTATAAGGAAAACCGTCTACAGAACTTAAAAAAAGGTATGATAACTTTGTTACAGGGAGACGCTTCGCAAGGAATTGCACCACTGGACGATAAATTAGTGGTTGGATTGTCAAGTTTTAATAAAAGTACAGGTCGAATCAAACTCGAAGCTAGACCTTTAGGGGAGCCCGTTGCACTAGACGGAAATAGGGCCGTTTTCCGTACAGTTATAAGTTATGAACAAAATGTAACACGTAATAAAACAACCACAACTACAACCACGACTACTCAACAACGGTCACAAACATCCAATAGTACTTGTAATGGTTGGTTTATTGTTTGCTGGGGGGGGTATGTTTCTACAGGAAATTATAAACCATCTGATGCATCAACAGGTTGGATCGATAGCGGTTCTTGGTCAATACCGCCGAGTGATTCTTTCAGTGGATGGACTAACTCAGGTTCACCAACACAGACTGGAAGTGTAATTGCTCAGGAGTGTGTGGATTGGAATAATGATGCGACGTATAGTTGTAAAACATGGGTTGCAAGTACCAAACAGCCTTCAGATTTTCCTGGTACGACAACCACTAGTGAAAGTACGACTCCTGTATTTGGTACAATTTCAAATGGTACAGCCTCTTCTGGCACGCCAAGTCAAGGAACATGGGGGCCACCTAATTCTGGTGCTGAAAATTGTAATTCAACAAATTGTACTCGTACACAAACACGTACTAAAACGGATAGTACAAGTATTATCACGCCTCAGAGTACAACACAGTCCTATACGACAACTACTGTGTATGGTGGCGTTGCTTTTGAAACCCATCGTAAAAAAATGCTTCGTGAAGTCGATCGTTTAGTTCCTGATGATAGTACACCGACTGGTTATGCGTATGCTGAAGTTGCTGCCTATTTAATGGGACAGACAACCAAGGATACAACAGGCAGTGGTTTTTATGAGTCATCTACTGGAGCGATTCGAGATGATAATAACTATAAGAAGCCCACTCAAATTGACAGTACTAAACAGTGTAATACTCAAGGGATATACTTTTTGACAGATGGTCAACCTCAGTATTACTACAATCCACAAAGAACTACATTAGAAAGTTTTATGAAAAAGGCTTTGGGAGCTAAAGGAAGTAACTTTTCTTGCTCGAATAGTAG
The DNA here is from genome assembly GCF_025562455.1 of Acinetobacter sp. WU_MDCI_Axc73. GTDB lineage: Bacteria > Pseudomonadota > Gammaproteobacteria > Pseudomonadales > Moraxellaceae > Acinetobacter. Next base: position 35,988 of record NZ_JAHPRO010000009.1, read on the forward strand.
TTCATTAGGTAAACGAGGCGGAGCTTATTCGACTAATGGAACGATGTCTTATCCAAATGGTTGGGATTGTATCGGAGCTTTTACCCAAGCATTAATTAACCCGAATTTAAATCCCTCTGGAACAGAAATATGGACAGCAGTAGTGGGTTTTGGTTCTGACTTCAGTGCGGGTAATGGTAATGATGTTAAAGATGCCCAAGATTGGGGAACTTTGGGGAAAGGAGGGTGGTATTCGGGGAATGATGACAAAGCCGTAGTGAATAGTGTAAATGCATTTGTAAAAAAATTAGGCAAATATATACCTCCAGTGACTACGGGTTCTGTGACGATTCCCGTTGATGCTCTAGATACACAAAATATTCAACCTTGGGGCTATTTTCCACAATTTGATCCCAAACCAGATGCCATTGGAAATTCTGGTGTTATCACTTGGCTTGGAAATCTAAAAAAATATCAAGTTGCAAGCGGTATTTTAAAAGATAGAGATTCCAATACGATTACCAATGCAAATGGACTTCTAAAAGATGATATTAATGATTATTGGGCTGATACATCTATTAAAAAATGGATTGAAAAAGAAGAAAATGGTGTAAAAACGAGTAAAGAGGTGAAGGTTGGTGGTGCCTTGAGTCGTATGTTATTGGGCTATAACACTGTACAGATGCCAAATGAAAGAAGTGTTTTTACAGATCGCACTATCAAGCAGAATGCGACAAACAATACTCAAAATGATATTGGTGCTATTAATTCAGGTAATTTAATAAAATTAGGTCGAAATGACTTTATTTCTTCAAGTTCAAACTTGTATAAACAAGATCCTAAAAGAGCATATTTACTTTCTTTATTTGGTTATGCTATAGCCAAAGATCTAGCTTACAATATTGAGTTATATCCTAAAGAGGCAACTTATCAAACGCAATTAGAACAAGCAATCCAACAGCAACCGAAACGAGATTGGTTAATGGGCGCGGTGATGCACTCAAGACCTATTTTACTTACTCAAGAAGGAACGACTACCTATAAAGACAATATACTCACTTACACCAATAGAGATGATTTAGTTTTGTTTGGCTCAACTCAGGGTGTTTTGCATGTGATGCGGGCAGGAAAGGACAGTACGGACAATAATGCTGGTAAGGAAGTATTTGCTTTTGTTCCAAACGAGATTATAGAAAATCAGTCTAAAGGTTTTTTATCGCAAGATAATCAATCAGCAAACTTGCAATATGGCATTGATGGACAATGGACTGCTTATACTGAGTATGTAACGAAATCAACCTCGACACCAAATGCACCAATTGTCACAGTTAAAGGGGGAAAACAGTGGGTATATGGTGGATTGCGTATGGGGGGGAAAAGCTATTACGCTTTAGATCTCTCAGATATTAGTTCAAGCGGTGGTACCCCAAAATTAAAATTTCATATCAGCCCCTCAGGGACTTGTTCTGGAAATAACCCTTTGGGTTGTATGGGACAAAGTTGGTCTAAGCCAACAATTGCGTGGGTTAATTGGCAAGGTAAGCGTAAACTGGTTATGTTCGTTGGTGGAGGATATGATCCAATTTATGAGACTTCAACTGATTACGCACCTTCATCTAGTAGTACGGATCAAGGTGCTGGGGTCTATATGTTTGATGCTGATGATGGAACCTTGCTTTGGTGGGCAAGCGCTAACGTAGGTACAGGTAATACGTCAACTAATAGAATGTATGCTGCTAATATGAACCGTAGTATTGTAAGTAGTATTAAAACAGTTGATAGAAATAGCGATGGCTTAGTAGACCACCTATACTTTGGTGATTTGGGAGGGCAAGTCTGGCGTGTAGATTTGAGTAACTCTACAAAAGCAGGTGTTAAAGAGAATGGTGTAAATTTCGCTAATCGTGTTGTGCGTATACTCAATATGTCTGGGAGTAATGCACCTCGCTTTTATGCGACCCCGACATTTACCATACATAATTCAAATAATGGAATATTCGCGGCTATTACGATAGGGTCAGGTAATTTGAGTTATCCTATGTCTGCGTCTTCAAATCAAAATGATGCAGTCTATGTACTTTTTGATAAAGATGTTACACGTAGGAATTTGGCAGTACTAAAAGATACTGAGCTATACACTAAAGATCTGGCTATTGGGGCTTCAGGGAACACTGTAATCAAAAATACTGATGGTAATACATCTGTAACTATGGCGAATGGTGGTTGGTACTATCCAGTCGGTACCAAAAAACGAATTTTAAATGATCATATTGCAATTGATAACGACCTATATGTCAGTATATTTGATGCGTCAAAGGATATTGATGATGTGAGTTGCGCGGGTGGTGTCCGTGGAGAAAGTAATGTTTCACAATTTTGTTTACCTTTTGGGCAGTGTACAAAACTGAATAATCAGGGACAGTATGAAAAAAGTAATCGTCCAGAAGATATTTTCTTAGGTAAAGGAAATATTGGTATCAGTTTTGGTGGACTTGATAGAAAGCGTGGGCTTGTTCTAAATCTTCCTACAGATAAACCTTTAAAAACATATACAGGTAAAGCAAAATTCATTTCTCAGCGTTGGTTTGAGAGATAAGTGGGGGGAAGAGGTGAATTATTATAAAGGATTTACTCTGATTGAACTTATGGTTGTAGTAGTGATTGTTGCAATTTTTGCAGCAATTGCTATTCCGAGTTACAGAAGTTATGTTCAAAAGAGCACCGCAGCTCAAGTGCAGCAAGAGATGGAGCGGATAAATATACAATTAGAGCAGTATAAGTCCAGAAATTTTAATTACCGAGGGTTTTCAGTGGTTTCCAGTGGAATGGCTATACCTCTTAACACTTCTGGTGCATCAAAAACCTATACATTATATATTCGTGATGCGTCAGATCCATCTTTGGAGTTAACAAATAGTGGGGTATTGGGTCAAGGATGGATTTTATTTGCTGAAGCGAATTCAAAAATCAATTATGGCAGTACTTGTGCGGACTGTAATTCATTACAAGACAAAAATTATAATTTTCTGATGACTAGTAATGGAGTAAAGTGTAAAACAAGAGGAAAATTAATTGCAAGCGAGACATTGACCAAAATAAATTTATCGACAACAACTCCATGTGGAGCAGACAGTGAAACTTGGTAGTAACTTAAAAAGAGGATTTACTCTTATTGAAATGATGATAGTTGTTACTATCATAGGCATTTTGGCAGCAATAGCTTATCCTTCATATACAAATTATGTAATTAAAACAAAACGAGTTGATACACAGAGTTCAATGTTAGATATCGCAAATCAACTTCAACGCTATAAAACTATAAATAATTCTTTTATAAAATCAGATGGTAATCCGATTGGCTTTTCGGATATAGGACGAAGTAGTGTAAGCCCTCAATCTGGTACTCCTTTATATAACCTAGCCTTATCTAATGTCACTGCTGGGACATGGACATTAACAGCTACCCCAATTATAAGCGCTGGTCAATTTGGTGATGGACATATTGTACTGAATCATAGGGGAGAGCGTTGTTGGGTTAAGGGAAGTGATAAGGCTGGAGGTACGGTTTGTACTCCATCCGCTACTACCAATTGGGACGGCCGTTAAACCCTAAATTCAAAGCTGCGGATAACCCCAAAAAGTATCTTTCATTCAGATCAAATATCGCGTAGAATATCGCCCTCTATGAAAGGGGTTTGAAGCGTAACCGATGGTCGGTTGCAGGGATAATCCGTAAGAATTATAAGGCTTTTATCATGGTTGTTATTCGTTTAGCGCGCGGTGGTGCAAAAAAACGTCCATTCTATCAAATCGTTGTGACAGATAGCCGCAATGCACGTGATGGTCGTTTCATCGAACGTATTGGTTTCTTTAACCCGACTGCTCAAGGTCAAGCTGAAAAACTTCGTTTAGATGCAGACCGTTTTGCTCACTGGGTTTCTCAAGGTGCTCAACCATCTGAGCGTGTTGCTTCTTTAGCTGCTCAAGCTAAAAAAGCGGCAACTGCTGCTTAATTGCGAGTAGATCATCCATGACACCAGCACTGAATGTTCCCGAAGATCGGATTCAGATTGGACAGTTACGTTCCGCGTATGGCTTAAATGGATGGCTCTGGGTGTATTCCAATACAGAACCCATGAGCAATATGTTTGACTATCTGCCTTGGTACATCGAGACCAAAGCAGGTTGGCAAACGATAGATGTAAAGCGTTGGAAACCGCATGGCAAAGGTCTGGTGGTGAGCTTAAAAGGTGTGAGTGATCGCACTGCCGCCGACAGTCTGGTGGGTGTCAATATCTGGATTGCCAAATCACAACTGCCCAAAGCAGATGTGGACGAGTATTACTGGTCGGATCTCAAAGGACTAACGGTGTTAGGACTAAATGATGATGAGCAGGAAGTCAATCTCGGGCAGATTCATGAACTCTTTGAAACAGGTGCCAATGATGTCATGGTGGTTCGTGCCACTGTGGATAGTATTGATGCCGAAGAGCGCATGATTCCGTGGCATAAAGATGTGGTACAGCGTGTTGATCTTGAAGCAGGCTTTATTTACGTCAATTGGGGCGTAGATTACTAAATTACACCTAAGTGGTTTAGTGCGAACGCAGTAGGAAAATAGAGGAGTCTGCGATGTTTTTTGCAGTCATTACACTGTTTCCTGAAATGTTCGAAGCGATTACTGCATACGGGATTAGCGGTCGTGCAGCTAAGCGTGACATGGTACAGGTGATCTGTATCAATCCACGTGACTTTGCACAGGGTAACTACAAACGAGTGGATGAGCGTCCATTTGGTGGTGGCCCAGGTATGGTGATGATGGCTGAGCCTTTGGCACAAGCAATCCGACATGCCAAACAGCTTGCTTTGCAAGCTGGGTGTGTTCATGTCCCTGTGGTGTATATGTCACCTCAAGGGAAAACCTTAAATGAACCCGCTGTACAACAGTTCATGGAATATGATGGCTTAATTGTACTGTGTGGTCGTTATGAAGGTGTCGATGAGCGTTTAATCCAGCGTTATGTTGATCAGGAATGGTCGATTGGAGATTACGTTTTATCGGGTGGTGAACTGCCAGCGATGGTGCTTTTGGACAGTGTCATTCGGCGATTGCCTGATGTAATGTCTGATGAGCAATCGCATATACAGGATTCTTTTGTGGATGGTTTGCTCGACTGCCCACAATATACCAAGCCTGACCATTTTGAGGGGTTGGATGTGCCTGAGGTGCTTAAATCAGGACATCATGCCAATATTGAAAAATGGCGTTTTTTGCAGCGTTATCAACGAACACTTGAACGTCGGCCGGAGTTGGTCGAACAAGTGATATTGACCAAGCAGCAAAAAAAATGGCTCAACGATTTAGATGAATCATGAAAATGAAACATCTTTTATAGGCTCTTTATTTTTATACGTTCAGTATGAATCATAAAGGGAAAGTTAAACGGGTTGATATGCGCTTTAGCCTCTGTCCCCAGCGGTGTAAGAGACCTCTTCTCTCCCGCACATATTGGAGATTCCACAATGAGTGGTAAACATCCTTTAGTTCAAGCAATTGAAAATTCACAGTTAAAATCAGACATTCCTGCTTTTGCTCCAGGTGACACAGTCATCGTTCAAGTTAAAGTAAAAGAGGGTGATCGTGAGCGTCTTCAAGCATTTGAAGGTGTTGTGATTGCGAAGAAAAACCGTGGACTAAACTCTGCGTTCACTGTTCGTAAAATTTCTAGCGGTGTTGGTGTTGAGCGTGTTTTCCAAACTCACTCACCAGTTGTTGCTAAAATTGAAGTGAAACGTCGTGGTGATGTTCGCCGTGCGAAACTTTACTATCTTCGTGAGTTGTCTGGTAAAGCTGCACGTATTCGTGAAAAATTGCCAGCACGTAAACAAGGTTAATTTAACCTCGTTTTCAAGCAAAAAAATGCGCCAAATTTGGCGCATTTTTTATATCTGCTTATAAACCCTGTAATTTAAGTCGGTTCGCATGTTGACGATAAAGTGCCACAGGGTCTGCTGAGAACACGCTGCGTAAGCCGAGTACCTGATTTACCTCATCAAAATGATTATGAAAATAGTCATCTCGAATGGTTTTCCCAAGTCGACTACTACATTGGCTGACTAGACCATCATTCTTCTGACCACTAAACGCGACATATCCCAGAGAGGTTAATAAGGTATCAGGATCTAAAGGATTGGTAGTTTGTGCTGCACCTGTCCATGAATAAAATGCTATGCCATTGGCATTAGCGGATCCATCCTGACAGGCTTTTGTTGGCAAGCCCAATGGGAATTTCGCATTAAACTCTGCTGCTCCCTGAGCTGATAAGCTATGAATCGATGCTTTAAAATCACTGGGTAAATTAGAACGAAGTTGAGCGTAGCTAATAATCGGTGAAACCAAAGCATCTACTGCTGCTGCCAATGTAGTATTGAGTAAAGGTAGACTTTGAACCAGATCTGCGACAGGAGAGCCAAAATTGACACCTGCTACACTGGTCACAGATGAAACCAAATCAGGTCTAATCCCTGCAACATAACGCGCGGTTGGGCCACCATGACTATGTCCAATTAGATTGACCTTATTTTTACCAGTGATTGCTACGACTTCTTCGACTTGTTGTAACAATTGTTCGCCACGTACTTCAGTCGACTCAAGCGGGGATACCTGCGTAGCATAAGCAGTTGCGCCATTTTTGGCTAAATCGGGCAAGATCTGATACCAATAATCCAATCCAAATTCAGCTGAACCCAAACGGTTAAACCCAAACATACCATGTACAAAAACTAATGGATATTTGGTTTTCGCATAGTCTGAAATGACATTTTTTGTTTCTACACTTTGTAATCCTTCCGCAGCCAAACTACTTTGGATTGCAAGACAACTGATCAGTCCTGTTATGAATAATCTTAATCGCATTTTATCTTTATCCTCTTTTTGTTTTCGTTTTATGCTGGTTATCCTCTCCAGCAAATCCCTAAAAATGATCCTCCTGTGATTGATATATAGTGTTACTGAGCAAATGGTAGTTTTCCACCTTGATCATGAACAGATTCAAATGTTTGTAGTCGAAGCTGTTCTTGTGGATTGCTAAATGTTTGTTGGCGTAATTGAGTAATCGCCTGTTGCTTGGCGGTATCAGACATTCCGCTATTTAAAATAGTATCGCGATTATTTAGATATTGGTTAACTCGACTTTTCCAAACATCCCGATTTTGATCAAGGGTTTCTAAGCGTTGAGTCGCCTCAGCCCCCACCAGATTTAAACGCATCTGGCGTAATTCACTGGCTGAACCATGACGATCTTGAATGGCTTGAGTCAAATGCCGCAATTCTTCTAGTTTGGTGGTTTGCTGTAGATTTTCTTGCCAATCTTGAGGAAGTTGATCGAATAGTGCTTTTAAACGTTTGGCTTTTTCACTTTCAGATAGATTCTTGTCATCCAATATTGCCATACGGTTTAAAGTGTATTCATGGTAAGTATCCTCGCTGCCAAATAATCCTAAAATTTCATTCACAGAAAAAAATTGTTGGCGTAGATTTTTCATGCTGCTAAAAATGGCACGATAATAAGCAGGATCATCCTGTTTTAAATTCGGTGGGCTGAGTTCCCCAAGCTGTTGGCGATACTTTAAATAACGACTCCATAGATCCTGAATTTGTGATAGAGCAGGTTCATGGTAATTTTGCTCTAAGTATTTTTTAAAATCGCGATCAATTTGAGCAATACTTTTTTCACCATATTGAGTAATAAAATACTCAAAACAATCTCGGGTTTGTTCATTCACAATTAAAGTATTGTTCGCTAGCTTAAGCTGACAATTAACCTGAGTATCTGCCTGGCTTGGACTGGTCAATGCCGATGTGGCTAAACTTGATCCAGATGGTGGGAGAACTACAGGAGCTTGCGTAGAAATATTTTGTTTTGGGTTATCCTGATTAGACATAGATCCATTGGCAGATTGAGGTTTAAGCCAAAACACCAAACCGATGATCAATAGAAGAATAAAGCCAATGGCGATCCAAACATAATGTTTGCGAAATCCTTGCATTTAGAGATCCATCCCTATTTTCATTTTTTGTTTTAGTCGATTCAAAGAATCCATGTCTAAAAATAGCACAGTAAATATAAAATACTGTAAAAATGGATAGGCGGATTTGATAATATGGCGACAGCATTTTGACTGCTTCACATTGGACATACATGACGGCTAAATTTGAAAAAACTCCTCGTCGCCACTTAAGTGGTGTTTTTCTGCTGAATAAGCCTTTAGGGTTAAGTTCAAATGCCGCCTTGCAAAAAGTTCGTTGGCTATTTCGGGCGCAAAAGGCAGGGCATACAGGTGCACTGGATCCTTTAGCCACAGGCTTGTTACCTATTTGTCTGGGGGAAGCAACCAAGTTTTCACATTATTTATTAGATTCAACTAAACGTTATCAAACCGTGGTCAAACTGGGACAAACCACATCAACGGGAGATGTAGAAGGCGAGATCCTTAAGCGTAGAAATGTTCCTGCATTGACCCGTGAAAGTATTGAACAGGTACTAGATCAATTCCGTGGGGATATTCAGCAAATTCCGCCGATGTACTCTGCCTTAAAGCGCGATGGACGTCCTCTGTATGAATTGGCGCGACAGGGCATTGAAATTGAACGTGCGGCACGTCCTGTAAAGATCTATGAGTTAAAACTCATAGATTTCGATGCGGAAAGTTTAACCTTGGATGTGACTTGTTCTAAAGGGACTTATATTCGGGTATTGGGCGAGGATATTGGTGAGGCGTTAGGTTGCGGTGGTCATCTCACCCAATTGCATCGAACCCAGACGGGACATTTTCAACTTATTCCTGAATATAGCATTGAATATTTAGAGCAACTGAATGAAACACAACGCGATATGCTATTATTGCCGGCCTACGCACCCGTCGAATATTTACCGAAAGTTCAAATTCCTGAAGGTCGTCACAAATATTTTTGTAATGGTCAGGAAAGTAATATCGAACATCCACCTGCGCCTGAAGTTTTAGTATTTGATCAGGATCAATGTTTGGGGCTGGCTGAAATTACCGATAAAAAAAGATTGGTGCCGAAGCGTCTTTTAAATTTATAGGCATAGTTCTCCATGGAAATCGAAGTCATACTCAGCTTAATCTTTTTTGCGTTTTGTGCAGGTGCAATTGATGCGGCAGTGGGTGGGGGTGGCTTAATTCAGATTCCTGCGATTATGAGTACTTTTCCACAAATGTCACCTGCCACCGTGATTGGAACCAATAAGCTCTCTTCGGTTTTTGGAACAGCTTCTGCGGCTTATACCTTTGTACGTAAGGTCAAATTACAGTGGAAATTACTTGCGGTGATTGCGGTATGTGCCCTAATCAGCTCTTTTCTGGGCGCAGCTTGTTTGTCCTTGATTCCTCAGTCCGTATTACGTCCATTTGTATTTGTGATGTTGATCGTGATTGCCATCTACACCTTAGCCAAAAAGAATTTTGGGCAAGTTCACGTTGCATTAAGTATTACCCCTAAAGTACTCATGCTTGCGGCAATTGGAAGTCTGCTGATTGGATTTTATGACGGGATTTTTGGCCCAGGGACAGGTAGTTTTTTTATTTTCTTCTTTATCCGTTTTTTGAATGTTGATTTCTTACATGCTTCAGCATTATCAAAAATTGGTAACTTCATGACCAATATTGCGGCACTGAGTTTTCTTGCCCCAACGGGTCATGTGATTTTTCAGATTGGTTTCATGATGGCTGCCGCGAACGTGATTGGTTCTATAGTCGGTGTACGTGTTGCGCTGAAATATGGCAGTGGCTTTGTACGAATTATCTTTTTGATTTTGGTTTCGATTTTGATCTGTCGGATTGGTTATCAGATGTTTGTAACAGGATAGTCGATAAAACAACGTTCTGAAACAGATTTTGACATCAACGAACTTTTTTTCATGCATTGAAAAAGTAAACTAAAGGTAGCCATTCGGCTGCCTTTTTCTTATTTAGCCACCTGATAATAGCCAGAATAGGGATGATCAATAGATGAATATTTTTGAAGCATTACGGGAAAGTCATGACAATCAGCGCGTTCTTTCCGAACAATTAATACAGACTCATGGGCATACTGAACAGCGTGAACAATTATTTAAGGCCTTGAAAAATGAACTATGGGCGCATTCAGTTGCAGAAGATCGCTATCTTTATATTCCATTAATGTTTAACGATACGGGGTTGGATATCAGTCGTCATGCATTGTCAGAGCATCATGAAATGGACGAATTGGTTGAGCAGCTTGAAGAAACCGATATGAGCAGTCCAAGTTGGTTGGCGATTGCTAAACAGTTAAGTGACGTAGTACATCACCATCTAAAAGAAGAAGAACATAAATTTTTCCAGCAGGCTGGTAAAATTCTGGATGACCAGCAAAAAGAAAAACTGGGTCAGCAATATTTAAAAGAATACGCCAAATATAAGAAACATGAACTTGTTTGATATTAAATACTTAATCTTTTGGGGTATTTAAAAGTCGAGTTACGTTGTAGGGGGATCAATGTTGTGACGCGATACGCGTAGTGTAACTCCAATCGAAGCTAACATAATAAAACCCAATGCGATCCATTGTAATAACGTAATGTTTTCGTGCAATAAGATTAAACCGGCGAGTGCTGCCAAAGCAGGAGAAAGGCTTGATAATGTGCCGTAGCTGAGTTTAGTCAGCCTTTTAAGTGCAAATAAATCCAGTGCATACGGAATGGCAGTGGCGAGAACGGCAATCAATAATGCCTTCGGCCAAAATTCAGAAGCGATAAGATGTTCAGGTTGATGAACTAAACCAATGGGCAATAACACCATCGCTGAAAGGCTAATGGCAATGGTTAAAGCATGCATTCCGATATTTTGGCGTACCACTTTGTGTCCAAAGTAAATGTAAAATGCCCAGCATAGACCTGCTCCAAGTGCAAATGCTGCGCCACTCATGGAAAAATTAGCCTGAGCCGCTTGTTGCCATGGTACCATCAGGGCAATGCCTAAGATGGCACATAAAACCCAGATATAATCGCGGCGTTGCTGAATCGAAATTAAGGCGAGTCCCAGTGGACCAATAAATTCTAAGCCAACAGCAATTCCTTGCGGTAGCTTGCCAAGAGACATATAAAATAGTACGTTCATCAGGCATAAAGCACCACTATAACCGAGTAAGTCACGCCATTTGAGAGTGGAAAGTTTGCTTAATATTTTCCATGAGCGAAACATGAAAAAAACTAAAACTGAGGCAAAGCAAAGCCTTAAAATGGTCACACTTAAAGGATCTAGTACTGCAATTAATTGTTTGGCAAAGGATGCGCTTACTTGATAACACATCATCGACAACATCATGGCTAGGACAGCAATCAATGGAGTATTAGACATGTTGAGGGCTCAAAAGACATAAATAACTGAAGCGATAAATCTGGTATGCGATAACATCTATAATAAACTGAGATGAGCATTTCATGGTACTACACCTGATCTGCACGTTTAGCACGTTGCGTTGTCACTGTACAACCCACCGAAGCTATAATAATCGTTGTTAAAGCAAGCCATTGGCTCCATATTAATTTTTCGCCCAAAAAGATGAAACCAGAAAATGCAGCAACCGCAGGTTCCATGCTCATAAGCGTACCAAAGCTCAGTGCAGTGAGTCGTCTTAATGCCAGCATTTCCAGTGAAAAAGGTAAGGCGCTGGCTAAAATTGCAAGTGTAATAAAATAAAAAATATTGGGAAGTTCAAAGACGTGTGCCATAGAACCTGTTAGAAATGCAATGGGAATTAATAACAATGCACCAATTGTCATGCCTAGAAATACCGTGTGATTGCCTGAAATGCCTGAAGGCTTCTGACCTGCAATAATATACAACGCCCAACAAGCACCTGCCGCTAAGGCAAAAGTTATTCCAATCAGATCCAGATGATGGCTAGCCTGATGAAATGGAAACAATAAGAGTAAGCCCGCAATGGCACAACACACCCAGATCAAATCATATTTTTGTTTAGCATAGTAAAGCGCAATACTGAGCGGCCCAACAAACTCAAATGCCACTGCAATCCCTAAGGGTAAACGTTGTAACGATAAATAAAATAAGGCATTCATTCCCGCCAGTGCTAGGCCATAAGTGATAATCGCTTTCCAGCGAACCTGTTGCCATTCGATTTTCCATGCCTGAAAAATCACCGCTAAAATCAGCGCACCAAAGCATAATCGCATTGCAGAAACAGTCAGAACGGGGTAACTTTGAAATAAGACTTTGGCGAGAGAACCACTACTTTGCACAGAGATCATCGCCACAAGCAGAAAAATTAAAGCTTGTAACTGAGACTTAGGACTAGATAAGGACATTTTGAACAAACGGTATAATTTTAAGCATAATAATTCATGTTGATATAAAAAAGCCACAGACATTGCTGTGGCTTTTTTAGCAAAAAACCTTATCAGAACAAGATACGAACGCGAATCGTACCTTCGACTTCGCTTAACATATCCAGCGCTTCTTGAGAGGCTGATGCATCAACATCCATGACCAGATAGCCAATATCACCTTTGGTCATTAAACTTTGACCAGAGATGTTAATGCCTTGCTCTGCAAACAGATTATTGATTTTAGACAATACGCCTGGAATATTCTTGTGAATATGTAGCAAACGATGTTTACCTTCAGTCAATGGCAACGCGATTTCTGGGAAGTTTACCGCAGAAAGCGTCATACCCTTATCAGAATAGGCGACAAACTTTTCAGCCACTTCAAGACCAATGTTGGCCTGCGCTTCCATTGTTGAACCGCCCACATGTGGGGTAAGGATCACGTTTGGAATGTTACGCAATGGAGAAATAAATTCTTCACCATTGGCTTTAGGTTCTTTCGGGAATACATCAACCGCTGCACCTGCAAGATGACCAGATTTCAATGCATCTGCTAGATCTTCAATCACCACGCAAGTACCACGTGCCGCATTGAGGAAGATTGAACCTTCTTTCATTTTGGCAAACTGTTCTTTTTTGAAGAAGTTACGTGTAGACGGGACATCTGGAACGTGTAAAGTCACCACATCAGCCGTTGCAAGTAATTCATCTAGTGAACCTACTTGACGGGCATTGCCTAATGGGAGTTTAGTCACGGCATCGAAATAGATCACTTTCATACCAAGACTTTCTGCCAATACAGAAAGCTGAGAACCAATCGAACCGTAACCCACAATACCTAAAGTCTTACCACGCGTTTCAAAAGAACCCACTGCGGATTTATTCCATCCACCTGCATGAGTATCTGTTGATTTTTCTGGCACACGACGCAACAATAAAATTGTTTCAGCAAGAACCAGTTCAGCAACGGAGCGCGTATTTGAATACGGTGCGTTGAAAACTGGAATACCACGTGACATCGCTGCTTTTAAATCAACCTGATTAGTTCCGATACAAAAACAGCCGACCGCGATCAATTTATTCGCAGCTTCAAATACTTCTTCAGTGAGTTGAGTACGCGAACGGATACCAATAAAGTGCGCATCTTTGACGGCTTCTTTTAGAGCGTCGCCTTCAAGCGCAGTTTTATGATAATCGATGTTGGTATAACCCGCTGCATTGAGAGTATCGATGGCGTTTTGGTGAACACCTTCTAACAACAAGAAACGAATTTTATCTTTAGGTAGTGATAGATGTTGGCTCATTACGGCTCCGCTACAAAGGCCAAATTTAGTCGCGAAATTATATCACAACTCGCGACAGTTGTTTATGCGTTATAAACAGAGGATATGGACTCAGTAGCTGAATAAATTTCAATTTATTGACAATCTTATTCAAGTTGTGATTGGCAGATTAAAAAAATTGGCTGCTTCTAAATGAGCGATTCAACACATTTTGTAGGGACTGTATGTTTAAGCGATGCTTTATCCAGCGGCTGCTTACATGTAAAATAAGATGAATATTTGGTAAAAACACCAAAAGCTTCTAGAAATTTGTGAGTCATGCTGAAACTTGTGGATGAGATTGCAGTACGATTTTCAAATTTTTTGAACCCACATGATTATTTCTTGCTAGGCCTGTAAACGATGAATGCTCCAGTCGCTTTAACACCTGAGTTACTTACCCAATTAACTGCGATCGTCGGTGAAAACCGAATTAAAACCGATGCGGATAGTCTTGAAAATTGGGGACGCGATCATACCAAGCATTTTGATCCACACCCATCAGTCATCGTTTTTCCATCAAGTACTGAGCAAGTTCAAGCGATCGTCAAACTTGCCAATCAATTTCATGTTGCCATTACACCATCAGGTGGGCGCACAGGATTGTCCGCAGGCGCAGTCGCGACCAACGGTGAAATTGTCATTAGTATGGACAAGATGAACCAGATTTTGGAATTTTTCCCTGCCGATCGTATGGTGCGTGTGCAAGCAGGGGTTGTGACTGAGCAATTGCAGAATTATGCTGAAGAACAGGGCATGTATTATCCTGTCGATTTTGCATCTGCTGGTTCGAGCCAGATTGGCGGTAATATCGGTACCAATGCAGGTGGTATTAAAGTTATCAAGTACGGCATGACCCGTAATTGGGTGCTCGGTCTGACCGTCGTGACAGGTAAAGGCGATATTTTACGTTTAAATAAAGGTATGATCAAAAATGCCACAGGTTATGCCTTGCAACATTTATTTATTGGTGGTGAAGGCACATTAGGTTTAGTCACTGAAGCTGAAATTAAGCTGGAACGTCAACCACAAAACTTACAGGTTTTAGTATTGGGTGTGCCTGATTTTGATGCGGTGATGCCTGTATTACATGCATTCCAGAAAGAAATTGATCTGACGGCATTTGAGTTCTTTGGTGAGCTTGCAATGCAAAAAGTGTTAGATCGTGGTCATGTACAGCGTCCATTTGAAACCCAATGTCCATTTTATGTGTTACTTGAATTTGAAGCGCCATATGAGCCGATCATGGATAAAGCCATGCAAATTTTTGAACATTGCATGGAGCAGGGTTGGGTACTTGATGGTGTGATGAGCCAAAGTCTGGATCAGGTCGAAAGCTTATGGCGTTTACGTGAAGATATTTCTGAGTCGATCGCGCCGTTTATTCCTTATAAAAACGACATTTCAGTTTTGATCACGCATGTACCTGCATTTATTAGAGAAATTGATGCAATTGTACAAGACAATTATCCAGACTTTGAAATTTGCTGGTTTGGGCATATTGGTGACGGTAATTTGCACTTAAACATTTTAAAACCTGAAAATCTGACTAAAGACGAATTCTTTGCGAAATGTCAGGTCGTCAATAAATATGTGTTTGATACTGTGAAAAAATATGATGGTTCAATCTCTGCTGAGCATGGCGTGGGCATGACCAAAAAACCATATTTGGAATATTCACGTTCACCAGAAGAAATTGGTTATATGAAAGCCTTGAAATTGGCATTTGATCCGAACGGTATTATGAATCCGGGTAAATTATTTGATTTATAAAATGACAAACTGTAGAAGCTACATAGTTTCTACAGTGTAATTGAGATTGGCGTAGCATCATAAAGCTACGCTTTTTGTTTTTTAGATGTGTGAAAAAGATGTTACGTTTATTTGCAGTTTCAGGATTATGTTTAGGACTTATAACAGGTTGTGCCACGACCAGTAAATTGATGTCATTCGGTGGTGGAGAAAGCCCGATGCAGCAAGTTTTAAAAGCACAACCTGATATTATAAAGCAGCATCAAAATACCTC
Source organism: Acinetobacter sp. WU_MDCI_Axc73 (assembly GCF_025562455.1). Lineage (GTDB taxonomy): Bacteria > Pseudomonadota > Gammaproteobacteria > Pseudomonadales > Moraxellaceae > Acinetobacter. The sequence goes on from NZ_JAHPRO010000009.1 coordinate 51,704, forward strand.
GATACAGCAGGTTTTTAATCGGGTTGAATCACCGACAGTATCCAGAATTACGGTGATTCAGACAGGTTTGATGGATGATTCGGTTTCAGCGATAAAGACTGAATATGTATTTAAGTTAGATCATAAGAAATGGCAGTTGCAGAATAAGCAGCAGAGTTATCAATGCTTCAGAGGAAAGAATAATAGAGCTTTTCAGACACAGTTGTGTTCTTAAAGATTTAGATTTTAATACTTGATTCATTAGAAGAATTTCTGTTAAAAGCGTATCTATAGATGCGCTTTTTTATAAAATTAGAGGATGTGATGAAGAGCGATATTGATGAGATAAATCAGCTATTTGCAGATTATGATCAAATTCAAGAGTTACAGATTTCTTTTTCAAAGGAGAAATGTACTTATGATCTTAAACTTATTCTGAAAGATGATATTCAAGAAATTTTTACAAATTGTTTATTAGTAAATTTTTACAATATAAAATTTTTGAATGTACAAAACTTAGGGAATAGTTTTACTCAATGGGCTGGTTTACATATCATAAAAAGAAATGATGGGTGGGAGTATTGTAATTACGAGCTTATACAAATTGAGGAGGAAGATGTTTATTTTTCATTTTATAACTTTGATTATGAGATCATATCTTTATTTTAAATAAAATGAATTGGAACAATAAAAATATGATTGCCATTCGTAAGCCTTATTTTTTCATGAAGTAATATAGATGAATATCCATAAAGAAATTGAAAAACTCTTTCAGCAACGCCAAGACATTCCATTATTTTATATCGAAAGTGGTAGTCGTTTATGGGGAATGGCGAGTCCTGACAGTGATTATGATGTACGTGGGTTTCATTTACCCAGTAAAAACCAATATTTTGACTATAAAAAGCATCGTGACCTGATTGAGATCATGGATGGTGATTTTGATTTCGTCTCTTACGACTTAGATAAAATGTTTGGACTACTTGCCAAAAGCAACCCAACGGTTTTGGAATGGGTGAGAGCACATATTATTTATTTTAATGTATTTCCAGAATGGAAGACTTTTCGTGAGGGATTATTTGAGCGAATTGAGTACAGTGCCTTGTATCACCATTATTTATCATTGGCAAAAGGCGGCATGAAAGTAATGCAAACCGCAGATAATTTTACTTATAAGAAAGTATTTTATTCAATTCGGGGTTTGATGTCAGCAGAGTTAGCGACCCAACAGCAACTGCCTGAATTACTTATTACTGATTTGTTTGCACAAGTAGATTCGAATGATCCGTTACGTCATTGGGCAGAAGACTATTTAGAAATTAAAAAACAGCAGAAAGAAAAAGCGCAGCTTCCAGAAGTAGAGCAGACGGTTATTCTTCAGTTATTGGAAAAGAAAATTGAGCAGTTGGCTGCCAAAGAGATGAAAAAAACTGATCAGCGTGAGGGTTTAGAACGCTACCTGACAGAATATAGTCGTCATTTGAAGCAGTATTATTATCAGTAAAAACTTTTCACTAATCATCTTGATTGGACTTATATATTTTTTAATTCATTGAAAAATAATTATTTTGACGGAGTCTTGCCGAGTGCTCATCTAATTTCAGAATAAGCCTGCGGCTCGCCCTACTTTGGTTTGCCCAAAGTAGGCAAAGGCACTGTCATCCGCAAAACTCGTTGACTACCATTAACTAATTTAATAAATCGCAGAAACATCATTTTATGAATGAAGTCCTGTCTCAAACAGTTGCGGATGATGTTTCCGAGTACCATATGATTGTCGAACTCAGGCTAACAGTTTATCGGTTAAACACCATTCTCCAAAACTCGAATTTTCACATCCACCACATGCGCTTTGGTTGCTTCAAAATGCTGCTGCATATGTGCAGTTTGCATATGCGCTTCAAGCTGCGCTGTACTATGCCATTTTTCTAACATTACAATTAAGTTTTGATCTTGGGTTTGCATTTCAAGTGCAGGCAAATGATCAATCAAAGTCTCATAACCATGACAACCATCTTCTGCCAAAACCGTAGGAGTGATTTTTTGAAAGGCATCTAAAACAGCTTGCCGATGTTCTACACCAGTATGAGTACGAATTTCGGCAATAATCGCCAACATTGTATTTTCCTTATTCATGTTTAGCTGTAAAAACTTGATCTAAATGTGCTTTGTAAGCGTCGAGATAGCTCGGCACGTCTGGCATCTTAATCACATCATTGACGATAAAAGTGGGGAGTGAGTCCATTCCCAAAAATTGGTTTGCCTTATGAAAAGGTAGGTACACGCCATCTACGCCGACGCCTTCAAAAAATTGTTCAGGATCTGTAAATGCCTCGATTGGAGCATTCCATGTCAATGACAACATATATTTTTTGCCCTGAATTAAACCACCTGAACCATATTTTTTAGAATCATCCGAACGGCTACGTCCGTCATTGGTATACAGTACGCCATGACCGATGGTAAATACCTCATCAATATATTTTTTTATCGTCCACGGTGTGCCCATCCACCAACCTGGCATTTGATAAATCACCACATCTGCCCACACATATTTATCGATCTCCGCTTGAATATCATAGTTACTATCCGTTCGTGTTACTTTGACGTTATGACCTAGCTGAATTAAGTGACGTTGCGCAAAATCGGTTAAGGTATCATTCAATTGACCATTGGAATGTGCAAATGCTTTTGCACCGTTGATGATTAAGATATGACTCACGGGAGAACCTGATTTTTAAAATTCATGCTAGCGACTATAGAGTGTTTATTGATTCTAAAAAATGCATGAATCTGCAAAATACTACTGCTTAAAAATCAAGAATTATTCATAGGAAGTTGAGCGTTGTTGATTTTTTAGTCTAATTTGTGGATAACTTTGCGTTTAATCACAGTCACAACATGCATAATTTGTGGTTAAATTTTAAAAATAATTTGAAAGAAATAAAAATCTTGCGCTTTATTTAACATTTTAATATCGACGATGAAAATAAAAGGTGCTATGTTTGCGTCAGATTTTTCATAAATCTTGGTCATGTCATTTGACCTCAATCTCACGTTACCATTTTCTCTTCAAAATTTAGACACTTTGTGAATACAGTGTTGTATAGCTGAATAGTCAGCATATCAAAAATTCAATTCTCTAAAACTCAATGTTTGTTCATTGGGCTGGCGCATATTGATTAGAAAATAATGTTCAGCTTGCAAACAGACTCTTGAATAAGTAGATCACAATGCAAAATATGCAAACGACAACATTAAATCGTCAGACCTTAATGTTTCCGCTGGCTTTAGTTCTGTTTGAACTTGCGGTTTATATTGGCAATGATTTAATTCAGCCAGCGATGCTGGCCATTACACAGGATTTTGGTGTTAGTTCGACATGGGCACCTTCTTCGATGTCTTTTTATTTATTAGGTGGTGCAAGTGTGGCTTGGTTACTCGGCCCACTTTCAGATCGTCTAGGCCGAAAAAAGGTTTTATTAAGTGGAGTATTATTTTTCGGCATTTGCTGTTTATTGATTTTATTGACTCAAAACATGACACAATTTTTAGCTTTTCGATTCTTACAAGGGATCGGATTGACGGTGATTGCTGCGGTCGGCTATGCCGCAATTCAGGAAAGCTTTGCCGAACGTGATGCGATTAAAGTTATGGCATTAATGGCTAATATTTCCTTACTTGCACCCTTACTTGGACCTGTCTTAGGTGCTTTTCTGATTGAGTATGTTTCATGGCACTGGGGCTTCGTTGCGATTGCACTATTGGCATTGATCAGTTGGTTTGGATTAAAAGCAAAAATGCCGAGTCAGCAGCAGAGTGTGACGCGGCAGCCATTTATCTATTTGTTTGATGATTTTAAAAAAATCTATAGCGATAAAAAATTTCTTGGTCTGACCTTGGCATTGCCTTTGGTGAGCTTGCCGTTAATGCTATGGATCGCATTGTCACCTGTGATGTTGGTTGAAGAACTCAAGTTTAGTAGTGTGCAATACGGTTTGGCACAATTCCCCGTATTTATTGGGCTGATTTTGGGCAATATTGTGCTGATTAAAATTATGGATCGTTATCCTTTGGGAGCGACCATTCTCACAGGCTTACCTATAATGTTATTAGGCACTGTGATCTTAGTGATCGGGACAATCTGGCAACAGTATCTGGTGCCTTGTTTATTAATCGGCATGACGTTGATTAGTTTTGGTGAGGGCATTAGTTTCTCGGTGATGTATCGTTTTGCTTTAATGTCATCTGAAATTAGTAAGGGCACAGTTGCGGCAGCAGTATCGATGTTACTAATGTTAAGCTTTTTTGGAATTATTGAACTGGTGCGTGAACTCTATGTTTATTTTCATATCATGGCATTTAGTCTCGCCTCTTTTGTTTTGATTGCGAGTTGGTTTGGCAAACCCAAACAGATTTTGAAAGATGTAATGCGCACACGGGAACAAGAAGGACTGTTTTAAACAAAGAGCGAATCTACGGATTCGCTCTTTTTATCGAGGATTTATTTTTCTAAGCAACTTCGGCTTGGGTCGATTGTCTTAATTTATGATCAAACACAAAAGGACCAAATGGTAAAATCGATGCGATTAAACCTAATATAAACATATGAATTGACCATTTCATCCGTTGGCATACCACCAATAAAACGACGATAAATAAAATAAACAGTAAACCATGACCCATACCGACATATTTGACCCATAGTGGATTATCCCAAATATATTTCATTGGCATGGCAATAAATAGGAGCAATAAAAAAGACCAACCTTCTAAAAATCCAACGATGCGTAAAGTTTTGATGTTCATCATTCGCTCAAAAATATAAACAAAAATCGAGTGTAGCCTAGATCGGTTGAAAGCTGAACAGTAACAGAGGCTATTTAATTTCCATTGATAGTAGTTTATTTTGCAGCACCATTAATTCAGGTAACGTTTCGAGTAATAAACTCATCTGTTTTAAAATTAACATGAAATAATCCGATGTCGAGTTCTGTTCAGAAAGTTGTCGAATTTCCGATAGCTTTTGCTCAATGTCTTGGACAGGAAGTGGTTTTTGTTCGAGTAAAGTCTGTTGTAGTGTATCGGTACACCATTTTAATAAGTCCATAACGTGCTGATCACTAATCTTTTGACGATGACTTCCGAGCGCAGAAATATAACTGAGCTGACTATGGCTATACACCAGATAGCGAAAAGCAGAATGAATTAATGCCTGATTGGGTTGCGGCTCTGCGCTTAAACTGGAGATCATACTGGAAAGTTCAGTTTGTGCATTATGTGCCAAACGCCTTGCGGTACGATATTCAACACTATTGGTACAGCCAAATTGGTATTGGTTTAGTACAGCATTTAAGTAATTGATACTGGCTTGACTGCTTTTTTTAATGTTGTTGGAAATATTGCGAAAGTTCCAGTCAGGCCAGATAACGCTCACGGCAAACCATGCAATGCCACAACCAATGAGTGTATCCAAAATACGTGGTGCAATAATGCTATAGCCAAAGCCTTTAAGGTTAAAAATCAATAATACCATTAAGGTTGCCATTGAAGTCGCAAGCGCATATTTCTTTTGACGTAGATAGAAAAAATATACGCCACAAATCACGGTGATGATCAGTTGACCTTCGACACTTGGCACAAAATAAAGAATCGGTAGACCTAAAATGACTCCAAGTAAAGTCCCTAAAGTTCTTAGTTTTAAACGACTTTTGGTCGCGAAATAAGTCACCTGACAAACAAATAAACTGGTCAGAACAATCCAGTAACCATTTTGCGCAAAGGGTAAAAGTGAAACCAGTGAGCCTGCGGCAAAGACAAATGAGATTCGTGTTGCATGGCGAAATAGTGCAGATTTTGGAGTGAGATGCTGCTTGAATTTAAGCCATAAATCTTTGATGCCGTGAATATCATCATCTAGCAGATTTAAATTATCCACATGCTGTTCAAAACGATATGCATAGGTAAATTGCACATCCTGTAAATGGCTGAGTTGCTCGTGCAAATCTTTTAAATTTTTAACGATTAATTTCAGATTTTTGACTTCAGTGTTATATGGATGATCCTGTATCCAGTCCTGTAATGACAGTTCCAGATTTTCTAACGCATGTGTTGGATCATGAACTGGGGTAAATCCTTCATTGCGCAAAATACATTCAGATAATTGCTGGCAGGAAAGTGCCAAAAGCCGAATATTCTTTTGAAACCGAAAGATTAGATCACTGCGGCTAAAGTTGTGTGGGATTTGTTCATAGTGTAAATAATTGGCACTGACTTTCTCGTGAATATCTTGAGCGACAAAATATAAATGCAGCCAATAGATACTATTTTTATTAACCCTTGAAGCTTTAAGTCGAGTCAGTAATGAAGCTTTTGTAGTATTGAGATATTGAACCACTTGCGCATTTTCATTTGAGAGTTCAAATAATAATGGCTCAACGTTGTCTTTGTTATCTGGGTCAAAGAGTCGGGCTTTGGTCATCAACACATCAGACAAATGGCTAAAGACTTGCGAAAGATTATCCTGAACAGGGAGGGTGGGTTTAATCAGAAAAAAAGCAATCGAAGTCAGACCATACCAAACAACACCATAAACAAAATAGATGGGTTGCTGGTACCAGTGTTGATATTCGCCTAAACCAAATAAGCTGTAGATTGAAATTAAAATGGTACCAAACGAAATGGTGGCGTAGCGTTGACCAAGTGAACCTAATAAAATCAAAAAACCACTCGAAAGTGATAAATATATAATCAGTAGAAATTTATAAGGTGCTAAAAACTCTAAAATACTACTAACCGAAAAAAACAAGACAGCCACATAAAATAAATTTCGAAGTCGAATACTTAAGCGGTCATCAAAGTCCGTCAATGCTGTTGCAATCGCTCCTAATGTAACAGGAACAATCAAATCATCATGTCCAAACGAACGCAAGCCAAGCGTCGTTCCTGTCAGAACAATAAAAATTTGAAAGCAATAAACCAGTGTCGCATTAAAATTATAAAGTTTAAAAAAACGGGTGAGGCCATTCATGAATTGGGAAGATTTCATTTATATTTTTATTGAGGTTGGGCTTTTTTTAAAAGCCTGTCAATCTTGATTCAACAAAAAGGAAGCGAACGATTCGCTTCCTTTGTAAAAATGATTTACGATTTTAATAACCAACGGTAAAGCGTTGCTGGATATGATTGTTTTGTTCAAGCTCATCAGCTAGCGCCACCGCAAAATCTTCAGCTGAAATTTTACTGCCTTCATCACCAACCAAAAGTTCGTCCCTACCTAAGCGAAATTCACCTGTACGTTTACCCGGACCAAATTCAGCAGAAGGCGAAATAAAGGTCCAGTCGAGATCAGTTATTTCTTTGAGTTTATCCAAAAATATTGCGGCTGCTTCAGCCTCTGGTTTATAAGCATCAGGGAAATCAGGCGTATCCAACACACGGATATTTTGATGAGGCACATGTAACGTTCCTGCTCCACCGACGACCAAATAACGTTTTACTTTGGAGTCACGTACCGCTTCAATTAATGCATGAGCATCTAAGCCCTGAAAACGAACAGCACTAATCACCGCATCTTGTCCTTTTAATGCATCTACTAAGGCATCGTGATCATTTAGATCGACATTAACGGCCATCACACGTTCTGTATCCGCTACTTTATGTGTGTCTCGCGCAATGGCTTTGACATAATGACCACGTGAAACCAGTTCTTCCAAAATACGTGAACCTGCCATACCTGTTGCGCCAATTAAAGCAATTTTCATGGTTCGCCTCTTTATTTTTTGTCAAAAATTTAACTTAAGTTTAAATTACAGTGATTTTTATCATGCCATTCTAGCTTGTAAGTTGCGTTCGTTTTATGTCCATCCCCTGTAACAGTTTGGATATAAGTGTTGGAGTATGAATAAGAAATTTAATTTTAAGTGCTATTTTGATACTAGTAGATAGGTAATGTTGAATAAAAGCGACTAGGAATAAATTACAGTGTAAAAACATCGATGGAATCGATTAGTGTATCGAATCAAAGTGATGGCGTAATGCTTAAATCATAGACTTGGAATGTGACAATTCATAAAAATCCGTTCCAATATGCTAAAGTTTGAAATGTATTTTATTAAGGTATTGATATTTATTAGTAAATTTTAATACTTTCGTGTAAGGCGTATTATGTTAATTTTAGACAATTTAAGGGGTGGAATAATTGAAAGAAGATGCATATCCATGTGTGTGCTGTGGTTATTTAACTAGGTCTGAGCCGTGCAATGACGATTACGATATTTGCCCTGTCTGTTTATGGGAAAACGATCCTGTACAGAATGATGATCCAGAATATTGTGGTGGAGCTAATGCTGTATCTCTTAGTCAAGCATGTATTAATTTTAAAAAATTTGGAGCAAAAGAACAGGGATCAGCAAAAAATGTCCGAACACCATATGAGTCTGAATACCCCAATTAATATTATAGTGCTTATACGTTATATTTTAAAAATAAACAAAATGTCTTATTTAAGGCAACTTTTAGTTTTAAAACCTAGATATAAATAACTAGATATAAATAAAAGGCTACTGAATCAATTTAATTTTACAGATAAAAGACTATACAAAAAAGGGTGAAGACAATTGATCATCAATCGCCTTCACCCTTTTTCCTCAAAACACTAATATATTCAAAAATTAAATTTTAGGATCATCCAGATCATCATAAATCATGGTGGTTTTCGGCATTGGTTCAGGTTCAATATTTTCATGTAACCATTCACGCCAGATCGCAAGTAAAATTGCCAAAATCACAGGTCCAATAAATAAACCGACTAGACCAAAACTTGCTAAACCACCCAATACACCAAACATAATGAGTAAGAATGGGATCTTGGTGGCACCTGAAATCACCAAAGGACGAATGACGTTATCAGAAGTACTGACGATACAAACACCCCACAGCATGACACCAATGGCACCCATCATATGATCCTGAGAAAACAACCAAAGTGCGACGGAGGTATATGCCACAGGCGTTCCAAAAGGAATCAAGGCTAATAAAAAGGTAACAATGGTCAATACCATTGGATTAGGCACACCTGCTACAAAATAACTGAGTCCTGCCAAAATTGCCTGAGCCACTGCGGTTAAGCCAACACCGTAGACCACTGCACGAGTCGTTTCGGAAATGGTGTCCAGATAATGATGAACACGTGGCCCGATGACCATTTCCATGGCTTTACTGACCTGATTTAAAATAATCGGCCCATCGCGATAAAAGAAATAGAGTGATAAAAGTGCAAAGCCTAATTTAACCAAATTTCGGCTAATTTCACTTAATACAAAACGCCCATAGCCCATATGACCCTGAATCCACGCGGCTACATTTTGGGTAATGCTATTAGGGTCATTATTAATATCATTTAAAATTCGTGAAACCTCCTTACCTATAATTGGAAGTTCACGAATAAAGTCTGGAACATCTAAATGACCTGAAAAAATTTGTTTTTGCAGTTCAAAAAAAAGATTGCGACCTTCATGTTGCAGCATAAATACGCCAAAAGTTAGCGGTACACCAATCACCAAAATAATCAGTAAAATCATGAGCGAGGCATTCAGATTTGGACGATGCACGCCACACAAACGTTGTACCCAAAGATAAATTGGCCAAGTCATATACGCAATAATCGCTGCCCAAACCACAGGAACAATAAAGTATTTCAGGATATTAAATCCCAAAAAAAGCAGGATAATGAGTAATCCGAACAGTAAAGCTCGTTGTAGCGTAGGCGCGTATTGTTGCACTGAACTCTCTATCTGTTAAATATTAGGCAAAACATCTTAACTGAAAAAAAACCATCCGAAAATAAATGTTGAGTTTCATTACGTTGTAAAAATGAATGCAAAAAAATCTGAAGGTTTTAAGCGTTTAGTCGAGCTTTAAAACCATTCAGCAGGATCATCAATTAAAGTATCTAGCAATGGCTGCCACTGCGCCTGTAATAACAGAAAATTCTTTTGAGAACGATCAAAAATACTCATGCCCTGCATGGCCAGTTGACCATAAGCACTACGTTCGGCAATCGCAGCCACAGGTTGTTGTTCAATTTTTTCAAAAAATTGCTGAATATCTTTGCTGCTCGACGTATTGGCTTTCATGCGATTGGCGACTAAGTGAATTCTCACTTTCCCTTTACGAATCCGTTTAATGTCCTGTAAATGTTTTAAAAAACGTTTGGTACTGTCAATATCAAAAAAAGAAGGTTGTAATGGCGTGACAATCGCATGGGCTTCACTAATCAGTTGTTCAGCATGTTCACCTGATAATGCACCGGGCGCATCAATAATCAGATAATCAATATTTTTGGGCGCCTCGCCAATCGATTTTTCGTGTCTCCAATCCAGACTCTGAATGATTGCTGCCGTTTTAGGGCGTTGTTTTAGCCACTGTAAAGCAGATTTCTGATTATCTGCATCTGCCAATGCAACTTTATATCCTTTCTGAGCCAATGCTGAAGCCAATGTGATCGCTGTAATGGTTTTACCACATCCGCCTTTTTGATTTGCTATAAGTATCGTTTTCATGCTCGAGATATATTCTTGATTTACTCAATTAGATTAGCATCTTTTTAACATTGAAAGGTTACACATGACAAACGTCTTCAGCTTATTTAAAGTGTTAAACAAAATCGGTAGCGGGTAAATTCATGTCCATCTGGATGGCAATGTTAATTGGGACGTGTGTGGGTGTAGTGGTTACTACACTGATTCTTTTAAATACACGAAATGGGCGAATTCGTGCGGAATACGAACAATATATTGCGGAACTGCAACTTGAGCATCAGCAGATTTTGGCGCAGGCACAAAAACGTAGTGTAAATACCAGTCGTGCAGTCTTAAAAGGTAAAATGGCAGAACAACTGGCGCCAATAATGCCAGAATTTCGCTATTTGCCGAGTGACGCCAAATTCTTGGGCGATCCAGTAGATTATGTCGTATTTGATGGCTATACCGACTTTCGCGATGGTGAAGGTCGAGCTGAAGATATCGAAGTGATTCTGATGGATATTAAAAGTGGAGGCGCACGACTCACTAAAGGCCAGCAAGCGATAGCACAAGCAGTGCAAGAAGGTCGAGTCCGTTTCGAAACACTTAGAATTAATTTTGACGATTAAACGGGTAAATGATTTCTCTTCGATCTCATGCTATTTATTCAGATTTATTTAAATCTGAAGATGAGAGTCCAAGCGTGTTTTTGCCACAAAAAGAGACTAAATTTGTCTTTATTGTTACCCAATTTTGCATTTTATTATTAAATTTAAACCTATGATTAAAAGATCAAAATAAATGTTGCGATGTTTTAGTGGAGGAATTGATATGCTCAAGAAGATAGGTATTGGATTGATTGTGGCATTGAGTATTGGGCAGGTGAGTGCCTCGACTTCCAGTGACTATAACATTGCGCGAGGTCTGGCTCCAGCAGTTAAAGGTCAGTCTATCTCGGTGTTAAAACCTTTTAATGGTGATTTTCGTATTTTGGGTTCTAAACAATATCGTGATGATGAGCAAGCAAAGTTTTCTCCGATCGATTTTGCTGTGAGTTATGGTTTATTTGCACATCCCGAAATTGCTTCACAAATTAAAATTAATCAGTACGATCGCTATCTCAACTGGAGTATGCAAACGCTTCCTGTGCCGCCTGAGCAGGCAATGAAGCTGGTGTCGAATATGCATATTATTCCGGCAAATCCCGACATTGCTAAGCAGATTACTCAAGTTAAGCGCGGCGATCTGGTTCGTCTCAAAGGTGAGTTGGTCGAAGTAAAAGACAATAATTTAGTCTGGACGTCATCGCTTGCACCTGGTGGTGTTGGGGATGGAGCTTGTGAGGTATTTCGAGTGCATTCGATTCAATGGATTGAGCGTCAGAAAATTTAATTGAAAATGATGAAATAAATCTATGCGTATACAAAAATATGTTTTGGTCTTATTTGTTTCTATATTTTTTATGGGCTGTCAAACCACAAATTTGAAAACTGGACAGGCAATGCAGAATTTAAACACTTATGAATACCACCTAGATCAGAGCTGTCCTGAGTCTTTAAATTTGAAAGTAGGCGAAGATTTAGTTTTTATCGCATCTGAAAATCCGAGTACGGGTTATCGATGGCAACTTGAACAGCCTTTAAGTTTATTTAAAATTGAAGATCGTTTTGAAGCGGTTAAAACCGCTAAGCCTATGGTTGGCTTAGGCGGACAACGGAGCTTTCGTTTCAAAGCTGAAAAAACGGGTACCGCTTTAATTAAATTGGTCTATCAGCGCCCATGGGAACGTGACCAGATACCGGCTCGCAGTTGGCAATGTGTGGTGCATATTACCTCGACATAAATGTATTTGAGTGCCTCACATGATTATTATTTGGCTTTAGAAAAATGTGAGGCAATGCATCAATGAGATACAGATTGAGGCTGTTGATCTTTCCAATGTTTTAATTGCTCTTGGGCGTGTAAATAATCATTGAGATCTTGCAGATTGATTGCTGCTTTTTTCTGATTTTGAGCATTTGCTGAGCTGGTTTGCTCATTGATTAATTTGCCCTGATTTTCCCAGTATTGATATAACAATCCCTGAATATATCGTCCTTGTGCTGTTTTTAAATCTAAATCTTTTAGCATGGTGAGTGCCGACTGAATATGGTCGAGTTTACGGTTGCGTTCAAATTCAGGGGTTAAGGTTCCATCCTGTTGCATTTTTCCCAGTTCATTGTCCATATCATCGGTCATTGCAGTGAATTTTTCATCAAATTCATCTAACAACGCAATATCATGAGTATCTTGTTCTGTCGTAGGAAATTCTTTTGTTGGTGGCGTTTTTAACGGATCTACATTTGCTTGATGCTCATTGTTCTGTTGTTCAGTTGATGATGCTGTTTTGCTGTGCTCATTTTTATTGCATGCACTGAGTAACAGTGTACTGCCTAAAACCACAGCAAATATCTGCAAGGGTTTATTGTTTAAGATGGTCATGAGGTTTTCCTTATTGAGTTTGGGTCGGCATTAGATTTTTTTAAAGTGGTAAGCGTAGGTGATATAAGGGAACTCAATCTCATCCTGCGGTTGTTTACCTGTGAATTCATATACGATTTTTTCAAATTTTTGTTTCAATTCGAGCTGTTGTTTTTCAGTCATCGCGGCAATAAAACTGGTGGAAAGCAAGCGCTTACTCACCACTTGTTCCACTGTCCCTTTTTGTACCTGAGAATAAACTTTGACACTTTCGAGTCGAAATAAAAATTGATGCTCAAATACTTTTTTCCAGTCGCCACTGTGATAACGAGGAGTATCTTGTTCTAACGGTTGCAATATATCTGCTAGTGCTTTGACCCAGTTGACTTCGATATTACGTTGATTCCAGATCAACCCCAAATGTCCTTCAACTTTGAGAAGTTGATAGATTTCATCAAGTGTTTCGATATTGGCAAACCAGTGAAATGATTGCGCACATAGCACCGCATCGACGCTTTGAGGTGGCAAGGGTATTTCAGTGCTATAGGCATCTAGTGTTTTCACGTCAGGGTGCGCAAGGCTCAACTGCTCACGCATAGCTTGAACGGGTTCAACCGCAATAATTTCTGAGGTCACTTGTTGCAGATAAGGAAGAAATTTACCCGTACCAGCACCTAAATCCACGACACATGAGCTTTGATCTAATTGCAACTCCTGCTTTAGCCAGTTCACAATTTCATTTGGATAATCAGGTCGAACCTCTTGGTATAGTTCGGCGGCCTGACTAAATCCTTGTTGTGCAGCCTGATGAATCGGTTTCATAAGCTTTGACCCCAAAAATAGTCTTTTTTAATGCAGATAATCTATTGCTATTATGAACGCTGCATCTATACGACGCGTTTAGAAAATAGCATTTTTCATACAATTCGATGAGTTTTATAACATTTTTATATCTGGATATAGCAGAGCTATACGCTTTTACATGTTAAAACCTTAGTTACAATGCACCGATAAAAGAGTGAAAAAAATGACTCAGCAGATAAAAATTCCTTCTTTAAAACTTCATGATGGACATCAGATTCCTGCACTTGGCTTTGGTACTTATACATTAAAAGGCAAGGTAGGGGTTGAAGTCATGTTACGTGCCTTGAACAATGGTTATCGTATGTTGGATTCGGCGTTTAACTATGAAAATGAAGGCGCCGTGGGTGAAGCATTTCGGCAATCTGGATTAGAGCGCAAAGACGTTTTTATAAGTTCTAAGTTACCAGGTCGTCATCACCCATATAAACAGGCGATGGAAACCATTGAGGAATCTTTATATCGTATGCAACTGGATTATCTGGATCTTTATCTAATTCATTGGCCAAATCCAAAACAGGGGTTATACGTTGAAGCATGGCAAGCGCTGATTGGGGCACAAAAGCAGGGGCTAATCAAATCGATTGGTGTCAGTAACTTTTTGCCTGAACATATTGATACCCTAGAACGTGAAACAGGTATATTACCCGTAATTAATCAGGTAGAGCTACATCCTTATTTTAATCAGCAAGAGCAGCGTCAATATGATCAATCCAAGCAGATTTTGACGATGGCATGGAGTCCTTTGGGGCGTGGGCGTGATGTGGTGGAGAATGAAGTTTTACAGCGGATTGCTCACGAGCTGAATTATTCGGTACAGCAAGTGATCTTAAGATGGCAACATCAACTGGGTGTAATCCCGATTCCGAAGGCCAGTAGCGATAAAAACCAATTGGCGAATCAGGAAATTTTTAACTTTAGTCTGAGTGACGAGCAGATGCAGCGAATCAACCAATTGACTCGGGCAGATGGTCGTTTAGCCAATCAGAATCCAGCTGTATATGAGGAATTTTAAAAGCTGATGATTAGATTCAGGTCATATCCTCTCGATGGAAATGTTAACACAAGCATAGCAATGAAATTGATAATCATTATCTTTTAATGCTATATTCAAATAACTTTTCTTATATTAGGATGTGATCATGAATCAGGCACAGCCGTATTTGATTGTGAATATGCAATTGGTTCAAATGGAAAAATTATCTCCAACTATGACCCGATTTACCTTTCACGGAGATCAACTGGATCAGGTGCATAGTTATGCACCTGATCAGCGAGTAAAGTTATTTTTTCCCATAATAGAGAATCCAGAACAAACGCAATGGATTGAAAACCATGCTGAATGGTATCAGCACTATCGACAGTTGCCTGAACAGTTTCGTCCACCCATGCGCACCTATACTATTCGGCATTTACGACCCCATCAAAAACAAGTGGATATCGATTTTGCCATGCATGGTGCGACTGGACCCGCATCCTCATGGGCGGAACAGGCGAAACTCGGGGATCATTTACAAATGGCTGCACCAAATGCACATTGGCAGGGTGATCAAACAGGATTTGAATGGCAACCACCACAACAGGCGCGTCAAATTTTACTGATGGCAGATGAAACGGCACTTCCCGCGGTGTCTGGAATTATTGATCAACTTATTCAGCAAAATACACTGGCACAGGTCAATGTGTATATTGAAATGCCTTTTGATCAGGATCGGGTTGCATTTACCCCACATCCGAATATAAAACTACAATGGTTCCATCGTGTTCAGGGGCAGCAACCTGGACAGCGATTAATTGAGACCATTCATCAACTTTTTCAAGCTCAAAATCAGCAAAAGATTGAGCTCGATGATATCAACATCGATGAAGAAATTTTATGGTTCACCCAAAATGAACAACAGGCACAGCAAACTTTTTATGCATGGGTTGCCGCTGAGTCTGCGGCTGTTTTGGCGATACGCCGTTTTTTAATTCAGGATTGTGGAATTGATAAAAACTGTCTGAATTTTATGGGCTATTGGCGTAAAGGCAAAGTGTTTGATTGAGTTTGCTTTGTATTTAATCTTTCAACAGTATTGCTGAAATAATATGCAATCTGAATGAGTTGTGGATCACTTTTTTAATTCTGCTGATCACTTTTCAATGATGTGGTCAGGCATTTTCATCTATTCGATCAACAAGATTGCAACATTGTGGTAGCTTTTGCCCTGTTTTCTCGCCACAGTCTTTATAAAATAACAAGTTCCGCGTTGTTCTGTAGATCATGGCGGTTGGAACTGAGCCAGTCATTCTTTTTGGTAGCCTAATGGACAAGCAAATTATTTTTGAAGATGAACACATCAGGGTTATTTTTCTGAAAGGAACATCCAGTGAATTGGTGATTTCTTTTGGAGATTTAATTAGTCGTGCCAAAGGCTTGACCATTAATGCTGAAAAATCCTTAATTAAATATGATTACAACGTCTTGGGTATTATGCCTAAGCTCAAATCATGGTTTCCGCAAGCTTCCATGCAACAGATGATGGAAAATGTACAGCCCATATTAAACCAGTTCAAACATATTGTTGGTTATGGTGGTTCGATGGGGGGGTATGCTGCGATTAAATATTCCAAATTACTTCAAATGAATCGTGTGATTGCTTTTGTTCCACAATTCAGCATTGATCCACAGCAAGTAGAAGATCGTCGCTATGCGGAGTTTTTTGATGTCAATTTAAATCGGGATATGCAAATTCAGACTGCCGATCTCTCATCTCAAGCTGAATATATTGTCGTTTATGACCCTTACTATAAAGAAGATCGTGAACATTATTTAAAAATCAAAAAAGTAATTCCAAATTTACTGACCTTAAAACTTCCATTTACTGGACATGAAGCACTTTCAGTGTTGGCAAGTTCTAGTTTGCTTAATGATTTTATTCGTCATTCATACGATCAAGGTTATTTTTACCAGCAAATGCGCAGTGTAAAGAAAAATAGCAAGTTTTATTATCGTACCGTCATTGCAAATTTGATGTCACGACATAGTGCTGCGCTTGGGCGAATTTTGAGAAATAATGAACTTCATCTGGATGATCAATACTTTGATGCTAACTTAAAACAAGTGATTACCCGTGTCATGTTAAGTAAACGACAGGTCACAGAACAGGATTTACAAAAACTGGGAATTAAGGTTACTCTGCCGATGTCACAGCATGAAACCAATGATCAGTTACAAGATAACTTTGGTCATCATCTCGTGTTTAATCTAATTAGCCACAAGCTCGAAAGCTATTTGGCAGATGCAGTGCAACTCAATAATAAATACCTGATTGGTATTCATGCCAAGAGCAGTGGAATCGTTAAAATTGTGATCAATGCAGAGCGCTATATTGTAGCGATGAATGATCGACGAGTCATGAAACTTTTTAAGGAAGATGATGCACTTAGCACAGATATGAGTCCAATCATGATTAAAAAATATGCTGACTATTTCGTGCTGAGTTATAAACAGTTAAATCTTAATAGTGATGAACAAGGCATTTGCGCTTTCACTGAAAATTCAGTACAGGATGCGGAAAAATTTAGAACAATTTAATCAATTGTTTATAATGAGATCCTAATAAAAGGGACGATGAATCGCCCCTTTTATGTTTCATTTTATTCGATTGAAGTACTTAGTTCGTAGTCGAATTTTGTTTCACTGTTGGCTGTTTTTCTATTCCTGCTTGAGTTTGAACGCCAAGATTATGTGTTGAAGCATTCGTTGCAATGCCTGCATTGCCCTTCACTGAGCCAACTTGTACGCCAGTTTGAGTTTGTGCATTGATGCCATGATTACGATTGGAGTCATTTTTCATGGCTGCCCAATGTGATTTGGCTTTGGCTTTTTCCTCCGCAGTAAACTTTTCAGTTTTATTTACTGCTTTCTTCGTTCCTTGTTTGGTATCTTGCCAAACTTGTTCACTTTTATCGCCCACTTTTTTAGCCGCATTTATAGTTTTATCTGTTGCACTGACCGCCATATCATGTGTCTCATGGGCAACATGACTTCCAGCATCAATAGTCGCATCTGTTGCTTTTACAGCAGTTGAATGAACAGCGTGTGCAGTATTACTGACACCCTGTGTTACCCCATGACCAATACGACTAAGCATGCCATCTGATTCGGCTTGGGCATTTGCATTCACATTGACGGAAGCATTGCCAGCAAAAATGCTTGCCGAAGCTAAAATACTTGCAGTTAAAACAGCGGTTTTCATCATTTTCATTTTTCTTTCCTTTTGTGAATTCACTCAGTCTGATGATTGAGTGATCGACGTTGTTATCATAAGTAACAATTTTTAATTTATGTGACTTAGTTCAAAAAAATTACAAGTCGTTAACTGCGTGAATAAAGTTGAGGAGAAATTATGAAGATAGAAAAATCAATGAATTTGACTCAAAGTTAAAATTTTAAAGATTCGGGAAATAACGCTGAACCCCTTACCATTTCAGCTTAATCATAAGTTTTGTATCTGGCGCAAACAAGATAGAATTTTCGTGATAAGTTTTTTATTTTAAATAGCCAATTTACATAAGAGTACACGATGAATTTAGTTGCCGCTTTTTTAGATTACGGTTCTCTGGATATGAATGATCTGGATTTTAGCTCATTACAGGCTTGTTTTAATGAGCTGCAATTGTATGAAAGTACTGCGCCTGAAGAGGTAATCGAGCGACTGAGCAATGTTGAGGTGGCTATTAGCAATAAAGTTGTTATAGATGCAGAGACGATTCAACAGCTACCAAATTTAAAATTGATCCTCATTTCTGCTACAGGGACCAATAATGTCGATCTTAAAGCGGCCAAAGCACAAGGGATCGTAGTGTGTAATTGTCAAGGCTATGGGACGGCATCCGTTGCACAGCATACCTTGACGTTGATGTTAGCATTGGCTACTTCACTTATCTGTTACGATCGTGCGGTCACCCAAGGGCGTTGGCAGCAATCTTCGCAATTCTGCTTTTTGGATTATCCAATACTTGAACTTTCAGGCAAAACTTTAGGGATCGTGGGATATGGCGAGTTGGGACAGGAAGTTGCTCGTTTAGCTCAAGCCTTTGGGATGCAAATATTAATCGCTAATTTACCGAATCGAACCAAACATGGCAATGGTCTGGAACTCAATCAACTATTGCCAAAAGTTGATTTTTTAAGCTTACATTGTCCATTAACACCTGAGACTCAAAATTTGATTAATGCAAATGCCTTTGATTTGATGAAAAATTCAGCCCTTTTGATCAATTGTGCGCGTGGCGGCATCGTGCATGAAGCCGATTTGGTCGATGCCTTAAAACAAGGAAAGATTGCAGGTGCAGCAACTGATGTGCTGACTGTTGAACCACCTAAAGAGGGTAATGTGCTACTGGATGCCAATCTTCCAAATTTAATTATTACTCCACATTCAGCATGGGGGAGTGTCCAATCCAGACAACGTATGGTGGAGCAATTAGCTGAAAATGCGCAAGGATTTATTTCAGGTCAAATGATTCGTCAGGTGAAGGCCTGAAGCTCGTATCTCTAAAAGATTTAAGGATTCGCACTTTCAGGCAATGGCGCAGTTGATGTTGCTGGATGAGTCGTGGATGGATTGACTGAAGGTGCAGGTGCGACAACTGCGGCTCGAGCAGACGCTGGTTCCGATGCGGACTGACTTAAACTGCTTTGTTCAATCGGAACAGTACCGCCGTTGGTACCGACCACAGCATCTTTGGTCTGCTGCCATTTTTGTTCAGTGTAGGTCTTTGCTTCATTTGCTTTTTGCTGCGCAACTTTTGACTGTTCTGAGCCATAGGTTTTGCTTTCCTGCCACGTCTCACTGATTTTAGCTGAAGATTTATCTGCACCACGCTGAATTGAACTTCCTAACCGGCTGATACTTTGTCCTGTTTTATAGGTCAGTACCCGAAAGATATTGGGATTATCTCCGTAAGGCATGGTTTTGGGTTGATCTGATGTAGTTGTCACACTTTCATTTGCATTTGCTGCGACAGATAAAAAAGTAACCAAACTGAGTGTCGCAGCCCAAAGGGTATGCTTAAGCATTTTTTTTAGCCATCCTTGTTTTTGGTTCTAGAATGTTGGTTATCTTAGCGGGATGAGATGAATTTAAGAATAAAAAAGATCAAACTAATACAGCTTGCTACAAGCGATATACAGTGAAGGAGAAAACTACAATAGAAGCTGTTTTGCCCCTAATTTGAATTAAGGGCAAAATAAGAAGTCTTATTCACAAGCTGCGATGTTTTCTTTTTTGAAATTGTCACGGAGTGAAAGGAAGTTGGCTTGAACCTGTTTGTCATATAGATCAAAAGATTTGGCTGAACTAGTACCATCTTTGGCTACGATCACCGTTCCCGCAGAGATTAAAGTATTGCCTTTAAACACCCAGTTCTCACGCGCACGGCCTGCATCCATAGTACCTGTAAATTCAATATTACAGTTTTCACTTAGTTTGATCAGTTTTGCCTTATTATTTTGGGTTTCAGGAAAGGCTTTAATATTGCTGACTTCTTCAATCACACCTACAGTGGTTTCTGGAACAGGAGGAGTTGTTGAACAGGCTGTAAGGGTCAAACAGGTAGCAGTGGCTAAAAAAAGAGTTTTAAGTTTCATCATTCAATTGCTTACATGTGTTGTTATTACCTATCAGTATAACCATATTTTTTCATTCAGCGAGAGTGATGAATGAAAAAATTAAGCTATTTTTTATTTGAAAATTCTGTTTTTAAGAGTGCAATAAATGCATCTCTGGCTTTATGCTGTTGAACGTTTTGATGCCAGAAAAATTGATTTTGAATTGAGGACAAATGAGCAAAATCAAAACCACGAATACTACTGAGACCTTGATATTGTTCGTATAAGCTTTTAGGAACCAAAGAAATACCAGAACCTGCACTGACACAGCCAATAATAGTGGCGTAACTTGCGATACCTGTGATTGGTAAGCACAAATGCTTTAATTTAAGCCATTCCTCAAGTGCTGCACGATAAGGACAACCTTCAGTCCACATAAAAATTTTCTTATCGATCAAATCTTCCTGACAACGAATTTCGCCCATGGATGTTGGCGCAATCAGCACCATATTTTCTCGATAAATTTCAAGTTGATGTAGCAATGGAAAATTTATCTGTCCCGCCACAATCGCGCCATCCAATTTATGTTGAGCTACATCCTGTAAAAGTTGTTTCCATGTTCCTGTCGTAATTTGAATGGAAACATCGGGATATTGCTGGTGATATTGAGCCAATAAATGTGGTAGGCGAGTCGTGGCTGAAGATTCAATTGCTCCGATTCTTAAAGGGCCAGAGGGAGTTGAATCTGGATGAACGCTACGTTTGGCTTGATCACATAAGGCTAAAATTTTTTGACAATATTCCAGAAAAATCTCGCCAGAAGCAGTAAGCTTCAGGTTTTTTCCTTCACGTAAAAAAAGAGGGGCTTTGAGTTCGTCCTCAAGCTGTTTAATACGTGTGGTGATATTGGAGGGAACACAATGCAGCTTGGTTGCTGCTTGCACCATGCTGCCACATTCCACGATGCTTTGAAACATTCTGAGTTGCTGGATATCCATTGTTTATGATTGAATAAAAATGAATGATAAGCTTAATATAAGTTAATTTTACTCAATCATATAGACCTTTATGATGCAATAAACACCATGTTTGGTCATATCAATGCATCACTTTGCCAGTTCATTTTTGACTAGTCCATCTCTCAAAATTTCACTTTCTATTATTTTAGTGGTGTTGTGTTGGGGCTATGCGCCTGTGGGGGTGCATGCTGCCTTAATATCCTATTCACCTGAACATATCGCGCTGTTGCGCTTTATCATTGCTTCTGGTGTTTTAGGAGTGATTGCCTTAAGTAAGGGGATTGGTAGGATAAGAATTCGTGATATTCCATTATTTTTTATCTTGGGGCTTTTTTCCGTAACTTTGCATCATGTTTTGATCAATACCGGGCAACAATATGTCACAGCAACGGCTTCAAGCATCTTAAGTCAGTCTATTCCACTATTTACTTTAATTATTTCTGCCATCGTTTTTAAAGATAAAATTTCTTTCAAACAATGTATCTGCATTTTACTTGGATTCATTGGTGCTGTTTTGGTCGTGAGCAGTGATCGAGGTTTGGCATTGCCAAATGTGCATAGTCTATTGATTTTACTCGCGGCAATGTGTTGGGCGATTTATTTTGTACTCTATAAAAAGTTTGATCTGCCTTATGGCTCGATCAGCATGATGTGTTACGTGATTTGGTTTGGGACATTGCCTTTATTGTTTTATAGCCCCGATGTATTTTTACACATTCAACATGCAAGCTGGCAGGCAAATATTGCAGTATTGTTATTGGGGATTTTTCCCAGTGCATTGGCTTATTTGCTTTGGGGCTATGTACTCAAACATATGCCTTTAATGCAGGCTTCAAATTATTTGTATTGTACGCCATTAGTTGCGATGTCGATTGCCATATTATTTTTGGGGGAGCAACCATCGGTTTATGTGTTGTTGGGTGGAGTAATGATTATGGGCAGTATCGGGTGGATGAATTGGAAAAATAAGACTACTGGGCGGAATAAAAAAATTAAGCTCATCCAATAATTTAAATTATTGGATTCGTTCAATCTTTTCAATGTAATCGGATGAATCATATGTAATTAAAACAACGGCTGGCTGTCCATAAATTGCTGATTTGGGGATAGATACTATTTCCTGTAATGGTGCTGCAACATAAACAGCCACTAAGGAGTTATATAAAAAACCTCCTTTGGCTTTTCTATTACTGGTATTTGGATAATACGTAATCGTATCTATTCGCTTATCACCTACAAGTTTACTGACAACAGGAGCATTCAACTTATTTAAAAATTCACTTCGATGCATTCCAATAAGATTTAGTTTTTGTGTATTTTGTTGATGAGTATTTTCTGGTTTTGCGGTGGAAACAGGATTTTGAGAACAGCCAGTTTGGCTGATTAATAAAATCATACTAAAAATTGAGAATAGATTTCTTTTCATATATTTATAAAGCAACATAAAATCTTAATTAAAAACCCCGCTCATTTATAGCGAGGTTTTTAGAAAAATCAATATTCTAAAGGGTTAACCCTGCAACATACTCACATCAGCAATCGCAGTAAATAAACCACGTAACTGAGCCAGTAAACGCAATCGATTGGCTTTAAGTTTTGGATCTTCTGCCATCACCATGACATTGTCAAAGAATGCATCAATTGGGGCACGCAAAGACGCTAATTGCGACAATGCATCGGTATAGTTATGTGCTTCGAGCAAAGGTTGTACCACTGGGGTTACATTTTGCAGCGCAGCAAATAACGCTTTTTCAGCATCTTCAACTAACAGAGAGGCATCCACATCACCGACAATCTGACCTTCTTTAGCCAAAATATTCGCCACACGTTTATTGGCAGCAGCCAAAGCCTGTGCTTCTGGCAAAGTCTTGAAATGATTGACCGCTTTAACGCGATGATCAAAATCTAAAGGAGATTTTGGAGATAAAGCCTGAACCGATTGAATCACATCAATCGCAACGCCTTGATCTTCATACATGGCACGGTAGCGCGCTTCAATAAAGTTCAATGCTTCATGTTGCGCCTTGACAGGTTCACGTAATTTGCCATGATAGTTTTCAGACGCAATTTTGGTGAGTTCAACCAATGGTAAGTCTAAACCTTTTTCAATCAATAGACGCAATACACCAATCGCAGCACGACGTAAACTAAACGGGTCTTTTGAACCTGTCGGTGCCTGACCAATGCCAAAAATACCCACTAAAGTATCTAAACGATCTGCCAAGGCAAGGGCAGTCCCCGTTTGAGTTTGCGGTAAAATATCACCAGAAAAACGCGGTAAATATTGTTCAGCAATAGCATCTGCAACTTCGCTTGGTAAACCTTCCAAACGCGCATAGTAGGTTCCCGCAGTCCCTTGTAACTCTGGGAATTCACCGACCAGTTCAGAAGTTAAGTCGCATTTTGCTAATAATCCTGCTTGTTCGGCTGCTGTACGATCACCATGGGTTAAAGTCGCAATCTGGCTTGCTAATTTGGCAATACGTTGTGATTTATCCCAAAGTGTTCCTAGTTCTGCCTGAAACACCATATTGGCGAGTTTATCTTTACGACTTGCCAGTGGTTGTTTTTGATCTTGTAAGAAGAAAAATTCTGCATCGGATAAACGTGGGCGTACAACTTTTTCATTTCCTTCAATAATTTGAGTCGGATCTTTAGACTCAATATTTGAAATGGTAATAAAATAAGGTTGTAATTTACCTTCAGCATTGACCAAACAGAAGTATTTTTGATTATCTTGCATGGTGGTAATTAAGGCTTCTTGAGGAACGGCTAAATAACGTTCTTCAAAAGTTGCACGTAGCGCAACTGGCCATTCAACCAATGCAGTCACTTCATCTAATAAGTCCGTAGGCACAATTGCCGTGGCATTGACTTCATCTGCTAATTTTTTAACTTGTTGTTGAATAGTGGTCTGACGTTTTTCAAAGTCTGCGACCACATAAGCATTTTCAAGTGCTGCCAAGTAATCATTGGCATGAGATAAAGTAATGGCTTGTGGTGCATGGAAACGGTGACCATAAGTCACATTTCCAGCCTGATGATCCTGAATGGTTGCTTGAATGATTTGATCATCTTTTAACAACACCACCCATTTGACTGGACGAACAAATTCTGTACGACTTGCCGCAGAGCGCATACGTTTAGCAATGGGTAAATTATCCAAAGCAGTTTGTAAAATTGTCGGCAACAGCTCATCTAAGCTTTTGCCTTGAATGTCTTTGTAATAGCAAACCTTTTCAACCTTGCCTGCTTGGAAGGTCGAAACCTGATTTGCTTCGATACCTTGACCACGCATAAAACCTTCAAGTGCTTTGGTCGGTTTGCCTTCGCTATCATATGCAGCTTGTACAGCAGGGCCGTCAAAACGTTTTTGTGTATCCGCTTGAGCAGCATCAATATCGGTAATTTTAAGTGCTAAACGACGTGGCGCAGCATACGCTTCGATAGAAGCAAAGTTTAAACCTGCATCGTTTAAGCCTTTTTCTGTTTCTGCTTTGAGCGCATCACGTAATGCTTTTAAACTTTTTGGTGGCAACTCTTCGCAGCCAAGTTCAAATAAGACCGTATGTTGACTCATTATTTGTTCTCCGCTTTTTGCGCTTTCGCTGCATCGCTTTCTGCTTGTGCTTTGAGTTGAGCTAACACTTCATCGCGTAAATGTGGCTCTGCCATTGGGAAACCAAGTTCTGCACGCGCCTGAACATAACTTTGAGCAATCGCACGTGCTAAAGTTCTTACGCGTAAAATATAACGTTGACGTTCAGTGACAGAAATCGCACCACGCGCATCCAGTAAGTTAAAGGTATGAGATGCTTTGACCACTTGCTCATAGGCTGGCAAAGATAACTTGGCATCGATTAAACGAATCGCTTCTGATTCATAAAAATCAAACAGCTCAAACAGTTTATCGACAGGTGCATATTCAAAGTTATAGGTCGATTGCTCAACTTCATTCTGATGGAATACATCACCATAGGTAACTGTACCGAATTGACCTTTCGTCCAAACTAAGTCATAGACTGAATCAACCCCTTGTAAATACATGGCCAAACGTTCTAGACCATAAGTGATTTCGCCAGTCACCGGGTAACATTCAACACCACCGACTTGCTGGAAGTAAGTGAACTGCGTCACCTCCATGCCGTTTAGCCAAACCTCCCAACCCAAGCCCCATGCACCTAGGGTTGGAGATTCCCAGTTATCTTCAACAAAACGGATATCATGGGTGAGGGTATCAATACCAATCGCTTTTAATGAATCAAGATAAAGCTGTTGGATATTGTCTGGGTTTGGCTTTAACACGACTTGAAACTGATAATAATGTTGCAAGCGGTTTGGGTTCTCGCCATAGCGGCCATCCTTCGGACGACGCGAAGGTTGTACATACGCGGCATTCCATGTTTCAGGGCCGAGCGCACGTAAAAATGTTGCGGTGTGGAATGTACCAGCACCCATTTCCATATCATAGGGTTGTAATACGACGCAGCCTTGCTCCGCCCAATAGTTTTGAAGGGCAAGAATCAAGCCCTGAAAGGTATCAATATGCGATATGGCGCGACTCATGGTGCATCCACTAAAAAATCAAAGAAAAATTGCGTTCAAGTATAAGGATTTTAAAGGGGAGTGGCAAAGATTTCTGCTGAATTAATATTTGCCTAATTATAGGATCAAAACCCAATAAATAATCAGTGGGTATTTAAAACTTTTATGCTAATTTACTCTGAATACGATATCGACGCTGCATGACTTGAGATGAAGTTCATGAATAAAACTCTAAAAAATTATGCTTTTATTTTATCCAGTGTGTTGCTGGGGCAAAACCTTTGGGCGCAAACTGAAACAGAACCAGACTTATACAGCCAATGTTTGGATGAAACCATACAGGAGCAGCATTTACCTAGTATTAATAACGCTGTGGTAGAAGTTTGTAGTGAACATGCCCGACGAATTTATGAAAAGCAAATTGTGCAGCTTCTGGATCAAATTAAAGAAATGGGGAGTTCTGAACGTTATAGCAACATTATGAAATCACAAAAGCTTTGGAAACAATATGTTGATCAGGAGTGTCAAAATGCAGGTGATTATATCGGTTCTCCAATGTATGGATTCTGTCCGATGTTAGAATATCAAAATCGAATGAAGCAATTGGGTGAATATATAAATTAAAAGTCATTAACAAGTTTTCTCATAATCATAAGATATAATACAAATACATATTTAAAATAAATCCGCTTATAATTTTGTGACTCAGGCAAGATCAATACCTAGGTGAATTGTGAGCAACATACAGCAAGATTGGCTTTCGGCCTTAAAACCAAACTTTAAAGTACTTCCTTTAAAAGAGCGATTATTATGCGGTGTCGGCGCAATATGTGGCCTAGCGATTTCTTCCCTGCTGAGTTGGTATGTATTGGGCGGTATAAATGCTTGGTATATTGCACCGATGGGTGCATCTTCTGTTTTGCTGTTTGCTGTTCCTTCAAGTCCATTGGCACAGCCTTGGAATGTAGTCATCGGAAATACGATCTCGGCAATCATCGGTGTGGCATGTTTCACGTGGATTCCTGATCTGACTGGGGCTTTTAGTCTTGCTGTAGGCTTGGCAATTTTTTTGATGATGACGACGGATTCATTACATCCCCCAAGTGGAGCAGTGGCCATTACTGCTGTTTTAGGCGGAGAAACAGTTCATCACTTGGGCTTCAACTTTGTGATTTATCCTGTTTTACTTAATTCTGTGCTTTTGCTGGCATTCGCCTTACTTTTTAATCGATTGATTGGGCGACATTATCCTTATCCGAAACATGTCAATGAGCGTTCCAGTGACCCAACCCCAACACAAAAAGTTAGTATCCATCCTCAAGATATTCAACGTGTGCTAGATGAACACACGGAATTATTAGATATTAGTCAGTACGATCTGGAAAAGATCATATTAGAAGCACAAGAACTGGCCCATGAACGTCAGGTCAATGTTTATGTATGTCAGGATATTATGAGCAAGGATGTCATAACGCTGGATGAAAATGATGATATTCATGAAGCTTTAAATAAATTTAAGCACAATAATTTAATGAGTTTGCCCGTGATTCAGGCAGATGGTCGTATTGTCGGGACTATCGCTTTAT
Organism: Acinetobacter sp. WU_MDCI_Axc73; assembly: GCF_025562455.1. Lineage (GTDB taxonomy): Bacteria > Pseudomonadota > Gammaproteobacteria > Pseudomonadales > Moraxellaceae > Acinetobacter. The sequence continues at coordinate 79,275 of NZ_JAHPRO010000009.1, forward strand.
ACGAAATAGTTGAATGGTTCAAACGAGCAGCCGATCCTCGGGCTTCATGGGAACATCAGGTCAAACAGATTATGAATCGAAAAGTTGTAACGGTGACGCCATGCCAGCCTATTCAGGACTTAGTCCCTTATTTTGTAGAAAAATCGTTTAACTATATTCCTGTGGTTCAGGATCAAAAGTTAATTGGAATAATTAGCCGTGCAGATATGATTGCCGCATTACAACAGCAGTTGATGCATATGCAAGCGTCATCAGATTAATCAAACATTTCAGCCAAAAAAAAAGCTACGATTGTATTTTAGGGGGATCACAATCGTAGCGACCAAAATAACAAGGTCAAATAGCTTGAAAGGTTAGCGTCTAATTCGATCCTCTTCATTTACAGTTCGAATGGGCTGCTGATAGTTTTGTTGATATTCCAAACGTTCGGTCTTTTTGGGGATGACAAGCCACAAAATTAGATAAACTAAAATACCAGGGAAAGCAGCACTCATCACGGAAATCAGGACGAAAATAATGCGTAATAAATTTGCATTCCAACCAAAACGTTCAGCAATACCGCCCATGACACCGGCGATCATATTCTGTCGGTTAGAACGATATAAACCAGTATTGGTCATTCAGAAGATCTCCTTAGATAAACATACATACATTCCCAATTTAAATTTTGGGGATGTATTTTATAACATGGGGAAGATCTCAGCGCTTTAAAGGTATATAGACTAAAAAATCGTTATTTTATGTAAGCAAAATCACTGATTAAAAGATTAAATAGATAAACTTGCACCAATTTCACGCAGAAATTGAATTTTTACACAATATCAATCTCTCAGTGTGATATCCAAAACATAATCATGGTTTTAAATTTGTGATATGGCGTTATTCCCCTAAAAATAGAGGAAAACGGTAAAGATACTCATCTAAGTATTATCCAAAAACTCTTCGGTAAGGTTTACGTTGATGCAAACACGATTGCTATGGGTGTTGTTATTCAGTCTCGGATTATCAGCATGTGATCAACATCATTCTCAGCCTGATATTGCATCAAGCGATCCTGTAGCAGCGTCATCCGTTGCAGAAAATTCCCCTCATGATGACGAAGATCAGGGCAATAAATTGGTTGATGTCGCTGGTCAGGCAAGATTACCAGTTCAAACAGCGCCTCATCATCAAAAGTCTACACTCTTGTCTCCAGAGGCATTGGAATATACTGGACGTTATCATGTTCATATTCCTTGTTCTGATCCAGTTGCGCTTTGTAAAGAGCCTGAAGGACAGATTGATTATGTTATTAGCTTATTGCAGGATGGAACGGCTTACCGTCAGAGGATTAGTACAGGGCGAATCATGATCGATGAGAGACAAAACACAAAAATCTCTCAACCCGATGCTTGGACAATGGATAGCGGACAGAAGGAAATTAGTATCAGTGTCTTTGATGGAGGAAATCTTTATTTTAAAATCGTCGATTCTAAGCATATAAAAATCGATCTGGATAAAATTAAAAATACAAATAATGGCGAAAATCGTAAAAATTTGGGTGAGAGCTTCGTTTTACCTCAGAAAAGCCGTATTCTGACTAAGCTTCCTGATTAAATTGAAATAGAAAAGCAAAAAAGGATGCCATAGAGGCATCCTTTTTGATCACTTGAGTTTTAACGAGACTTAGTAGTCAAAACTAAAATGTTCTGGTGCTAATGATGTCAATGCACGAGATGGTGTAACCATCGATTCAGCATGACCTTGTGCACGTGGTAATAAACGATCAAAGTAGAAATCTGCAACTTTGATTTTTGCTTTATAGAACTCAGGTGTTTCTTTACCATCTCCTGCTTCTAGTTTCTCAGATGCAATCACAGCTTGTTGTGCCCAGAAGTAAGCCATCATGGCATAACCTGAGAACATCAAGTAATCCACTGATGCAGAAGATACGATATCACGATCTTTACGTGCAGCCAGCATGATACGAACGGTTAAGGTATTCCATTGCGCACAGATTTTGGTTAGATCCCATGCAAAGCGACGCAAGTATTTGTTACGTGCATGACGACCACAGAATTTCAAAATTTCAGCAGTATAGTCACGAACAACTTTACCTTTAGAAGATAACAGTACTTTACGACCAATCAAATCGAGCGCCTGTACACCTGTTGTACCTTCATAAAGTGTTGAAATACGTGCATCACGAGCAATCTGTTCCATGCCCCATTCGCGAATATAACCGTGACCACCGTAGACTTGCATACCATGATTCGCAGCTTCCAAACCAAGCTCAGTTAAGAAACCTTTTAGAATCGGAGTAAAGAAGCCTAGTTTATCGTCATAGTCTTCAAATTTAGCTTGGTCACCTGTAATTAATGCATCAGTCATTTTATCTGCAAGCTGTGCTGCATGATAAATCATTGAACGACCACCTTCCGCGATTGCCTTTTGAGTCAGCAACATACGACGTACATCAGCATGATGAATGATTGCATCAGCGACTTTATCTGGATCTTTTTTACCAGAAAGGGCACGCATCGACATACGATCTTTTGCATACGGTAATGCGCCTTGGAAAGACAGTTCAGCATGTGCGATACCCTGAACTGCTGTTCCAATACGAGCTGTATTCATAAAGGTAAACATCGCATGCAGACCTTTATTGATTTCACCAATTAGATAACCGGTTGCTCCGTCAAAATTAAGCACCGCTGTTGCAGAAGCTTTAATTCCCATTTTGTGTTCAATTGATCCACAAACAACACCGTTACGCTCACCTACACCGCCATCCGCAGTAGGGAGGAATTTAGGTACGATAAATAATGAAATACCACGTGTACCCGCAGGTGCATCTGGAAGACGAGCCAATACGATATGAATGATATTATCAGTTAAGTCATGCTCACCAGCAGAGATAAAGATTTTAGTGCCAGAGATCTTATATGAGCCGTCTGCCTGTGGCTCTGCTTTAGCTTTAACTTGCCCTAAATCTGTACCACATTGAGGTTCAGTTAAACACATGGTTCCAGACCAAGTCCCTTCAACCAGTTTTGGCATGTAAGTCGCTTTTTGCTCATCGGTACCAAACTGCATGATGGTGTTCATACAGCCCATGCTTAGACCTGGATACATGGTAAATGACCAGTTTGCCGTTCCCATCATTTCAGATTTGATGAGATTTAATGACATGGGTAAGCCTTGACCACCAAATTCTTCTGGGTAAGACAGACCTTGCCAGCCACCTTGTACGAACTGGTCGTAAGCTTCTTTAAAACCTTTTGGCGTTTTCACTTCACCATTGTCAAAATGACAGCCTTCTTCATCACCACTTTGATTAAGTGGAGAAAGTACATTTTCACAGTAGTCGGCTGCGCCTTCTAAAATCATATCTACTGTATCTGCATCGGCATTTTCACCGTTAGATAAAGTTTTATAGTGAGAAGCATAATCAAATACTTCATTCATTAAGAAGCGAATGTCACGGAGCGGGGCTTTATACGCTGGCATAGTCTTTAATCCTAAATTTAGAAATAGTTCTGGATTATCTGTATCGATACGAAGGATTATTCCTATTCATCTTTAAAAATACATTGATACTCGGTTATGAAAAAAATGTCAGAAAAGCTAATTTTGTAAATTCAGCCTAGAGCAAACTCACCATTTTCTGCTAAAGTTTAGAAGTATTGTTTTGATCTAAAAACAAACATATTAAACTCGCGATAATAACTATATTAAAGGTGTAAAGCCTGAAGGTACGTTTAAAATATTTAACTTATTGTTTACTTGGTTTACGTCCTTGTGGTTGTACCCAGTATGTCATTAAAACCAATTCATTGACTCAAGATATTAGTAAGCTCGTTCAATGACACCTTTGTCCACAAGCCGACTGGGATTCAAATCTCTAAAATCTTAGGTCAGACCTTTGCGTATGCGTATCGATATAAACTGACTAAACAATCTTTGAATGAATTGACTTGGCAGTATTTGAAATATATTGATTATCAATTATTTGAACAAGTCTATTGAATGAAAAGGTCAATAACATTGAGTCGAGAAGCTACAGAAAGTTTTGACTGTAGCTTCTTATTTACTGTTATTTTTTATTTATAGAAATTCTCTGATTTCAGGTTTAACACCATGCCAAATGGCAAAAGCTTCTACAGCTTGACCGACGAGCATACCAAAACCTTCAGCCGTTGGCACACCAAGAGCTTTCGCTTGGTCAATAAAGGTGGAAGGCTTGCCATATGCCATTTCATAAGCATGATCAAATTGAAGCTCTGGCGGCAACACTAATGCCTCGCCACTGAGGCTGGCGGATGTCGCATTGATGACCAAATCATATTCACCTGAGAGTTTTGAAAGCTCCATCATATTCAGTTGAGCTTCTGGAACAAAAGATTCAAGATCACTGATTAATTGTTCTACACGGTTAAGTGTACGATTGGCGATCGTGATCTGATTTGCTCCTGCTTTAACCAATGGATAAATCACGCCTCGCGTCGCTCCACCAGCACCAAGAATTAAAATGCGAGTATTTTTGAGTGACCAATTCAACGCTAAAATGGCATCGACGAGACCTTGTCCATCAGTATTGTCGCCCCATAATTGTCCGTCTTTTTTCCATAAGGTATTGACTGCTCTAGCAATTTGCGCGCGCTCTGTAACAACGTCACACATTGCATAAGCTTGTTCTTTAAAAGGTACAGTCACATTCATCCCAGAACCGCCCTGTGCAAAGAACTCAATCACATTTTTTTCAAAACCATCTAAAGGTGCCAGACGCTTTTGATAATTGAGCTTAATCCCTAACTTTTCAGCAAAAGCATAATGTAACTCTGGAGAACGGGATTGTTCAATCGGATTGCCAATTACCGCAAATTGTCCTGTCATTGCGAAGATCCATCACTATCAAAAATGGCATCACTATACGCTAAAAATGGCCGCAGAATAAACGAGGTTTCAGCGATACTGTTAAAAGACCTTTATGCATGCATTTGTAGTTTTATGATGTGTTTATGTTGCGAGTAATTGCCTAATTTTTTTGATCTGATCAAAATGTATTCGCTAGTCTGATATTTCTTCTTATAAATAATATCGCTTAATAATTTAAGTTGTGACACAACAAAAATGGAGAACAATAATGACATCAAATTTCAACCCGCTAGATCTTCTGGCGGAGAGAGTGACGCCGTTGGTGGTTGACCATAGTCAGCTTGAAATCGATATCGATAAAAAGGCCTCATTACTTAAACAGTTCTATCCGATTATGGTGGCGCTGTTCCATAAGTTTCCTGATCGATTAAATAGTATCTTACATGGCAGTCAGGCACCACTACAGGAGTTACTGGGAAATCATCAAGGTGTATTGAATGAAATCTTGGATGGATTTTCAAAACATCATAGTTTACAGCCTGCAACGATCGAATCTCTTTTTAGTCACGCAATTCCACTCAGTGCCAGAGCATTAAAAGAGGAGGTGGGTGAGGGAAATATTGTTTCTTATATCGGATCTTATTTACCTCAAATTGCAAGTCAGCTTCCTGCTTGGGCGGCTCCCATTTTATCGGGTTTAGGATTAGGGAGTTTATTCCATACAACCCCTACACCTCAGTCATTAAAAGCAACTCCAGCAGATACTGGCGGCGGATTTAAGAAGTTCCTGCCGTGGCTAGCTTTAATTATTCTTGCCTTATTACTTTTATTCTTCTGGCGTTCCTGCCAAAAACAGACACCTGCACCGAATAACGTCACAGAGACGACTGCAAGTTCTGAAGTCGCGCCAACAGCGGCTGCCAAGTCTCCTGCATCCTTAACCTTGACTTCTGGTACTGGAAATCAGGTTTTAGGTTGTCAGTCTAATGTCGGTGATGCTGGGCTGGGTTCAATGCTACATTCTGCCTTGGCCAAAGTCTTTGGTGCAGGCACTCAGTGTAATATTGCAACAGATGCCGCTTATGCGACGCAATTACCCGCACAAGATAAACTAGAAAGTATTTTAAACTTGGTCAAAACTGTTCCAAACGCAAGTATTGAATGGGTCGGCGATCAACTCACTGTGAATGCACCCGATGCAGCAGCCTTAAAAGGTTTGCTTGATCAGATTAAGGCAATGGCTCCTGAGCTAAATGTGATGGCGGCTGCTCCTTTAAATGTTGAACAGTCTGTGAATCATAGTATTGATGCGAGTACACAGGCATTGTCAGGACTCAATGAGTCTTCAACGCCTCAACAGATTGTCCACGCATTAAATATGCAAATTATTAATTTTGCCAGTGGTTCCGCTGCTATTCCAGATGCCAATAAAGCTGTGCTTGATCGGGCTGCAACGTTATTGCAAAAGGTGCCTAATCTTGCCTTAAATGTAGAAGGTTATACCGACTCAACTGGTAATGCTGAGACCAATAAAGCCCTTTCACATCAACGTGCGCAAGCAGTTGTCGATTATCTAACTGGAAAAGGCGTAAGTAGTTCGAGCTTAAAAGCGGTGGGCTATGGTTCTGAACATCCGGTGGCAGATAACGAAACTGAGCAAGGTAAATTCCGTAACCGTCGGATTGAGTTTAAGTTGGCAGGTTCTTGATTTAAGTAATATCATTTAAATATCTATAAAAAGTCGTCTGAATCAGGCGACTTTTTATTTTGTTGATGCTTTGAATTTTGTACGTTTAGTGACTGTAATTTAAAAACCACGAGATGTGTGAAATTTGACAGGGGGATATATCGAACTTTTGATCTTATCTATTATTATGGATTACAAATAGATTCCAGTTCTTCAATGAAGAAAATCACAGCAGTCAAAAATAAACCTATGCCAGCAAGCACAGCCACAGAAATTGAAATACTGTCTGAATAAATATTTTCATATTCGAAGGTAACCCCTGAGGAAATCACCAAAGTTGTAATCAGGGCGTATAAAACCAGCATACGATGTTTTTCTAAAATGTTAGACATAATATGATCCTTTCATTTTTTTCAAATTAGATCAAAACAATATGAAATCAAGATGACAAACAGTTGCTGCTTTACTGTGTTGGGGCTTTTTTCAATCATGTAATGACATGAACTTTCAAGTATTAGCAGCATAACGGATCACACCAAACATGCAAGAGATGATGTAATAATAAATACTCTCATTTGCAAGTGAATATTACAGTTCTGCTAACCAATCATGAGGTTTGAGATAATAATCAGTAAGTTGCTTCTCAATGGAGTGTTCATCCCATTCGGGTCGATAAGACCAAGCAGCAAGATTAGGAAGACTTACTAAAATTGATTCAATTCGTCCACCTGTTTGTAGACCAAATAAAGTACCACGGTCATACACCAGATTGTATTCGACATAGCGACCACGTCGATATAACTGAAATTGTCGTTGTGCTTCGGTATAAGGTTGTTCACGATGTTTTTCAAAAATTGGAAGAATGGCATCGAGATAACCATTGCCCACAGCTTTAATGTAGTTAAAACAAGTGTCAAAATCCCACTGATTTAAGTCATCAAAAAATAAACCTCCTATACCTCGTTGTTCATCCCGATGTTTCAAATAAAAATAATCATCACACCATTTTTTATGTTCAGCATAAATATGCTCGCCAAAAGGCTGACACAAATCAAAAGCAGTTTGATGCCAATGTTTGATATCTTGGTTGTCTGGATAAAAAGGCGTTAAATCAAAACCGCCGCCAAACCACCAGATGGGTTCCTGACCTTCGGGTTCTGCAACAAATAAGCGAACGTTGGCGTGTGAAGTTGGAATATTTGGGTTCTTGGGATGGATCACTAATGACATGCCTAATGCCTGTGCTTTAGCTCCTGCTATATTGGGATGGCGCTGTGTCGCAGAAGCAGGAAGTTGGCGTATGTCAATGTGAGAAAACATGACACCACCTTTTTCAATCACTTCTCCGTCTTGGAGAACGCGTGAGCGTCCACCACCACCTTCCGCACGTTGCCAATCATCAATGACGAATTGAGCAGTTCCACCGCCTTTTTGTTCTTGTTGTTCCAAGGCAGCACAAATTCGTGCCTGTAGGTCGAGTAAAAATTCACGTACCCGTAGAATATCAGCCGAAGTTGGATGCTGCATGGTGACCTCAAATAATCTGACTCTCTTTAAACTAAGCATAAAGAAAGCATGAGAATAAGTAAAAAAAGGATTTTATTCTGTCAATGAATAAAATCCTTTGAAATGTAAATGTGAGAATAACGTTAAATTAGAAATCATCTTTTTTATATAAATGATCCATACGTTCGCGTTTGGTTTTTAAATAATGTTCATTAAATGGATTACGGCCAACCGTGAGTGGAACACGCTCAACTACATTGATCCCCAAATCAGTCAGGGCTTTTAACTTGAGAGGATTATTGGTGATTAATTTGACTGCTTTGACCTGCAAATGATCCAACATAATGGTACACATATCATAGTGACGTGCATCCGCAGGAAGATTCAATAAAAGATTGGCATCAACTGTGTCATGTCCCTGATCCTGTAGGGCATAAGCACGAATTTTATTGGTCAGTCCAATACCGCGACCTTCCTGACGCAAATATAAAATAACGCCTTTACCTGTACTATTAATGAGCTGCTGTGTTGCCTGCAACTGCGGGCCGCAATCACATTTCAACGATGCAAAAGCATCGCCCGTGAGACATTCAGAATGAATACGCACCAGTACAGGTTCATTCGTGGCACTTTCTAAGCCTTTGGATAATGCGACATGCTCTTCACCCGTTTCAGGATCTTGAAACACAGAAATATTGAAGTCACCAAACTTGGTCGGGAGTTTTGACGTTGCGACAAATTCGATAGCCACTAATTACATATCTCATCAGGAAAACGGCTAAAGTATAGCGTACTGGTTATATATTGGTAGAATTGAACTGCTGAATTTATGCATAATAATTTCTTTTTTGTATAATGCACACGATAATAGTTGATAAACAGTAAGATAATTCTGGATAATCTAGCCAACCACGCCGCAGTGAAAATTTCCATGCGACCTTGTTAGAAATGTGGCTGATTGAAGGTGACTTAAAATTCGATAAGATCATGATGTCATTCATCATATCGAATCCCATTTACCCAGCTTAGGATTTGCCAGGCTTAAAAAGGCTTTGCCACATATGTTGTATACCGAAATACCAACTCAACGCCCTGTTACGCCATTGTTAGATGAGATTGATCATCCACAACAATTACGTCAGCTCGAGCAAGGCCAATTGACTCAAGTGGCTGATGAGTTGCGTCAGTTTATTTTATATGCGGCAGGACAAAGTGGTGGACACTTTGGCGCAAATTTAGGTGTGATTGAGCTTACTGTTGCGCTTCATTATAGTTTTAATACCCCGCATGATCGTTTAATTTGGGATGTGGGTCATCAGGCCTATCCGCATAAAGCATTAACTGGTCGGCGTGAACAATTGACGACCATTCGCGCGCAACATGGTTTGGCTGCATTTCCAGCGCGTGAAGAATCTGTGTTTGATACTTTTGGTGTTGGGCATTCTTCGACTGCCATTTCGGCAGGACTTGGCATGTCACTTGCGCGCCGTTATCAGAAAAATCCATGCGAAGTGGTGTGTATCGTGGGCGATGGTGCCATGACCGCAGGCATGGCATTTGAAGCGATGAATGATGCTGTGGCGCATGATGCAGATTTGATTGTCGTGTTAAATGACAACGACATGTCGATTTCCTGTAGTACAGGTGGTTTTGCCAAACATTTGGCTGCCATTTGGGAGCATGGTCACTCAATCAATATCAATGATGACGGCGAAGCTTATGTACAGCCGCATCCTCAATGGACGTATAACTCGCGTTTACATCAGTCTGCTACTGATGCTGCAGATAACTTATTTAAAGCCATTGGCTTTGACTATTTTGGTCCTTTTGATGGTCATGATGTTGAACAACTGGTTAGTGTTTTTAGTGCCTTGAAAAAGCGTAAAGGTCCACGTCTAGTTCACGTTTATACAAAGAAAGGCAAAGGATTTAAGCCTGCTGAAGCTGATCCGATCACCTATCATGCCATTACCAAAATTGCACCAGTCACGGCAGCGCCAGCAAAAAAATTACCTCCAAAATATTCTGATGTCTTTGGGCAATGGTTATGTGATCAAGCGGAGCAGGATGATCGACTTTTAGCAATTACACCTGCGATGTGTGAAGGGTCAGGCATGGTTAAATTTGCCAAACAATATCCTGAACGATTCTATGATGTCGCGATCGCTGAGCAACATGCAGTTACCTTAGCTGCAGGCATGGCGTGTGAAGGCTTAAAACCTGTTGTGGCAATTTACTCGACCTTTTTGCAACGCGGTTATGATCAACTGATTCATGATGTTGCCTTACAAAATCTGGATGTGACTTTCGGGATTGATCGTGCGGGTTTAGTGGGAGAGGATGGTCCGACACATGCTGGTGCCTATGATTATGCCTATATGCGTACCGTGCCAAACATTGTGATCATGGCGCCTAAAGATGAAAATGAATGTCGCCAAATGCTACATACTGCTTATTTACATCATGGACCTGCCGCAGTACGTTATCCACGTGGTAATGGGGTGGGTGTTGAAATTCAGCAAACATTGACCGCACTAGAAATAGGCAAAGCTGAAATTGTAGCGGAATACAATGCCGAATATGAGGAACAGATTAGTGTTCTGGCTTTTGGTAGTCGTGTGACGGCAGCTATTGAAGCGGCTGTTCAACTTAGCAAACTGCATGATATTGGTGTGCGTGTCATTAATATGCGTTTTGTGAAACCATTGGATGAACAAATTATTCGCGATTTCGCAGAAAAAACCAGTTTATTTGTGACAGTTGAAGAGCATGCGGTTATGGCAGGTGCAGGCAGTGCAGTAAATGAGTTTTTGGCCAAAGCACAAATCTTGAAACCAATATTGAACTTAGGCTTACCTGATAGTTTTCTGGCACAAGCCACACATGCACAGATGTTACAGAGTTGTGGGCTAGATGCGGAAGGCATCCAGAAAGCCATAGAAAAAGTATGGTTAAAGCTCGTACAGACAGCTTGAATTCTGTAGTAAAAAAAATCCTCATTTTTTTTACCCAAAAGCGCGCTAATTTGATAGAATTTGCGCGCTTTTATGCATTATTCTTTGTCAAAATCTTCAAACTTGTAGTGGGTGTTCAATGGAACCTATGGTGGTCATGGCTGCGCGTGCAGCTCAATTAGTTGGTCAAGAGCTTTTAAAAGCGCATCAAAATCGTCATAAGCTCGATCTGCAAGTTGAAGAAAAAGGCATTGAAGGCCCAGTAACACGTGTTGATCGTTACCTTGAGCAACTGACCATTGATACTTTGCGTAAAAGTTATAAGAACCACAGCTTTCTAGGCGAAGAGTTTGGACTGCAAGAGGGTAAAGGTCATGATGCCGACTGGTGTTGGGTGATTGATCCATTAGATGGCACACAAAACTTTATCAATGGTTTTCCACATTTTTGTATCTCTATTGCTGTGCAACATAAAGGCATTACTCAACATGGTGTGATTTTCGATCCAGTTCGCGATGAGTTATTTTCAGCGAGTCGTGGTCGTGGTGCCGTTATGAATCAGCGCCGTATCCGTGTCAATGTTCGTGATAATCTAGAAAATTGCTTCTTAGCGGTGGGTCATCCGTATCGTGCGATGCGTAATGGCGAAGTGGTGTCTTATGCCGAGCAACATTTTGCTTCGTTGCTAGCAGTCACTCAAGCGGGAGCGCATATTCGTCGTGCAGGTTCTGCTGCGTTAGATTTAGCATATGTTGCGGCAGGCCGTTTTGATGGTTTCTTTGAAGTGGGTTTGAAACCGTGGGATATTGCAGCGGGTGAGTTGATTGTCAAAGAAGCAGGCGGAGTTGTTGTAGATGCCCGTGGTGGTAATGACTCAATGGAAAATGGTCAAGTTCTAGCATCATCATTAAAAATGTTGAAGCCTTTGATGCAAACCGTTGTGCCTGCATGGGGCGAGATGGCAAAATAAGCCATATTGATTAATTATAAAGCCCTCCTAAAATTTGAGGGCTTTTTTTATAGTTACAGTCTTATAAATAGTGAAATAAAACCAAAATATGATGATTTATTTGATTGGTCCAGGTGGTGCAGGAAAGACAACAACTGCAAAATTATTAGCATTACAACTCGGGTATGATGGTTTTGATCTGGATCAATACTTTATGCAAAATGTGGGGGATATTTCTGCTTTTATTGATCAGTTCGGCTATAAGCAATACGCACAAAAAAATATTGAATGCTATCTCGCCTTAAGTCATCGTATAGAAGGAAATATCAAATCTTCAATCATTGTTTGTTCTTCTGGTTTTATGACTTATCCTGAAGATGTTCATATAAATTATATGGAAATAAAACAGCAAATACTGCACTATCCTTTTACTTTTGTGTTGCTCCCTTCATTATGTTTTGAAACATGCGTGCAAGAGATCGTAACTCGGCAAATGAAGCGGCCATATTTAAAAACATCGCCAGATAAAGAGCGAGATAAAATTACACAGCGTTTCTATAGTTATTCACAATTAGCCTGTAAAATTATTCTGACTGACGTGCAGCCATTTCAAGTTGTAAATAATATTAAAGTTCAATTAGATTAATCGATTAAATTATTTATTCAAATCTCGTTATTTCAGGAAATGATTAGCTTATTTAGCTTTATATGTAAAAACCTATTAAAAAGGGTGACTTTTAAAAACTTTCTGCTATACTCTCGCCACGCACTTAAATTTTCCGTTCATTACCTGAACATTCTGTTCTATTCATTGTATGCGCACGCCGTCCATAGAGAGGACCATTCATTGCGCCCAAATCGCTCAGCGATTCTTCAGGTTCCGGCCGTAATCATGCGTGCGTATAGTCTACATCGTCGTTATTCGGATTGCTGCTGAAATTCATTATTTTCAGTCTTTATTGCCGTGCCGCCTTTTGTCGATGTCCATATTTGTATTTATTAAAATGGAGCACCCATCAGGGTGAAACTCTCTATGAGCAAAACTTTTGCCGATTTCTCTCTACATGAATCTTTACAACAAGCACTACAGGACCTTGGTTTCACTTCACCAACCCCTGTGCAAGAACAAGCGATTCCAGCCGCTATTGAAGGTAAAGACCTTTTAGTATCAAGCCAAACAGGTTCTGGTAAAACAGCAGCATTTTTATTGCCAACCTTACATGCGCTTGCTGGTCAGGACACTTTCGTTCCGTTCAAAGAACGCATGAAAGCAGTGACTCAACCCAATATTTTAGTGATTTCACCAACACGTGAATTGGCTCAACAAGTCAGTCAAGATGCGATTGCATTTGTTCGCCATATGAAAGGTGTTCGTATTGCAGCAATCATGGGCGGTATGCCATTTGCAAAACAGATTCAACAATTAAAAGGTGCGCAAGTTGTTGTTGCAACACCGGGCCGTTTATTGGACTTGGTGAATCGTCGTCAATTAAAACTTGATAAAGTTGATGCGTTGATTGTTGACGAAGCAGACCGTATGTTGGATCTTGGTTTCTCTGAAGATTTGGAAGCCATTAGCGAATTAGCTGCAAACCGTAAACAAACATTGATGTTTTCTGCGACATTTGCCGATCGTATTATCCGTCTTGCTGAATGCATGATGCAGGATCCAATGCGTATTGCAATTGAGACAGGTCATTCAACCAATACTGACATTACCCAGACTTTACACTGGACTGATGGTTTTGAGCACAAGAAAAAATTGCTAACCCACTGGTTAAGTGATGAAAATCTAGATCAAGCTGTGGTGTTTGCAAGCACACAAGAAGATACAGACATGCTAGCTGAAGAACTTGCTGAAGCAGGTCATTCAGTGGTTGCTCTTCATGGTGCGATGCCACAAACCGTGCGTAACCGCCGTTTGCGCAGTATTCGTGAAGGTAAAGCTAAAATCTTGGTTGCGACTGACGTTGCGGCGCGTGGTTTAGACGTACCGACTATTTCTCACGTGATTAACTTTGGCTTGCCAATGAAACACGAAGATTATGTACACCGTATTGGTCGTACAGGTCGTGCAGGTCGTACAGGTCAAGCAATTACTTTAGCAACTTATCGTGAGCGCGGTAAAATTCGTGCCCTTGAAGATTATTTAGAAGCACGTTTGAGCGTTTCTGAAATCGAAGGTTTAGAGCCGTCTCCACCACCTGCACGTTCAGGTCGTGATGGCGGTGGTCGCGGTCGCGGTGGTAATGGTGGTGGTCGTCGCGATGGTGGTGGTCGTAGCTTTGGTGGCGGTGGTCGTCGCTTTGAGGGCGAAAGCAACTTTAAACGTCGTGAAGGTGGTCGTGATGATCGTCCACGTCGTAGCTTTGATGATAAACCACGTGGTGAACGTCCTGCATTTGGTGGTGAAGATCGTCCGCGTCGCGAATTTAACTCAGATCGTCCACGTCGTGAAGGCGGTTTTGATGACCGTCCAAAGCGCAGCTTTGGTGGCGAAGACCGTCCACGTCGCGAGTTTAACTCAGATCGTCCACGCCGCGAAGGTGGTTTTGATGATCGTCCAAAACGTGATTTTGGTGACCGTCCAGCACCACGTCGTGAGGGTGGTTTTAATGATAAACCGCGTTTTGATGCCAATGATGACAACCGTGGTAATCGCGTAGATTATAAACCACGTCGTGAAGGTGGTTTCGGCGACCGTCCAAAACGTGATTTTGGTGATCGTCCAGCGCCACGTCGTGAAGGCGGTTTCGGTGACCGTCCAAAACGTGATTTTGGTGATCGTCCAGCACCACGTCGTGAAGGTGGTTTCGGTGACCGTCCACAACGTTCATTTGGTGATGATCGTCCGAAACGTAGTTTTGGTACCGATGAGCGTCCAAAACGTTTCGGTGATGATCGTCCGCGTCGTGGTGTAAATGAAGAAAACTTTGGTCGTGATCGTTCACGTAAACATGATCGTTAAGATTTAATTTTTGAAGTTCTTTTAAAGCCGATGCTTTTAAGCATCGGCTTTTTCTTGTAATAAAACTATCAAAAAATATATAATATGAGAACTGTGTCAAATTTTTTATTGAGAAAATGAAAGAAAAAAAGGATCTTTATGTAAAATTCTTGTCCCGATTGCGCCATTTCAATTTGCGCAAACTTGGCGCAGCGCTAGTGATTGGGAATGCTTTATATTTTTCTTATAGTATCTACTTTCATCATGGTGTTTCACCGCAAGCATTTGCAATGCAAGATGATCAAAATAACAGTATTCAGCTCATTAAGTAATTGGTCGTTTCATTGTTAAATAACAAGAATTTCATAAACGTTCAGTGCTATATTATGTGAGCTTAAAATATGCAGGAACATATACTGCTATGAATAATTCGATACTTTCGACAGCTCAGCCACTTATTGAAGTGAAAAATCTGAGTTTTAATCGAGGGGAGCGCGTCATCTATGAAAATGTTAATTTAACCATTCGACGTGGACAAATTACAGGCATCATGGGGCCATCAGGTACTGGAAAAACAACACTATTACGTTTAATTGGGGGGCAATTAACCCCAGATCGTGGTGAGGTTCTGCTTGATGGTAAAGATATTGCTAGCATGTCTCGTCAAGAGTTATTTGCTGCACGGGCACGTATGGGAATGCTGTTTCAAAGTGGCGCACTCTTTACGGATATGTCTGTCTATGAAAACGTGGCTTTCCCCATTCGTGCGCATACCCATTTGCCAGAACACTTAATCGCAGAATTGGTCGGACTTAAATTGGAATCTGTTGGTCTGCGTGGTGCAGAACACCTGATGCCAACAGAGCTATCAGGCGGCATGAATCGTCGTGTGGCTCTCGCACGTGCCATTGCACTCGATCCAGATTTAATCATGTATGATGAACCTTTTGCTGGTCAGGATCCGATTGTAAAAGGGGTGTTGACGCGATTGATCCGTTCACTCCGCGAAGCATTGGATTTAACGACAATAATTGTGTCTCATGATGTCGCTGAAACACTTGAAATCTCAGATTATATTTATGTGATTGCTGAAGGTAAAATTCAGGGTGAGGGAACACCTGAAAAATTACAGGCTTCAGCTTCGCCCTTTGTAAAACAATTTTTGACAGGATCTGCTGAAGGACCTGTTGAATATCAATTTAGTCATCAAGCATATTTAAGTAACGAGGTACATCCATGAATGCGATTGCCTGGTTAGGTCGGCTCGTGATTGAGCGAGTACGAGGGATGGGTGAAGCAACGTTGATGTTGCTACAAATTGTCTTTTCTTTGCCTTCTGCAGGTGGTTTTGGTCGATTTATCTACCAAATATACCGTGTTGGTGTCATGTCCTTACTCATCATCGCTGTATCTGGGTTATTTATTGGGGCTGTTCTTGGCTTACAGATGTATAACATTTTGGTGACTTTTGGTAGTGAAGCCATGCTAGGCACCGCGATTGCACTGACCTTATTGCGTGAGCTTGCACCTGTTGTAGCCGCTTTATTATTTGCTGGGCGTGCAGGGTCCGCGCTGACTGCTGAAATTGGTTTAATGAAAGCAACTGAACAACTTTCTAGTATGGAAATGATAGGGGTTGATCCCTTAAAACGCGTTGTTTCACCAAGACTTTGGGCAGGTATTGTGAGTTTACCAATGCTTTCGATTATTTTTGCTGCAATTGGTATTTTTGGCGGTAAAATTGTCGGCGTTGATTTTTTAGGTGCTGATGAAGGTTCATTCTGGAGTGGCATGCAAAGCTCGATTCAATTTATGCATGATATCTTTAATGGAACAGTCATAAAAAGTATTGTATTTGCATTAATTTGCACGTGGATTGCGGTTTATCAAGGTTATGCCTGTGAACCGACTTCAGAGGGTATTGCGACATCAACCACACGTACGGTGGTGTATTCATCGTTGTGTGTTTTAGGTTTCGATTTTGTGTTGACTGCGGTCATGTTCGGAGGTGTTTAATGAAATCACGTACTAGTGAGCTGGCCGTAGGAGTTTTCGTGATTATCTTTGGCGTGGCATTGTTTTTTTTAGCCATGAAAGTCAGTGGTTTGGTCGGTACAAATTTAAACGACAGTTATCATATGACAGCTCGTTTTGATAATGTGAATGGTCTTAAACCACGAGCTAAAGTGACGATGAGTGGTGTTACAGTTGGGCGGGTTGAATCGATTACCCTTGACCCTGTGACTCGATTGGCGACAGTCGATTTTGATCTAGATGGAAAATTGACATCATTCAATGCTGAACAGTTAAAAGTCGTTCAGCAAAATGCATTGGAAGAGTTACGTTACAGTTCTGATTATACTCAGGCAAATCCTGCGCAACAAAAAGAAATGGAACAGAAACTGATTGCCAACATGAAATCCATAACAAACATTGATGAGGATGCTTATATAATGATAGCAACCAATGGTTTGTTGGGTGAAAAGTATCTCAAAATTGTACCGGGTGGTGGTTTAAACTATTTAAAACGTGGTGAAACCATTACGAATACTCAAGGTACAATGGATCTTGAAGATCTGATTAGCAAGTTTATTACTGGTGGTGCAAATAAAACATCATCGGACAGCTCGGCAGGAGACTCGGCATCACAACCGCATGCAGCTGCATCAAATAGTGCCGAACCTTCTTTCGTTGAGTAATTTTTGAGGAGCGATTCTTGTGAAGACCTTGTTTAAACAAACCCTTACAGCAAGTGTATTGTCGGCACTTTTTGTTGGTACTGCATTTGCAGCGCCAGCAGAAACACCACCAGCATTTATTAAGCGTGTTGCTGATAACTTTATTTCGCGTTTACAGGCAGATCATGCAAGATTGCAAAATAATCCTGACGCTGTAAAGGCTATTGTACGTCAGAATCTTGATCCATATATCGATTCACAGGCATTTACACGTCTTGTGATGGGAACTTATGCGACCAATCAGAACAGTACAGCGGCACAACGTGCACAGTTTGAAAAGAACTTCCGTGAAACTTTAATTGAAAACTATGGTGCGGCATTTGCAAAATACAGCAACCAAAGCTATACCATGCGTCCTTATAAAGAAACAGGTAGTCGTAACCCTGTCGTCACGATTGACTTCAATAATAAGGGCGATAAGATTCCAGTTTCATTCCAGCTTACCGATGCGGGTAGTCAATGGAAAATCCGTAACATCAATGTTTCTGGGATTGATCTAGGCTTACAATTCCGCAATCAGTTTGCTTCAACTGTACAGCGTAATGGAGGTAATCTGGATAAAGCGATTGCCAACTTTAAACCAGATGCAGATGCTGCTGTAAACAACAAATAAGTGAAGGTTGATTGTGATTGAAATCGTCGATCAGCACTTAGTGCTATCAGGAAAGATTGATTTTGACAATGCACAGACCGTTTATCAGGATGGTCTGCGTTTGATTCAACAACATCAACACTTTCCTTTGGTGGTGAATTTAAGCCAATTACAGCATGGCAGTACTTTGGCATTGGCGGTTTTGGTGCAATGGCTACGACAAACACCCAACGCACAAGGGTTGCATTTTCAGGATGTACCTGAAAAAATGTTTAAAATTATCCAGTCTTGTCATTTACAGGATGATTTAACCCTGCTGCCGAGTTAATTAAATCTCAATAAAAAAAGCACCGAATCTCGGTGCTTTTTTTATATCGATCATTTTAAACCCATTTCTTCCAGCGGAAGTACATCATTGGCCCGACAAATGAAACCATCAGGATTCCTGCAACGATTAAAAAACTCAAAGCACCATGGGCAAAGGGTAGCTCCGTTGTATTCATCCCATAAATACTGGCAATCAACATTGGTGGCGCAAGCATACTTGGTAAAATCGAGAAGCGACGAATGGTATCGTTTTGCTCGGTATTAATGAACCCAGATGTAGTATCAAGCAAAAAGCGAACTTTTTGGAATAAAAAGGCATCATGTTCGACCAGTGAGCGAACATCTTCACTCAACTCGCGAATATCCGCATCATAAATATGACTGCCCAAAGCACGTGGACGAGATAAAAAGGTCAGAACACGACGTAAATCAATGAGACACAGTTGTGCTTTACCAAGTACGTCTTCTTGTTGTGCTAGACGGGTAATCATGTCATCCAGATCTAAAATCTTCTCACGATGATGGTTATTGAGCACTTCTGTAGAATATTTTTCCAAGTCCTTGTGGATATCTTCGAGGATATCCGCAAGTTCATCCAGTTTGGCTTCTAACAAACCCAGCAAAATCCAAGTCGGATCTCGATAATCCATGTCATAGTCATTGCGTCGTGCACGGGCACGAAATGCACGAAACGCCACCAGCTTTTCACCACGCATGGTAAATAGGCGATCTTTATGTAAAATAAATGCGACCGTTTGCACCGTTGCTAAGATATGACTGGTGTCTTCATTATCACCATCGACCTGATAATTTTTATTTTTCGTTAAAAAATAGGTACTGATATGCAAAATTCCATCGTCATCGCGGTAAAATCGGGCAGAGGATGAAATGTCTTCAAGTGACTTGAGGGTGGGTAGGTTTCTATCATAGGCATCAATGACCCATTGTTGCTCTTCCTGAGAGGGTGCAATTAAATCGATCCAGACCAGATCTTGATGTAGATCAAAACCACCATTGATGGTTGCATCTTCAAGGCTACCGCGCTCTGTGGCGTAAAAGGCTTCAAGCATAATGTCTTTTCTCCCTTGCGCAGTATGGATAAATTTGATGGGTGTATTTTAGACAAGGATTCACTTAAAAACACTCATTGTTGTCGTTTTTTCTGAAAAAATCTTGCTAAAGCTTATATTGTAAGCATGACAGCTTAAAAACATGGTTAAAAGTTTTATGAATTCAATTTGTATTTTTTGTGGTTCAGCCGTTGGGAATGATCCTTTATTTTTACAAGCAGCTCAGTTGACAGGTGAAACCATTGCCAGACAGGGCAAAACACTGGTGTATGGTGGTGGCCGTTCGGGTTTGATGGGTATGGTTGCAGATAGTGCCTTGCAGGCAGGTGGGCGTGTAATTGGAGTTATTCCTACCGCTTTGGTTGATCGTGAATTGGCCCATCCAAATCTAAGTGAATTGCATATTGTAAAAAATATGCATGAGCGTAAAACCAAAATGGCTGAACTTTCTGATGGTTTTATTGCTTTGCCAGGCGGTGCAGGTACACTGGAAGAAATTTTTGAACAATGGACGTGGTCACAGTTGGGAATTCATCAAAAACCATGTGCTTTTTTAAATATTCAGGGTTTTTATGATGATTTACTCAAAATGATTCAAGGAACAGTTGAGAGAGGCTTTACTCAGTCGCGTTTTGTTGAGAAGCTGATTGCATCAGATCAGATTGATGTCATTTTAAATGCCTTTGAGCATTATCAACCTGCTGCGCCGAAGTGGGGGACACAAGCTGAAGTTCATCCTTAACGCTGAGACATAGCTGTGACAAAAGTTAATGTGGAAGAAAACAATGCCAAGAAAATTACCGTTGCTGCAGCGATTATTTTAAATGAGGCAGGTGAGCTCTTGGTGGTGCGTAAGAAACATACTCATGTATTTATGCAGGTGGGCGGTAAGTTAGAAGCAAATGAACCGCCTGAACAAGCAATTGCAAGAGAAATCAAAGAGGAAATCGGCTGTGATATTCAGATTGATCAATTTATAGGTCGGTTTGAAACAGCAACGGCGAATGAACCAGATCATCAACTGGTTAGCTATGTTTATTTGGCAAAGTTAAAGCAAACACCACAGATTGCTGCTGAAATTGCCGAAATGAAATGGGTGGCGCTAGATGATCAAGCTACTGCGCTTGCGCCTTTAACACGCGAGGTGGTTATACCGTGGTGTCAAAGGTACTTAAAGATTTAGCACTTTTTAAGTGTTAGCGCTTTGATTTTTTGCTGCAGCAATACAACAAGCATAGATTTGTTGACAACCCAACTGTTGTAAAGCTTGATGTAAGGCATAAATTGAGCTGCCAGTGGTGACGACATCATCAATGATCAAGACTTTTCGGTAGCAAATTTTAGGTTTCTCTAAGAGAACAAACTGTTGCTCTATGCCTTGAATACGTTCTATTCGATTGAGTCCTTTTTGAGAATGTTGTTCGAGTCGATGGATTGGTTGCCAGACGGGAATATGGAGTTTCTTTGCCAGTTGTTGTGCCAATAGCAAGGATTGATTATAACCGCGTTCGATCAAACGTGCTTCCGAGATCGGCATAGGGACAATCGCCTGAACTTTAGGATATTTCATCTGGGCAAGGAGTTGATCGAGTACAGGTTGGTGATGTAATTTTTGCTCGTATTTAAACTGCTGCAAAATTCGATCAACTGGATAATCATAGTCACAGACCGCCATGATCTGTAATTCATGCCGATGGATGGTTTGCTTAAGCCAAGGTAATTGCTGCCAGCAACTTTTACATAGCAGATAATGCGTTAAACGTGGACTAGATTCACATAGACGACAAGGAAGTATTTTTTGCCCTAGCTCATGTATGGATGCTTTAATATAATCAAATATAGGCATAGCGTGGTGCCTCAGGTAACCAGCGTTTGAGTAGGGCATCGGCCTGCACAGGATGGCGTGTTAACACCTGTTCTGCTACATAATGTGCTTGCGTCAGCAAATGATCATCGCGCTCCAGACGTGCCACCCGAAAGCCCATATCACCTGTTTGTTTGGTTCCCAATAATTCTCCAGGACCGCGAATTTCCAGATCTTTTTCCGCAATCACAAAGCCATCGTTACTTTCTCTTAAAATGGATAATCGTTCATGTCCATTTTGTGACAAAGGCGTTTTATAGAGTAGAGCACAGAAACTGGCAGTTGCACCACGTCCAACCCGACCACGTAATTGATGAAGCTGTGAAAGACCTAAACGTTCGGCATTTTCAATGACCATAATTGAGGCATTGGGAACATCTACGCCAACTTCAATCACGGTCGTGGCAATCAGTAATTGTAGTTGATTATCCTTAAATGCTTGCATGACACTTTGTTTTTCATCAGCTTTCATTTTGCCGTGTACCAGACCGATATTTAGTTCAGGAAAACGATCTTTCATTTCTTGATAAGTGGCTTCAGCTGCTTGAGCATCCAGTGTTTCAGATTGCTCGACCAGCGTACACACCCAGTAGGCCTGTTTGCCTTCACGGCAATTACTGGCGATTCGTTGCAGCACTTGTTCGCGCCGATCAAGTGGAATAGTGACGGTTTGAATCGGGGTACGTCCTGGTGGAAGCTCATCAATGATGGAGGTATCCAGATCGCCATAGGCACTCATCGCCAAAGTACGCGGGATTGGGGTCGCAGTCATGACTAATTGATGAGGCGTAAGTTGATCACCGCCTTTATTGCGAAGCGCTAAACGTTGATCGACCCCAAACCGATGTTGTTCATCGATTATAACCAAACCTAATTTGGCGAATTCAACGCTATCCTGAAATAACGCATGAGTACCTACTACCAGTTGGGCTTCTGCATTTTTTATGCTGAGTTCGGCCTGCGTGCGAGCCTTCCCTTTTTGTTTTCCAGACAGCCACGCGACTTGTATTCCTAGTGGCTCAAACCAGCGTTTAAAATTTAGAAAATGTTGCTCAGCCAAAATTTCAGTCGGGGCCATGAGTGCGACTTGCCATCCTGCTTCTAGCGTATGACAAGCAGCGACAGCGGCAACCAAGGTTTTGCCTGCGCCAACATCACCTTGTACTAAGCGGAGCATCGGTTTGTTTTGCTTGAGATCGTTAACAATTTCTTTGGACACTCGTTTTTGGGCTTGTGTCATTTCAAAGGGTAATTGGGCGAGTAAGGCTTTGGCAAGTGTCTTGCTTGGGCTAAAACTGGGAGAAGCAATTTGTCGAATATAAGCACGTCGGGTGAGTAAGCTGACCTGATGTGCGACCAGTTCTTCAAAAATCAGTCTTTGCTGCGCTGGATGCGAACCTTGTGCCAATTGCTGCATATTGGCATCGACAGGAGGTTCATGGATATACTGTAATGCTTGTTTGAGCGCATAACCATTGGTGTATTGTTCAGGCAATAATTCTGGT
Organism: Acinetobacter sp. WU_MDCI_Axc73; assembly: GCF_025562455.1. Lineage (GTDB taxonomy): Bacteria > Pseudomonadota > Gammaproteobacteria > Pseudomonadales > Moraxellaceae > Acinetobacter. The sequence goes on from NZ_JAHPRO010000009.1 coordinate 102,271, forward strand.
AAATGATCGCTGTATTGTCTGAGTGCCTGTTTAACATATTCACGCAGTTTGGCTTGAGTGAGTCCTTCAGTGCTTGGATAGATTGCAGTTAGTTGGGTTTTTGGTAATGCGACATGTTCGCTAAGCAACTGAATCTCAGGATGATACATCTCCAAACCGCGTGCGCCGACACGTACTTCACCAAAAACGCGTAAACGATGGCCTGCTTTTAACTTATCAGTCAGGTTTTTATAAATATGATAAAAGCGTAAGGTAACTTTACCTGATTCATCTTGCAGTAAAGCGGCCAGAGATTTACGTTTTCCAGGTGGAAAGTCCAGAGATTTGACTTCACCTTCAAGTAAATAGCTGCGTCCCACCACCAGTTGGTTCATGGGAATGACCGTGCTACGATCTTCATAGTCACGCGGTAGATGAAACAGAAGATCATCTGTGGTGAAAATATTGAGTTTTTCCAGAAGTGCAGCGGCAGCGCCACCGACACCCTGTAACTGCTGGACTGAAGTCATATCTCTCCAAGTCAGGACCCTTTATATCAGGATCATGCATGCATATTTTATTTATTGGTTATGGTAAAACATCTCAACGCGTTGCCCAATTTCTATTTGAACAAAACTCGAATCAACAGCGACATCAAATTACCACAATTAGCCGTAGCCCGAAAACAGATGTGTGTGCGAATCACCTGATTCAAGATGTGCATGACCTTAATCTGGATAATCTTGCACCAGTTGATTTGGTCTATGTGGCTTTGGCACCTTCAGAAAGAAGTGTGGAGGCTTATCGCAAGATTTATGTGGATTCAGTTGAATTCATCGTCCAAGCATTAAAATCGCATCCTGTTCAGAGGGTCATAGTGCTGTCATCGACACGAGTTTATGGTGAACATCTGGGCGAACGAGTCGATGATGAGTCGCCCGTTCAGCCTGTAGATGAGCAAGGACAAATTTTGCATGACATGGAATTAAAATGGCTGGCAGCATATCCGAAACAGGCGGTGATTATTCGTCCTTCTGGAATCTATGGTCAATCGGTTACGCGTTTAATAAAAATGGCAGAAAACACCACGATCTACCCAAAGATTCATTATAGTAATCGGATTCATATTGATGATCTAGCCAGTTTTTTGGCTTATTTATCGACTTTAAAAAATGTAGATTCATCTTATATTGTGACCAATAACCATCCTTTAGCTTTACATGAAGTTATTTTGTGGTTTCAACAACAATTAGATTTGCCACGGCTTCAACTAAGCAGTCAGGAAGTTTCAGGAAAACGCTTATACGCAACACGAATGCTAGAAACGGGATTTCAATTACAGCATTCAGTTTGCTTTAATGACTATACAATCTGCCTGCAACAACATAGGCAAAACCATTAATTTAATTAAACTCAAGAAAGCAGCAATATTTACAATTAAAGTAAACTGAGAAATATAAGATTGGTGGAAGATGTTCAAACAGTCATTTGGAAGCTTACTTCTGCTCATCGTGGTGCAACAGGTGGCAGCGGTCGAAAGAACATGGTGTGTATATGACCCAGTCGGTATGCAAGGGGATATCACACGGCGTTTAAAAGAGATTGCGCTTTATGCACAACGTGATCAGGTCAAACTGCAACTTAAAATTTATCAGCATGAGACAGAGGCGATTGCCCAATTTAATCAAAAAAAATGTTCAGGTCTGGTCGCAACTAACTTTAACACTCGAAACTATAATGCATTTATGGGAAGCACGGCAGGCGTGGGGTTTATCACAAATAATACAACTGCACAGCATTTTATTCAATTGTTGAACCAACCTGCATTACGTTCTGCCATGCAGCAAGGCGAGTATGAAGTTGTTGGATTTATTCCTTTGGGAATGGCCTATATGATGCTCAAAACACCAACCCTTTATAAAGTGACAGATTTAAAAAATAAACGAATTGGTGTTTTGGCTGAAGTTCCGCCACAAACTGCTTTGGTGCGCAGTGTTCGTGCTCAACCAATTATCGTCAATTTTAATAATGCAATTGATGCTTTTAAAAATAATCAGATTGATATTTTGCCTGCCCCCATCTATGGCTTATTGCCTTATAACCTGAAAAAGGAGTTTGGTGAATCGACCCGAGTCATTAATTTTCCGGTGGTTTATGCAGGCTTAAACATTGTAATCCGAACTACTGAATATCCAGCAGATTTTGGTGTGAATATGCGACATTGGTTTGCAGGACAGGCAAGTGTATTGGTGGGACAAGTGATACGCTGGGAAAATCGATTACCTGCATATTATTGGATGGATGTCTCTGCCACTGAGAAACAAGCTTATAATGTGGTCATTGCGAAAGTACGCAATCAATATTCCCAGAACTCTTTTTACGATCCGCGCTTTGTTAAACTCATTAAAAAATTACGCTGTGAAGATGAGCCGCAATATTTTGAATGTCATCTCTGGTGAAAAAAATGGCAACCGAAGTTACCATTTTTATCTTTAATCAGGATTAAGCTTTTTTGCGTTTTAAACGGCGTTTCGCTTGCTGTGATGCAACCGCATCTAAAGCAGCTTTAAGCTCATCGTCATTAAAGGTGGTGATATGTTGCAACATTTGTAAGGTTGCTTCATCCAGTACTAATTTAGCACCCTCAGCCATATTGCTAAAGTTGCGTTCAAACTTGATATCACCCTGATCATTAGTGCAAATATAACCTTGTTGGGTCAGAACCTTAATAAAGCTTTGGAATAGAGATTTATCAAAGAACTCAGGTGAATTAAACTCATATAGCACAGATAGACGTTGTCCGAGCAAATGGCTCAAATCTTCCACTTGTTTGACAGAAATATTACCTGAACCACGCTGTGCAATTAATGCCAGAGTCATGTAATAACGTTCTAAACTTTGCTTCACTGGTGCAGCCAAAATCACCAATTGATTATGATCTTCTGAGTTTGGTGCTGGGCTAATCAAGTCGCCTTCACTGTCTCGTTCAATCAGTTTGGCATTAATCAGAGCATCGGCATATTGATCAATTTGTTGTTCAAGTTGCTCGGGTTTCCATTTCAGGAATAACTCCGCTTGTAAAAACGGATACAGGGTTTTTATGACATTGATTAGATTTTTCTGGCTAATTTTACCATTGTGTTCAACGAGCGCTGCAATTAAAGATGGTAGTACAAAAGCATGTAAAATATTATTACGGAAGTACGTCAACAAGACCGCTTGATAATCTTCGATTGCAATAATATCGCCTAATACATGCTGGACACGTTTAATCAATTTCAGTTTTAAGCCGTAAGCAATAATTTCCTTACCAGACAGTGGCGTTACTTGTGTGCGCTCATCATAAGGAAGTGTGGTAACAAGGTTGCGATAAGCATCAAGTTGTTTAATACACAACTCTTCGTCCAATGTATGTTTAGGGGTTGCCAATAAAATTAAAGAAAGCAATGAAACAGGATTGATCACTACAGCGCGGTTGATATTTTCAACAATAGCATATGCTGAACTATTAATGACCTCTGAAACTTGTGGTGGAATCGGATCATCGTTTTTCTCAATTTTGATTTGATCTGCACCATGTGCTTTTAGCAAATCGTCCAGAAACACAGGCTCGCCGAAGTTAACGTGGACCTTGCCAAAAATACGTTCAATTTTGCGTAAAGTTTGAACAATCCCAAAGATGGATTCTGCTTCTTTTGGCTTGCCTTGCATTTCTCCGACATAGGTTGAACCTTCCATTAAGCGTTCATAACCAATATATGTTGGAACAAAAGCAATGGGCTTAGCTCGACCGCGTAAATGACTGTGTATGGTCATGGCCAGCATGCCTGTTTTGGGTGGAAGTAAACGCCCAGTACGCGAGCGCCCCCCTTCAATAAAATATTCAAGCGGTGTATTACGCGACAAAATATTATAGAGATATTCTTTAAATACAGACGTATAAAGCGCATTGCCACGGAACGAACGACGAATAAAAAATGCACCACCGCCACGTAAAAGCTGACCGACAAATGGCAGGTTTAGATTATCTCCTGCTGCAATATATGGCACCATTAAACCACGACGATAAATCACATAAGACAACAATAAATAATCGATATGGCTGCGGTGGCATGGTGTGTAGATAATTTCATAGTCTTTGGCAAGTTCACGCACGGTACTAAAGTTATGAACTTCGACACCGTCATAAAGTTGTGTCCACAGTCGAGTCAGAGCCATATCAGCAAAACGGATTGCTGAATATGAATAATCTGAAACAATTTCATTTAGATAGCCAATCGCACGGCGTTCAGCTTCGAGCATGCTGACTTTTCCGCGAATACTTTCCCGACGAATCGCATCCTGCACATCACGCGATTTGATCAGGGATTCCATCACATTACGGCGGTCAGACAAGTCAGGCCCAAGAACCACTTCACGCTGACTATCTAAATAGTCATTCAAAGTGCTCACGATATATGTAGCCGGAGAAAGATTCGGATAATGAACACTGGCATAGTTGACCAGTTGGCGTAACGACTGCGGTTCATGAAACTCAACATAAGTTTGACGACCATGCAGACCGATATTCATCAATTGTTTGACTTTACCCGGGGTTGCCCAAGTATCTGTAAATAATAACTTAAACCATGAATCTTCTTTATCAGGAGAGCGTCCCCATAGCACAGTGACAGGAATCAGTTCAATCTCGTAGTCAGGATGTTTGTCTAAAAACTCAATCAAACGCAGTAATCGCGGAGGAAAGGCATGCGGTGGTGGGTTGAGTAAATTCTTTTCATTGTGATGCTGTAAAAATAAAACAGACGCTTTTTCTTCATGATCATCCATCACCAATGGATCTAATGCAGGCATTAAATGCAAGCGACGTGTTTCACCATCAAGGACTAAAGCATTGCTACGGGAGTAATTTTGTAATACATAGCAGACGACTTTTTTCTGCGCAGGATGTTCTGAAGTCTGCTGATCAGTAGATTCAGAAGGGACTTCCCCAAGAACATGCGGTGTTACCACGAGGTCAAGTAACTTACTCGACAGGCGTCGATACATCTGACCCAAGCCACTCTTGGCCATAAGAACTCCTACTCAAACAGCAATACTCGGTCCGAAAGAACGAAAACTGCCTTAGTGAATTGATGTGAAAAACAATGGGCTATTTTCTGATAAATCACATGCACTGCGCTAGTCTTTATCGTTAAAAAACGTATTTTTAATACGTATAACGATGCTAAAGTGTGACAAGGCAGTCAACTAATCTTGATGGTTATACTCTGAATTTGTGGAAAAATACCGTATATATGTTTTATAGTTTACAGTTGTCTTGTTTTTAAATTACCGACGCTTTAAAGGTATCTCATGAATGCATTAACCCAAGAACTTGTTGAGCTTTTATCTCTTGAAAAGCTTGAAGATCATTTATACCGTGGACAAAGCCGTAATCTGGTCGGAAAACGCGTATTTGGTGGGCAAGTTCTGGGACAAGCATTGCGTGCTGCATCTTATACCACAGACCGCCCTGCGCATTCGCTACATGCTTATTTTCTCTATGGCGGTGATGTCAATGCACCGATTATTTACGAAGTCGATCCATTACGCGATGGTCGAAGCTTTTCCAGTCGTCAAGTTCGTGCTATTCAGCATGGTCGTACTATCTTTTCTGCAATGATATCTTTTGCTTACCCAGAAGAAGGTTTGAATTATCAACCAGAAGAACCTGACTATCCGGCGCCTGAAGACCTCAAATCAGAAAATGAGCTGAAAGACGGACTAGTGAATTTCCTACCTGAAAATGTGCGTGCTAGTTTTATGCGCGATCGACATGTAGAAATTCGTCCTGTGGATCCAGTCAATCCATTTCAACCTCAGCCGCAAGCACCGAATAATGCGCACTATATCCGAACGCATGATCGTATTCCTAAAGAATTAGATGACCAGTCTTTACATCAAGCCATTGTCGCATTTTATTCTGATTTCAGCTTAATGACGACTTCCTTAAAACCGCATGGTTTAAGCTATATCTCACCGAGTTTGCAATGTGCCAGTATCGATCACGCCATTTATTTTCATCGTCCAGTCCGTGCTGATGAATGGATGTTGTATGACATGCAAGCCACAGTCACCGCAAATTCACGCGGATTAAATTTTGGACGGATGTGGCAAAACGGTCAGTTGGTGTGTAGTACTGTTCAGGAGGGTCTTATACGCCTGCGTGAAATAGCCAATAACCAATAAAACCACATCAAATGTTTCAGTAAAGCTGCATGGATGCAGCTTTTTATTTTTAAATTTTCAAATATGCTAAAAATTATTCGATTCTAAGCATCTTGCATGTCATAGTAATCCAAAATAATGACATTCTATTTTAAATGGTATGAGCTTAAATACACAGATTTTAGTTGCTGCAATCATCGGTATAGCATTTGGGTTTTTATTAAATCTATACCCAGACACCGCTTTTTTTCAACATAGTCTTTACGGACTCGGTATTATCAGTAGCATATTTATCGGGCTGTTGAAAATGCTGTTAATCCCACTGATTTTTTCCTCAATCGTGGTGGGAGTTTCAAACTTGCAAGCCAGTGGTCAATTTGGTCGAGTCTGGAAAATCACAGTATTATGTTGTTTAACCACGACGACATTGGCTTTAATTCTTGGTATTGGCTGTGCTCATTTATTTGGAGTGGGCAAAGGCATGGATATCGGAATTTTTAGTGAAGCCATGAGTAATCATCAATCTCCAGATACACTATCACCGTCTACCTTTTTTACGAATTTTATTCAAAATACACTGATTAATCCCTTTAAAGCATTTAGCGATGGCAATGTTCTGGCAGTCGTTGTATTTGCATTGTTTGTTGGGGCTGCTTTAATTAAGGGTGGAGACCGTTTTCAGTCTGTACGTGTTTTAAGCTTACAGTTTTTTGACATCATGATGATGTTGGTCGGCTGGGTCATGAAATTAGCGCCATTAGGAATTTTAGCCTTACTCGCTAAGCTGATTGCGACGGAAGATGTCAAAATCCTCAACAGTCTGGCTGAGTTTGCCCTAGTCGTAACAGGAACAACGATTTTTCATGGTGCGGTAGTTTTGCCTTTATTACTGTGGATTTTTGGGAAAATGAATCCAATCACTTTTTTTAAAGGTACTCGTTTAGCCCTCATTACCGCTTTTGCCACCAGTTCCAGTTCAGCCACAATGCCATTGAGCATGAAGTGCGCTCAAGAAAATCTTAAGGTTCGCCCACAAACAGCAGGTTTTGTTATCCCTTTAGGAACTCAGTTAAATATGGATGGTACTGCGCTCTATGAAGCCGCCGCCGCATTATTTATTGCCAATTTGGTGGGAATGGATTTAACTCTGACTCAGCAATTGATTGTTTGTTTAACTGCAATGATTGCATCATTGGGCGCGCCCGGAATTCCTAGCGCAGGGATGGTCACCATGATAATGGTGCTTCAATCTGTAGGACTTCCTGCCGAAGCAATTGCGATTTTACTGCCAATTGATCGGATTTTGGATACGGTACGAACTGTGGTCAATGTGCAAGGAGATATGATGATCAGTGTCGTGGTAGATCGTTATGCCAAATCAGATTCAATTGAATCATCTTGAAATGTAGTGAGATGAAGGTAAATTGCAAGAAATAGCAACACAAAAATGATAAAAAGCAGAAGATTACTTCTGCTTTTTTTTAAATGCTTTTATGTATTTAGGCAGCAGCCAGTACAGCGCGTTTTGCCGCAGGTGACTGATCCAAATAACGCACCGCATCTTCGGTGTTACCTTCCTTAACTGGATCGTACCATGGCATTAAATAATCGATCTGTTGTGCAATCAACCAGATTGGGCTAGGAAGCACTTGGTTATCCTTGCGCCCTTGTTTAAGCCATTCTAACCAGATCCATGGTTGCCAAAGACTAGGATTTTTATCTGCGAAACGTGGGTCTTGTTTCATGATATGTGCAGCACCATCGACCCATAAACCTAATACACCAGTAATCACCGCGACACTTAAATAATAACGGGCAATATAACCACCACCTAAATGACGATATAAATCAAATGCTACGGTCCGATGCTCAATTTCTTCTGCACCGTGCCATTTGACCAAATCGACCATTTCTGGATCAGCGCCTAGTTCTTCCCATTTTTTGTTATAAAGTGCATATTTACCCAATACACAAGTCATGTGCTCTACAGTAGCAATCACGCCTAAACGGAAAAGATCCCATTGATGTTCTAAAGCTTTAGGCACTTCAAAGTCTAGAGGCTTATCAGCCAATAACTTGGTAAATAAAAAGTTCATGATATCCAGATTACGCTGAATATCGATATTACGGGCTGACAAATATTCTTTATTGGCAGAGGTATGGGCATTGGCATGCATGGCTTCTTGCCGAATAAAAGCTTGCACATCTTGTTTGAGTTTTTCATCGGTGATTTGCGGCAAGACTTTATTATAAAGACGGCAGAACCAGAACTCGCCCGCAGGTAAAATATTGTTAATTTCGTTGATGAAATAACTGGCAAAAGGCTGATTTGGAATCCAGTCCACAGGAGTTTCTTTCCAGTCGAATTTTACTTTTCTTGGTTGAATGCGATAGTGAATCGAAGATCCTGGAAGTTTGTGTTTAAAAAATGAAAAAATACTCATATCCTTACCTTTATTTGTTCTTATCGAACTTTTGCTGGTTTTTTTGAGTATAAAAAAATGCCCCTGTATTTTGCTTTGCAATACGGGACATTCAATTGTCATTAAGTGATGAAATGATAAGAAAAGCGGTGGCTTAGTCTTCTTTTAACACAAAATCTACTTCATTCTGATCATCAATTGTAGCCTCGGCGATTTGACTAAGGTCAAACTCGGACTGTTGCTCTAAGGTATAATTTAAGCGACCTGCCATCACACTCGCAAGCTCTTCAAGCCCTTGTTTATTGAGTGATGAAAATAGCTGAATTGAAAAATTCAACTTCATCTTTTTCAAGTTTTGTTTAACTTCGAGTAGGGCTTGATGGGCAGGGCCACGATTCATTTTGTCCGCTTTGGTCAGTAAAATATGCACAAACAATTTACGTGAATGCGCCCATTCCAGCATCATGGTATCGAAATGCTGGAGTGGATGACGAATATCCATCAATAGCACTAAACCTTGTAAACTTTGACGATGAATTAGATAGTTCTCCAGTTCTTTTTGCCAAACCCGTTTCATATCTTCAGGGACAGCGGCATAACCATAGCCTGGTAAATCCACCAGACGTTGATCAGGATTACCCAGACTAAAAAAGTTAATCATCTGAGTGCGTCCTGGTTTTTTAGATGCGCGTGCCAGTTGTTTTTGATTGGTTAAGGTATTAATGGCACTTGATTTGCCTGCATTGGAACGTCCTGCAAAAGCAATTTCATAACCTGTATCTTCTACACAAAGTGCCAGTTTTGGCGCACTCATTAAAAATTCAGCTTTGCGTAGCCAATTGAGTGCTTTTACTGAGTATTCAGTAATCGCTGGATCGGCCTTTTTCTCATAGCTAATTTTTTGTTTAGGTGCGAGTTTGGCTTTGGTGTCTTTAGATTTCGCATAGCGATGCATAGAGCTTAACTTTTACAATCAAAATATATTTAAAACGTATTATAAAGGATGAGAGCCTTTCAAGCGAATTTTAACAGCATTTGCAGCAAACGATCAGGAGATCGAGATAAAATCGATGGGTGAATGACTAGAGGTAGAGGGCGGAGCAGCCAAAACATCGGCTAAGGTATATTGATCGAGTGTTTGATAAAAGCTTTCCAGTGCATCATTTAAAATACCTTTTAAGCCGCAGTGTGAGCGTAATACACAAGGTGGGGTATTACATTCTACAATCTGATGATCACCTTGTAAGATCCGTACAATTTTACCCAATGTAAGTTCAAGCGCTTTTGGATTTAAGCGAAGTCCACCGCCTTTGCCGCGTGTGGTAATGATCCACTCTTGTTTAGCCATGAAATGTACAATTTTGACTAGATGATTTTGAGAAACATGCAAATCAGCCGCGATTTCTGCAATTGTATACGGCATTTCATTGGGGCGTGAAACGTACATGAGTATACGCAAGGCATAATCGGTAAATTTATTGAGTTGCATGTTCAGCTAAATACCAGAAATTTATAAAGATCATATTAGCCTGAAAGTTTCCCGAAGGAAACTCCCGAGTCCAAACACCTGTAAATCACAGTTTTATATTCAATTTAACCTTTAAGAGGAGCTGAAACAGCGACTTCATCTCCAACTTGATAGTGACTTAACAGAATATGGGCAACATCGTATTCACTATGTTCAGCCTGTGATTTAACTAAAAAACCATATTCAGATGTATCCTGAGTTGAACTAAAGCTAAATTGTTGAGGCTGATCAATTCCTTTCGCGGGAACATGTACTTTGACCGAGATATATTCACCTGCTTGTGCAGTTGGAATCATTTGTTGATCGGCTGCACGAATGTTAAAAAACTTGCCTTCTGCATGATCTTCAATTGACACAATTTTGAAATTACGCCAACCTGCCCAGCCTCCATTTTGCGAAGCTAAATGATCATATTTTTGTTTCTCAGCCCCAATCAAGATATCAGCTAATTGCAAATAGGCTTGTTTCCACGCTTCGATTAAATCTGATTCAAACGGAACATCAAGCACTTCACTAATTGAGTGTAATAAGTTTTCCCCTACAATCGAGTATTGCGCGGGTTGAATATCCAAACTGACGTGTTTGGTTGCAATGTGCTCCACTGCTTTGGCTAGTTTTTCAGGGGTTTCGATATTTTCTGCATAGGCCAAAACCGCGGCGGCTAAGGCACGTGGTTGGCGTCCTGTTGTTTGATGATCCAGATTAAACACATTTTTGAGTTCAGGATGGTTGCTCAGCATGCGCTGATAAAAATAGCTGGTCAGTGCGACACCGTGTTCGCGTAAGACGGGTACAGTCGATTTCACAAGTTCGATTTGTTGTGGAGTCATGGCTAGACCTTTTTTATCTGGCTTTATAAGATATATTTAAAATACATCTTATAAAATTGATTTGCAATGCATCTTTGATTAAAAGTCATAAGTTTTTTAAGGGATTAATTGGATAATATTATTCAAATTGATTGGTTTTTTGCAAAAAAAATATATAAATACTGATTTTACAATGGATTAGTTTTGCAAAATCAGTATAAGTGATGATTGAACTTAACGTTTCCCAAACAAGGAGCCGAGTAAGCCGCGAACTAATTTTTGTCCAGTTGAACCACCTAAACTGCGCGCTGCACTTTTAGCAAAGGTTCCAAGGACATCGTGTGTGAGCTTGTCTCGTTCGCGTTGCGCTTTTTCATCTGCCTTTTGCTGTTCACGTGCTAAACGCTCTTGTTCTTTTGCCTGTTGTTTAGCATCTGCTTCTTGTTGCTTGGCTTGTTGCGCGGCTTCGAGTTGGGCTTGTTGCTGTGCTGCACTTTCGCTCACTTTACGCTGTAACATTTCATAGGCGCTTTCTCGATCTACAGCATGTTCATAGATTCCCGCGACAATACTTTGTGACATTAAGGCTTTTCGTTCATCAGCGCTTAAAGGGCTAAATGCAGAGTGTGGAGGCATAATCCAACCACGTTCTACAACCTGTGGTGTACCATGTTCATCCAGAAAACTAATCAAGGCTTCACCAACAGCAAGCTCAGTAATGGCTTGTTCTACTTTAAATTCAGGATTGGCACGAAAGGTTTCTGCTGCTGTTTTCACTGCTTTTTGATCTTTTGGTGTAAAAGCACGTAAAGCATGTTGAACCCGATTTCCGAGTTGCCCTAAAACTGTTTCTGGTATGTCGAGAGGGTTTTGACTAATAAAATAAACTCCAACGCCTTTAGAACGAATTAAGCGCACAACTTGTTCAATTTTTTGTTGGAGAGCAGGGCTTGCATTGTCAAAAAGTAAGTGTGCTTCATCAAAGAAAAAGACCAGTTTCGGTTTATCCAGATCTCCAACTTCTGGTAGTTGCTCAAATAATTCTGAAAGCATCCATAATAAAAAAGTAGCATATAGTTTTGGTGTATTCATGAGTTTATCTGCGGCGAGCAGATTGATATAACCATGACCATTGCTATCAGTCTGAATGAGATCCAGAATATTTAAACTTGGCTCACCAAAAAACTGTTCACCACCTTGATCACCCAATGCCAATAAATTCCGCTGAATTGCCCCTAAACTCGCAGGTGATAAATTGCCATATTCTGCTTTTAGATCAGCAGCATGATCGCTAACATAACTCAACATGGCCTTCAGATCTTTAAAATCAATGAGCAATAATCCTTGATCATCGGCTATACGGAATACCGCAGAAAGCACACCTTCCTGAGTGTCATTTAAGTTCAATATTTGTGCCATTAACAATGGCCCAATTTCAGACACCGTGGTGCGAATAGGATGGCCTTGCTCGCCAAATAAATCCCAAAAAATAGTGGGCGAAGCAGCAAAATCAATAGTGTCTAAACCCAGCGATTTAATCCGTTCATCAAATTTTGGATTATCACTTCCTGCTTTGGCAATACTCGAGACGTCACCTTTGGCATCTGCTAAAAAAACAGGCACACCAATTCGAGAAAAATTTTCTGCCATGACTTTAAGTGTCACAGTTTTACCTGTTCCTGTTGCACCTGCAATCAGACCGTGACGGTTTGCAAATTCGGAGTGTAAAACGATATCTTGATGGATATCTGTGGTTTTTTTTGCAATAACAATTGGTGTACCCATACTTATTCCTATTCTTATCACTTTTTAATTTGTTGGAGTGCATTCTGGATATCTTGTATTAAATCTTGTGCAGATTCTAGTCCTATGCAAAAGCGAACCAATAAACCCTGTTGTAAATGTGTATTTGGCAATACTCGCATCTGTTTTAAATCATAAAGCATCACCAGACTTACAGGGCCACCCCAACTAAAACCTAATTTAAATAATGTTAGGGCATCACAAAAGCGCCGGACGGTGTTCATATCATAGTCAGCTTGAAAGATCACACTGACCAAGCCTGCGCTTTGTTGGTCTATACAGGTTTCTTGCCAAAACATGTGTCCAGGACTGTCCGCATGGGCTGGATGTAAAACTTGTGCAAACTCAGGCTGATGTTTGAGCCACGCTAACAGGTTTTGTGTGGTTTGGGCTTGTTGTTGATAACGTAAGCGTATATGCGGCAGACTACGTATCAACTGTGCTGTATCGTCTCCTGACACACAAATACCTTGCGTGGCATGTATCTTAAGAAGCTGATGGTGAAGGTGTTGATCACGACTCATCACGCTCCCCATAAGAATATCGCCCCCACCGCTTGGATACTTGGTAAGTGCATGCACGGTGATGTCAACGGATAAGTGTTCATCTGAAAAATCAAAAGCATTAAACGCCAGTCCTGCCCCCCATGTATTGTCCAATGCAATTAACACATTGGCCTGTCTTGCTTTTTTAACCAAGTTTTTAAGATCAGGAAATTCTAAAGTGACTGAACCTGCCGCTTCGAGCCAGATCAGTTTAGTGTGCGCAGAAGGAATAAATGAATCTGCATCAATTGGATTATAGACTTTGACGGTAATGCCATAACGTTGTTGAAGATTTCTGAGATGTTCCATGTTTGGTCCATACACATTGTCTGGAACCCAAACTTCATCGCCTTGATTTAAAAAGGTTGAATTAACCAGATTAATGGCAGATAAACCACTCGGTGCTAGTAAACAATAGATGCCACCTTCAAGCTGTGCCAATTGATCAGCTAAGGTATAAGTGGTCGGTGTGCCATGTGTTCCATAACTATAATCATAAGCATCTGTCCAATGACGATCAAAAAGGTGCGCTGTCGAAGGAAATACAATGGTTGATGCACGAAACAGGGGAGGTTGGATGCTAACGATGTATTGAGGAGCCTTTCGTGGGGCGTGAATAAGTTGGGTTTGAATGGTTTTATTATCTGTCATGGTGCATATCATTTATGTGATTTAGCTCTAGATTAAAAAATATAAAACCTTTCTGCTAGTTTTAGTCGAGTTTTGTGAGTATTTCTTTACATAAAACTGCGTTAGCAAAAGTTGGCTTCATTTTTGCTATGACTTAGCTAATACCAACAAAAATACAGGTGCTAAGTGCATGAAGTCGCATTTAAAAGTGCATTATTTTCAGCATATTGCTGATGAAGGGTTCGGAAGTTGTTATGATTTTTTGAAAAAAAATCAGGCAAAAATTACCGCGACTGAATTCTTCGCATTACCCCCTGATTTGCCGCTTGAAATAGAGGCGCTCCCTCGGATTGAAGATGTCGATTTGCTGATCATCATGGGCGGAACAATGAGTGTCAATGATGAAGCTAATTTTCCTTGGTTGAAAATTGAAAAACGCTGGATCCGCCGTTATTTAGCCGCAGGTAAGCCTGCGATTGGATTGTGTTTGGGTGGACAACTCATTGCCAATGCCTTGGGGGCTGCTGTGAGCCGCAATCCATTTCAGGAGCTAGGCTGGACGACAGTACACCGTGTACCACAATCGGCAGCGCAGTGTTTTCCTTTGCCCTCTTCTTTACATGTGATGCAGTGGCACAGTGAAACTTTTGAGATCCCCAAGGGCGCGGTTCATTTAGCTGAAAATGAAGTCTGTCGTAATCAGATGTATCAGATTGGGCAAAATGTTTTAGGTTTTCAGTTTCATCCAGAAATTACCCCACAAACACTTGAGTTATTTTTGGAAAACGATGATGAGGTGGCCATTTTTCATGGAGAATACGTACAGCCAGTCAATCAACTTAAACAATCAAAACAATCAAAATTTATAGAGGGAAACCAACTACTCAATCAAGCGATTGAATATGTAGTGAATGCATCGTAAACAAAAAAAAGCAAATGATTTAAAATAAAACTCGGATATTTTACGATTCAACAGCAAATAGAATTGCGTAAGAGTTAAACAGTCGTTATAATGAGCGACCCTCAAATTGTGAGGTCATTTACTGCAAAGAATGTAGTAAATGCATGACAGTCGCGGCATCGATCGTGACCTTAGTGATTTTCACTGCCTTTGACACTTGCCAGTAGGTGAGGTGCGTCAAGGGTGATTCTTTATATATTTTGGCTTGGAGTTTACTGGTATGTCTAACCAGAGAATCCGTATCCGTCTTAAGTCTTTTGATCATCGTCTGATTGATCAATCTTCTCAAGAGATCGTAGAAACCGCTAAGCGTACTGGCGCACAAGTGTGTGGTCCAATTCCGATGCCTACTCGCATCGAACGCTTCAACGTTCTTACTTCACCGCACGTAAACAAAGATGCGCGTGATCAGTATGAAATCCGCACCTACAAACGTTTGATCGATATCGTTCAACCAACAGATAAAACTGTTGATGCATTGATGAAATTGGATCTTGCAGCGGGTGTTGATGTTCAGATCGCATTGGGTTAAGGCTTTCGGGTTAATTAGTGCTTGGCATTAATTAAGCTGCTTTTTTAGAGGTTACACACATGGCTATTGGTTTAGTCGGCCGCAAGTGCGGTATGACCCGTATCTTTACAGATGCCGGCGTCTCTGTGCCTGTTACAGTGATTGAGGTTGATCCTAACCGTATCACTCAAATTAAAACGCTTGAAACTGATGGTTATCAAGCGGTTCAAGTTACTACTGGTGAACGTCGTGAATCTCGCGTAACCAATGCACAGAAAGGTCATTTCGCGAAAGCGGGTGTGGCTGCTGGTCGTTTGGTTAAAGAGTTTCGCGTGACTGAAGCTGAACTTGAAGGTCGTGAAGTTGGCGGTACAATTGGTGTTGATTTGTTTGCAGTGGGTCAGATTGTTGATGTCACTGGTCAATCAAAAGGTAAAGGTTTCCAAGGTGGTGTTAAACGTTGGAACTTCCGTACCCAAGACGCGACTCATGGTAACTCAGTTTCTCACCGTGTTTTAGGTTCTACAGGTCAAAACCAGACTCCTGGACGCGTGTTCAAAGGCAAAAAAATGGCCGGTCACCTAGGTGATGAGCGCGTAACAGTACAAGGTCTTGAAATTGTATCAGTTGACGCAGAACGTTCAGTTCTTGTGGTTAAAGGTGCGATTCCTGGTGCTACTGGTGGCGACGTTATCGTTCGTCCTACGATCAAGGCCTGAGGGGAAATAACGTGAATTTAAAAACTGTTTCCGGCTCTGCTGTTGAGTTGTCTGAAGTTGCTTTCGGACGTGAATTTAATGAAGCGCTTGTACATCAAGTGGTTACAGCTTATTTAGCTGGTGGCCGTCAAGGTACGCGTGCTCAAAAATCACGTGCTGAAGTGTCTGGTGGTGGTAAAAAACCATTCCGTCAAAAAGGTACTGGCCGCGCTCGTGCTGGTTCTATTCGTAGCCCAATCTGGGTTGGCGGTGGTAAAACTTTTGCTGCACGTCCACAAGACTGGTCTCAAAAAGTAAACCGCAAAATGTATCGCGGTGCAATGCAATGTATCCTTGCTGAACTTGTTCGTCAGGATCGTCTTGTATTGGTTGAAGAGTTTGCTGTAGCTGCTCCTAAAACTAAAGAATTGCTTGCAAAACTTAACGACTTGAATGCAGCTCGTGCACTTATCGTGACTGATGCTGTAGATGAGAACTTATATCTTGCTGCACGTAACCTTCCACATGTTGATGTGGTTGATGCTGCTGCAATCGATCCTGTTAGCTTGATCGCGTTTGATAAAGTTGTCATGTCTGTAGCTGCTGCTAAGAAAATTGAGGTAGAACTCGGATGAACAACGAACGTATCTATCAAGTCCTAAAAGGACCGGTCTTCTCAGAAAAGGCACAAGTTTTAGGTGATACTGCTGGTGTTCAAGTATTTAAAGTTGATATTAATGCAACTAAGCTTGAAGTTAAAAAAGCAGTAGAACAACTATTTGGTGTAGAAGTTGTTAAAGTTAACACAACTATTACTAAAGGTAAGACTAAGCGCTTTGGTAAAACATTAGGACGTCGTTCTGATGTTAAAAAAGCATACGTCACCCTGAAAGCTGGCCAAGATGTTGAAATGGCTGACTTGGGCGATACCGCTGAAAGCGCAGCGGAATAAGGACGAAAATTATGCCGATTCAAAAATGTAAGCCAACGTCTCCAGGACGTCGCTTTGTAGAGAAAGTGGTTCATGACCATCTTCACAAAGGCGCGCCTTATGCACCGTTGGTTGAAGCTAAAAAACGTACTGGTGGTCGTAATAACAACGGTCACATTACGACTCGTCACGTTGGTGGTGGACACAAGCAAAACTACCGTATCGTTGATTTTAAACGTAACAAAGATGGCGTTCCAGCAACTGTAGAACGCATTGAGTATGATCCTAACCGTACAGCACATATTGCTTTATTGAAATATGCTGATGGTGAGCGTCGTTACATCATTGCGCCTAAAGGTTTACGTGCAGGTGATAAAGTTCAATCTGGTAACGATGCTCCAATTCGTCCAGGTAACTGTTTGCCACTTCGCAATATGCCTATCGGTTCTACACTACATAACGTTGAACTTAAAATCGGTAAAGGTGCTCAAATTGCACGTTCTGCTGGTACATCAGTTCAGTTGTTGGGTCGTGATGGTTCTTACGCGATCATTCGTCTACGTTCAGGCGAGATGCGTAAAGTGCATGTTGAATGCCGTGCTGTAATTGGTGAAGTTTCTAACCAAGAAAGCAACCTACGTTCATTGGGTAAAGCTGGTGCAGCGCGCTGGCGTGGTGTTCGTCCTACCGTTCGTGGTATGGCGATGAACCCAGTTGATCACCCACACGGTGGTGGTGAAGGGCGTAACAAAGGTATCCAACCTGTAAGCCCATGGGGTCAAAAAGCGAAAGGGTACAAGACTCGTACCAATAAGCGTACGACTAAGATGATTATCCGCGACCGTCGCGTCAAGTAAAGGAATCTGACTAATGCCTCGTTCATTAAAAAAAGGTCCATTCGTCGACGCGCATTTGTTCGCTAAGGTTGAAGCTGCTGTTGCTGCTAATAACCGTAAGCCGATCAAAACTTGGTCTCGTCGCTCAATGATTCTTCCAGATTTTGTTGGTTTAACAATTTCTGTTCACAATGGCCGTAACCACGTTCCAGTAATCATTACTGAACACATGGTTGGTCATAAACTCGGTGAATTCGCGCCAACTCGTACCTATCGTGGTCACGGTGTTGATAAGAAATCTAAACGTTAATAGGTGTCATGATGGAAGTAACTGCTAAATTACGCGGTGCCGCTATCTCGGCACAAAAGGCACGTTTGGTTGCAGACCTAATCCGTGGCAAATCTGTTGCTCACGCGCTTAATATCCTAAACTTCAGCAACAAAAAAGCTGCTGTTTTAGTGAAAAAAGCTTTGGAATCTGCAATTGCAAATGCTGAACACAATAACAGTTTAGATGTAGACGACCTTAAAGTTTCTACGATTTACGTTGATGAAGGCATTAGCCTTAAACGTATTATGCCACGTGCTAAAGGCCGTGCAGATCGTATTACTAAGCGTACTTGTCACATCACCGTTAAGGTAGGGGTTTGATATGGGTCAGAAGGTTCATCCAATCGGTATCCGCCTAGGTGTTGTGAAACGTCATAACGCTAACTGGTATGCGAATCCGAAACAATACGCTGAATACTTGCTTAAAGATCTTCAAGTTCGTGAGTTTTTGACTAAAAAACTTAAGAGCGCGATGGTGAGCAATATTCTTATCGAACGTCCAACAGGCGCTGCTAAAGTAACAATTAGCACTGCTCGTCCTGGTATCGTGATCGGTAAAAAAGGCGAAGACATTGAAAAATTACAGCGCGAACTTACCAATATTATGGGTGTTCCTGCGCAAGTAAGCATCAACGAAATCGATCGCCCAGACTTAGATGCGCGTTTAGTTGCTGAAGCAATCGCTTCTCAACTTGAAAAGCGTGTAATGTTCCGTCGTGCTATGAAGCGTGCGGTTCAAAACACGATGCGTGCTGGTGCTAAAGGTATCAAAGTTGAAGTTTCAGGCCGTTTAGGTGGTGCTGAGATTGCTCGTACTGAATGGTATCGTGAAGGTCGTGTACCTTTGCATACACTTCGTGCGGACATCGATTATGCAACTATGCGTGCAGAAACAACTTACGGTACGATTGGTGTTAAAGTCTGGATTTTCCGTGGTGAGATCTTAGGTGGCATGAAACAAGTCATGAACCCTGCTCCTGCTGAAGAGCGTCCAGCTAAACGCGGTCGTGGTCGTGGTGAAGGTCAAGAACAGCGTCGTGGACGTCGTAATGACCGTGCTGCTGACAAGGGAGAATAATCCATGTTGCAACCTAAACGTACCAAATTCCGTAAAATGCACAAAGGTCGTAATACTGGCCTAGCGCATCGTGGTAGTACAGTATCATTTGGTTCGATTGCGATTAAAGCGACTGAACGTGGTCGTATGACTGCGCGTCAGATCGAAGCTGCGCGTCGTACCATTAGCCGTCGTATTAAGCGTGGTGGTAAAATCTTCATCCGTGTATTCCCAGACAAACCAATTACCGAAAAACCATTAGAAGTTCGTATGGGTAACGGTAAAGGTAATGTGGAATACTGGGTTTGTGAGATCAAGCCAGGTAAGATCCTGTACGAAATTGAAGGTGTGAACGATGAATTGGCAACTGAAGCATTTAAGCTTGCTGCTGCTAAACTTCCGTTTAAAACCACTATTGTGACTCGGACGGTAATGTAATGAAAACTAAAGATCTACGTGAAAAATCGGTAGAAGAGTTGAAAGCGTTGCTTGATGAGCAACAGCTTAACCAATTCCGTCTTCGTATGGCGAAAGCGACTGGTCAATTGGGTAAATCGCACGAAGTGCAAATTGCTCGTAAAGCTATCGCTCGCATCAAGACACTCCTTACCGAAAAACAGGGGAACGGACAATGAGTGAAAAAACAGTCCGCACGTTAACCGGCAAAGTCGTAAGCGACAAAATGGACAAGTCTATTGTTGTACTTATTGAACGCCGCGTTCAACACCCGTTGTATGGCAAATCAATCCGCCGTTCAACTAAATTACACGCTCATGATGAGAACAACGTTGCTAAACTTGGCGACCTAGTGACCATTAAAGAAAGCCGCCCAATTTCTAAAACTAAAGCTTGGACTTTAGTGGAAGTAGTTGAAGTAGCTGCTGAGTAATTACGTTCTTGTTGCATCATCGGTCAATTTCGAGTACTCTTTGAGCCTTTCGAAATTGCGACCGGTGTTGCTCGGTTTTGGAGTAGGGTAATGATTCAAACCGAAAGTATGCTCGACGTAGCAGACAATAGTGGTGCCCGCCGCGTACAATGTATTAAAGTACTAGGTGGCTCACATCGTCGTTATGCTTCTGTTGGCGACATTATTAAAGTGACTGTTAAAGAAGCAATTCCACGTGGCCGTGTTAAAAAAGGTGACGTGATGAATGCGGTTGTGGTACGTACTAAGTTTGGTATTCGTCGTCCAGACGGTTCTGTGATCCGTTTTGATGATAATGCTGCTGTATTGTTAAACAACAATAAAGCTCCGATTGCCACTCGTATTTTCGGACCAGTGACTCGTGAACTTCGTACTGAACAGTTCATGAAAATCATTTCATTGGCTCCTGAAGTTCTATAAGAGGCAATCATGGCTAAGATTAAAAAAGGCGATCAGGTTATCGTGATCGCAGGTAAAGAAAAAGGCAAACAGGGGACTGTTTTGTCTGTTTCTGAAGACCGCGTTAAGGTTGAAGGCCTTAACTTAGTGAAGAAGCATCAAAAGCCGAACCGTGTAACTGGTGCCGAAGGTGGTATCGTTACTCAGGAAGCTTCGCTTCATATCTCAAACGTGGCAATTTTCAATGCTACAACCCAAAAGGCTGACCGTGTTGGTTACCAAGTTGATGAAAATGGCACGAAAACTCGTGTTTATAAATCAAATGGTGAATCAGTGGCGGTAGCGAAGTAATAGGTTGAAACGGCTATGGCCAGACTTAAAACACGTTACAATGAAGAACTTAAAGCTAAGTTACAACAAGAACTTAGCATTAAGAATGTAATGGAAATTCCTCGCATTACAAAAATCACTCTAAATATGGGTGTAGGCGCAGCTGCAACTGATAAGAAATTATTAGACGGTGCTGTTGCTGATATGGTGCTTATTGCTGGTCAAAAACCAGTAGTAACACTTGCGCGTAAATCAATCGCAGGTTTCAAAATCCGTGATGGTTGGCCAATTGGTTGTAAAGTGACTTTACGTGGCGAACAAATGTACGAATTCTTGGACCGTTTGATCTCAATCGCAATCCCTCGTATCCGTGACTTCCGTGGTTTCTCAGCGAAATCTTTCGACGGTCGTGGAAACTACTCAATGGGCTTGAAAGAGCAAATCGTTTTCCCTGAAATCGATTTTGACAAGATTGATCGTATTCGTGGTATGGATATTACTATCACTACGACTGCTCGCACCGATGACGAAGGCCGTGCGCTTATGCGTGCATTCGGCTTCCCGTTCAAATAAGAGGTCGATATGGCTAAGAAAAGTATGATTAATCGCGAGTTGAAACGCGAACAAACTGTTGCTAAATACGCTGCAAAACGCGCTGAATTAAAAGCGATTATTGCTAACGTAAATGCATCTGACGAAGAGCGTTTCCAAGCGACATTAAAGTTACAGGCATTGCCACGTAACGCATCTCCAGTACGTCTTCGTAACCGTTGTGGTTTGACAGGTCGTCCTCATGGTTACTTCCGTAAGTTCGGTTTAAGCCGTAACAAATTACGTGATACAGTAATGCAGGGTGATGTACCTGGCGTTGTTAAGGCAAGCTGGTAAGGAGCAACTAAATGAGTATGCAAGATACCGTTGCCGACATGCTAACACGTGTTCGTAACGCACAAATGGCAAAGAAACAAACTGTTTCTATGCCGTCTTCTAAGTTGAAAGTTGCAATTGCCAACGTTCTTCAACAAGAAGGTTATATTTCAAACGTAGAAGTTGCTCAAGAAGAAGCGAAAGCTACTTTGACGATTACGTTAAAATATTTTGAAGGCAAACCAGTTATCGAAACTGTGAAGCGTGTAAGCCGTCCAGGTTTACGCCAATATCGCGGTAAAGATAAACTTCCAAGCGTTAAGCAAGGTTTAGGTATTGCAATTGTTTCTACAAGCAAAGGCATCATGACTGATCGCGCTGCACGTGCTGCAGGCGTTGGTGGTGAAGTTATTGCTTTTGTTTCTTAATAGGTGATTCCTCATGTCTCGTGTGGCTAAAGCCCCAGTAACTGTCCCTAATGGTGTAACAGTTACTCAGAACGGCCGGCAGGTCGAAGTGAAAGGCACTAAAGGTACATTGTCTTTCAACCTGCATGCGCTGGTCGAGCTAAAACAGGAAGAAGGTAAACTTCAACTAGCTCCTGCAAAAGAGTCGAAAGACGCTTGGATGCAAGCTGGTACTGCTCGCGCTGTGCTTAACAACCTTGTAAAAGGTGTAAGTGAAGGCTTCGAACGTAAGTTGCAACTTATTGGTGTTGGTTATAAAGCTGCGGTTAAAGGTACAGTTGTGAACCTTAACCTTGGTTTTTCTCACCCAATCGATTACAACCTTCCTGAAGGCGTAACTGCTGAAACTCCAACTGCGACTGAAATTGTTTTGAAGTCAGCAGATAAGCAGTTACTTGGTCAAGTTGCTTCTGAAATCCGTGGTTATCGTCCGCCAGAGCCGTATAAAGGTAAAGGTGTTCGTTACTCGAACGAAGTTGTTCTTCGTAAAGAAGCTAAGAAGAAATAAGGCGCGAGGTTCTTATGAACGAAAAGAAACAATCCCGTTTGCGTCGTGCGAAAAGCACACGCTTGCACATTCGTGCATTGGGTGCGACTCGTTTGTGTGTAAACCGCACTCCGCGTCACATCTATGCTCAAGTGATTTCCGCAGATGGTGGCAAAGTATTAGCGCAAGCTTCTACTTTGGATGCATCTTTACGTAGCGGTTCAACTGGTAACGTAGACGCAGCTACTAAAGTAGGTGCTTTAATCGCAGAGCGTGCGAAAGCTGCTGGTGTAACGAAAGTTGCATTTGACCGTTCTGGTTTTAAATATCATGGTCGTATCAAAGCCTTGGCTGATGCTGCTCGTGAAAACGGCTTGGAGTTCTAATCATGGCTAAAGTTGAACAAAACGAAGGTCTTGTTGAAAAGCTGGTTGCCGTTGATCGTGTAGCCAAAGTTGTTAAGGGTGGTCGTATCTTCTCTTTCACAGCATTAACAGTTGTGGGTGACGGGAATGGTCGTGTAGGTTTTGGTCGTGGTAAAGCACGTGAAGTTCCAGCTGCTATTTCTAAAGCGCTTGAAGCTGCACGTCGCAACATGATTACTGTAGACCTTGCTGGTACTACATTACAACATCCTGTGAATGCTCGTCATGGTGCAAGCCGTGTATACATGCAACCTGCTTCTGAAGGTACTGGCGTAATTGCTGGTGGCGCGATGCGTGCCGTTTTGGAAGCTGCTGGTGTACATAACGTACTTGCTAAATGTTATGGTTCTACGAATGCGGCGAACGTTGTAAACGCGACTTTTAAAGGTTTGCGTGATATGACTTCTCCTGAGAAAGTTGCTGCAAAACGTGGTCTTTCAGTAGAACAAATTCAAGGGTAATCAATCATGAAAACGATTAAAGTTACCCAGACTAAATCTGCTTCGCATCGTTTGAAAAATCACAAACTTTGCCTTCAAGGTTTAGGTCTGCGTCGTATTGGTCATACTGTAGAAGTGCAAGATACGCCTTCTAACCGTGGTATGATCAACAAAGTCTACTATATGGTTACTGTAGAGGAATAAGCCATGACTCTGCGTTTAAATGAACTTTCACCTGCTGAAGGTGCAAAGCGTGAACATCGTCGCTTGGGTCGTGGTATCGGTTCTGGTGTCGGTAAAACTGGTGGCCGTGGTGTTAAAGGTCAAAAATCACGTAAAAGTGGTGGCGTTCGCCCAGGCTTTGAAGGTGGTCAAACAGCAATTTATCGTCGTTTGCCTAAATTCGGTTTCACTAGCCAAATCGCATTGAAAACTGCGGAAGTACGCTTGTCTGAACTTACAAAAGTTGAGGGTGATATTATTTCACTTGAAACTTTGAAAGCTGCGAACGTAGTTCGTCGCGATCAGACTCGTGCACGTGTTGTTCTTTCTGGTGAAGTAACTCGCGCGTTTACAGTGCAAGGTGTTGCTTTGACTAAAGGCGCTAAAGCTGCAATTGAAGCAGCTGGCGGTAAAGTCGAGGAGTAATACCGAGTGGCTATGTCTCCTAGTTCTTCAGGTCATGTCAACATGATGAAAGGACAACCATTTCATGTGAAATATCGTGAAATTATTCGCCGATTAATGTTCTTGGTTGGTGCATTGTTGGTCTTTCGACTAGGAGCGCATATTCCGTTACCAGGTATTGATAATGTAGCGCTAGCCCGTTTTTTTAAAGCCAATGAAGGAACCTTCTTGGGTTTATTTAATATGTTCTCTGGCGGTGCATTAGAACGTATGTCAATTCTGGCTTTGGGGATTATGCCGTATATCTCTGCATCGATTATCGTGCAGTTGATGTCAACGGTTGTTCCATCGCTAGAAGCTTTGAAAAAAGAAGGCGAGCAAGGCAAACGTAAAATCAATCAATACACACGTTATGGCACTTTATTCCTTGCTTTGGTGCAGGGGGTGGGGATGTGTGCAGGCTTGATCAGTCAAGGAATTACTTTGACTTCAGGTTTGGCATTTTATGTTCCAGCAGTGACTTCATTGGTCGCTGGAACTATGTTTTTGATGTGGCTTGGAGAGCAAATTACCGAACGTGGTATCGGTAATGGTATTTCCATGATTATTTTTGCAGGGATTGTTGCTGGATTGCCAAATCAGGTCATTCAGGGCTTCACTTCTGTGCAAAATGGTCAGGGCAGTTTAATTGGAATGGCGGTATTTGCTTTGTTATCACTTGCAGTTCTTGCTGCAATTGTTTTCATTGAGAAAGCACAGCGTCGAATTCCAGTAAATTATGCACAAAAACAGCAAGGTCGTCGTGTGTTTACTGCACAGCAGACACATTTGCCATTAAAAATTAATATGGCAGGTGTAATTCCAGCAATTTTTGCTAGCTCACTGTTATTATTTCCAGCGAGTTTAGGTCAATGGTTGGGAAGTGCTGATCCAAATGCGGGAATGGTGAAACGTGCTTTGCAAGATTTGGCACTCGTGTTATCGCCTGGACAGCCGTTATATCTCATGCTTTTCGGTGCGTTAATTATTTTCTTCTGTTATTTCTATACAGCACTAGTATTTAGTCCAAAAGAAGTTTCAGAAAATTTAAAACGTAGCGGTGCATATGTACCTGGTATACGCCCAGGGGAGCAAACGGCTCGTTATTTAGATCATATTTTGAATCGTTTGACTTTTATCGGCGCGATTTATATTACTGTAGTGTGTTTAATGCCAATGATTCTGCAAAGTTCATTTGGAATTCCATTTCACCTTGGTGGTACATCGTTGTTAATTGTTGTTGTAGTGGTGATGGACTTTATGGCGCAGCTTCAAGCGCACCTGACTTCACATCAATATGACAATCAAACGTTAATGAGAAAAACGACTGCTCATCCTAAGGGATAAGCGCACTTAGAGGTTTCATCATGAAAGTACAAGCTTCTGTAAAGAAAATTTGTGGTAGCTGTAAAGTTATCCGTCGTAATGGGGTTATCCGCGTGATTTGCAGCGCAGAACCTCGTCATAAGCAGCGTCAAGGTTAATCTGATCAAGACCTGTTGATTTCAGTAGGCGAATTAGGTTAATATCCGCCCCTCAAAGTTTTTTTGTGGGGCGGTTGATTTATCTACTGCCTTTTTGGAGAAAAGTGAATGGCTCGTATTGCCGGTGTAAACATTCCGGATAACAAGCATGCTGTTATCTCACTTACTTATATTTTTGGTATTGGTCGCCACACATCTAAGAATATCTTAGCTGCTGTAGGAATTGCACCAACAACAAAAATTCGTGAGTTGGATGATGCTCAGCTTGATGCGATTCGCGCAGAAGTTGCTAAGGTTCCGACCGAAGGTGATTTACGTCGCGAAATTTCCATGAACATTAAACGTTTAATGGATTTAGGCTGCTATCGTGGTCTTCGTCATCGTCGCAGCTTGCCTGTCCGTGGACAACGCACCAAAACTAACGCACGTACCCGTAAAGGTCCGCGCAAACCGATTAAAAAGTAAGATTTCTGGAAGCTAAAAGATGGCTAAAGATACTCGCACACGCAAGAAGGTCACTCGTACCGTCTCTGAAGGTGTTGCACACATTCACGCGTCTTTTAATAACACCATTGTTACGATTACCGATCGTCAAGGTAATGCATTGGCTTGGGCCACCTCAGGTGGACAAGGCTTCCGTGGTTCACGTAAATCAACTCCGTTTGCTGCTCAGGTAGCTGCTGAAGTTGCTGGTAAAGCAGCTTTGGATTACGGTTTGAAAAACCTAGACGTCCTTGTAAAAGGTCCTGGTCCAGGTCGTGAGTCTGCGGTTCGTGCATTAGGCGCAGTGGGTTATAAGATCAACAGCATTACCGATGTGACTCCAATCCCTCACAACGGTTGCCGTCCACCTAAAAAACGTCGCGTGTAAGGAGAAACATTCATGGCTCGTTATATTGGTCCAAAATGCAAACTCTCTCGCCGCGAAGGGACAGACCTGCAATTAAAATCTGGCGTTAAACCGTTTGACGTCAAAACTAAAAAACATGCTAAAGCGCCTGGTCAACATGGCCAAGCTCGCGGTAAGCAATCTGAGTATTCACTACAATTACGTGAAAAACAAAAAGTACGTCGTATGTACGGTGTGTTAGAGCGTCAATTTAGTAATTACTATAAAGAAGCAGCTCGTGTAAAAGGTGCAACAGGTGAAAACTTGTTGAAGTTGCTTGAAAGCCGCCTTGATAACGTAGTTTATCGCATGGGTTTTGGTTCTACACGTGCAGAAGCTCGTCAGCTGGTATCTCACCGTTCTATTACTTTAAATGGTCGTCGTGTTAACATTGCGTCTATTCAAGTAAAAGCGGGTGATGTGATTGCAGTACATGAAGGTGCTAAACAACAATTACGTATCAAAAACGCAATTGAATTAGCTGCTCAACGTGGTATTCCTGCTTGGATGGAAGTTGATCATTCTAAGTTTGAAGGTACGTTCAAAGCTGCACCAGATCGTTCTGATCTACCTGCTGAAATCAACGAAAGCTTGATTGTAGAATTGTATTCTAAATAATCCTTGAGGTAGCAATAAATGACGCGTACTGCAAACGAGTTTCTAACTCCGCAAGCGATCAAGGTCGAAGCGGTGAGCGGGACCTCGGCAAAAGTGATTCTGGAACCTTTAGAGCGTGGTTTTGGCCATACTCTAGGTAATGCTTTACGTCGCATTCTATTGTCTTCTTTGCCTGGCGCTGCTGTGGTTGAAGTTGAAATAGAAGGCGTCGAGCACGAGTACAGTACTTTAGAAGGCTTGCAGCAGGACATCGTCGAGCTCTTGCTGAACCTAAAAGGATTGTCTATTAAGCTGTTCGATCAAAATGAAGCATATTTGACATTGGAAAAACAAGGTCCTGGCGATATTACTGCCGCGGATCTTCGTTTACCGCATAATGTTGAAGTGGTTAACCCAGAGCATTTGATCGGCACATTGAGTGCTTCAGGCTCAATTAAAATGCGCCTGAAAGTTTCTCAAGGTCGTGGTTATGAAACATCTGACTCGCGTTTCCCTGAAGGTGAAACACGTCCTGTAGGTCGTCTACAGTTAGATGCTTCTTATAGCCCAATCAAACGTGTTTCTTACACCGTTGAAAATGCGCGTGTTGAACAACGTACTGACCTTGATAAATTGGTCATTGATCTTGAAACCAATGGTACTGTCGATCCTGAAGAAGCGATTCGTAAAGCGGCAACAATCTTGCAACAACAAATTGCGATTTTTGTTGATCTTCAGAAAGATCAGGCACCAGTGGCTCAAGAACCTCGTGAAGAAGTTGACCCAATCTTGCTTCGTCCAGTAGATGATCTAGAGCTTACTGTTCGTTCTGCTAACTGTTTGAAAGCAGAAAATATTTACTACATTGGTGATCTTGTTCAACGTACTGAAGTTGAGTTGTTAAAAACTCCTAACTTAGGTAAAAAATCGTTGACTGAGATTAAAGATGTTTTAGCTTCGAAAGGCTTGCAACTCGGCATGCGTTTAGAAAACTGGCCACCTGCTAGTTTACGCATGGACGATCGTTTCGCCTATCGTAGCCGTTAATTAAGTAGGACTATCACCATGCGTCATCGTAATAGTGGTGTGAAATTAGGCCGTACAAGCAGCCATCGTAAAGCGATGTTCCAAAACTTGGCGAATTCTTTGTTTGAACATGAGTTGATTAAAACAACTGTGCCTAAAGCAAAAGAATTACGTCGTGTTGCTGAGCCTTTAATCACTCTAGCAAAAAACGATACAGTAGCAAACCGTCGTTTGGCGTTTGCTCGTACTCGTTCAGCTGCAACTGTAGGTAAATTATTTACCGTACTTGGCCCTCGTTACAAAGAACGTAACGGCGGTTATCTACGTGTGCTTAAAGCGGGCTTCCGTGCAGGTGATGCTGCACCAATGGCTTATGTTGAGCTTGTAGATCGTGAAGTAAACACTTCAGCAGAATAAGATACTTATTCAAAAAAAAGATCGGTAAAAACCGATCTTTTTTTTGTCTTTTGAAAAATTGTCCTCAAGTGATAAGAAAAAGCGACAAATGACTCAAACTTGACATTGCACATTGTCAAATTTGTGCTTTAATAAAACGGAACAGTTTTAAAGGTTATAAAAAAAACATGGAAAAGATCGTTGATGTATTAATTGTAGGTGCAGGTATTTCTGGAATTGGAATTGCAGCGCATCTTTCTAAGAATTCTCCACAGCGTCAATTTGAAATTATTGAGCGTCGTGAAAGTATTGGGGGAACTTGGGATTTATTTCGTTATCCTGGCATTCGTTCTGACTCTGATATGTCGACTTTTGGTTTTAATTTTAAACCATGGCGTAGTGCAAACGTACTAGCAGCTGGTCCTGCAATTAAGGGGTATCTAGGCGAAGTAGTTGATGAGTTTGATTTAAAGAAAAAAATTAATTTTAAGCATCGCGTACTGGCGGCCAATTATGATTCAGCCAAGAAAAAATGGTTTGTCGAAATAGAAGATGCGAATCAGAAAAAGCAAACTTGGGTGGCTAATTTTGTCGTCGGATGTACGGGTTATTATAATTATGACCAGGGCTTCGAACCTGATTTTCCAAATAAGGATATTTTCAAAGGTCAATTTATTCATCCACAACATTGGCCTGAAAATCTGGACTATGCAGGCAAGAAGGTGGTGATTATTGGGAGTGGTGCGACTGCGATTACGTTGGTGCCAGCGATGGCAAAAGGGGGAGCAGGGCATGTCACGATGTTACAGCGTTCCCCGACTTATATTGCTTCGATTCCATCAATGGATTTTGTTTATGACAAAATGCGCAAGATTTTACCAGAAGATGTTGCATATAAGTTGACGCGTGCACGTAATATTGGTATGCAGCGCGGTATTTATGCGTTATCTCAAAAGCAACCTAAATTGGTTCGTAAATTATTATTAAAATCGATTGAAATGCAGTTGAAGGGTAAAGTGGATATGAAGCACTTTACGCCAAGCTATAATCCTTGGGATCAACGTTTGTGTGTGGTGCCTGACGGTGATTTGTTTAAAATTTTACGCTCTGGGAAAGCCAGTGTTGAAACTGATCAAATTGAGAAGTTTACTGAAACTGGTATTCAGTTAAAATCTGGCAAACATATTGAGGCGGATATTATCGTATCTGCGACAGGACTGGAAATTCAGATTTTAGGTGGAATTAAAGGGACGATTGATGGGAAGCCTTTAAATACTTCAAAATCTATGCTCTATCAAGGAGTTATGGTGAGCGATGTACCAAATATGGCAATGATCATTGGTTATATTAATGCTTCATGGACATTGAAAGTAGATGTCGCAGCAGATTATATCTGTCGTCTGCTGAATTATATGGATCAAAATGGCTATGATGAAGTCATTCCAGAAGGTGATCAAACCCAACTTATGGATGACACTGTTATGGGAAGCTTAAGTTCAGGTTATATTGCCCGTGCTGCTCATGTGATGCCTAAACAAGGTAAGCATGCTCCTTGGAAGGTGACTAATAATTATTTAGCAGATCGTAAGGCACTTAAAAATGCGCGTTTTGATGATAGTGTTTTAAAGTTTCATAAAGCCGATACAAGTGTTGAGCGCAAATCCAAGCCAAAATTGGTATCATAATCTGCCAGATTAGTAAAAAAGGAGCTTAAATTGAGCTCCTTTTTTCATGGGATTAGCAAAGATGGATTAGCGATTAGAGTGTCCGTGAAATTAATTCTTTCATAATTTCATTAGTACCTGCATAAATGCGATTCGCTCGATTATCGATATAGGCACGTGCAATGGGATATTCCAGCATATAGCCATAGCCACCATGCAACTGCAAACAATCATCGACGACTTTGGAAAACATATCCGAAATTTTATATTTGGCCGCTGCGGCGGCATCGATGCCTAAACGCTCCTCGAGTTGTAATTGCATGCAGCGATCTAAATAAGTCCTGCAAAAATCGATTTCAGTACGGAGTTCAGCGAGTTTGAACCGCGTATTTTGGAAGGTTCCAATTGGCTTACCAAAAGCTTTACGATCTTTGGTATAACGAACTGTATGGGCAAATGCAGCTTCAGCGCCAGCCTGACAGATAATAGCGACTAACATGCGTTCCCATGCTAACTCTTTCATCAACATCATGAAGCCCAGACCTTCCATACCCAGCAAATTTTCTTTGGGTACCCGTACATCAGCAAAAAAAAGTTCGCAGGTATCCTGACCTTTCATACCAATTTTATTGAGTGGTTTGCCCTTACTAAATCCAACGCGATCGGCTTCAACTATGATTAAAGATAAATTGGCTGATCCTTTTTCAGTATTTCCTGTTTTACATACCACAATAGCCATATCGCATAAATAGCCATTGGTGATAAAAATTTTAGAGCCATTGATGATATATTCATCACCGTCCAATACCGCAGTGGTTCGAACTGCTTGTAAGTCTGAACCTGTACCTGGTTCGGTCATGGCAATCGCAGTGACGACTTCACCACTTGCCATTTGAGGTAACCACTTTTGTTTTTGCTGTTCATTACCAAAATTATTAATATAGTTTGCAACGATATCAGAATGTAGTGAAAACCCCGTACTGGAGTCCATTGCGTAGGCCTGTTCTTCAATCAAAATCATACTATACAAACGATCAACCCCTGAACCACCGTATTGTTCAGGCATGGTGGTACATAACAATCCTAAATCTCCTGCCTTGTTCCATAAATCACGGTCAACATGTTGTTGTTTTTCATATTTTTCGATATTGGGAACAACTTCCTTTTCATAAAATTTACGCACAGTTTCACGGAAGGCTTCATGCTCTTGATTAAAAAGATTGCGCTCTAACATGTTAGGAATGGGACGAATCGCACCTGTTTGCATTGTTATAGTATCCTTGCAGTTTGTTTTCTCAGCAGAAAGTAAAAATCATCTGGCTCAGGCAAACAATAGGATGAATGCTCAAAAGTAATATGACGATGATGGATTTAGTCATTCATCTTAATCAATTGCCCACAAACCTATGCTGATCGGTTAAACTAGCGAGGTTTTTTATCGACTTGGGGAATCTAATGTCTGAAGAACTTACTCTCGAAGAGCGCAAAGTGATTTATCGTGCGCGACGCGGCCTTAAAGAAATTGATGTTTATTTTGATCCTTATGTCCGTCATCATTACTTGAGTGCTGAACCAGCAGAAAAAGCACTTTTTGCTGAATTGGTTGATCAGGAAGATCCAGATTTACTGGATTGGTTTATGGAAGTATCAGAGCCACCGAAGCCAGAGCTTAAAACATTTATTTTGAAGCTTAAGCATTACGTACATGGTTAATCATCAATTTCAACTGAAACGCAGCTTGCTTGCCCTGTTGTTTCAGTTGGGAGTGTTGATATTGATAGGAATCATCTGGTTTCAGCTTTTTCCATTTTATATATTTTTTATTGCCATATTTTTAGCAACGATAGTTTATCTTGCGTTCTTGCGACGTCCGAAAATGCGATCCTTGGCTTATCTCGATCAAGATTTTTGGTCAATTCAGTGGAGCAATCACAGCAAAATTGAACATGTACAGCTTTATCGTGTGGCGGATCACCACATTTATATCGTTTTATATTTTAAGCAAAATCCCAATTCTCAGATCATTTGGCTTGATCAAGTAAGTTTAAATCAATGGAAACAGCTCAAAGTTATGTCAAAACTGGTCTAATTGTTAAACAATTTTAAAAATAGATGAAAATTAAAAGCAAATAAAATCAATTAATTATATTATTTAAATAAAATTTAAATGCAAATTGTCTAATCAAATAATTGAAAAAACAGTCTAAATAAGTATTGTCTAACAATTTTAAAGTTGTGTCTCGAAAACATCAGTTAAAGTACAAATACCAACGTAAAGTGTGAAGGAGGTCAGAAATGATCGATATTCCAACGTGGTTGTTTCCAGTCATTGCTTTTGTTTTGGCAGTGATTATAGGACGAGCAGGAACTTTACTCAGGGATTATATTGAACACCATCAATAAATAAGAGTACAACCCATTCTCCAGTTAACAAGTAGCATGTGCTGAACCGTCGCAATGCTACTTTTTTTTGCCTAAAATTTGTATAAATATAAGAAAAAAGCCAATCTTTTCATTTTTTATTTATGTCATATTACGTAATTGATATTAGAGTATTTGCTCTTTTATTCGCTTTGTGCATCTGATAAGGTACAACGCAAAGGAAAAATAAAATGATTTCGAGGGATTGAAAATGTCAAAAATATTCAAAATAGGTCAGGGTTTGGCCGTTGCGGTTCTTGCCTCATCTGTATTGTCTGGATGTTCCTATGCGATTAAATCAGGTGCGAATGTTGCCTTGAATTTTAGTGAAAATCATATTGTTCCCCCTATTTTGGCAATGGGTGATGTGGATATGATCTGTAATGCTGGAAATGCATTAACACCAGCAATTATGGCGACTAAAGATATGGGTGCTGACCCAACCAATATGGCAGTATTACTATACGCTGGTGCAGGGATGTGTGCTGAGAATCAGGCATTAGAAGGTGAATTACGTTATTTGCGCGCTTCTAAAGCTGGGCAGGTGACTGAAGCCCAAGATGCGCGTATTGAACAAAAACGTTGGGCGGCAGTTGCTGCACAGCGTCAATATAATGCCTATCAATTATTTGCACAGCATTCTGAAAGTAAATATAAATATCATCTAGGTGAATCTTGTCCACAAATGCGTAGCGACAAGGATCAACTTACTTATATGCTTGGATTGCTAAGCGGTTTGCAGGCTGTAACCAATGACATCAATTCTGGCGGCGATGTCAATGTACCTAAAGATATTGCAGGAATTGTTGAACGGAGTATGGCTTGTTTGGACAACACCAAGTTTTGGGGGGTACCAAACGCGACTCGTGCTGTCATCTGGACTTTATTACCAGGCGCAGATGAAGGAAAACCTGATCCTTATGTGACCTTAAAACAATCCATGCAAATTGGTGAGCAAAAAGGTGTTCGTTTACCTCATGCTTTATATGCGGTTGCGGCTCAAGCCAGCGGGGATGATAATAAAATACGTGATGCGCTTCGATCTTATGCTGCATCACGTGGTGATGATAAACCGGTCAATCCGAATTTTAGACTCTTTGATGCAATGGCGGGGGTAATGATTCGTGGTATCTCGGATCGTTACTGGACTGAGCATACAGGTGTGCGAACTGGCGATGATGGGATGACCACTTTCTGGGATGAGCAAAATAAAACTTCTTCAGAGCTAGAAGATTTATTTAATGATAGTGATACAGGGACTAGTAGTCCTGACGCAACGAGTGATCGTCATGCTAATTCTCAATCGATGCCTGCTGAGGAAAAGCCAGCAGAGTAATTCAAGGAATTGGAAAACGCTTAAAGAACTGCATATCTGATTTAATCGAGGAGGGGATGAGGCTGTTGGAAAACACCTGATCCCTTTTGCGCATGTGAATGGAGGAAAAATCATGAAAGATGAAGATTTCACTAAAAAAGTGGTTTTTGTCGCGGTATGTATTTCCATTTCGGCATGTTTACAGGTTTTTTCAGATTGGTTTATTTATTGGCGACCTGCTTTATTAACAGAATTCTGGCGTTTATGGACGGCGCATTGGGTGCATGTCGGTTGGATACATTTTCTACTGAATATGTTGGCTTTTGCCTGTTTGCCTTTTATTTTTCCTCATGCCAGAACTCGACATATGATCTTATTATTGATGGTGTTGTCGCCATTTATTAGTATCATATTTTACTGGTTTATGCCTCATATTGAAGCTTATGCAGGCTTATCTGGTGTGTTGCATGGTATGTATGTTGCTGTTGCGATCGTGTATTTAAAATATCCCAAAGAACGTAATTTCGCTATTTTGGTTTTAGCGCTAATTGTCATTAAAATTATCTGGGAAAATACATGGGGTAATAGCCGTACTGCACAACTCATTGGTAGTCCTGTATTAGTTGAGGCACATTGGTTAGGTGCTTTTGGTGGAATACTGGCAGGAAGTGCCTATTTACTCAAACGAAAACTGATATACGAGAAAGTTGACAAAATAAACCGCTAAAAGTTGTGATCAAGCCATTCTTTAATGGAAAGGCATGTTGCAAATTTAAACAATGGAAAAGGACTGCAATGGGGGATGGAACAACCCATTGCCAAGGAGAGATCGCTTAAAACTATTGTTGGTTTGGGTGATGCTGCAAAAAAATTGGAAAAGACATGCAAGAAAATCAAGAAAATAGATCTGGCTTGGGTCTCCTGAGTTATATCTGGAATGAATGGATTTCAACATACGTCATCCTCATCATGTTATTGCTGACGCTGATTATTGGAACAGGTGAAATGATCCATGGTCAGATGTTGCGTATGGGGGAGCGTTTATATGGTGATCCTGCAAGTGGGATGCAATATTCTTTTTTACGTGCTGAACCACAAAAACCAGATTGTGAACGCCATCCAAATATAGATGCGCAGGTTCAGCAACAGATGCAAGCCAATAAACATGATGAGTTTGCTGACTTTTTTGGTGCAGCTTCTGAATCAGATGTTCGAGCTTCTTTATTGGCAGCACAACAATTATGTGAAGAAAAGCATCAGTTTTATGATAAAGCGATGAAGCATATTGAATCACATCCATCGCTTCGTGCTTATCGCACCATGGAAACAACTTTCTTTGGTATCTTTAAATTTGGTACAGAGAATCGTACGATTTTCCTACTGGTTATGGTGTTTTTTGCTGCCATTACGGCCAGTTTGAAAATTCATCATATTGGTCTGCGTAGTCCAAAAACGCGGGTTGATTTCCGTGTCTATTCTGTTGCAATGGTTCTGGGTAACGCACTATTAACCGCATCTACAGTGAGCCAATATCGCTCCCTGATAAATTCAGGTGTGACATTGACCACTGAAACATTGGTCATTGCATGGTTATGGATGGGCTTATTTAGTATTTTGACCTTAATTAGTGTGTACCAGTTCGTCAGAGTTCCAAAAACGGCATTGCCAGGTGGAAACTTCGGTTTAGCCTTACTCAGTATCCCTTTGTATGCTTTTATGTCCATTTTGACAGGTATTGCATTTACCTTCTTTATGGATTACCCAATGGGGCAAGGGATCTATTTGAGCATTCTGGTCGAATTCTCTGGAATCTTCTTGAATTTGGCCTTATTTATCTGGGCGGGTATGTTGCTAACTCAGACGCGTGTCATGGACTTGTTCCTGAACATTTTACGTCCGTGGAATCTTGCGCCTGAAACTTTGACTTGGCTCATTCTTTTGGCAGCGGCAATTCCGACAGCTTATACAGGCGCTTCAGGGATTTTCGTGATTGCAGCCGGTGCGATTATCTATAAAGAGGTTTGGAACTCGGGCGCACGTCGTCAATATGCATTGGCTGTCTCTGCTATGTCGGGTTCATTGGGTGTGGTCATCCGCCCATGTCTACTGGTAGTTCTAATCGCAATGCTGGATAGTCGTCACGTAACGTCAGACGAGTTGTTTGATCATGGCTTCTATGTATTCTGGTTAACGGCATTTATTTTCTTAGGAGTATCGTTACTGCTTGCTGAAACTAAATTCCGTGTGAATTCACCTAAAGTTGCGATTCCAGGTATGTTACGTGCTTTCATCCCTGTAATTCCTTATATCGTGATCACGGTAATCGTCTTGGCATTCTATAAGTATGGTCTAGACACCAGTATGAACGAATTCACTGCACCTGTGATTTTACCGCTGGTATTGATTGCGATTATCCTGTTTGATAAATTGCGTAAAGAGCCAGAAAATATCCCTCAAGTAGAGATGCATGAATCTTTAGTTAAACAACATGAACAAGATTCTCCATACTTACGTGAGCATGGCGCACAAAGCGGTCAATATCGTCGTGGTTTTTTCAGCTCTATGCACTTTGCTACAGCGGAGACCGTCGGGCATATCGGTGCACTGATTATCTTAATGGCGCTTTCAGCGAGTGTTGGTGGTCTGATTGAACGTACTGAGATTGTGGAATACTTACCGACACATTTGGGAAGTATTTATATTTCATTGTTCTTTATTGCCATGTTATTAGCTTTGATTGGCATGTGTACGGATCCATTTGGTGCGGTGATTTTGGTTGCAGCAACCATTGCTCCAGTCGCCTACGAAAATGGTATTCATCCAATTCACTTCTGGATGATTGTACTGGTTGCTTTCGAATTGGGCTATGTTACACCACCAGTTGCACTGAATCATTTGTTGACGAGGTTATCAGTCGGAGATGAGGAAGTTGCTGCCGCAGATAAAGAAGCCAAAGAAAAATATAAAGGTTTTTATTATCGTTATGAGCGTTGGTTATTACCGATTATGGTGCTATTCCCAGCCTTAATGATTGTGACCTTTGCACCTTATATCTTCAAGATGTTTGGTTGGTATCATTAATTTTCAAAGATCAATCATAAAGCACCTTCGGGTGCTTTTTTACGATTGAAATCAATTGCATAATCAAACTAGACTTTACTCTGTGATTGATCGTCAGAGGCACTCGATCACTCATCAACATACTTGCTTCTTTAAGGAGCAATAAGAAAACAGGCTAAAGCCGAATCATTTGATTTAAGTATTTGCTATATAAGGTATAGCGCATATTTTTGACACTTTAATACCGCTATTTTGATGATAGCTAAGGGTTGGATCTGTGCTGGACAAACCCAAGTTTTAAAGAGTAAATTTTATTTTTGCTCGGCCAATTGTGTTTCAAGTAACTTGATTTGTTCCTCTTTTAACTTAATCAACGTGTCAGCATCCTGATGTTGGGCTTGGAGCGATGATTGTTGATCTTTAAGTTGTTCTTGAATATCATCAAGTTTGGCGATTTCCTCTTTTGCAAGGGAAAGATGATCTGGCACAGGCGTTTTTAAGATAGAGTCATCAATTAAAGTGCTTGGTGCAGGCTCACTTGCAGCAGATACCTTGTCAGTTTCTGTCGATGCTTGTGTTGAATTGGATAACCTTGTTTCTTGCTTTCCAATGGTTGGTGTTTGAGTTTTTTTTGATTCAGTTTGATGCTCAGCAAAAAACCATTGTGCAGCTAAAAATAACAACACAATGATGCTGACTCCCCCAATAATCATCCATAACAACCGAGAGTTATGGCGTTGTTCTAACGTCATTGTTTAAACCTTTTATTTTGAGCGACGTGGTTTGAACTGTATCACTCCGACTTCATCTGCAACTGCCGGAATATCGTGTTCTTCAACATGAGTAGGGCGATTTTCACTATAGTCGCACTCGATACATTCAATCCATTCGTCGTCGTTTGTGGTGAGCATGACAATCCGATCTGTGGCACCGCATTTTGGACATTTAGCACCTGCAATAAACCGACGTTTCATTTTGTCACTTCCCAACCACTTACGAACATTTTAAGGTTTAGTTTAAGCCGTTTTAGGGTCGCTCGTCCAACCCTGATGACGTAATAATGCATCAATTTTTGGTTCACGGCCTCGGAAGTTAACAAATGCCTCTAAAGCCGTATCTTTGCCACCCACCGCAAGAATCGCTTCGCGAAATTCATGTCCTGTGTCTGTGTTGAAAATACCTTCTGCTTCAAATCGATCAAAGGCATCACTGGCAAGCACTTCAGCCCATTTATAAGAGTAATATCCTGCCGCATAACCGCCTGCAAAAATATGACTGAAACTGTGCTGAAAACGGTTGTATGCGGCAGTTGGCAATACAGAAAATTGACCGCGAATTCCATCTAAAACAGACTGAATTTGTGTGCTATTCAAAGCAGGATTTTTCGAATGAATGGTCAAATCGAACAAAGCAAATTCAATCTGTCTAAGAGTCTGCATTCCTGACTGAAAAAAGCGAGCATTTAACAATGCACTGAGTAATTCTTCAGGAAGGGCTTGTTTGGTTTCAATATGTTCACTGAGTACATCCAAACTTTCTTTGTCCCATGTCCAAAACTCCATAAACTGGCTCGGAAGTTCTACAGCATCCCATGCTACGCCATGTGTGCCTGCGACCGAAATATTATCGACCTCAGTCAACATATGATGTAAGCCATGTCCAAATTCATGAAACAGCGTATTGACCTCATCATGGCTGAGTAATGCAGGCTGATTGCCAACAGGTGGAGTAAAGTTACAGACCATATAACAGATTGGTTTTTGTAAACCTTGTGCAGTTTGCATACGGGAACGGAAGCCGCTCATCCATGCACCACCACGTTTTCCACTACGTGCATAAAGGTCGAAATAAAAGCCAGCAATGACTTTACCTTGATCTTCGAGTTCATAATAATGAACATCTGGATGCCAGACAGGTGCTTGACGTTCCACAATCTGAACACCGTATAAGCGATTGACGATCTGGAAAAGTCCCTGAATAATTTTGGGTGCTGGGAAATACGGTTTCAGGGTTTCCTGAGATAAATTAAATACCTGTTGTTTAAGTTTTTCTGAATAATAACCACTGTCCCAAGGTTGTAATTGCTCAATACCATCTTGCTTGGCAATGGTTTTCAGTTCAGCTACTTCTTGTTGAGCAGGCGCGCGCGCATGTTCAGCCAGATCGACCAAAAAGTCATGTACCGTTTGTACATCAGGCGCCATTTTACTCGCCAGTGAATATTCTGCAAAATTATGAAAACCAAGCAATACTGACATTTCCTGACGTAATTTCAGGATTTCTTCCATGACCACAGTATTATCAAACTCTTTATGATCTGATTGATCCGAGGCACGAGTGGTATAAGCTTTATATAACTCTTCGCGTAAATCACGGTCATCGGCATAGGTCATAATCGCCAGATAAGCAGGCATGTCCAGTGTTGCGACAGGTTGATCTAGCTCACGCTGTTGACCATATTGTTTAAGCAGTTCGATATTGCTTTGTGATAAGCCTTTAAGTTGTTCCGGATTTAAAGGTTTAAAATAGGCCTGAGTTGCATCCAGCACATGATTAGAAAAATCAGAAGATAGTTGCGATAAACGTGCTGAGATTTCTGCGTAACGTTTTTTTGCTTCACCTTCTAGGGCAACACCTGAAAGTTTGAAATCACGTAAGGCTAAACGAATCGCACTTTGTTGTGCAGCACTTAAATTAGAAAATTCAGCACTATCATGGATCTGTTGGTAAGTTTGATAGAGCGTCGTATGTTGCCCAAGCTGTGTATAATATTCACTTAGAGCAGGCAATAATGATTGAAAGACTTCACGGGTTTGCGCATTACTCATCACGGCATTTAGATGTGACAAAACGCCCCATGATTCACTCATATTGTTTTCAAGTTCATCCATTTGTTCCAACACGTGTACTTGCGCAGCAAAATTAGTTGGAACATCTTGTAAAGTCTCTAAGAACTTTTGACCCTGATGAATATTTTTTTCAATCTCTTGTTTTAGGCTGTCTAGTTGGATGTGATCAAATTGAGGAACGGGAAGCGTTGCTTGCTGTAAAGTCATTATCTTTGCCATAATTTTTTAAACTTATGACTAGATGTAAGGGTTTAACGCAAGGAAATCAAGCTGGGCTAAAGATTTATTAAGCGGATTTCTCACAGTGATGATTTGGCTTTATTGATTTGGGCCAACAATCATTCTGAGTAACGTCCATAAAACCAATGCTATTTGAGGATGCGATATTTGATATGGGTGACCAGATCAGTTCCTCTTTGTTCTAATATTTCTAAATTGATCTCTGGCATTTCTTCAAACAAACGTTGACCTTGACCGACAATGACGGGAACGATATGTAACCACAACTCATCAATCAGCCCTGCTCTAAGATATTGATTAACGGTATGCGCGCCGCCTGCAATTGCAACATCTTTATCGCCCGCCAGTTTTTTCGCTTGTTCAAGTGCGCTCAATATTCCATCAGTGACAAAATAAAAAGTCGTTCCACCTTGTAAACTCAGGCTGTCACGTGCTGTATGCGTCAGAACAAAAACAGGCGCATGATAGGGTGGTTCTTCACCCCACCAGCCTTGCCATGTACTATATTGTGCCCCAGTTGGACCAAACATATTACGACCCATAATAAACGCGCCCGCAGACGTGAGACTGGCGATTTCATTTCTGTTTTGATCTGCTTGACCAAATAACCATTTACATAAACTTTGGTGAATATTGGGTAATTCACCAAAAGGTTTATCTTCGGTCATATGCAGGCCAGCAACGAAACCATCCACAGATATACACATACCGCTTATGACTTTTCCCATAGTGACCTTCCTTGGTTCTATTTCACTGGTCGTTCTATCTAACTGTCCGATTTGCTTTTAGCATTGGACTTTTTACGTTTGGGCTTGGTTTTTTTCTTGGGTTTTTCAGTCTTCACTGCTACGGGAGCAGCAGCTTTTTTAGTTGACTTCTTACCATACGAACTCGGTTTACTTTTAGACTTCTCTTTCTTGCGTGAGGGTTGTTGATGAGATTCAACGCTCTCACCTTGCGCATTAAACACTTGCTCAGTAGTTTGAGCTTTGCTAGTTCGTGGCGCACGACTTCGAATGATTCGACCTGCATGGGTAATTTGTTGAATCAGCTCAAAATCAATTTTGCGTTCTTCCAGATTTACCGCAGCGACTTTGATTTTGACTTCATCACCTAGACCAAAGATTTGACCACGATTTTGCCCGACTAAACTTTGGCTCGCTTGATCGTAAAGGAAGAAATCATCACCCAAATGACTGACATGAATCATGCCGTCTACATATAAATCTTTTAAGGTGACGAATAAACCGAACTCAGTTACCGCACTAATAATGCCAATAAACTCTTCACCCAAATGCTGTTGCATATAGTGACATTTCAGCCATGACGTTACGCTACGAGACGCTTCATCGGCACGACGTTCAGTTTTGGAAAACTGTTCACCTGCATCATCCAGTGCTGCACCAGAAAGAGGATACGGTTTTTGCTGTAAATGCGCCTTGATTGAACGATGTAACAGTAAATCAGGATAACGGCGAATTGGCGAAGTAAAATGCGTATAGGCTTCATACGCCAAACCATAGTGACCTGCATTTTTAGCGCCGTAATAGGCTTGCATCATCGAGCGTAATAACACTGCATGGATACTTGGTGCATCAATTCGATCTTTGGTGGCTTCAATCACACGTTGATAATCTGCCTGTGTTGGCTGATCAGGGAACGGCAAACCTAGTAACTTAACAAAATCTTTGACTTTCTGAATGCGTGAAAATTCGGGCGCCTCATGCACACGATAAAGCATCGGAATATCATGTTCCAATGCATATTCTGCTGCTGCGACATTGGCAAGCAACATACATTCTTCAATCAATTTATGCGCTTCATTTCGAGTACGCGGTAAAATTTCTTTAATTCCACCCAACTCATCAAACGTCATATAGGTTTCAACAGTTTCAAACTCCATCGCATGACGTTTTGCACGTAGTTCTTTCAGCGTTTGATAAAGTTGGAACAAGGTATTTAGGGATTTTTGAATCGATTTATCCGCTGGGATCGCATCCGTCTGGCCATCAAAATAGTGACCGACCTGTGTATAGGTTAAACGTGCTTTGGAGTGCATCACCGATGGATAAAATTCATAGCTCATTACGCGACCAGCACGCGACAGTTTTAGGTCACACACCATACACAGGCGATCGACATGCGGATTGAGTGAGCAAAGGCCGTTGGAAAGGGCTTCTGGTAACATCGGTAACACAAAATGCGGAAAATATACAGATGTACCGCGTTCCTGAGCTTCATCATCAAGTGGTTTCCCTAAACGCACATAATGACTGACATCGGCAATTGCCACGACCACACGATAGCCACCACCTGCGCGTTTTTCGGCATAGACCGCATCATCAAAATCTCGGGCATCCTCACCATCAATGGTCACTAATGGTAAATCACGCAAATCGATACGATCTGCGATATCTTTTTTAGAAGGCTCTTTAAAGCTTTCAGCCTCTGCGACTACTTCTTCAGGAAACTCATAAGGCAGACCATATTCTAAAATAGTCTGAGGAATAATGATCTCGGTATCAGCCTTGTCCGCCATAGATTGAATGACATGCCCAGTCGCAAACTCTTCGCGGGTTGGATAATCATCAATTTCAATCCGCAAGTAATCGCCCACTTTCGCATTGGCATGTTCAACTAATTCTTTTTCTAAAGGAATGGGTTGGTGCGCATTCGGTGCAGCAGGTTGAATATGAAATTCACCTTCATGTTCTGCTACTTTACCAATAAGCTGTTTGACTCGATGTTGCGTCACTTCAGTAATAAAACCCCAGCCTTTGCCTTTACGGTCAACTGAAGTTTGACGGACTTTGACTCGATCACCATTAAATACTAAACGTAATTCACGCTCAGGCAGTAACAGGTCATTTTGACCATCGATATGCGCTGAACCCAGACCTTTGTTATTAATATAAACAGTGGCATCAAAAGTCGGTTGATCGCCAAGAAGCTGAAACTTGAAACCATCTTTAGCAATCTGACCGTCACGAACCATCGCGCTCAAGCGATGGCTTAAAGCATCGATACTTTTTTGATCTTTGATTTCAAAATGATCGACCAATTCGGCGTGCGAAAGGGGCGTATCGACTTGTTCAAGTGTATTTAAGATGAGCGTACGACTCGGGATCGGATTATCGTAACGTTCAGATTCCGCTTTCGCTTCAGGGTCAACCCAATTTTTCATAATGTCTTTTGGCTTCATATTTGAAGATAAGTTTAGCATAGCTTATGCAGGAACATTCTGCATGATCATCATGACAAGTTTATGTGATTTAGTTTTGCAGACGTATAGTGCAAAGATAGTCATTATATTAACAAGCTGTAAACACTCCTTAATTCGACAGAGTACAATTTTGTTTAAAAAATAGTTAATTGGATAAAAAACTAGGAAAAAATAGATGTGATGACTTGCAGTTCACAGGCTAAGTTTGTATTATGGCGGCTCGTTACGGTGAGATGGGTGAGTGGCTTAAACCACATCCCTGCTAAGGATGCGTACGGGTAACTGTACCGAGGGTTCGAATCCCTCTCTCACCGCCAACGAATACTTATGATGCGCTCATAGCTCAGCTGGATAGAGCACTTGGC
The DNA here is from genome assembly GCF_025562455.1 of Acinetobacter sp. WU_MDCI_Axc73. Classification (GTDB taxonomy): domain Bacteria; phylum Pseudomonadota; class Gammaproteobacteria; order Pseudomonadales; family Moraxellaceae; genus Acinetobacter. The sequence goes on from NZ_JAHPRO010000009.1 coordinate 146,057, forward strand.
TACGAACTAAGGGGTCGGGAGTTCGAATCTCTCTGAGCGCAC
>NZ_JAHPRO010000010.1 GCF_025562455.1 Acinetobacter sp. WU_MDCI_Axc73
GGCAGGGGCGGCTGGATTCGAACCAACGGATGCCGAGATCAAAACCCGGTGCCTTACCACTTGGCGACGCCCCTAATACAGAAATCTCAGATGTAATTGGCAGGGGCGGCTGGATTCGAACCAACGGATGCCGAGATCAAAACCCGGTGCCTTACCACTTGGCGACGCCCCTATCTTCAAAGTTGAAAATCATAGAGTGGAGATTGTTTTAAACTATTCACCACATAAGCTTTACATGGTGCATTTATAACAATTTCAGTAATATTCATTTCAGCATTGATCTCAGTAAAAACACAAGCACCTGTTCCTGTAAGTTTTGCATGACCAAATTGATCTAAATAATGCATCGCTTCATCAACCTGTGGATATAGACTTCTAGCAATAGGCTCAAAGTTATTTCCAAAGCTGGATGGCTTTAACTGATAGGCGCAAAATGTAGTAGGCTTGGAATCTCTTGTCAATGTTTTTTGCGAAAAAAGCAATTGAGTGCTGATAAAACAATCAGGTTTTAAAATGATGTATTGTTTTTGAGCTAAGTCTATGAATGATAAATGTTCACCTATACCTTCTGCCCATGCATTTCGTCCATATACAAACACAGGAACGTCAGCGCCTAATTGAAGCCCAAGTTCTGCCAATTGCTGAATATTTACACCACATTGCCAGAGTTGATTGAGTACGATCAGTGTTGTGGCAGCGTTGGATGAACCTCCGCCTAAGCCTGCACCCATCGGGATGTTTTTCTCAATTTCAATATTTATGCCGCATAATTTTTGGGCGTAAGGCCTTAATATTTCTGCGGCACGATAAATTAAATTATTTTTTAGGTCGATTTGTTCAAGTCCTACGATTTCTATGGCTGAATCATCTTGTGGATAAAAGTTCATCCAGTCATATAAATCAATCAACTCAAAAATGCTTTGCAATTCATGATAGCCATTTGCGCGACGACCTGTGATATGCAAAAACAAATTAAGTTTGGCTGGAGAGGGAACCCGAATCATTATCTTCACTTGATTTAACGATTTTGAATCACCATTGTAATACGGTTTTCTTTGTTATCTTCAAGTGTCTGCTTTAAAATAAGTTTATTTGGTAGTTTTTGTTCACTAGCATAACTTAAATCAACATCCCAGCCATCTTCTTGGATATGGTTAATTCGACCATTGGTATCTTGAGTGGTTTGAGCCTGTGTGGTTGCAGGTCTGGCTTGTACCCAACTAATAATGTGAGTAATTGGAGCTTGCCATCCTGTTGCACGTTCAAGTAATTCTTCTGGAGAGGATGCTGTAATGAGCCCTGTTTTTGCGCTATTCAGTGTAACCTTGCCATTTTTCCCCTGAATTTGAGTCTTACCCATCCCCAAAATTCCAGTCAATTCGATATCAAAGTTTTGCTGTTGTTGTGCCCACGTAAAAAAAGCACTGCCTGTTTGTTGTGGGGTTCGTACTCCAATTTTACCTTGTAGGTTAAATTGATTTTCGCTTTCTTGAGTACTTTTTGGGAGTTGGGGTTGGGTAAAATGCTGACAACCTGTTAAAAACAATGCGCTGGAACAAAAAAATGCAATACAGGTTTGAGAAAGCGTCTTCATAAATTAACTCTTTTTAGTACTTAGCGGTAAGATTAGTCCATCAAGCTGTTGTAATTGTGGATCATTTGCATGATTTTGTTTCAGCTGTTGTAACACCTGAGTGTATTTTTCCAGATCACCTTGCATATACAAAGCTTTGGCAAATCGAACTCCGATATTGACATTATGACTTAAGTTATATGCTTTCCCCAACGAATCAGCCGCGGCAGAAAAATCATTTTGTAAAAAGGCAATATAGCCAAGTGTATCCAAGATCGAAGCTTGTTCAGGTGCGTATTCAAGTGCAAGTTCAGCGTACTCTCTAGCTTCGTTCAGTCGACGATTTTGTAGCGCGAGGGTATAGGCGTAGGCATTTAAATAGGTCGGACTATTGGGTTCAATCTGTAATAATTGCTTTAATGCCCGATCAAGTTTATCCCGATCTATATTCGGATCGAGCATCAGCACTTCGGCGTAGATCAGTTCCGGGTCATCTGTAATGCTTTTGATCGCTTCATCCAGCAAACGAATGGCTGCTTTTTTGTTGCCCATTTTTTTGAGAATTTCAGCCTGAGCCTGATATAAAAAACTGGCGTGTTGCGGGTAATTGACGCGCTCTTGAGTGAGAAAGCGTAAAGCATCATTGAGGTTATTTTGTTTTTCAAAGATTACGACCATATTGCGGCGTGAAACGACATAGAGGCTACCATCGACCAGTCGATAATAGGCTTTTGCTGTTTCAAAATGCTGTTTGCGTTCAGCATTTACAGCCAGATAATAATAAGCTTCATTCTGATATTTGGCTGAGTAGCGTAAATCGACCAGATATTGTTCGGCTTTTTCATATTGTTTTAAATCAATACTAGTTAAGCCTGCAATAAATTTGGCTTCTTCTGCATCTGGCCAGTCCTTAATAATACTTTGTAGTTTTTCCAGAGCCAGTTCTGGTTCATTGTTTTTGACTAAAAAACGCGCTTCAGCCAAACGAACTTCCAGATTATCTTTGTGACGTCTGCTTGATTTTGCATACCACTGTTGCGCGCCTTCCAGATCGTCTAAGCCAATCAATAAATTGGCTTTCATCAAAATAAAGCTAGTAACTTTAGGGCGTTTACGCAAAGCCTGATTAATTGTCGTGAGAGCTTGGGATAACTGATTACTTTGAGCTTCTAATCCTGCAATAAGTGCAAGTACAGATGCGTTCTTTCTTTCTTTACTAGAATTTAAAATATTAATTAAGTCTATGCGATCAGAAGCAGATTCAGGTGAAATACCTGCGACAATTTGCTCCAAATCTGCATCAGGATCAATATTTAAAATTTTGTCCAATGTATTTGCGGCAAGCCTGTATTCATGTGCTTTTAAGGCAATATGGGCTAGATAAAACAGTGCAGGAACATCTTCGGGCTCTTGTACCACCCAATGGGTCGCAATATCCAGTGCCGCTTTTATATCATTATATTCGAGTGCAATATCCAAAGCCCGTTGTTTAATGGCGGGCGAATTGCTCTTAATGGCTAAAACGGTGTAATTATGGATTGCGGTTGGAATATCGTCATATGCAAGTGCAAACTCAGCAATCATACTTTGCTTGAGTGCTTCTGTATTGGGTTGAAGTGGATAAAAATCAGTCACAGCACATACATGCGCTGATGATGCCATGCTTCCTAACAGTAAGAATGTGGTAGAATATTGTCTAATCGACGTACCATTAATTCGGCAATTCATTTGACGCAATTTTAGTAATCCATTTTTCCGTAATCTAAGTATGCTTTTTATGACACCGTTATTGCACAATAGCATAAATTTAGCGAAATGATGATCTGATATGTCCTTCTTTGCATTGGGTGTCAATCATCAAACAGCTTCCGTAGAGTTGAGAGAACAAATCGCTTTTAATGCGGAGCGATTGAGTGCCTTGCTTGCCGAACAGCGAGATCATCACCATTTAAATGACATGGTAGTGGTTTCGACCTGTAATCGTACTGAAGTGTATGCCATCGCAGATAATGCGGACATGGTACTCGACTGGCTTGCCCAATCAAATGATATTGAAGTAAAACAATTACTTCATCATGTTTATCGTTACGAAAATGCGCAAGCGGTTACACATCTGATGCGTGTGGCCAGTGGTCTTGATTCACTGATGCTCGGTGAGCCGCAAATCTTAGGACAAGTCAAAAGTGCGCTAAATTTGTCTAAAGAAGCGCACACCATTTCACCTAGTCTAAATCGAATTTTTGAATATGCGTTTTATGCTGCCAAGCGGGTTCGTACAGAGACCGCAGTGGGTAGTCACGCGGTGTCTATGGGCTATGCCGTTGCGCAACTGGCTTTGCAGGTGTTTAGTCATCCTGAACAGTTGACCGTGATGGTGGTTGCGGCTGGTGAAATGAATAGTCTGGTGGCTAAACATTTAGCAGAAATGGGAGTTGCGAAAATTATTATCTGTAATCGCAGTCGTGAACGTGCTGAGCATTTATCGCAAGAAATCGCGCAGCAGGTTGATGTTGAGATTATTGAATTTAATCAGCTTGCGGATCACTTGCATCGTGCAGACGTTGTATCGAGTTGTACGGGCAGTTTGCATCAAGTCATTCATTATAAAGATGTACGTGCCGCGCTGAAAAAACGTCGTTACAAACAGATGCTCATGGTGGACTTGGCTGTACCACGCGATATCGATCCGAAAGTAGAAAGTCTGGATGGTGTTTATCTGTATGGTGTCGATGATCTGCAAAGTGTGATTGATGAAAATCTGGCACAGCGTCGTCAGGCAGCGGTTGAAGCTGAAGTAATGGTCAATCAGTTGGCGACTCAACTGGTCACACAGCAAAAAATTCAGCAGGCGGGGAGCACCATACAAGCCTATCGTGAGCATGGTGAGGCACAAAGTCAGTCAGAGCTGGAGTTTGCACTTGAAGCCTTAAAAACAGGGCAAAACCCAGAAGATGTGTTGAAAAACTTTGCACATCGTTTAACTCAAAAAATGTTGCATCCGACTTCAATTGTATTACGTGAAGCAGCGCAAAATGAAAGTCCTGATTATTTTGAGTGGATGCAGAATGAATTGGCTAACGTATTTGCCAAAGAGCGAAAGCCTAAAAAATAATCTATAGCTAAGATATTAATCTTAAACTAATCTGTTTTGTTAATTCATTGAGCTGCTGACGCAAGTTGCGCGATTCCAATAGAGAAATCGGTGCTTTTAATTTTTGCCGCAAGTATTTCTCTTGTAATCCTAAAGAATATTCTTTGGCAAGTTTATCCGCAATTTCGGGGGCTTGTGTTAGGCTTTCAATATTGGTTCTTTGCATGATATCTGCTATTTCATGACAATATGCACTACATGCGCCTAAGACATAATAGGTCGCTAATTCCTGATCATCAGGAAATTCATCAAAGACACGGTCGAGAATATCTAGTACCTTGCCCAATAATTCATTGGAATCTATGACTGCACGTAAAGCTTCAAAATGAATATACAAATAAGGATGGTGCATTAAAATTGCCAATGCAAAATCTTCATCTTTGGTCTGGATATTAAAAGACAAAGATGCATCATGGCTAATCTGCGGTGTCCATTTTCGTCCTAAGCCTAGTTTTTCCCTAAATGATTGTGTGAGTAGGTAACGAAAAGAGCCGTGTTTAGGTAATAATTCGGTAAGTTCCTTAAGCTCACCCATGACCAGACTTTTACCTTCTGGACTGGAAATATCATGTTGTCCTGTTAAATGCGCGAAGACAAAATCTGATAATAGCGGTGCTTGATCCAATAGACGGTTAAAGCTTTCTAAACCTTCTCGGCGTATGAGTGAGTCTGGGTCATGTTCATTCGGTAATACAAAAAACTTAAGTTCGCGTCCATCGTTTAAAAGCGGAAGGGCAATTTCTAATGTCCTGCGAGCCGCTTTTTGACCTGCGGCATCTCCGTCAAAAGCAATGGTAATCCGTGGATTTTGTTTAAATAAGGTCGTGAGATGATCTGCATTACTGGCAGTTCCAAGTGTCGCAACAGCACCATAAACGCCATATTGCTGTAGGGCGATGACATCCATATAACCTTCAACCATCAACCAGTCATGAGCTTTGAGTTTTCGTCCTTCATAAAGTCCATAGAGTAATTGATTCTTATGAAAAATATCTGAGTCTGGTGAATTGATATATTTGGGTTTGATCTCATCATTCAGCGCACGACCGCCAAAGCCAACTATACGACCCTTTGGATCTCGTATTGGAAAAATGACCCGTTCACGCAATAAATCAAAATCCCGTCCGTTATCGCTTGAACGAATCAAACCAACTTTTTTGAGACCATCAATATCCTGTGGAAATGCTTTTTCCAAATGTTGCCAATCTTCAGGTGCATAGCCTAAACGCCAAAACTGGATCGTTTCAGTTGTTAATCCTCGTTGCTTAAAATAGGTCTGTGCTTTTTTGCTGTGAGGCAGTTGTCGTTCATAAAATTGTGCAACATTTTCCAATAAATCGTATAAGTTTCCTTCTTGCGGAACATCTTCAAAAGGGGAAAAGGTGTGATCAAACTGCGCAAAAGGATCATCTAAATAAGCATGTAGTTCCAAATTTGCGGTGTCGACAAAAGCCTGATGAGGATCTTGGTCTTGCTGTGTAACCTCTGGGGAAGTGACTTCTGCTGGTGCAGCAATTCCTTTGGACTCAAGTTTTTGTGGTGTACGTTTATAAGACAGTTTTTTATTATCAAAATTATCTTTGGGTAATTCGATTCCTGCTTTGCTGGAAAGCTCCTGCATGACATCGATAAAATTACGACTATCAATATCCATGAGAAAGCGAATCGCATTGCCATTAGCTTGACAACCAAAGCAGTGGTAATAGCCTTTGTCACGATACACATGGAAAGAGGGTGTTTTTTCCTGATGGAATGGGCAACAGCCCGAATAGCTTCGTCCAGTTTTCTTAAGCTTAACCCGCTGACCTATCAGTTCGACCAGATCGGTACGATCCAGAATTTGATCAATCGTATGTTGAGGAATCGCCATAATAAAATTACCGTGTCTGGACGAAAAATAGTGCTGTCATGAAGACCACTTTACATGATGCAGTCTAATCATGATGATTTCAATGTGCTCAAAATGAAAAAAGGCAAGTCAGATGAACTTGCCTTGCTGTACAACAAAACCCGTTTAGTTGGCAGCATCATCTTCATTGGTTTGCGGTGCGACCGTATCGGGTACAACACTCATACTCGGAACTGTTTGTTGTACCGGTGGCGCGGAAATAGGCGCGACTTCATGTTGTTCAGGTTTATCTAGTAAACCAAAGCTCAAACGATTGGTCAGGCTGCGTTTTTCAGTTGGATGATCTGTTGCTGCCTCTTCAACACCTGATGTTTTTGATCCACGACCTAAAATACCCAGTGTTGCACGATTCCACCAGCTTCCCTCATGGCGTGCCGCACGCAAATCAACTTTACCATTAGATTTCACTAAATCTGGATAGTTCAGTTTTAATACATTGATATATTGTTGAGTCAGTTCCTGATCGCCTAATTTGTCATAGGCATATGCTAAAGTTGCGAGTGCTTCTGGGGTTTGCGGTGTTTGTGGATAATGCTCAATAACCCATTGTGCACGTTCAGCTGCCGCAAGCCAAGCTTGACGTTTTAAATTAAAACGTGCCACATTAATTTCATTTTCAGCAAGTTCTTGCTGAATATATTTCATGCGCTGTGCTGCATCGACCGCATATTCACTACTTGGGAAACGGCGAATAAAGTCTACAAAATTTTGATAAGCCAGTTTTAAATAACTCACATCACGATGTGACTGTTGTAATGAGGTATAACGCAATAAGCTATCGTAATTGAGTTCCATGTTGGACACGCCACGTACATAGTAGGCATAATCGACATTTGGATGTTGTGGATTTAAACGAATAAAGCGCTCTGCAAGTGCAATCGCACCTTCATAATCTTTTTGTTGAAATTTGACGTAAAGCAGATCAAGTTGTGCTTGTTGGGCGTATTGACCCGTAGGATAATAGGTATCGATTGCTTCTAAGGACTTCGCTGCGTCTGAATATTGTTTACGATCAAGTGATTTTTCTGCTTTTTCAAAATAAACCAGTTCACTTGATTTCGGCCCAGTATCGACTACTTCTTTTTTTGGATTACTGCTACAACCCACCATTGCAGTCGCTACACCAAGAGAAAGGGCAAGCATGGTAATCTTATAATTTGGTAGCGACATAAAAACTCCTCTGTTATATACGGGCAATGAGCTACAATTGCGCTATTAAACCACTTTTATCAATTTGAGCAAATGACTTCAGCACAATCTTCTCATTCAAATCTCTCAGAAACAGACTTCTTACTTGAAGATTCTGAGGATGCAGATAATCATAATTCTGATACAACTGCAACACGTTTATCGTTGCAACAGCAGCTTGATGAAACTTATCTGGGACAGCGCATTGATCAGGTCGCAGCCAGCGTGTGGAGCGACTTTTCCAGAGAACGCCTTAAACAGTGGATGAAAGATGGCCATTTGTTGGTAAATGGTAACATCGTGAAGCCCAAATATCGCTGTGAAGGTAATGAGTTATTAACCTTAAATGTCGAGCTTGAAGCTCAAACCACGAATCAGCCTGAAAATATTCCACTGGATATTGTCTATGAAGACGATGATATTTTAGTGATTAATAAACCCGTTGGTATGGTAGTGCATCCTGGCGCGGGCAATAGTTCAGGGACACTGGTCAATGCCTTGCTTTACCATTATCCAAAATCGGCTGAATTAGCGCGAGCAGGATTGGTGCATCGTATTGATAAAGACACCAGTGGCTTGTTGGTAGTGGCCAAAAATCTCGAATCGCAGTTTTCCTTAAGTAAGCAACTCGCAGATAAATCGGTTTACCGCATTTACGATTTAATTGTTTATGGCAATATTGTGGCGGGAGGTACCATTGATGAACCAATTAAACGTCATCCAGTTGACCGTATTAAAATGGCTATTCTTCCGGGCGGGCGTGATGCGATAACGCATTATAATGTCAAAGAACGCTTCCAAAATTTTACTCGTGTACAGGCACAACTTGAAACAGGACGAACGCATCAGATTCGTGTGCATTTTAGTTATATCGGACATGGGTTAGTGGGTGATTCGGTCTATATGAATCGAGTGCGTGTTCCTGCGGGAGCAAGTGAACGTTTAAATATTACCTTACGTGCTTTCAAACGTCAGGCCTTACATGCTTCCAAACTCGGTCTAGTTCATCCACGTACTCAGGAAAATATGATGTTTGAAGCGCCGTGGCCAGAAGACTTTAGCTATTTGGTTGAAGTCTTGCGTCAGGACAATGCGGCTTATTAGGTTTTTTTCATCAATGTATAAGCCCTCTTTATTTTTCCTCAGGATGAAATAAAAGGGCTTTATGGAAGAGCTTCATCCACGATTAAAGGAATCAGTTCATGAATTTTGTGCAAGGTTTACCACGAGGTGTTTATGTGGGACAGACCACTATTCAACATGCTGGGGCGCTACCAAGTATTCATGCTGATCTGGCTGGATTTAATTTGGCTTTACATGTCAATGATGATCCAAGACGAGTTCAACAACATCGCATGATATTGTTAAATGAATTTGCCCAACTAGGTGTCGATAAAATTACATGGATGACCCAAACTCATAGCACCATTTGCCATACCGTGAATGAACAAATGACGTTTGAAGCATTAATAGGGGATGGTCTGGTGACTCAGACCAAAGGTCATGCCTTGATGATGATGACGGCAGATTGTCTGCCCGTGGTTTTGGGCAATCGAGATGGAACAGAAGTCGCAAATGTGCATGCAGGTTGGCGGGGGCTCGCAGGTGGAATTATTGAAAATACCATCGAAGCTATGCAAAGTGGTGCGGCATGGGCTTGGCTGGGCGCAGCGATTAGTCAACCTTGTTTTGAGGTAGGGATTGAGGTTAAGAAAACGTTCTGTGAAAAATATCCAGAACTGGATATGGCTTTTGAACAAGGCAAACAGGATGATAAGTTTTATGCCGATCTTTATGCCATTGCATGTTATATCTTGGAGCAACAAGGAATAGAGTTAATACTGGGCGGCGATCAATGCTCTTACCGTCAACAAGATGAATACTATTCTTATCGGCGGAATGCTAAAACAGGGCGTATGGCGACATTCGTTTTTATCCGATAAAAGTGGTAAACTTTCAACGTACTATCAGTTTGATCCATTTATGTCCCTGCTCAAAAAATCACTTTGTATCGTTTATCATAGTCCTTATGGACATACTGCCAAAGTTGCGTCGTATATTGCACAGGGTGCAAAAACGTTAGGTGTTGATGTGCATTTGATGTCGATTGAACATATTGACTGGGATGCTCTAGATGCGGCACACGGGATTGTTTTTGGGGCTCCTACTTATATGGGAAGCGTTTCGGCTGATTTTAAAAAGTTCATGGATAGTACTTCTAAACGCTGGAAAAATCGTATCTGGCAAGGCAAGCTTGCCGCTGGCTTTGCCAATTCTGGTGGGTTAAGTGGTGATAAACTCGCAGTCCTTCAACAACTCAATATTTTTGCCATGCAACATGGTATGCTCTGGTCGGGATTACCTTTAATGCCTACAGGGCATGCAGAAACAGATTTAAACCGACTTTCAAGTTGCCTAGGTCTGATGACCCAATCTGACAATGCACCTGTTGAGATTACTCCACCTAAAGGAGATTTAGATACTGCAGTTTGGTTTGGGGAGTATATTGCAGGCGTGCTCTATCGTTTAAATTGAGCAGAGAAAGAAAAAAGCCTCTAAAAAGTAAATCCAGAGGCTTTTGTATTAGTTAATTATTTATGCATAATCCGTGCTTTATCTCGCTGCCAGTCGCGGTCTTTTTCAGTCGCACGTTTATCATGCTGCTGTTTACCTTTCACTAGCGCAATTTCCAGTTTGACTAGATGACCTTTCCAGTAACACGCCAAAGGTACACACGAATAGCCTTTTTGATTAACCGCGCCCATCAAGTGCTCAATTTGTCGGCGTGACAATAATAACTTACGTGTACGGGTCGACTCAGCTACAACATGTGTCGATGCAGACAGCAAAGGCTGGATTTGTGAGCCGAATAAATAGGCTTCGCTATTCTTAAAAATAATATAACTTTCGCTGAGTGTCATACGACCAGCACGTAAAGACTTTACCTCCCAGCCTTGCAATGACATTCCAGCTTCAAATTTTTCTTCAATAAAATAATCGTGGCGTGCGCGTTTGTTCTGCGCAATGGTGCCGCCGTTATTTTTCTTCACTACTACTGCTTTCGCCATAATCTTAAAAATTCCAAAGTTAAGCTATTGTGCCTGAAACAGTGACAGAGGTGAAGTTTTTTCATTTTAATCAGGCGGCTTATTGATGGGATGTCTTCGCTAAGAAATCAAGATTTGCTAGAATACAACTCTCAGAAAATAAACTAGAGTAAAAATGGATGACTAAAGCACGTGTTATCTATCCAGGTACATTTGACCCAATCACCAATGGACATATTGATTTGGTCTCTCGCGCCTCACGAATGTTTGATGAAGTGGTGGTCGCCATTGCGATTGGACATCATAAGAACCCTGTCTTTAGTTTAGAAGAGCGAGTCTCGTTGGCCAAAGCTTCTTTAAGTCATTTACCAAATGTTGAATTTGTTGGGTTTGACGGCTTACTGGTCAATTTTTTTCGCGAACAAAATGCAACAGCAGTATTAAGAGGTTTACGCGCTGTATCTGATTTTGAATATGAATTTCAATTGGCGAATATGAATCGTCAATTAGATTCACATTTTGAAGCAGTGTTTTTAACGCCGTCTGAACAATATTCCTTTATTTCATCGACTTTAGTTCGTGAAATTGCGCGTTTAAGGGGAGATGTCGCCAAGTTTGTCCCACAAGCAGTGGTGGAAGCCTTCGAACGCAAACATCAACAAGGTTGGTAGAGTGTCACTAATTATTACTGATGAATGCATCAATTGCGATGTCTGTGAACCCGTATGTCCAAATGAGGCCATTTTTATGGGCGACGTGATTTACGAGATTCATCCAGACTTATGTACTGAATGTGTGGGACATTTTGATGAGCCGCAATGTCAGTTATTTTGTCCAGTAGATTGCATTCCTAAAGATCCTGATCATGTGGAATCGCATGATCAGCTTTTACAAAAGTATCAAAAACTAATTGATCAAAAAAGCACGAGCAATTAGTCATTTTTTTTGCTACTATGCGCTCCAGAAGTGGACTGGACGGTCGCTGCTGTGGAGGTCTTCGTGACTAAATCAGGGGAGGAAAGTCCGGGCTTCATAGGGCAGGGTGCCAGGTAACGCCTGGGCGGTGAAAGCCGACGGAAAGTGCAGCAGAGAGTAGACCGCCTCATTCGTGAGGTAAGGGTGAAAGGGTGCGGTAAGAGCGCACCGCGTGTCTGGTAACAGTTCACGGCATGGTAAACCCCACCAGAAGCAAGACCAAATAGGAATCCTGAGGTACGGCCCGTACTGGATTCGGGTAGGTCGCTTGAGCGTATAAGTGATTGTACGCCTAGAGGAATGATCGTCCTCGACAGAACCCGGCTTACAGGTCCACTTCACCAATTTTTTGAAAAATTTGCTTGACGTATCTCAGATAACTTTGGATAATGCGCGCACAGTTTTCGGCTATGTAGCTCAGTTGGTTAGAGCACAGCACTCATAATGCTGGGGTCACAGGTTCAAGTCCCGTCATAGCCACCATTTAACAGACCATGCTCCTGCATGGTCTTTTTTTATGTCAATTTTCTTGATTTGTGTGAAAATTATTCAAATAATATTTATCGTGATCTTTTAAGTTATTGAATCTATAAATGCTTGTAAATTAATCATGATGTCAATTTTTTGTGATTTTTTGTAGTAAATATTATTACTTTTGATTATCATTCTCATTTAAGTCTATTCATTCTTTATTTCTCCTGCAATTTATCAGGTCTAAAACTGCATAAATTAATTTATTGAATAGTAATTATTATCTTTAGTTTTATCATTTATTGGTGGGTTATGTATCATCCTCAGAATCAGTTCACGTCCATAAATAGGGTCAATCCGCAAATTCGATTGAAACCGCATTATTTAGCTGTATGTCTTGGCATGTTGATGGTACCAGTCTCCACGAGTCTCTTGGCGGCAGAGGAAAGTAAAACGGCTGATTCAAATCACTATACTAAGCTTTCTGTTATTACGGTGTACGCCGAAAAGGAAGACAAAGTTCCCTCTTCTGTGACGAGCATTAGTCGAGATAATTTAGATCGGACAGGTGCAACAGATATGGCCAGTATCGTGAAATATTTGCCTTTGGTGAGTGCGCCATTTGCAGCCAACGGGGCGAGTGCTTTTTATGCAGGCTCAGGTACCAGTAGTTATAACATTCGTGGGATTGATGGTAATCGGGTTGGATTAGATGTTGATGGTATTGATATCGCAGATGCAACAGTTGCGACTTGGACAGGTGCAAGTATGCGAAATAGTGCCGCAGGCCGTGATTATATTGAACCTGAAATGTTTCAAACAGTGAATATACAATCAGGTACAACGGGTGCTTCAACAGATGGGATTGGTGGACGGGTTTCATTCAAGACTAAATCACCCGAAGATTATTTGATAGATGGGAAAAATGTAGCTGCTACTGCGAAAGCGGGTTATAGCTCGGCAGATGAAGCATGGTTGAGTTCGGTCACAGGTGCTGTTGGAAATGATACGCTTAAAGCATTGATTGCTTATGCGCATCGGGATGGGCATGAAGTTCAGGGTAATTCGGATACCAAACAATTTCCTGCTGACTGGAAGTCTGATGCTATTTTAGGTCGTATCATCTGGAACATTAATCAACAGCATCAATTGGGTTTTACCGCGGATTATTATAAAAAGAAAAATGATATTAGTAAGATGGATGGTTCTACCTATACGGGGATCACCTATGCAGATGGTACACAAAATCAGAACATTGAACGTGAACAGTACAGTCTGGATTATCGGTTTAAGCCAAGTAACTTTAGTTTATTCGATCAGTTGAAAGCCAAAGCTTGGTATCAGGAATCACATAATGATACACGTACGGGCTATAAAGCCGCGACTTATTATCGTGATGTCAATAATACCTTTAAAGAAGAAAATACTGGAATCAAACTCGATGCCGAAAAATATTTTGGTGTGCATCATTTTGAATATGGTCTGTTAGTGGATCAAAAGAAATATTCAAGTGATCGCAAAGAATTGCGTAATGGTGCTCCAACTTCATCAACTTTATATCAGGGAAGTTATTTGTCTGATTCTAAAGTCAATCGTTACGCTGCCTATGTGTCAAATAGCATGACTTTTGATGTGTTCGATCGTGCTTTAAGATTGATCCCGTCTTTACGTGCAGAACGCCAAGAAGTTAAACCAGAAAATTCAAGTTATTCAGGTTTTTCTGATAAAGATTTCAATTATTTATCGCCAGGATTGTCACTGAGCTACCAGTTAACACCTTACAATTATACTTATGCCAAATACACGCGAGGTACTCGTGTTCCAAGTGCAACAGAGTTAGGCAGTTATTTCCAGACGACTTCAACTAACTCGTATTATTTGGCTGGTAATTCTGATTTAAAAAAGGAAACCAGTGATGCATTTGAGATAGGGCTAAGAAATGATGCGATTGAAGGGATAAAACTGGATTTAACTGGGTTTTATACCAAATACGATAATTTCATTGATTATAAATCTTTACCGGCATCTGAATGTACCGTTACAGGCGTGTTTTTATGTTATGAAGCAGAAAATCTGGCACAAGCTGCGATTTGGGGCGGGGAGCTTTCTACACGTGTAGATCTTGGGCATTTTATTCATGATGCAGATGGTTTTAGTGTAGCGTTGGTTGCAGGTAAAACCAGAGGCCGCGCCAAAGATAATGATGGCAAAAAGAGTGGTGTAAACTCTGTTACTCCTGCGAAAGCCAGTCTAACACTTGCTTATGATGACCCAGAACATGTCTATGGTCTTGGGTTTACAACGACTGCCGTGGATAGTAAAACCGCATCGCAGGATGTGAGTACTTATTCAACCAACTCAAATTATATTCCTGTGAAAGGGTATACCGTATTTGATTTGTCCGCTTATTGGAACGTCAATAAAAATATGAAATTCAATGTCTCTTTAAATAACATTTTTGACAAGACCTATTGGAATTATTCAAGTGTAGGCACATTAAATACCGCGACTAGTACCAGTGGAAGCATTAATGCATTGCGTGATCGTTCTGCCGAGGTAGGCCGTAATGTGGTCGCAAGCGTTGAATTTAAATACTAATTATTATCAGAGATCGTTTAGGGCATCATTATGAAACACATTAAATTTACGCTCTTGGTTTGCAGCATTTTTAGCTCATTAGTAATGGCTGCGGCAGATCATCAGATCGAAGCACAGGCTTATGGCCTTTATGCGTTGTACCATCCACAGGATAAAAATCCAAATAACGCAACATTTGTTAAAAACTACACGGCTGATTATGCAGATTTATTTAAAACCCAAAAACAAGTGAATCAACAACAATATGTGCAGTATGAACAAGCCAGACTGGAGCCTGTATTAAAGCAGCGCCGTGACATGTCGTTGAAACAGGCACATGTTCGTTTTGGTGTATTAAATACCAATAAAGACGACAAAATTACCTTAAAGGAATATCAGGAAATTGGCCTTAAAACCTTTAATCAATTTGATAAAAATCAGGATGGTATTATTACTGCCGAAGATGCCAAGAACGAGGCCACTACAACAGGTACACATGATGGCTTTAGAGTAAAATCGGCATTGTCGATGCCAATGGCAGCGAATGTGAATGAATTTATTCAAATGTATGCCAATAACAATAAAAACTATGTGACCTTAGGCGACTATTTAACCCATCGTGATCAACAATTTTTCTTAACAGATAGCAATAAAGATTTCAGCCTATCTGAGGATGAATATGTGGGTGAATTTACTCAGCGTTATGACGAGCATTTGGCTCAGGCACGTAAAGAATATGATGAGATTTTTAATCAGCAATTCCAAAATATCAGTCATGGCAAAACCACAATTCAGGACAAAGATATTAAAACTTTTGCAGCTCGTGTATTGAAAGGAATTTAACTGAAAAAAATCTTGTGATGTTTTGATAAAATCAATACTTGGCCGTTTTTGTACTTTAGTTTAAGCAAAAACGGTCAAAAATGGTGTGTAGATAAAATTTAGATGAATCAAAAATAAAAAAGATAAACTGGAACATAAAAATCTAATTACTCTTGAATCGCGTCCAAAATTAAATTGACGTTTAAACGATCGCGACATTCCCCGACAAAATCTTCAATTTTCTCAGTTTTATATTGCTGGAAATCAAAACCTTGATAATCTGAACAGATCGAACCTAAATATTGTGTCCGAAACGCATTGTGATCAAAAATTTGATGAATAAAAGTACCCTGAATATGTTGATTTTTAAAATACAGCGGGTACTTTTGGCTTACCCCGTGATGCATCTCAAAACCTTCAATCGGCATGTCAAAAATAGTATAGGTTTTTTTCGCTAAAATTTTATCTTTGATAAATTCAATATCATCATCAATAAAACCTAGCCCTTCGGCAGTCGTAGGTTGAGGGTTTTCGACCTGTTCTGGATCATGTAGCCGTTGAAAGAGCATTTCATAACCGCCACAAATGGCAAAAATCGCTTTTTTGCGCTGTTGTAGTTGTTCAAATAAACCATTTTGCTTGAGCCAGTCTAAATCCTGAATCACTAATTTTGAGCCAGGAAGTATGACTACATCAAAACGTTCTAAAGAAATAGGGCTATGAATAAATTCCAGTAAAACCTCGTCATCGGCAATCAAAGGTTCAAAGTCGTTATAATTACTCATATAAGGATAGGCAATGACACCAATCGAAATCTTATGCTGAGGTGATTGCTGCACAAAATTTTGTAGACTGGCATTGTCTTCAAACCCAAGATTAAATGGCATATATGGCAAAACGCCTAAAACTGGGATTTTAAATTGTTCCTGAATAATATCTATGCCCTCATCAAATAACGACAAATCACCACAAAATTTATTGACGATCACACCAATGACGTTATTACGTAGATGAGCAGGGAGCAAATTATAAGTCCCCCAGATTGAAGCAAATACACCGCCTTTTTCGATGTCAGCGATTAAAATAATTTTAGTTTGATAGGTTTCGGCAATAAAGATATTAGACAGATCTTTGTTCATTAAGTTGAGTTCAACTGGACTACCTGCACCTTCTGCTACCACGCAATCATAACGTTCAGCCAGATAATCAAAACATCGTATCACCGCAGGTTTGAGTTGATTCAGATCGCGGTAATAATCGAGTACATGTTGCTGGGAAATGACTTTGCCTTCAACAATGACAGAAGCACGACCATTTGAGCCAGATTTTAGCAATATCGGATTGAGATGATACGATGTTGCAATACCCAGAACTTCAGCCTGAAAGGATTGGGCAATCGCAATTTCACTGCCATCATCACAAACCCGTGCATTATTCGAGACATTTTGCGCTTTAAATGGCGCAATCCGTAAACCTGTATCTTGCAAGATTTTGGCAATCATAAAGGTCATGGTAGATTTTCCAGCATCACTGGATGTTCCAAAAATTGAAATATGTCTCATACTGATATGCTTATCAATAAAATCGGGTAGGCAGATGCAAGTGGCTACGGCATAATACGCTATTTTACGCTCAGCGTAGTGGTAAAATTCAGCTCATCCAGCATGTTTTACATATGATTAAATTAGATATCGATATGAAAAAACATGCAAAGCAAATGCTGTTTAAATCACTATAATGAATATATATGTCCAGATCTAGCATAAGGCCAATCTGGTGAGCTATGTCGAATTTTCAATTTGGAGTTGTTATGGCACTCGTTCCTCCATATGGTGGCGCAAGTTGTGACGAAAAACTACTTGGCGGCTTAATGATTAAAACGGACTGGAAAGGAGATGCACATGACTGAAGATAGATTAACCCATCTCAAGCAGCTTGAAGCTGAAAGTATTCATATTATTCGCGAAGTTGCAGCCGAATTTGAAAACCCTGTAATGCTTTACTCCATTGGTAAAGACTCAGCGGTCATGCTGCATCTTGCACTGAAAGCATTTTATCCTGCAAAACTTCCTTTCCCTTTATTACACGTCGATACAGGCTGGAAGTTTAAGGATATGATCGCATTTCGTGACAACATGGCCAAAACCCATGGCTTTGATTTGATCGTGCATCAAAATAAAGAAGGTCGTGAGGCAGGAATTAATCCATTTGATCATGGTAGTTCGAAATATACGGACATCATGAAAACTCAAGGCTTAAAACAAGCTTTGGATAAATACCAGTTCGATGCGGCTTTTGGTGGTGCACGTCGTGATGAAGAAAAATCACGTGCTAAAGAACGTGTTTATTCATTTCGTGACAGTAAGCATCGTTGGGACCCGAAAAACCAGCGCCCTGAACTTTGGAATCTTTACAATGGTAAAGTGAATAAGGGGGAAAGTATTCGTGTATTCCCATTATCGAACTGGACTGAGCTAGATATCTGGCAATATATCTATTTGGAAAATATTCAAATCGTTCCGCTGTATTTCTCGGCGGTACGTCCTGTGGTTGAGCGTAGTGGTACCTTGATCATGGTAGATGACGAGCGTATGCGCTTGAAAGAGGGCGAAGTCCCACAAATGAAATCGGTACGTTTCCGTACTCTTGGCTGTTATCCATTAACAGGTGCAGTGGAATCTGAGGCAGATACCTTGCCTGAGATTATTCAGGAAATGCTTTTGGCCACAAGTTCAGAACGTCAAGGTCGTATGATCGATCACGATGAAGCGGGCTCAATGGAAAAGAAAAAGCAGGAAGGTTATTTCTAAGCAGCGTTTAGAAAAAGATTTCAGAATTTGTGGAGTTTGAGCAATGTCTCATCAGTCAGATCTTATCAGCCAAGATATCTTGGCTTATTTAAAACAACATGAACAAAAAGACTTATTGCGCTTTTTGACTTGCGGTAACGTTGATGATGGTAAAAGTACCCTGATTGGCCGTTTACTTTATGATTCAAAATTGATTTATGAAGATCAATTACAAGCCGTGACTCGCGACAGTAAAAAAGTGGGTACTACAGGTGATGCACCAGATTTAGCCTTGTTGGTTGATGGTCTGCAGGCAGAACGTGAGCAGGGTATTACCATTGATGTTGCCTACCGTTATTTCTCTACCGAAAAGCGTAAGTTCATTATCGCGGATACACCAGGGCACGAGCAATATACCCGTAATATGGCAACAGGTGCATCTACGGCGGATCTTGCGATTATTTTGATTGATGCGCGTTATGGTGTGCAAACCCAAACCCGTCGTCACAGCTTTATTGCGAGCTTATTAGGTATTCGTAATATTGTGGTTGCGATTAACAAGATGGATTTGGTGGAATTCTCAGAAGCACGTTTCAACGAAATTCAGGTTGAATATGATGCCTTTGTTAGCCAATTGGGTGATCGCCGTCCAGAGAATATTTTGTTCGTGCCGATTTCGGCTTTAAATGGTGACAATGTTGTGAATCCGTCGGCAAGTACGCCATGGTACAAGGGTCAAACCTTGATGAACATTCTTGAATCTGTGGAAATCAAGCGCGAATCGAATAAACATGAATTCCGTTTCCCGGTTCAATATGTCAACCGTCCAAATCTGGATTTCCGTGGTTTTGCAGGTACGATTGCACTCGGTGAAATCAATGTAGGCGATGAAATTGTTGCATTACCTTCAGGTAAGAAGTCGACAGTAAAAGAAATCGTCACTTTTGATGGTAATTTGCAACAAGCCATTGCAGGGCAGGCCGTAACGCTGACCTTAAATGACGAAATTGATATTTCTCGTGGGAACATTTTAGTCCGTGCTGGTGAACAGCCATTGATTTCACGTAGTGTACGTGCATCAGTGGTGTGGATGACTGAGCATCCTTTAGTCAAAGGTAAGCTGTACAATGTCAAAATTGGTACACAGACTGTTCCTGCCAAAGTGACTGCGATTAACTATCGTGTCAATGTGAATACCCTTGAGCATACGCAAGTTGAAGAGTTGGAACTGAATGCAATTGCAGATGTAACAGTCGAGTTCGATGCGCCTGTAGTATTTGATCGTTATCAAGATTCCCGCTATACAGGTTCATTTATCTTTATTGACCGTTTAAGCAACGTGACGGTTGGTGCAGGCATGGTTGAAGCTGCTGTGGAATGGTCAGCTAGCAACAATCCTGTGACTGCCGAAGATCGTGCGGCGCGTTTGGGGCAAAAGCCTGCGGTAATTGGTGTATCAGCACAAATCATTGAAAAAGCGCAAGCACTTGAAAGCTTGCTCATTCAACAAGGTGTGGTGGCGATTGCCAAATCAGATTTGACTGCTGATCAAATCAACTTACTTCGTGAAACGGGTATCGTTGTGATCACAACCGTTACAGAAGCGTCAGATGCAGATGTTACGGCTGAGACTGTTGAAGACGTAGCCGATCAGGTGGTGGAATTGGTTCGTTTGTAATTGTTATGAAGTTAAAAAACCTCCTGAATAATTCAGGAGGTTTTTTATGTGTTTGCTTTATGACATCACGCTGAATAATGGAAAAACACCAAATACCAATGCACTACCCATCAAAATACAGCAAGTCACAAACGCCCATTTTAATGTGAATTTCTGGTGATCTGCAAACTCAACTGCGGCTAAACCACACAGTAGATAGGTCGATGGAACCAAAGGTGAAAGTAAATGGATTGGTTGACCAACGATTGAAGCACGGGCAATTTCCACTGGCTCAATACCATAATGCATAGCAGCTTCAGCCAAAATTGGTAAAACACCAAAATAAAATGCATCATTTGACATAAAAAAGGTCAAAGGCATACTTAAGAAAGCAGTAATTGGTGCCATATAAGGCCCCATGCTGGCTGGAATAATTGCAACGAATCCCTTTGACATCGCTTCAACCATGCCCGTACCCGTTAAAATACCTGTGAATACACCAGCTGCAAAAATGACACCAACAACAGCTAAAACGCTGTCTGCATGGGTGGCGATCCGTTTTTTCTGCATTTGCAAATCTGGATAATTGACAACAAGTGCGATACAGAAGCCGAGCATAAACAGAATCGACATCGGTAAAATTCCTTTGACCAATGCAGCCATTAGAATCAGAGTCAAAATACCATTGAACCAACGTAAATGCGGACGTTGTGCTTCTGGGTCTTTTGAAATAGTTAAGTTGTCGGCGTGGCTAATGTCATTGAGTTCAATCACACCTAAACGTTTACGTTCATATTTGCCGTATAAATAAGCCAAGAAGAATAGCCAGATTGCAGCAATGATCATAGAAGGAATCATTGGGATAAATACATGACTGGCATCAACTTGTAATGCACTGGCAGCACGTGCTGTTGGACCACCCCAAGGTGTAAGGTTCATTACTCCGCTGCATAATAACATCAGACAGGTCATAATTAAGGGATTCATGCCCAGACGCTTATATAGAGGCATCATCGCGGCAACACAAATCATATAAGTGGTGGAGCCATCGCCATCCAAAGAAACAGTCAGTGTTAAAAAAACTGTACCCATGGTGATTTTTAGTGGATCACCTTTGACCTGTTTTAAAATCCATTTGATAGATGGGTCAAATAGCCCAGAATCAATCATTAAGGCAAAGTACATAATGGCAAAAAGTAACATCACGCCTGTAGGTGCGAGTTTTTTGATGCCTTCCAGCATATTCTCGCCTAACATTGATACTTCAATATGACTTAAGCTCTCAATATGAAAACCAAGTCCCCAACCGATCAGAGCAAAAATAACAGGAATGAGAATGAGTGCAACCAAAGCACTGAGACGTTTTGACATGATCAAATACATAAAACACATGATCATGCTAATACCTAAAAAAGTAAGCATAAAAGCAATCCTTAGCCCAAAAATTATTATTGATAAAACCGCGCTCACTTTAATGTGCGGCAAATCTATATTTATTATTTATTCTAAAAAATGCAATTGCAAAACATATTTATAATACTAAGGTCTATAGTCAGTGATGTCTTCGATCTATACGATGGATGAAAAAAAGTATCCTGTGACAATAGCCAATCTAAACATAATGAAAATCTGTAATAGATTATTTATTATTCTACTTTGAAAACACTTTTATGCGACAATACTCCTTTCATTTTCCCAAGGACTCCCATGACCGACCAATCCCTTGAATCTTTAACAGATATCGAAATTCTAGATATTTTACAGTCAATGAAAAAAGACGAGCTCGATGTTGAAGCGAAAGAGATTATCCGTAATGGAGGGAAAGCGGGTCGACAAGAAGCACATAAACAAGCATTGGTGGCGTTAAACCATAGTTTTGAAGAAAAATTTGTAGAGGCTGTGACTCTTGCATTGGGATTGAACGCTGCGCAAGCAAAGAAAATTCGTTATAAAAAAGACCGTATTCGTATTTTAAAAGTACGTGGTATAGATTATATGGCAATTGATGGGGCGGAAACAGCGCAAGTGTTAGCACAAATCGCGCAGGCAATTACACGTGAGGATGCGATTGTTACTAAAGACTTGCATAATATTTTCCCATTCTGGAAAGAAGGCTGGCCGATGGTTCAATTTGATAGTGCCTATAAAATTTTGTCAGAAGATATTCAGTTGCATTATCAGGCTTTGCTTGATGCGTTACTTAAATGATTCAGATCAAACTGTGATCTAAAAGTTTGTTCAGTTGATGATAACAGTGCCTCTTAATGAGGCATTTTTTCTATCTATTTTATTTTCCATACCCGCATGAGCTCGTTGTTCTTTAAATCTGAGTCATAATCTAAAACTAAATTTTTATAGAGAAGTTTTAATTTAATTCATTGTTTTATAAAAAGAATACTGGTTTTTAAAATATTAGTATTACAAAATAATAAAAAAGTATTACTAATTTGGCATGTGCTTTGCTTCTTATTTATCAATATACAAAAGTGATCTAGGGTTCCGATGTTGAAGATTGAACAATTCAACATGACTGGTCCGAGAGATGACGGTTCGTAAGAACTACACGGAGGGACAAAAGCCCGGGAGATTGGTTGAATTAATCCGATCAGGAGTTGTTATGAACACTGTACATTATCATGATAATCAAATGCTTTGGGATGAGCGACTACCGGGTGGTCATCACTGGTCAGGCCGTCTACAAAAGGGCACAGTTCTACAAGTCACGTCGCTAGGAGCCAATGCAAATTTATCGTTATACCTCGTAAATGCGGTGGAAAAACTGGAACGCTTTAATATGCCAGACAGTTTGAAAGCACAGCACAGCGCATTTTTGAGTCTGGGACATGTCTTATATTCCGATTTGGGACGAGTCATGGCTTCGATTGTTCGTGATGACCATGGCTGGAATGATGTACTTTGTGGTCCGAGTACAGCTGAACAGATGGAGCAGCATTATGGTATTCAGACTTTTCAGGATGCACGTAATCAGATGTATCAAAATGGTCTGGACAGTTTATTGGTTGAAATGACCAAGTTTGGTTTGGCTCAACAAGATTTAACCGCAACCCTGAATTTATTTTCCAAAGTAGCTCCAAATCAGGCTGGCGAATTGTCCTATATACCAGCAGATAATACGCAACAAGTGATTGAGTTACGTTTGGAGATGGATTGTCTAGTTTTTCTTTCAAATACACCGCATGGTTTGGATGCGTCACACACATATCAACCTGCCGATCTTGAACTCAAATTATTTAAAGCGCGACCTCTGGCTGAACAAGACATTTGTCGTGATTCCTGCCCACAAAATCAGCGTGGATTTCAAAATAATGCACGATATTTCGCAGTTTCAGCATAAGGGAGAATTTGACATGACAGCTTTGGCAAAATTAGAAAATACCGTGTTGAATGAAATTTGCCCAGCGGGTGAAGCATGGATGGCAGAAGTTAAAAAAGGGCAGTATTTTCGTATTGTTGACTTGGAAGGCAATCAAGCGGTGGATACCCTGTTCATCAGCGCAGAAAATCCTGATGAGCGTTATAGTGCTACGGATACACTTGCCAAAAATAAGCAAATTTATCTGGAAAAAGGCTCAATTTTATACACCAATCATGGGCGTCCAATCGCCACCATTTATGATGATAACTGTGGTCGTCACGATACTTTAGGCGGTGCATGTTCTTGTGAAAGTAATACGGTGCGTTATGCACATGATAAATATCCAATGCATAGCTGCCGTAATAATTTCATGTATGCTTTGGCCAAGCATCCGATTGCCCTGAAACACGCGCTCAATGTGCGTCATATTGGGCCCAATATTAATTTCTTTATGAATGTACCTGTGACCCCAGAAGGTCATTTGATGTTTGATGATGGAATTTCGGCGCCGGGTAAATATGTGGAAATTAAAGCAGAAATGGATTTGATTGTACTGATTTCAAATTGTCCACAATTAAATAATCCATGCAATGCCTATAACCCGACTCAAATTCAGTTGCTTGTACGCGAAGAAGCAGGAGAGGCTTGATATGTTTAATAAAGTGCTGATTGCCAATCGTGGTGCAATTGCCTGTCGCGTGATTCGTAGTTTAAAAAAACTAGGTATTCAATCTGTTGCAGTCTATTCCGAAGCGGATCGAGATTCCTTGCATGTGACTTTGGCGGATGAAGCAGTGTGTATTGGCCCTGCACCAGCCAGTCAAAGCTACTTAAATATCGAAAAAATACTGGAAGTCGCGCAAGCAACAGGTGCGCAAGCGATTCATCCAGGTTATGGTTTTTTATCAGAGAATGCACATTTTTGTGATTTGTGTGAACAACATGGTATCGCTTTTATTGGGCCAACCTCACAGCAAATGCGTGAATTTGGACTTAAGCATACCGCACGTGAACTGGCAATACAGAGTAATGTGCCTTTATTGCCAGGTAGTCAGCTTTTGGCTGATGAAGCCGAAGCACTAAGTGAAGCTGCGCGCATTGGTTATCCGGTGATGCTGAAAAGTACCGCAGGGGGAGGCGGGATCGGCATGCGTCTGGTGTGGAACGAGGCAGAACTTAAAGATGCTTATACCACAGTATCTTATCTGGCACAGGCCAACTTCAAAGATGCAGGATTGTATCTGGAAAAATTTGTAGAAAATGCACGACACATTGAGGTTCAGATCTTTGGAGATGGAAAAGGGCAAGTTCTGGCATTGGGAGAGCGTGATTGCTCAGTTCAACGTCGTAATCAAAAGGTGATTGAAGAAACCCCAGCACCGCATCTAAATGATCAACAGCGTCAATACATCCAAAGTGTTGCCATTCAATTGATGCAATCGATTCAATATCGTTCAGCAGGAACGGTTGAGTTTGTCATGGATACTGACACGCAAGAATTTTACTTTCTGGAAGTAAATACTCGGTTACAGGTTGAGCATGGCGTGACTGAGCAGGTCTATGGCGTCGATCTGGTTGAATGGATGGTGATGCTGGCGAGTGGTGACTGGACTATACCTCAACACGATTTGCAATCGACAGGTCATTCGATTCAAGTCCGTTTATATGCAGAAGATCCAATTAAAAACTTTCAACCGAGTGCGGGTTTACTCACCTCAGTCGGATTTGACACGTACTCAAGGGTGGAAACCTGGGTGGAGACAGGCTCAACTGTATCGTCGTTTTATGATCCGATGATTGCCAAAATTATTGTTACGGCAGCGGATCGTGAACAAGCAATCGCGGCGATGCAAAACAGTCTAGCGCATACGGAAGTAGCGGGGATCGAAACCAATTTAGAGTATTTACAAAATATTATTACCAGTGAGGTATTTAAAGCCGGTACACAAACCACGCGTTTTTTAAATTCGTTTAGCTGGAACATGCAAAAAATAGAAGTTTTGCAAGCCGGGATTCAAACTGCCATACAAGATGTGACTGGGCGTTTGGGCTATTGGGATGTTGGTGTTCCACCATCGGGAGCGATTGATTCATTCAGTTTAAATGTTGCTAATCAATTACTTGGTAATCAATTTAATACCGCAGGTCTGGAATGTACTTTGCAAGGGCCTACACTTAAGTTCCATTGTGATAGTCAGATTGCCATTACAGGTGGTGACATGGCGGTCACGTTAGATGGTCAACCGATTGCGATGTGGCAAACTGTTCAGGTAAAAAAAGGTCAGATTCTTAAATGCGGAAAGATTAGTACTGGCTGTCGGAGTTATATTGGTGTTAAAGCTGGTTTTGCTGTGCCTGAATATCTGGGAAGTCAGGCAACTTTTACGCTCGGTCAGTTTGGTGGTCATGCAGGACGTAACTTATTGATCGGTGATATGTTACCTATCCATGCGTTTAGTTCAGATCAATCATTTGGTCTGGCCTTCAATCAGATTCCTACATTTCAATCAAGTTGGGAAATTGCGGTGATGTATGGCCCACATGGCGCACCTGATTTCTTTACCTGTAAAGATATTGATACGTTTTTTCAGCATGAGTTTGAAATTCACTATAACTCAAGTCGGACAGGGATTCGTTTGATTGGCCCTCAGCCAGAATGGGCACGTGAAGATGGAGGTGAGGCAGGCTTGCATCCATCCAATATCCATGACAACGCCTATGCCATTGGAGCGATCGATTTTACAGGAGACATGCCGATCATTTTAGGTCCTGATGGACCAAGTCTGGGTGGTTTTGTTTGTCCAGCCGTCGTGATCCATTCTGAACTATGGAAATTAGGCCAACTCAGAGCAGGCGATAAAGTCAAGTTTGTCCCTGTGAGTTATGCGCAGGCGCAAAAACTGAATCAAACTTATGAATCGATGCTTAAAGCGACGGATATCTCAAAAATCAATTATCAGGCTGAATTTTCAGCAGAAATTACCACACTCAAAGATGCAGTATTGGCGCGTTTGGATCGAGATGAAATACATCCAGAAGTCACTTATCGACCAGCAGGTAATCATTATTTATTGGTCGAATATGGGGATTTAGTCCTTGATTTAAATTTACGTTTTCGCATTCATGCTTTGATGCAGTGGGTCAAAGATCAAAATATTCAAGGTATCATTGATCTCACTCCTGGGATTCGTTCTTTGCAAATACATTTTGATTCGGCTGTTTTAGATCAACTTGATTTACTCCATCAATTACAGCAAGCAGAAACACAGCTTCCTGACATTGAAAATATGCAGGTACCGTCACGTACAGTGTATTTACCTTTGGCATGGGAGGATTCACAAACTCAATTGGCCACTGAAAAATATACCCAATTGGTACGTCCTGATGCACCTTGGTGTCCAGATAATATCGAATTTATCCGACGCATTAATGGCTTAGCCTCCAAGCAAGCGGTTAAAGATGTGGTGTATAACGCCCGCTATCTGGTGATGGGATTGGGGGATGTCTATCTGGGCGCGCCTGTAGCGACACCGCTTGATCCGAGACAACGTCTGGTAACCACAAAATATAATCCTGCACGGACATGGACACCTGAAAATGCAGTCGGGATTGGCGGAGCTTATATGTGTGTCTATGGCATGGAAGGGCCAGGAGGCTACCAATTTGTTGGGCGTACCACACAAATGTGGAGTCGTTATCGTCAAAACATCAATTTTGAGCAAGGAAAGCCATGGCTGCTACGTTTTTTTGATCAGATTTGCTTTTACGAAGTTTCTGAAACTGAATTGATGCAAATGCGTGAGGACTTTAAAGCAGGTCGCCTGCAATTGCGCATTGAAGATGGTGTACTAAATTTAAAGGAATACAATGCATTTTTGACAGAACATGCAAGTAGTATTCAGGAGTTTAAATCTGTACAACAAGCGAATTTTGAAGCCGAACGTCGCCGTTGGCACGAAGCAGGATTGGCAGAATATGTGTCTGAAGGTCTGGAAAGCGTGAATGATGGCGATGCTGTCGAGATTCCTGATGGGGGATGTGTTGTGGAATCACATATGCCCGGTTCGATCTGGAAAATTGAATGTGAAATGGGAGAGGTGGTTGAGGAGGGAACAACACTTGCCGTCATTGAAGCCATGAAAATTGAGATTCCAATTTTGGCACCAGAGCGTATGAAAGTGGAGTCCATTATTATTGAAAAAGGTCAAACGGTAAAAACGGGTCAAGCTTTATTCACTTTATCACCTGTAGTCTGAATTCTTGGTTTTACTTTTGCCTTGATTTGAAATCAGGGCTTTTTTTTGCCCAAATTTTAGGCATTTTGATTTTTAATGCCTTTGCTTTGCACCATGATATGGCTTTTATAAGAAAAGAGAAAAAGATTGAAGTGAGTTTGCAAGAGTTTTTATGATTAGACTAATTGTTTATTAATAAGTTGTTGATATTTTTTGATTAATTTAATTTTTAAAAAATAAATTAATCAATTTTAAATTGGCATAGTTCATGCATTATTTTAGTAATACAAAATATTAATTTAGTAATACTAAAAGGGGTCATATTATGTCAACAAAACATTCAGTTGTAAAAGTACGACCTGCGTGGAAAACCTTTTTAGTTGAGCTATTAAGTATTCGGGCAGGTTTTTACATGACTCAGAAACCAGAAGTTCATTCGAACAAAAGAGGCCATCTTGACTAAACCAAAATTAACCCGAATCAGTATTACTGTTCCTGAAAATACAGTCGAAGCATTAGATCAGAAGATCGTAGAAGAACATTATGAAAGTCGTTCACAAGCGATTGTCGATATGATTAATCGGCATTTGATTGATCAATATACTACTGAAAACTCAGTGATGGTCGGTACTTTAACTCTGCTATATCGTCGCGATGCAGGCAATATTCGGGTTCAACTGAGTGATTTACAACAACAATTTTTAGAGCAAGTGATTAGTTCACTTCATATTCAATTAGATGGTCAGAAAATTCTGGAAGTAATTTTGTTACAGGGGAAAAGTAACGCCCTTAAACAGATCAGTCAGCAGTTTATTGCCTTAAAAGGTGTGATCAAGGGGCATCTGGAACTGATGGATGCGGTCATGCCACCTTTACAGCAGAACGAATAGGAGAAAAACGTGCCACAACTATCCACCTTACACGACTGGCAACAGGCTTATGCACAAGGGCAATTTAAGCTGAGAGATTTATATGATTATGTTAGGACGATCAGTAATGATGATTACGTATGGATCGAAATCGCTTCACAACAGCAACTTGAAGTGCAAATCGAATGGCTCATTCATCAAGATCCAGCACAATTTCCTTTATATGGTATCCCTTTTGCGGTAAAGGATAATATTGATGTTGAGGGCTTTCATACAACGGTAGCCTGTAAAGAAGCCGCTTACCTCGCCAGTTCAGATGCAACCGTGGTGGCTAAGCTTAAGGCTGCGGGCGCGATTGTTATTGGAAAGACCAATCTTGATCAGTTTGCGACAGGTCTGGTCGGTGTGCGTTCACCTTACGGTGCGGTTAAAAACAGTTTTAATGCTGAGTATATCAGTGGTGGCTCAAGTTCAGGATCATCGGTAGCGGTGGCTAAAGGAATTGTGCCATTTTCTTTAGGAACAGATACCGCAGGTTCTGGTCGAGTCCCTGCTGGACATAATAATATTGTCGGGCTTAAACCCACCAAAGGCTGGTTTTCAACCTCAGGTTTAATTCCTGCTTGTCGTACACTGGATGTCATTTCGATTTTTGCACTCACGGTAGATGATGCATGGACAGTTGCCCAAACAATACAGGGCTTTGATGAAACCGATGTTTATTCACGTTGCCATCCAGAAAATGTACCTGTGGCATTTTCACTGGGGAAAATTGCAATCCCTGCACAGCTAGAGTTTTATGGTGACGAACTAAGCCGTGCGGCTTTTGACATCGCAATAGAACGCATCAAGGCTTTGGGTTATCAAGTTGAAACCATTGATTTTACCATTTTCAATCAATTGGCAACTGCCTTGTATAACCGTTCATGGGTGGCAGAACGCACTGTGGCCGTAGAACAGAAAATAAACCGAGATCAAGCATATCCAGTGATTCAAAAAATCATTGCACAAGCAGATCAATTTTCTGCAACAGATGTCATGCAGGATGAATATGATCGAGCTGAAATGGCAAGATATATTCAGCAAGTATTAGCCAAATTTGATGCTTTAATGGTACCTACAGCACCAACGATTTATACCATTTCAGAAGTAGAAGCTGATCCTATTGTAAAAAACAGCCATATGGGGGCTTATACCAACTTTGTTAATTTTGCAGATCTAAGTGCTTTGGCTTTGCCTAATGTCATTCGTGCGGACGGTTTACCTTCAGGTATTACTTTAATTGCCAAGGCTTGGCATGATCAAGCTTTAGCACGTTTTGGGCAAATATGGCAGCAAAAGAACCATTTAAAGTTAGGCACTACAAATCATTGCTATCAAGCTGACTCAAAAATTGAATCGTCAAATTCGGTGAAATTGGCTGTTGTGGGCGCACATTTAACAGGGATGCCACTTAATTTTCAGCTTACGACACGCAACGCTGTATTACTTACAAAAACACAAACGGCAAATCATTACAAACTATTTGCACTGAGTCATACCAAGCCTCCAAAGCCGGGGCTGCAATATTGTGAACAAGGGCAATCCATTGAAGTTGAGGTATGGGAAGTCCCAAGCGCGTTATTTGGGAAAATTGTGGCTGAAGTTCCTGCACCGCTTGGGATTGGTAATGTGCAACTGGCTGATGGAACTTGGGTCAAAGGCTTTATCTGTGAGGGCTATGCGCTCGATTCTGCAAAAGATATTAGTCACTTAGGCGGATGGCGAGCTTATATTCAATCACTTCAAAATCTTTCTACATCAAAGTGTTAAGCTTATTTTAAAGGGGATAGATCATGATTCGTACACTAAGCTCTCTTTCTTTTTCTGTCATGATGGCGCTGGCTTTAACAGGCTGTGACAATACGGCAAAAGTACCACAGGCACAAAGTAAAAATGACAAAACTACGACGACTTCAACAGCGCCTACTTTAACCATTGGATATAGTGACTGGCCTGGGTTTGTGGCATGGCAAGTGGCCATTGAAAAAGGCTGGCTGAAAGAAGCCGGACTTAACGTTGAATTTAAATGGTTTGATTATTCTGCCTCTCTTTCCGCATTTGCGGCCAATCAGTTAGATGCAGTGCTAGTCACTAATGGCGATAACTTAGTAACTGCATCAGGCGGTACCAAAGGCATCATGATTATGGCAACAGATTATTCTGCTGGTAATGATGTGATTATTGCTAAATCTGGCATCAATAGCATTCAGGATTTAAAAGGTAAATCAGTTGCTACTGAAAAAGGTCTGGTGGATCACCTGCTATTATCGACAGCCTTAACTGATGCAAAAATTCCACTCACCGATATTAAACTGGTCAACTCTGTGACCAATCAATTGCCACAAGTGTTTGCCAGTCCTGATATTTCTGCAATTGCCGTATGGCAACCTGTTGCGAATCAGGCCTTGAAATCAGTTGCAGGCTCTAAAATTATTTATACCTCTAAAGACAAACCTGGTCTGATTTACGATACGCTTTCAGTCAATATGAGTCATTTGTCCACGCATAAAGAAGAATGGAAAAAAATGATTCAGGTTTGGGACAAAACGGTGAAATATATCAATGACCCAGCCACACATGCCGATGCAGTGAAAATCATGGCAAATCGTGTTGGTGTCGATCCAGTGCAATATGAGCAATTTGTCGGGGGAACGCATTTACTGGATGTTGAAGCAAATAAAAAAGTATTTACCAAAGGACAAGGCTTTGATTCTATTTATGGTTCAACCTACCATGTCAATAAATTTAACGTGGCGAATGGTGTGTATAAAACTGAAATGGATGTCGATGATTTAATTTATCCAGACTTGTTACAAAGCTTGAAATAACATAAAAGGCGCTTCGGAGTATGAAGCGCCTTTTAAATATCTTAATCATTTGTTTTATAGTTCAGTACTTTTAGAAAAAACATTAATGATGATAATGCCCAAAATGACCATACTTAAACCGATAAAAGCCGCTAAATCTAAATGTTGTTTGAATATAATCCAGCCAATTGTAGAAATTAAAACGATTCCTGCACCTGACCAAATGGCGTAAGCAATCCCAACTGGAATAAATTTTAAGGTTAAAGATAAAAAATACAAGGCAATGCAATAGCCTACAACTGTAATGAAAGAAGGCAGGGGAATAGTAAATCCTTGAGATGATTTTAATGCAGAGGTCGCAATGACCTCAGCCACAATCGCGATACATAAATATAAATACGGCAAAAGCGTCTCCTATTATTTGATGATAGTGGCATTTTTTAGCAAATGAGTGCTTTCTTGTTGCAACCATTGTTGCGCACATGTGGTGGTTGAAGTCTGTCGATTAAACTGAAAATCAGGATGATAGATGTCGAGGGAAAAATACAATCGATAGTTTTCACCCTCAATTTCTGTTATTTGCGTAATATTTCCAACAGAATCGGTCTCGAAATTATCGAGTTGCAACAGCGTATTCACTAAATGACTTTGAGTGGAAAACTGGATGGTTGGCCCAGAGAGAGCTATAGAAACTTGATAGCTTTCAACAAATGAAGGCTTTATTCTTTTATTTTCGATTGCGTCATTTAAATCTGAGATATTTTCAAACTGTTTTTGTATCAGGGGTAAACGTGATTGTACATAAGCTAAATGTTCGCCTGCAATAATAAGACCGCCGTCCATTGCAAATTTTTGTTGTGTTGCTACATGTTCTGCCTGTAATAGTCTTAGACCACAGAATATCCCCGAGCTGGATTGCTGTCGCCAGTCTTCAACGTAGGCGCCTGAAGGAGAAAATTCTAAAACAGAATTCCCTATGGGAAATAGCTTGGCAGGTTCTGGCCATTGAATGCGGGGTTGATAACTGTGTTGAATATGCCATGACAATAATTTATTTTCATCATCCCATATGGTATCGCCAACCCAGCCCTGTCGCTCACTGATCGGTGTTGTAACAGGATCACTGAGGCGTAGATCGATGCTAAAAGACTTGGATTGAAACCAATAAACAATGGTTTTTTCATCACTTAGACCATTATACAAACTAATATTTTTACGTCTAAAACTACCCATCAAATAACGAGGAAGTGAGATATTTTCAATAGGAGTGACTGGACATCTTTTTAACAGTTCATACAGATTCATGCATCCGTCTCCGTTTCATTCATGCCAAAAGAATCAAGAGGTCGAGCATTGGTCAATACCAAATCACCCTGTTCAATACGTTTCTTTAAATATTGAAAGGTCTGTGCGGTCTGGTTAAATAAATGTTCACCGCCTTTTAGTGGCGCATATTTGGGTGGATCGGTTTGAACCACGGGCTGAATGATATAGTCGTAATCACATGAAAAAAATAAAGGAAAAGAATAACGTTGTTGTTTAACTTTTTTAACCCGATGTTTCGTTGCCACATAACGACCGTTGGAGAGTATCTCCATCATGTCGCCAATATTCATAATTAAGGTATTTTCAATTAAGGGAATATCAATCCATTTAGCGTCTTTATTGAGTACCTGTAAGCCCTCTGCGGTAGTAAAAAGTAAAGTAAAACATTCATAATCGGTATGTGCACCGATTCCTGAACTATCTACCGCTTCAGGATTATAAGGATAATGAATGAGACGCAATTGACTTGGTGCGTGTTGTAAATGGGCATCAAAATAGTTTTCTTCCAGACCCAGTGCTAAAGCAAATGCATGGAAAAGTTGAAGTCCAATATCCTTGATATGTTGATAATAAGTTTGAACATGGATTTTAAACTGTGGGTCGTTGGGCCATTGATTCGGGCCAACTAAAGGTCTACGTTCAGCTAATCCTAAATAATCATAATTGATGTCATAGGCTTCTTTAAGATCATAGGTATTTGCCTTGAATTGTTCTTCGCCAATAGGTACATAACCACTATGATTTTGGGAATTTCCAATATAATTTTGCATCTTGATATTGTCATTTTGAGCAAAATAAGTTTGTGCAGTGTTCACCAATTGGTGAAATAGTTCTGGTTTAAATTGTGTTCCATGAATGTATAAAAAGCCAACGTCTTTACAGGCTTGATCTAGCGCTTTGGATACTTCCAAGCGGTCTGAAGTTTTGTGACTTGTTAATTTTGAAATATCAACCATAGGTAAAACGTAACTTTTGTTCATGATCATCACCATAGGCTGGTCGTCCAGCACGTATTATTCCACCGTGGGTCGTCCCAAAGACTGTAAAATTACTTGTGTTGACTAACTTGTGTCATACGAGGAATTTCAGGTAAATGTTGAAGGGCAGGATCAACTTGTTCCTCTTCCTGTGCATGGACTAATTCATCTACATGAGCGCGTAATTGTTTAAACTCTGATGTGTTCATCAACTCCGGTGTGCGTGGACGAGGTAAACGTACCTCAAGGATTTCTTTCACTTCACCTGGATTGGCCTTCAGTGCCACAATACGATCCGCTAATAAAATAGCTTCATCCATATCATGCGTAACAAATAAAATCGTAATATCGATGTTTTGCCATAAATCCATTAAATGACGCTGCATCTTCTGACGAGTATGTGGATCAAGTGCACCAAAGGGTTCATCCATTAACAGCATTTTCGGTTCATTGACCAAAGCGCGGGCAATCGCAACACGTTGTTTCATTCCACCAGAAAGTTGATTTGGATATTGATTTTCATATTTTTCCAAACCAATAATATTGATCCACTCACGTGCTACAGACTCCGCGGCTGTTTGACTTACACCGCGCATCAAAGGTCCGAACATGACATTTTCTTTCACCGTTTTCCAGGGAAATAAGGTATACCCCTGAAATACCATACCACGTTCAGGGCAAGGGCCATGGACACGTTCGCCATCGACCAGTACATCACCATTACTATAATCATCCAGTCCTGCAACAATACGGCTCAAAGTCGATTTACCACAGCCAGAAGGTCCAATCACACAGACAAATTCACGTTTATGAATTTTTAAATTAATTTGATTAAGTACTGTTCTTTCAGTTTTACCATGCTGGAAACGCTGACAAAGATCTCGCATTTCCAAAATTACAGGGCGTTCATATAGATCTTTAAAATAACGATCGGCATCGAAGCTTTCAGTTGTATTCATGCTTATGCTCCTGTTTTCCATTTAAATAAATGTTGACCAATTTTCATTAAAATGACATCAGTTAATAAGCCAATCATCCCAATAATCAGAATTGCTGCATATACATTGTCAAAATTCTGATAGCGTGCCTGTTGGGTTATAAACCAAGTGATGCCAGAAGTTGTCCCGATTAATTCTGAAACAATCAGATACGTCCATGCCCAACCCAGCAATACCCTTAAATCACGATAAATATCTGGTAATGCCGCAGGAATGACTACATATAGCAAACTTTTTAATTTATTGGTTCCTAAGGTATAGCCCGCTTCGATTAGGCCTCTATCTACCATGCGGGTCGTATTGGCGATGATTAGAATTTGTTGAAATAAAGTACCAATGACAATAATGGCTATCTTAGGTGCGTCATTAATGCCCAAAACGGCAACTGCTAGTGCTCCAAAAGCAGGTGCAGGTAAATAACGAAAAAATTCGACAAAGGGTTCAGTCAATCTGGAAATAACAGGTGAGAAACCGCACAAGATACCAAGTGGAATACCAATCAACGATGAAATAAAAAAAGCAGTAAACACAATTTTAATACTGTGCCATAAACTTTGATGTAACCACGGACTATCAGGCTGGGTAGGGGGCGTAGTAAAAGAGGTCACTAAGGCTTTGGCAACTTCATGTGGTGCAGGCAGATAGATAGGATTGACCAGTTTACCTTGAGGTGGGGGCTGATGCTGATTAACTGCATTTTGAGCCTCCTGATAAAAAAACTGTTTATCTACCCGACTCCCGACCTGTAAATAGGAAACGCTTCCTGAGTCTGTGATTTGAACTTGGGGATGCCAGATAAAAGGCAAATAGCTGACACAGCACCAGATCAGGATGGGGAGAATAAATGAGCTTAAACCCAAGAGTAAATTTTTTCTTCTGGAAAGCAGTGCATTCATATCATTTTGCCTTAGTATTACAAAAAACAAAAAAAGTAATACTTATTTTTAAGCAATATAAATGCCAAATTATTGAAATAAGAATCTAATTGATAGGGTGTTATTCTTATATATTTGTTTCTAAATGATTAATTGAAAAATAGCGGATATGTCAAGTGATTCCATCTGCTTAAGCTACTAGAAAAAAATAAACAGGACGATAAAGTCCTGCTAAATTTTAGCGCATAGAACATACGACGCACTTCGTTAAAGCGGAAAAGTGATTTAGTTCAAAACGCCAGTTGATTTCGTGATCACTGATTTTCAATTAAAGTTTGATCTTCGAGTTTTTCTAAAATTCGCGTTACTAATAATTGGTCAATTTTATAATGATCAACATCGACCACTTCAAACTTAAATCCTGAAAACTCAACACTATCGGCAGGTCGCGGAATTTTACGCAGTTGATACATCATAAAACCTGCCAGAGTTTCATAATTTTCTTCATCCGGCATTTCATCAATTTCAAGTGCATGTTTCAGATCTTCAATCGGGGTGCTACCATCAATTAGCCATGAATTATTATCGCGTTTAATAATTTGCTGATCTGCTTCAATTGGAGTTACCCAGTCACCCATTACCGTAATCATAATATCGCTTAAAGTAATCACACCGACTACTAAGGCATATTCATTAATGACCACTGCAAATTTTTCTTTGGTCGAACGAAATCTGTCTAAAACCTCAGAAAGTGTCAGCGTATCAGGAATCGTCAAGACAGTACGAATCGTATTTTCTTTGAGGTGAATCAGGGATTGGCTATTGAGAATACGCACTAGAATATCTTTAGCGTCGACATATCCAATGACCTGATCAATATTTTCATTACAGACTAAAAATTTAGAATAAGGATATTCAGCAAGTTTTTGACGAATACTTTCATCGGGCTCATCAAGCGCAAAATACACGATATTTTCACGTGTCGTCATACTCGAAGGAACTGTACGTTCTTCTAGCTCAAACACATTTTCAATAAAATGATGTTCTTGTTTTTGGAGCACTCCTGCTTGAGCGCCTGCTTCCATCACCGCAGAAATATCATCAAAAGTAATATTATCATCGCGTATTGTATTGACTTTAAATAAGCGAAATAACAAGTTGGCAATAGCGTTAATAAACCATGCCAATGGTTTACAGATTTTGATAAACACCTGAATCGGATTGATGACCGAGACTGCAATTTTTTCGGGTGCAATCATCGCCAGACGTTTAGGCATTAAATCTGCAAATAAGATGAAGAGTGAAGTGACAAAAGTAAATGAAAAAATAAATCCAATATTTTCTGTCCATGGACCGTCATAAAAACGATCGATCAGATTCACAAAAAAAGGACGAAAAGCGGCTTCACCCAAAATACCACCGAGAATAGCAACGGCATTTAAACCGATTTGCGATGCAGCAAAGAAATCGGCTGATTGTTGCTGAAGATCAAGGACTTTTTGCGCGCGTTCGTCGCCCGATTCCGCAAGAATTTTTAATTTTACCTTACGAGCGCCCGCAAGGGCGATTTCAGTTAAAGATAAAAAACCCGCCGCGATAATCAGTATGACAATGATAACGACGTTTTGAAAGAGGCTCACAGTTCACCTGTAGTCATTCGTTATTATGAGAAAGTTTTAACACAACAAGAAAAAGCGAGGTAGTCGAAACTACCTCCGTACAAAATTAAGTATAAGCTTGAAAATAGAAGAAATTAACAAAAATTTATTTTAATAATGCGAAAACTGCGAATTATTTGTTAAAAACTCGCGATTTTCTTCTTCAATCATCTGACGCGCCACAAATAAAATCAATTGGCGTAACCAGCGATGCGCAGGATGATGATGTAATAGAGGGCACCATGCCATTTTAAGTTCAAACTCAGGAATATAAAATGGCGGATCCTTGATCAATAATTTGGGATTATTCGCCTGTAAGCGCGCCATACGCGTAGGTAGGGTAGCAACTAAATCTACATTTTGAGCCAATAAAGCTGGCATTTGATAATGCCGTGTAAAGACTGAAATTTTGCGTTTTTGTCCAATTCGTTCTAAGGCCTGATCAATCCAGCCTAATCCAGCTTGTTTATCTGGATTAATGCCAAAGCCAACGCCCATGCCTGTTTTAGATACCCAAATATGTTGTGCATCTAAATAGTTTTTAAGATTGAGATGTTGACTTGCTGGATGCTTATCATTGAGTAAACAACTGAAGCTATCTCTCCAAACTAAAACCTGATGGAAACTTTGTGGTATTTCATTGAAGCGGTTAATAGCTAAGTCGACTTTACCTTGTTCCATATCGCGATAAGACACATCGCTCGGAGTTAGAAAATCCAAAACAACATTGGGTGCTTCAGAACGTAAGGCTTTGACCAGACGAGGAACCAGTGTCGCCTCGGCATAATCGGAAGTCATAATCCGAAATACACGGTTACTGGTATAAGGACGGAATTCAGTACGAGGTTCTAAAATCATGGAAAGATCAGAAAGCGCATCGCGAATACGTGGTTGTAATTCAAGCGCACGTTCCGTTGGAGTCATGCCTTCTGAGGAACGGATCAAGAGGGGATCATTAAATAAATTACGAAGCCTACGCAAAATATTACTCATCGCGGGTTGGGTAACGCCCAATTGTTCGGCTGCACGAGTGACATTTTTTTCGCGAAGAAGCACGTCAAGATAAATTAATAGATTAAGATCTACCCGCTCCAGATTCATAAAAAAAATACCGAAAATAAAATTATGAAATTGCGAATGATTATGCCATAGATGAAACTATTTGTGTAAAAAAACGCTGAAAAAAGCAGCACCTCATCTCGCTTAATCTAAACAATAGCGAGGCTTTAAAAATTTGAAAAAAGAGATGAACGGTATTGAATCAGCTTTTCATTCAAATGAGAAAAATTAAATGAATATTTGGTTTTGATTTTTTGACTTTCGATGATAATCAGCCTGATTCAGCTTCACATTGTCAAAATTTTACTGTTTTCTACATTTATCGATGTTTCAATAAGTATCAACATTTCAGTCGAAGATATTAAAAAAACACTTAAATTATTTAGTTTAACCAGTTTTATAAATTTTTGATTTTTATTTATTTTAATAAAATCAGAATCTTAATATTTTTAAATATAGTTATAATACGACTTTAATCTATATATTTTTTTAAAAAATACTGAAGATTAATGGAGGATATTGGATTAATTTTTTAGCTCAGACTAAGCTGTGGTCATATTGATGAAGTGACTGAATTATCGTCGAGTCAAATAAACATGACGGTTCAGCATGACATCTTTTCGATGAAATCCTAAAAAGGAATATATCATGACATATCAATCAGCTCTTGAGCACGTACGTGCCGTAAAAAATAAATTAGGTGGCACTTGGGATGCAATCCGTCCTGAAGATGCTGCTCGCATGATCGTTCAAAACCGTTTCCATACTGGTTTGGACATCGCTAAATATACAGCTGCTATCATGCGTAAAGATATGGCTGAATATGATGCTGATAACAGCAGCTATACTCAATCTTTAGGTTGCTGGCATGGTTTCATCGCGCAACAAAAAATGATCGCGAACAAAAAATATTTTGGTACAACAAACAAGCGTTATATCTACCTTTCTGGTTGGATGGTTGCTGCTCTTCGTTCTGAATTTGGTCCACTTCCTGACCAATCTATGCACGAAAAAACTGCTGTGCCTAAATTGATCGCAGAAATCTATACATTCTTACGTCAAGCGGATGCAAAAGAGCTGAACGATTTGTTCCGTGCTTTACAAAAAGCTGAAGCGGCTGGTGATTCTGCAAAAGTTAAAGAAATCGAAGCGTCTATCGACAACTTCGAAACTCACGTTGTGCCAATCATTGCCGACATTGATGCTGGTTTTGGTAACGAAGAAGCTACTTATTTGTTGACTAAACAAATGATCGAAGCGGGTGCGTGTGCAATCCAAATCGAAAATCAGGTTTCTGATGCGAAACAATGTGGTCACCAAGCTGGTAAAGTAACAGTTCCACACGAAGACTTCCTTGCGAAAATCAATGCTGTACGTTATGCATTCCTTGAGCTTGGTGTTGACGATGGTGTCATCGTTGCGCGTACTGACTCTGAAGGTGCGGACTTGACTCAAAAGATCCCTGTATCTAAAGAGAAAGGTGACTTGGCTTCTCAATACATCAGCTACTTAGATACTCAAGAAATTGATATCGCTGATGCTCAAGAAGACGAAATCCTGATCAAACGTGATGGTAAATTACATCGTCCAACTCGTTTAGCTTCTGGCTTGTATCAGTTCCGTGAAGGGACTCAACATGACCGCGTTGTACTTGACTGTGTAACCAGCTTACAAAACGGTGCAGACATGATCTGGATCGAAACACCAACTCCAGACGTTGCTGGTATTGCTAGTTTCGTAAATGACATCAAAAAACAAGTTCCAAATGCAAAACTTGTTTATAACAACTCTCCGTCATTCAACTGGACATTAAACTTCCGTCAACAATCTTATGATCGTTGGGTTGCTGAAGGTAAAGATGTTTCTGGTTATGACCGTGCCAAGTTGATGAGTGCTG
Organism: Acinetobacter sp. WU_MDCI_Axc73; assembly: GCF_025562455.1. Classification (GTDB taxonomy): domain Bacteria; phylum Pseudomonadota; class Gammaproteobacteria; order Pseudomonadales; family Moraxellaceae; genus Acinetobacter. The sequence continues at coordinate 40,279 of NZ_JAHPRO010000010.1, forward strand.
AGTACGATAACTCTGAATTAGCTGCTGATGCTGACGAAAAAATCCGTACTTTCCAAGCTGATGCTGCACGTGAAGCTGGTGTGTTCCATCACTTGATTACTTTACCGACTTACCACACTGCTGCTCTTTCTACTCATGAGCTTGCTAAAGGTTACTTCGGCGAAGAAGGTATGTTGGCTTATGTTGCTGGCGTACAACGTAAAGAAATCCGCGGTGGTATCGCATGTGTTAAACATCAAGCAATGGCTGGATCTGACATCGGTGATGACCATAAAGAAATCTTTGCTGGTGAACAAGCACTTAAAGCAGGTGATGCTAGCAAAAATACTATGAACCAATTCGCTCACTAAGTCGAATGGTCTAAACAAAACCCTGCGTCAGCAGGGTTTTTTTATGATATAAAGAAATAAACCAAAATATTAAAAAATGACTAATAATCAGGTTATTAAACGATTCAAACGTTGTTGAATAATTTCTTGCGCTTCAGTCATAATGCTCTGAATGAGATCATGACAGCTTGGAATATCATGAATCAGTCCTAACACTTGTCCTGCGGAAAGTAATCCTGCATCGATATCACCCGTTTCTAAAGCCATACGACCTTTAGCACCAGACACATAAGGACGAATTTCTTCAAATTGAATGTCAGGTTTTTGACTCAATTCAACCACCAAGTCTGAGATACTATTTTTTGCAACCCGAGTAGTATTACGAAATTTTCTAAAAATTAAGTTGGTTGAACGTTCATCCTGATTTAAATAGTACTGCTTAATTTTTTCATGAATCGGAGCTTCTTGCGTCATGCAAAAGCGAGTTCCCATATTGATGCCTTCAGCGCCTAGAGCCAACGCTGCAACTAAACCACGACCGTCGGCGAAACCACCACTAGCGATGATCGGAATTTTGACTTGATCGGCAGCGGCTGGGATCAAGATCAGTCCAGGAATGTCATCTTCACCAGGGTGCCCAGCACATTCAAAACCATCAATCGAAATAATATCTGCACCCATACGCTGGGCAGAAAGCGCATGGCGTACCGACGTACATTTATGTAGCACCGTAATATTATGCTTCTTTAAATCTTCAATGTGTTCTTGTGGTTTATTCCCTGCGGTTTCTACAATCTTGATGCCACTTTCGATAATGGCTTGACGATATTCGGCATAGGGTGGCGGATTAATCGCGGGTAAAAAAGTAAGATTTACTGCAAAGGGTTTATCTGTCATGTCGCGGCAACGCTGAATTTCTTTGAGTAGGTCTTCAGGGCTTGGTTGAGTCAGTGCTGTCAAAGTACCAAGCCCTCCCGCATTTGAAACAGCACTTGCTAATTCAGCTCTTCCGACCCACATCATCCCGCCCTGAACGATAGGATATTCAATACCAAGTAATTCGGTTACACGAGTTTTCATTGAAGAGAATCCTTGTTTTTACTTTGATTTGATTAATAGTTTGATCTTACTATAGTGTTTTGTTTGTAATTGAATATGTTTTTTTAGGAATTTTATTTCATTATACGTATTTGAAAAAATACCAATCGCTGAGGATTGGTATTTGGGATTTAATAACTCAAGTCGTATTAATGGTTTTCTTTCTTAAGGACATAAAGGTCTGCCATCGCGCCATCGATTTTATTGCCTTCTAGATCTAAAGCGGTCGCAGTGTTCTCACCAATAAAGAATTGACGTTTATCTGGTTGAGTATCCAAAATAATCACTGACGGTTTTTTCTCATCAAATTTGAAAGAACCTTTCGTTACATTTGGTTTGCCATCACTTTTCCCACCTAAATAAGTTTCTTTTAATTCAAAGGTTTTGTCATTATTCAATTCGAGTTCTGTTTTAATGCCTTCGCAGTCAGCACAAGGTAATTTGCCCTTATAATCACCCGCCCAATCCAGAGAGTTTTCAGCTGTATGGGCTGTATCAACAGCCGTTGCTGTTTCAGCAGGAGCAGAGGTAACAGCGGTTTGTTCAGCAGTAGAAGTTGTTGTTTCAGTCTGATTTTCTTTTTTTGAACATGCCACTAATAAAGTACTGGCAATTGCAATCGCAATAAGTGATTTTTTCATATCGATTTATCCAAGTTTTTTAAAACAGAGATTAGCCTACAAAATTACAGATTCTATAAATAGTAGTGATATGTAAGCAATTTGAACAAAATCATTGTTTTAGTATCAGTTTAGTTGTGTTGTGTAGGCTTTCATCAATGTATAATGGATCAGTCAGAGGTGACACCACCTAAAGATTGACATGCAGATTTATACAGTTGATATTGCTGTTCAACGACCTGATCAAGTGGCATGTCAAACAGGCTTTCTCCTTGCTTATATTGTTCAATGTAATGACTGGCTTTTTGTTTGCTTACTGCTAAAGATTGCTGATGGAACGTGTTGATATTACTTTGAGGCATATCATGAACTTCAATATTTTTGCACTGAAAATGTTCAAGCATTTTTTCGGCACGTTTAATTTCACTCGAACTTCCAAGTACGCAGCCAAATAATAAGCTACAAGTTGCAATCACCAAGAAAAGTTTCATAAAAATTGAGTGGAAATAAAAGAAGCAAATAGTTTATAAGGATTTTAAAGAAAAAAAGTTGGTATATTTAAAAAATCTGCTTAATTTTTGGCTAATTAAGCAGATTTATCTTGATCTGGGAAAATTAATTTTTTACCAGACCGCCATCTACAATTAAATTTTGACCTGTAATCGCACGTGACCATGGGGATAAGAATAGTAAAACAGCATCTGCAAACTCTTGTGGTGTGGTCGTACGTCTTAAGGGGGTTGAGGCAGCAATTAAATCAAATACCGCATCTGGTGTAGCTTTACTGGCATCAGTGGTTTGTAGCAAACCGCCTGAAAGCATGTTGATATTAATCCCATATTGACCAACTTCATGCGCACTGGTACGAGTAAAGGCTAATAAGGCTGCTTTGGCAGCGGTATAGTCATGATAGGGCACCACAGGATTTTGTACCAGCTTGGTTCCAATATTCACCACACGTCCGAACTGCGCTACTTTCATATCCTCAAGTCCTGCTTGTAGGGTATTTATCGCGGCTTTTACAGCACCTTCAAATTGTTGCTGCATAGTGTTCCAGCTTAAATGTTCAATGTCCGGACGCGCCTCTCCATTAAACTCAAACTGAATTAACGCATTGTTGACCACAGAAGTAACTGCAACTCCAAAATGATTTTTAGCCGTCTTAAACATTGCAAAAACTTGATCAGCTTGAGTGATATCTGCCTGATAGATCAAAACCTGATTTGGAAATTGTTGTTGCAAATGTTGTGCAGCACTGTGGCTATTGAGATAGTTGACTACAACACGAGCACCTTGTTTAAGTAGCGCTTGAGAAATTGCTAAACCTAGACCACGTGCGCCACCTGTCACCAACACAACTTGTTCTTGAATTTCCATGTTGAATCACTTTTTAGAGAGTATAAAAATGACTTAAGATTATGAAAAACCAAGTCTGAAATCAAACCTAGATTGCTTTACCATTGATGATAAATAGAGCATATAGTTTACAAAAACGTAATTTGCAAGTTATTGGTGCAATTTTTGCATTATAACAATACCTTGATACTGCTGAACAAAAGGATCGGAATGAATCAACCACAAGACTTTCAAAGCCAAAGGTCTAAAGCTTTGTGGTATGCACAATTGGAGCTGGGCTTTCAATATGATGGTGAGCGCACCATTATGAAACACAGAAAACATTATGGTCCTGTTCGGGTGCAAAAAATGCTTTGGCCTGAAAAAACAGGCGTGTGTCATGCCATTATTGTGCATCCACCAGCGGGTATTGCTGGTGGTGATCATTTAACCTTTCAGATTGAAACTGAACATGCGGCGCATGCAGTGGTCACGACACCAGGTGCAGGTAAATGGTATAAAACCAACGGTAAACAGGCATTTCAACATATCCATTTAAATGCCAAAGCACACTCGATACTCGAATGGCTACCTCAGGAAACGATGCTGTTTGATGGTGCGAATGCACATTCAGAAACGATGATTCATTTAGATCAATCTTCAAGTTTTATAGGTTGGGATATGTTGGTATTGGGGCGACAGGCACGTGCCGAAACTTTTAAAACAGGTGCATATGCCAATCAGTTTCAACTGTATCGAGAACAAAAGCTTTTGGTGGCGGATACGTTGCGTTTTAAAGGTCAGGACCGTTGGTTATCGTCATGTTTGGGCATGAATGGTCATTCGGTGATGGGAAGCTTTTGGGCTGTCGCGCCTGAGAAATATCGATCTGCATTTTATTTAGATCAGCATATTGAACTGATCCGTGAATTGATGATGCGTATGGATGTTCCTGTGACGATCACCATGCTAGATGATGTGGTTTGTGCCCGTTTTCTGGGAGATGACGTACGTGTTTGTCATGATGCTTTTGCGGCAATTCGAGCACGGTTACGCCGTTACTGGTTTGATTTAGATGAAGAGTTTCCTCGGATCTGGCGAACTTAGATATATGCTGGATTTAATAAAGTCTTTCAGTCACGACACATATAAACAGCCAGATCATAAATTGTGCATATATTTTGCTTAAATTAAACCATCAAGATTAGGAAAATTCTATGGAACTCAATCCTACCGAAAAAGACAAAATGCTGATCTTTACCGCTGGCTTAGTGGCAGAACGTCGCAAGGCACGTGGTTTAAAGTTGAATTATCCTGAGGCTGTTGCTTTTATTTCGGCAGCATTGCTTGAGGGGGCGCGTGATGGCATGAGCGTAGCTGAACTGATGCATTTTGGCACCACATTATTGACGAAAGATGATGTGATGGATGGGGTCGCTGATATGATTGCAGAGGTGCAAGTTGAGGCGACTTTCCCTGATGGTTCGAAATTGGTGACTGTGCATCAGCCGATCATATAACAACAAGAAGGAGAACAGCATGATTCCTGGTGAAGTGATTACCCCCGATACAGATATTGAATTGAATGTTGGGCGTCAAACTTTAAAGATCAGTGTTGCCAATACAGGCGACCGTCCAATTCAGGTGGGTTCGCATTTTCATTTTGCAGAAGCAAATGATGCATTGCAATTTGATCGAACACTGACGAAAGGCTATCGACTGAATATTGCTGCAGGAACAGCAGTTCGGTTTGAACCTGGGCAGAGCCGAGATATCGAACTGGTTGCTCTAGTAGGCAAGCGTGAGGTCTATGGTTTTGCTGGACGTGTGATGGGTACATTGGATTAAGAAATAAAACGTATTCAAAGGTAATTTATTATGAAAATGTCGCGTCGTGCATACGCTGAAATGTTTGGTCCAACGGTCGGCGATCGTGTCCGTTTAGCCGATACAGAATTGTTTATTGAAGTGGAACAAGATCTAACCACCTACGGTGAAGAAGTTAAGTTTGGTGGTGGTAAAGTCATTCGTGATGGTATGGGACAGTCACAAATGCTTGCAGATGAAGTTGCAGATACCGTGATAACTAATGCTTTAATTGTCGATTGGTGGGGCATTATTAAGGCAGATGTAGGTCTTAAAAATGGTCGAATCTGGAAAATTGGTAAAGCAGGTAACCCTGATATTCAACCTGATATTACCATCCCACTGGGGGCGGCAACTGAAGTGATTGCAGGTGAAGGGCAGATTCTTACTGCTGGGGGTATTGATACCCATATTCACTGGATTTGCCCACAACAAGTGGAAACTGCTTTAATGTCGGGGGTGACCACAATGATCGGTGGTGGTACAGGTCCTGCGGCGGGCACCTCTGCGACGACTGTCACGCCAGGACCGTGGCATATTGCGACGATGCTACAAGCCATTGATGATTTACCCATGAATATTGGCTTATTGGGTAAAGGTAATTTGAGTTTACCTGATCCGATTCGTGAGCAAATTAAAGCGGGGGTCGTTGGACTAAAATTGCATGAAGACTGGGGATCGACACCTGCGGCAATTGATAACTGCTTAAGTGTGGCCGATGAGTTTGATGTGCAAGTCGCAATTCATACTGATACCTTAAATGAAAGTGGTTTTTTAGAAGAAACCCTTGCGGCATTTAAACACCGTACCATTCATACCTATCACACCGAAGGTGCAGGTGGTGGACATGCGCCAGATATTTTAAAGGCGATTGGTCAAGCCAATGTCTTGCCATCTTCAACCAATCCAACCCGCCCTTATACCATCAATACCATTGATGAACATTTGGATATGCTGATGGTATGTCACCATCTTGATCCAGCAATTTCTGAAGATGTGGCATTTGCAGAAAGCCGTATTCGCCGTGAAACCATTGCTGCTGAAGATATTTTGCAGGATTTGGGGGCAATTGCCATGATGTCTTCAGACTCTCAAGCCATGGGACGTGTGGGTGAGGTCATTATTAGAACTTGGCAAACAGCACATAAAATGAAAGTTCAGCGTGGTGCGCTAGAGGGTGACAATACCAGTCATGATAACCATCGCGTGAAACGTTATATTGCTAAATATACGATTAATCCTGCGATTACCCATGGTTTAAGTCATGAAGTCGGTTCAGTTGAAGAAGGGAAACTCGCGGATTTAGTACTCTGGAAACCTGCTTTCTTTGGTGTAAAACCTTCGATGATTATTAAGGGTGGCATGATCGCGGCTGCACCAATGGGGGATATTAACGCCTCGATTCCGACGCCACAGCCAGTACATTATCGTCCAATGTTCGGGGCTTACCCGCGTGGTGTACATAACACCTGTATCACGTTCTTGTCTCAAGTTGCGATAGAGGATGGCGTGGCTGAAAAGTTAAAACTGAAAAAGCTGATCAGTCCTTGTAAAAATACTCGCCAGATCACTAAAGCAGATATGAAGCATAATACCTATTGTCCTGTGATGGATGTACACCCTGAAACGTATGAAGTCCGTGCGGATGGTGCGCTGTTGACCTGCGAGCCTGCAGATGTGTTACCGATGGCACAAAGGTATTTCTTGTTTTAGGAATTGTTTAAGTGATTTATTTAATTCGTCATGCGCAAAGTGTTGCTAATGTAAACGGTCGATCTGTTTCTCATGCCAGTATAGAATTGACTGAACAAGGGATGCTACAGGCTGAGCAACTTGCACAACAGCTTCCTCAAGCGCATCGAATTTTTATTTCGCCTTTCTTGCGTACTTTGCAAACAGCAAGACCTCTTTTATTGAGAGATCATTTACAACCTGAAGTTTTTGAAATACAAGAGTTCTCATATTTGTCTGATGCTAAGTGTCAAAATACGACTTTGGAAGAGCGAAAACCATTTGTAGATGCCTATTGGGCTCAGGCTAACCCTAATTATCGAGATGCAGAAGATGCCGAGTCTTTTGTAGATTTTTATCAGCGTGTAATAGATTTTACTATGGAACTCAACAGACTTAGAGATCGTTATCAAAACCAGAACTTAATGGTATTTAGTCATGGTCAATTTCTTACACTCTTCAAATTGATTGCATTTGAACATCGAGCATTATCAAGAGATTTAATGAATGAATTTCGTTCTCGTATGCTTTTTGAACCAGTCAAAAATGCAGAATTTTTTATTTATTCATAGGGTTATCTCATGAAAATCTACACCCAACGTCTTGATGAGATTGCATCAGATCAAGCCTTTGAAACAATCGAACTTAACTTTGATACACGGCAAAAGTCACGTTTTCGTGCTGCGCTGAAGGATGGTACAGACATTGGTGCAGATCTGCCTCGTACAGGTATTTTGCGCAGTGGTTCTTTTATTGCAACGAATGATGGAGAGGTTTTGCGTGTTGATGCCAAACCAGAACGCTTAATGCAAGTGACTGCAACAACAGATTTTGAGTTACTCAAAGCTGCCTATCATTTGGGTAATCGTCATGTTCCGCTTATGCTCACACCAGATGCACTCTACTTTGAACCAGATCACGTATTGGCTGAAATGGTTGAAGGCCTGGGGCTAAATGTGCGGGAGGTTGAACATGCATTTGAACCTGAAAGCGGTGCGTATGCACAGCATGCACACAGCCATGAGCGTTTATCGAAAGCAGAGAGTCATCGTTTAAGTCCAATTAAGTCGTTGCATCATGTCCATTAATGCGCCGCAACTGCTCAAATTACTCACCTTGTCTTCAACTGCATTACCCGTTGGCGCGTACTGTTATTCTCAAGGTGTCGAAAGTGCGATTGAAACAGGAATGATTCAGGATGAAGCCACGAGTATGGCTTATTTTGAAGAAGTCTTAGAAATGCTTTTGGTCAGATTTGAATTGCCTGTGCTAAAACGCCTGATGCAGTTTTATGCAGAGGATGAGCAATTTTTACACTGGGCACATTTGTATAAAGCTAGTCGTGAGAGTAGAGAGTTATTGGCAGAATCACAGCAGTTGGCATTTTCTTTGAATGCGTGGATTCGGGATGTTCTCAAAATGCCAGTTGAAGTGAAAAAGCAGTTTGGTTTTGTCCCTGTTTATGCACAGCTTTGTGGAAGATTAGAGCTTGATGCAGCAGATGTACTGACCGCTTATTGTTTTAGTGTACTGGAAAATCAGGTCTTGGCTGCGGTGAAAACCGTTCCGCTCGGACAAATGAGTGGTCAGCGTATCTTGTGGCATTTACATGAAAAAGTTCCACAAGCCGTGGAACAGGCTTTGGCTTTAGAAGATGCTGAAATTAGCAGTGCATTACCACATTACGCCATGCTCAGTATGCAACATGAAACCCAATATTCAAGATTATTTCGATCTTAAACCGTGATTTGAGCCTCTCTAATAAAGAGAGTTCTAGATTAAATATAGGAAACAATCATGACAGAACGTAGTCCTTTACGTGTAGGTATTGGTGGCCCAGTTGGGTCAGGTAAAACAGCCTTAACGCTCAATCTTTGTCGTGCTTTACGCGACAAATACAACATGGCTGTAGTCACCAATGATATTTATACCAAAGAAGATTCAAACTTTTTGACGCGTAATGAGGCCATGTCGCCTGATCGTATCGTTGGGGTCGAAACGGGTGGTTGTCCACATACTGCGATTCGTGAAGATGCTTCAATCAATCTTGCGGCAATTGATGATCTGTGTGAAAAATTTGATGGACTGGAGTTGATTATTATCGAAAGTGGTGGTGATAACTTGGCTGCCACCTTCAGCCCAGAGCTGTCTGATCTGACTTTATATGTGATTGATGTAGCAGGCGGTGAGAAGATTCCACGTAAAGGTGGGCCGGGTATTACCAAATCTGATTTGCTAATTATTAACAAAACTGACCTTGCACCCATGGTCGGGGCAAATCTGGATGTGATGGAACAGGATGCCAAGCGTATGCGTGGTGATAAACCATTTTTATTTTCAAATATGAAAACCGAAGATGGACTTAATCAGATCATCGAATTTATTGAAAAACAAGGGTTATTCAAAGTTTAAGGAGGCGCTATGCGCTCACTCAACAAATCTATGCTTGTTGCTGTACTGAGTTTGATCCCTGCAATTGCGATGGCTCACCCTGGACATGACCATAGCCACCTTGGTTTTTGGGAAGGATTGATTCATCCGTTTACGGGACTCGATCATTTAACCATGGCGATTGGTTTTGGAGTCCTGCTCTGGACCATCAATAAACAATGGAAAGTTTGGGGGATGATTGGGTTGGGCTTAAGTTTAGCATTAGGTTTTATGCTGGGTGCGCAAGGCTTGATTCCAGCATCGATTGCTGAACATGGTATTGTTGCCTCATTACTCGTGTTAGCGATTGCTTTATGGAGCAAATCTTATCGTGTTTTGCCCTTTGCAGCGATACTTATGGCGAGTTTTCATGGCATTGCACATGGTGTAGAACTGGCACCACAAGGACATGTAATGGGTTTGATTACAGGTATGATCTGTGGCATGACCACCCTCTATATTATGGGTCTAGGGCTTGGTGAGTTCATCAATCGCTATGTTCCTTATGGTCGCAAAATGATGGCGGGTTTGGCTGCGATGGTTGCTGTGATCGGATTAACTTAGTCGTTTGTGTTTATTCATGTTTAGAGGTAGCGTATGCTACCTTTTTATTGGTTGTTTTAATCAGATCATGAGTTTTCAGCACATCATTTTGGGGTTATTAGTCGTTGGTGAAATGGCATGCTTATCCAATGTTTACGCTTATGATTTTTTTGCAGAAGATAATGCTGATGATGAGACAGATTTAGAGATTAATTTTGAAAATACAGGTCTAAATCTGGAACAAAAACAACTTGCACAGCAACATGATGAGCAAGAAAACAACTACAAAGTGCTGAAAAATTTATTCTATTCAAATGAGAAAATCAGTATTTATAACTATACAGCTTATAATGTTGATCACCTAAAAAATAAAATAATAGATGGCTCATCGATTGACCAGATTGGTTTAAATGATTTATCCATCTCGTTTGGCTATGGTTTGGTATATAACATGGATGGTCAAAACAGAGTAGGCTATGAATATATTTCCAGCTTTCCTTATAACCGTAGTCAATTGATTCGTATTTTCTGGATTTGGTCTTTTTAAGATTGTAGTTAAATTTAATTACCGTTTTAACAGAAGAGATATAGAACAAGTATACATTGCTTGTCTTTTCTTCAAATTTATTGATATGGTCTCAGGCAGACTGATGGCAGTTTGAAATGCAATGCGGTGACTGAGGATGAAAAAATTTCGTTCAATGCTCTTGGCTATACTGAGTCTATTGGGATGTATGATGAGTATTCCGATTCAGGCACAAAGCAGTTTGCCTATTTACAATCCATCGCCGATTCATCATATACAACGTTGGAGCTTGCAACCTCAACAGCAAAATGACGATGATGATGTCCGTGAGCGCCGTGAGGAAGAAATAGTACGCGATATACGACCTGTTCGTTTAGATCGTCCACAATAAATTAAATGTTAAATCACAGTTGAAATCACTAAGAAAGTGCCTGAAGCAAATAATAAAGACAGTACAATATGCTTAAATTGTTTTTCTGAAATTTTATAAAATAGCTGGGAACCCAAGATGGCAGGAATTGTGACGCTGACCATCAATACAACAATATACGGCCATTGATTGAGCTTTACCGTTCCCTGAAATATATAAACGGCAAACGTAAAGAGCTGAATCGCAAAATTAAAATGCCTGAGAATGTATCGCTGTTCAATTTTACTTAAACCTTTGAGCATTACCCAAGCAGAGGGTAACGAACCACAAAAACCGCCTATTCCGCCTAATACACCACCCAAAAAGCCAATCACTGCATCAGTTTTTTTGCCTAAGTGTTTCAATGATTTAAATTGAGGAGCAAAGTACATCAATGGACACCAGATCAGTAAAAAAACACCCAAAATTAGTTTAAATGTTTCAGCATTGATTTGATGTAAAAGATAACTTCCTAAAGGAACGCCGATTAAACCTGCGATAATATAAGGAACAACTAAAGAGACACTAAGCTGATGCGGACGTTCCTTACTCAGCGCAATAATATGGCACCAAAGTGAAGCAAACACCACTAAAGGAGCCGCGAGTTGAGGTGGTAAAGCCCACACCCAAAAAGACATGGCGACCAGAGCAAAGGCAAAACCAGTTAGCCCCTGAATAAAACCTGCAATACACGCACCGACTAAGAACAATGACCATGACTGCATCGTTATTTTATCTCATTTTGTATAAGGATAAATTATGTTTTTTGGAAAAGTCCTGCGCGAACCGTACCTGCTTTGGTGGATTTGACCAATTGCCATGAAGCGGGAAGTTGTAGCTGACGAAGATCACGATCCCCCTCGACATAAATATATGCCTGATCTTTTAATAGCGGATCTATCAAAATAGAAAGTTCTTGCCAGAGTTCCAATGCATAGGGTGGATCAAGAAATATGACATCAAACTGTCGATTGAGCTTGGGTAAGATTTGCTGTGCAGTTGCAACTTTTAATTCACAATGCTGTGCATTGAGAAGCTGAATATTTTGTTTGAGTATTTTAGCCTGAGTTGAATCAGGTTCAATCATCAAAACAGAACTTGCGCCACGCGACAAAGCTTCAAATGCTAAGGCGCCTGAACCTGTACAGACATCTAAAACCGTAGCATTTGGAATATCCCACATTAACCAGTTAAATAGCGTTTCACGGACTCGATCTGGTGTAGGGCGTAGACCGTCTATATTTGCAAAAGGCAGTACACGGCGTTTCCATTCACCACCAATAATTCTGAGCTGATTTTTCATTATTCAGTCACCTCGACATTATTGACAACAGGTGCAGGTGTCGGCACGGATAATACCTGTGATGATTGCTCAGGTTTTTTCTTGTTTGGATTAGCATTAGGGTCTGCTTCAAGTAAAGCACCACTTGGAAGCTCGCCCGGCTTAATGCCAGCAGTCATAAGTCCGCCACTAATTTGATGATTTTCTGGGCGAATCTGCTCTTTTTTGCGATTGACCATCCAATAATCAAATACAGGCTTGGCAAGCTGAGCTGCTGAACCACCGTGACGACCATTTTCCCATACCACTGCAATGGCAATTTCAGGATTCTCAGCAGGGGCAAACCCAACAAATAAACCATGATCGAGCTGTCGTTGAGTGAGTATCGATTCGTTATAACGTTTGCCCTGTGCAATACTTTTAACCTGAGCTGTTCCTGTTTTTCCTGCAATTTGATAAAGCGGAGTACGAATCCCGCGACCTGTACCCGATTGCACCACATCAATCATGGCATCGCGCATATTGATCCAGTCTTGTTCGGTACCGTTAAAATTAATCTTTCCATCTGGTGCATTATGAACTTCATATTGTTTTGCACCACGCGTGGCACGTAATACATGTGGCGTGACATGCGCACCATGATTGGCGGTAATTGCAGTTGCCATCGCTAACTGAAGTGGGGTTGCTGTAAACGCTCCCTGACCAATACTGACAGAAATCGTTTCGCCTTTTAGCCATTTACTTTTGCGGGTACGCATTTTCCATTCAGGGCTTGGGTATAAACCAGTACTTTCACTGGGTAGATCAACGCCAGTCTTTTGACCAAAACCAAATTGGCGCATCCAGTCATTCATACGCTCAATACCCATTTGATAAGACAGCACATAAAAATAGGTATCACAGGATTGAATAATGGCTTTGTGCATATTGACTATACCATGGCCTGTTTTTTTCCAGTCACGGAATTTATGCGAATCGCCAGGAAGGTGGAAATAACCAGGATCATTAATGGTGGTTGCCCAATCGACTAGACCATAATGAATACCACCCATAGCTTCCATTGGCTTGATTGTGGAACCCGGTGGGTAAGCACCTTGAACCGCGCGGTTATAGAGCGGCTGATCCAGATTATCACGTAGAGCGCTATAATCTGTGCTGCTAATCCCTGTAACAAAGAGGTTAGGATTGAAACTTGGACTTGACACCAGTGCCAGAATTTCACCAGTCCGCGGATCGATCGCCACAATTGCACCACGTTTATCTGCCAGTTGCTCGGCAGCAACTACTTGTAAACCGTAATCTATAGATAAATATAAATCATTGCCACGCGTCGATTCTTTGCGACCTAAATGTCTGAGTACATTGCCATGAGCATCGGCTTCGATCGATTCATAACCAGGAGTTCCATGTAATAAATCTTCATAGGTTTTTTCCACCCCGATTTTTCCAATCAGGTTAGTTCCTGCGTAAATATCACTATTAATGGATTTTAATTCTTTGTCATTAATTCGTCCGACATAACCAATCACATGCGCAAATAAATCGCCATGTGGATAATAGCGCGTCATTTGCGTTTCAATGCGCACCCCGGGGAATTTATATTTGACCTCACTGAACTTAGCGATATCGGTTTCTGTCAAATTAAGTTTAATTGATACTCGTTCGGTTTTACGTGCAGTTTTGATACGCGACTTAAAGCGATCTACATCTTCTTGGGAAAGATTCAAAATAGGGATCAGTTGTTCAACTGTGCCATCAATATCTTCAATATCAGCTTTACTTAAAGTTGCAGTAAATACAGGATAATTATCTGCGAGCAAAATCCCATTGCGGTCATAGATATAACCCCGCGCGGGTGCCAGAGGTTGTAAGCGGATTCGGTTTTTGTCAGAAGCAGTTGAAAACTCATCGTAATGTACAATTTGCAAATAAGCATAACGACTTAAGAGTAATAACAAACAGCAGCAAACCAGTCCAATGGCAAAAAAGATTCGCCCTCGATAAATGCGCTTTTCTTGCTGATTATCTTTTAAAGGAAAGTGCTGTTTCATACCTAACTGACTTGACAAAGCAGACCACAAAAAATAGCCGACAAGTTTAACCCATTCGTCATCAAAAAATTGGATATTTTTAAAATATTCATGAAATAAATTTGTGACGTTTTTTGACCTTGTAGACATTAAAATTGTAATGCGCTGTATATAAGAACGAAAATAATTCTGTTAAAGTCACCAATCGGATGAGCGGAATTCCCTAAATCAGATAAATAGGGACACATGGAGAAAATAATGAAAAAAATATATCCCTTGGTCATGCTTCTTACACTTAGTCAGTTTGCCTTTGCCGATGACAGTCGTTTTAAACCTGAAGCAAAACTTACCGAGGGAAGTGCATCGACATGGAATGCAGGTGCTGGCTTTACACAAAAGCTAGTCCATCTAAATGGTGAATGGGTCAATCCTTATGGCATTGCCTATGCAAAACTAGGTGCTTATCTCAATAATGATCATAATGTAGGTGGACAGGTTGGATTTAGATATCCTTACTATCTGACTGGCGTGAACAAAAATGGTTATTATTTTGGCGTTTATGCAGGGTCAATCGAAAGCAAAGAGATTGATGGTGATGATAAAACCCGTTTAGGTGGCGGTGTAGATCTTGCTTATGTCTGGTTGGATAAAGAACGAGTTAGTACCTTTAGTGTCGGCATTGGCACTGGAGAGAAGTTAAAGAATACCAACGGTGATGTCGTGGCTGATATCGAACCTAAATTACAAGTTTCCTATACCTTAAGTATTGGTTTGTAGTGTTTAATCATAGCCTTAAAAAGTGTGAAAGCCCATAAAGTAAAATGAAATATGAGAGTAATGGATGTTAGATTACGTCAGTGAATTATGGCAAACCTTTTTGAACCGACCTGATCATCTGGCGGTCTTGAGTATTATCCCTGTAACTGCATTTGTGACATGGGCGCACGTGTGGATGGCTTTAAAAATGGTGTTTTACCCAATTAATTTTTGGGGCTTTCACTTAGGGCCGATACCAGTAGGTTGGCAAGGCATTGTTCCACGCAAAGCAGGTCGTATTTCTGGCATTATTACCGATAATACTTTATCCAAATTAGGTTCGTTACGTGAGTTTCTGGAAGCAATGGATCCAGAAGACATGGCAAGAATCATTGGTGAACAGGTCGGTTTTGAACTTGAACATCTGATCGATGAAGTCATGATTGATCGTAATGCTGTACTTTGGGAAAACCTGCCTTATTCCATTAAACGTCGTATCTATGCTCAAGCACATAAACAATTACCCGGCGTATTAAAAGAATTAGTGACTGAGCTGACCATGAACGTCGAGTCACTTGTAAATATGCGGGAAATGGTGGTCAGCCAGATGGAAGGTGATCGCCGTTTAATGGTACGTATGTTCCTAAAAGTTGGTCAAAAAGAAATCAATTTTATCTGGCATATTAGTGCCTTGATTGGAATGTTTTTTGGTGTATTTCAAATGTTGGTCTGGTTTCTGGTACCTTGGCACTGGACGGTACCTTTCTGGGCTGCAATCTGGGGCTTTTTAACCAACTGGATCGCGATCTGGATGGTGTTTAACCCAATAGAACCGCACTATGTACGCTATCCACAGTTTTTCCGTTTAACCAAAGATCATAAGTTTCCATGGATTGTTCCCATCCTTCCGCGTATTGGTACCTACAATGTTCAGGGCGCTTTCATGAAGCGTCAGGAAGAAGTATCAGATGTATTTGCGAGTGTCGTGACAGAAGATCTGATCACGCTCAAATCCATCATGACTGAAATGATGTATGGCCCTAAGAAGGACAAAACCCGTCGAATTGTCAAGCGGCACATTAATGAAATTATGGAAACTCCATTGGTAAGAACTTCATTACAACTTTCCTTGGGGCCGCGTGAATATGCTAAACTTAAGACAGACTTGATTGATCGATCAATTGAAATTACGATGGTGCCTGTATGCGACCCTGCGTTTAATGCAAGCCGCGCACAGAAAATATTTCAAATGTTTCGAGATCGTATTCGTGAACTAACCCCTAAAGAGTTTCAAAATCTATTGCGTCCTGCGTTTCAGGAAGATGAATGGATTTTAATTGTGTTAGGTGGGGTCACAGGTTTTATCGCAGGTACGATTCACTTATTCGTTGCTTTCTTATAATTTAATTAGATGTTGGTAGGTGTGGTCTATACAACCATAGTCAAAGACATCATGAAAATTGTTCTTAATGAGGATTTTTTGTTATGCGCATTATTTTACTCGGACCACCTGGAGCAGGTAAAGGTACTCAGGCTCAGTTGATCTGTAAGCGCTACGATATCCCACAAATTTCAACCGGTGATATGCTCCGTGCTGCAATTCGTGAAGGTACTGAACTCGGGCTTAAAGCTAAAAGTGTAATGGAATCTGGTGGTTTGGTATCAGATGAATTAATTATTGGCTTAGTAAAAGAGCGCATTGCACAACCTGATTGTGTGAATGGCTGCATCTTTGATGGTTTCCCGCGCACTATTCCACAGGCAGAAGCTTTGGAAAATGCAGGCATTACCATTGATCACGTCATTGAAATCGCGGTGCCTGATGAAGAGATCGTAAAACGTTTATCTGGACGTCGTCAGCATCCTGCATCTGGTCGTGTTTATCATATTGAATACAATCCACCGAAAGTGGACGGTAAAGATGATGTGACAGGTGAAGAGTTGGTTCAACGCGCTGATGATCAGGAAGAAACCATCCGTAAACGTTTGGCCGATTATCATACTTTGACTGAGTTATTGGTTGGTTTCTATGAAGATCGTGCAGCTTCAGGCGAAAATGCACCGACTTATGACAAACTCGATGGTTTACGTAAAATCGAAGACGTGCAACAAGATTTATTTGCAATTTTAGACCAAACAAAATAAGTCTGATTATTCGTTTTGAAAGAGCTCTGTTATGATAGGGCTCTTTTTGTTTTTAGGTCGATAACTTTGAAAGTCGCTTTAGTACTTTTGGTGATTTTAAGCTTAATTGGACTCAGTTATTTAGTCTATATCAGCTATAAAATGCTGCGTCGTGTCCAACAGCAGGAAGCACAGAAAAAATTACCAAGTCAGTCTGTGCAAAAAGATCGTTTGCAATCCTCTCAAAACAAACACATCAAATAAATCTTATGACTTCATAGAATTACTTTTGGTGGCACCGAACTCAAAACGCTCAGGCCAGTTGCAGACATCTGATACCACACACTCATTACATTTAGGCTTACGTGCTATACAGCAATAACGACCATGTAAGATTAACCAATGATGCGCATCGACTATAAATTCTTTAGGAATCACTTTAATCAATCGATGCTCTACTTCAAGTACATTTTTTCCAACGGCCAAACCAGTGCGATTACTGACACGAAAGATGTGAGTATCCACTGCCATTGTAGGCTGACCAAAAGCTGTATTTAAGACCACATTTGCGGTTTTACGCCCAACGCCAGGTAGTGCTTCTAATTCAGCTCGTGTTTGAGGAACTTCGCCTTGATGTTTTTCCAGTAAAATTTGACAGGTCTTAATCACATTTTCAGCTTTAGCATTATATAAACCAATAGTTTTAATATAGTGCTTAAGCCCGTCAACGCCTAATGCATAAATTTGTGCGGGTGTATTGGCAACAGGATAGAGTTTATCAGTGGCTTTATTGACACTGACATCCGTAGCTTGCGCCGAGAGCATCACTGCGATGAGCAATTCAAAAGATGAAGAATAGTTTAGCTCTGTTTGTGGATGGGGCCGTTGTTCACGTAGACGTTCAAAAAAGGTGTGAATCTGCTTTTTTGTCATGTTCTTCACTGGCATTTAAAGCTCCTGAATTTCAGCTAAGCGTTGTTGCAATTGATCTAATTGCTGTTGTTTTACTTGATCTGGACGGACGCTGAGCTGTTTTTCCAGTTTTTTGATTTGAGTGCGTAATTTTGCCAGTTCGATCGTGGTTTTGGCATCAAATGTGGTGGTTGGTTTTACCTGATCTTCAACTAATTTAATTACGGGCACCTCTTCCACGACACTGGAAAACTGAGCAAAAAGTTCAGTGTCAATTTCAGCACGAACAATAGGTCCTTTACGTGTCAAACGTTTATGTTCTTCGCGTTGAATATGAGCATAGTAACGTTGTCGAAGATCATTTTGTTCTTGTTGTCTTTGCATATCTGTTAATAAGGGCTGAGTATCTTCAACCAGATCGATACAATCTACAGGGCAAGGGGGAATACAGAGTTCGCAACCTGTACATAAATCACTGAGAACACTATGCATGAGTTTTCCACTGCCAATGATTGCATCTACAGGGCAGGCATTAATACATTTGGTACAGCCGATACATTCATCTTCACGAATAGTCGCTTTCATGCGTTGCGGACGTCCATCTGCTTGAATAGGCCAAACACTTGCCTCAGCTTGCAAAAAAGGGCGCTGTAATAATGTTGCAAGAGCATCCGCAACGGGCTGTCCGCCTGGAATACATTTATTGGCATCCTCACCTTCTACAATCGATTTTGCATAAGGTAAACATCCATCACGATGTCCGCATAAACCACATTGAGTTTGGGGCAAAAGGGCATCGACTTCGCGGATTAGCGTAATTGCAGCATTCATGGATTTGGCAAACTAAAGAAAAAATAAAATAGACGCAGTAAATGTGGTGTACAAGCTAGCGCAATATTTTAGCATGAAATATGGAGAAATATATTGATCTATTTTGGTTCTATTATTGCTTCATTGTGGTGCTTAATTGGTTCAATTGATGTAGCTAAGATATCAAATTATTTTATTTAATGATCTGATATATAACTAAATATAAAAATATTTAAAATAATGATTGAGCTTGGAAGCTAAACATTATTTAATCAATTGCTCTGAAATTTATCACTTTATGAGAAATTTGCACAATATTGAATCATTTTACAACTGAGGACGAAGCGTTGAAATATACAAGCCTTAACGACTTCCTGAACGCCGTAAAAGCACGGGATCCGCATCAACCAGAATTTCTACAAGCTGTTGAAGAAGTCATGATGAGCGTATGGCCATTTATTGAAAAAAATCCAGAATATGCAAATTATGCGTTGTTAGAACGTTTGATTGAGCCTGAACGTGCCATCCAGTTTCGTGTCGCTTGGGTGGATGATCAGGGACAGACGCAAGTGAATCGTGCTTTTCGTGTGCAATATAATTCTGCGATTGGACCTTTTAAAGGCGGTATGCGTTTTCATCCTTCAGTGAATTTGTCTATTTTAAAATTTTTGGGTTTTGAGCAGACATTCAAAAATGCATTAACCACGCTACCGATGGGAGGTGGCAAAGGTGGTTCAGATTTTGATCCTAAAGGAAAATCTGAAGGCGAAATTATGCGTTTTTGTCAGGCACTCATGATTGAGCTTTATCGTCATTTAGGATCAGATACCGACATCCCTGCTGGTGATATTGGGGTGGGTGGCCGAGAAGTGGGCTACATGGCCGGTATGATGAAAAAGCTGAGTAATAACACCTCATCTGTATTTACAGGCAAAGGTGTTTCTTTTGGCGGTAGCTTAATGCGCCCTGAGGCTACAGGTTATGGTACGGTTTATTTTGCCGAAGAAATGTTAAAAAAGCACGGAACACATTTTCAGGGTAAAACAGTTGCAATCTCAGGTTCAGGAAATGTTGCTCAGTTTGCTGCTGAAAAGGCAATGTTTCTTGGGGCAAAAGTCGTAACACTATCTGATTCCAACGGCACGGTTTATCTAAAAAATGGATTTACCGATGAACTTTTAGCCGAAATCATGGAACTTAAAAATAAAAAACGTGGTCGTATTTCTGAATTTGCATCTCAACATGGCTTTGAATATTTCGAAGGGAAAACGCCATGGCATATTCCAGTCGATATTGCTTTGCCATGTGCCACTCAAAATGAGTTGACAGCGCAAGATGCTGAAGTTTTGATTGAAAATGGAGTAATCTGTGTCGCCGAGGGCGCAAATATGCCGTTGACATTGGGCGCAGTTGAGAAGTTTCTTGAGGCTAAAATTTTATATGCTCCGGGTAAAGCGTCAAATGCTGGTGGGGTAGCTACTTCTGGTCTGGAAATGTCACAGAATGCAATTCGTCTAGCGTGGTCTCATGCAGAAGTTGATGAGCGTTTACATCTGATCATGAAAGATATTCATGCAAACTGCGTGAAATATGGTACCAAAGATGATGGCTATGTGAACTATGTAGATGGCGCCAATATTGCAGGTTTTGTAAAAGTCGCTGATGCCATGCTGGCACAAGGTGTCTTTTAAAATGATCAATATATTTTGAATGAAAAATCCGATGCAAAGAGCATCGGATTTTTTTGAATCAATTTTTGGATTTATGGTTTCTTAACGATTTCTTGTTCCACTGTCATATCATGCACATAAGCGTATTTAGACTGATCAGCCGCAGGGTTTTTGCGTTCATAACGTTTAACACGAATAATCACACGTTGATCATCACGGTGCTGATAACCTTCGATCTGATCATAAAATAGAGTCCAGTCTTTATCGACTTGAGTTTTAATGCCATTGTCATCGTATTTAATTTCACGAACCTGTAAGCAGGTCTGCGGGCCTACACCAGTGCATTGTTTGGTTTCTGGAGAAATTTCCAAGAAAATAATTTCACCTTGAGACTGGTACTTGGTCTCAGGTGTCATGCTACCTTCAAACTCATATTTTTCACCATTCGCTGCAATAATAGTCAAGCGTGGCTGTTCAACCGATGCTGTATTGAGTTCAAATTTATTCTGTTGATTGTTAAATAAGCTGCTTGAGAATTGTTCATTTTTCATCAGTGCAGGTTCACACGCTTTCATCGTTGAAACGAGCGAGGAAGTGATCAATTGGTTATTTTCAACTTTCCAAGAGGCACCTTGATTATTACAACCCGTAATAATATTCAGACGATTTTCTGAAAAGTTTAATTGAATTGGACGAGGTGTACCCTGAGGCTGGTAAGTCCAGTTGTAGGCACTCAAAATTTTATTTGCGTTCATTTGTTTTTCTGCACTCACGGTGACAGGAGAAGCGTTCTGATGTACAGATTGGCATGCCACAATTGAAAAGGGTAAAAGAGCAAGGATCAAGTATTTGATTTTCATGTAAGTGTACAATATTTACTTTAACAAATTGTATGTTAATAGATTATTAGGGAAATAGAATAAGAACAATGAAGACTTTCAGTTTTAAATTGTATCTATTTTGCAACAATGACTACACCGAGTATCCGATTAAATTAATTAAGATTTAAGAAAGAGGCCTGAGTTTTGTTAGTCAAACCGATAAATATCCATGCCTAATGCCCCCATAGAAAAACTACTATGTACAATCGAAAAACGATTGCCTGTTCCCATTGCAAAAAATAATGGAGCAAAATGTTCCAGAGTAGGATGGTTACGTTCAACATAAGGAATATCTGGCCAATTCAACACCGCATCATAATCTTGATGAGTCAGTTTATTAACCACATAATTACGAAAAGAAGAAGCCCATTCGGGAATATGTTGAGCATTTCCATCCCATGATAATTCTGCCAAATTATGGGTGATGCTGCCTGAACCAATTAACAGAATTTGGCGTTCGCGTAATGGAGCAAGCACTTTGCCAATTTGATAAATTTCATCTGCATTCATGTTCATCGGCAATGAGATTTCAATCACAGCTATATCTGCCTCAGGATACATATGTAATAACGGCATCCAGACACCATGATCACGTGGACGAGTGCTATTTGCATGTGCAGGAATATGCTGTTCCGCCAGTAATTTCAAGATTTCTTCAGCTAACTCTGGTTCACCTGGGGCGGGATAGTGAATCTGATACAACTCTTTGGGAAAACCACGAAAATCATGCCATGTCTGAGGGCGTGTCGAGGTGCTAATTTCAAGTGACTGACTTTCCCAGTGTGCAGACATGATTACAATGGCCTGAGGTTTAGGTAAGTTAAAACTCAAACGGTGTAAAGCAGGACCTACTTGTTCTGGATCTAGCGCAAGCATAGGTGAACCATGAGAGATAAATAGCCCGGGGAGTGTTTGTAAATTCATGCTGCTTACCTCATACAAATATCATTTTATCTTGTCAAACAAATAAAATTTTAGTTTGATAATTTTGTCTCCAACGATGCATCAAGCACGGTGATAAGGATGATTATGGTTGATGCTCATGGCTCGATACAGTTGCTCAATCAATAAAATTCGAACCATCGGGTGTGGCATTGTGAGTTTTGATAAAGACCAATGCCAGGCAGCCGCTTGACGAACTTGATCAGATAATCCATCTGGGCCACCAATAGCTAAAGCTACATCATTGCCTTCAAGCATCCATGATTTCATGGTTGCAGCCAGTTTTTCTGTACTTAATTCTCGACCACCAACTTCCAGTGCAATCAAGGTCTCATTTGGTTTTAAAGCATTCAGAATAGTTTCACCTTCAATTTGGCAATATTTTAAAATATCTGCTTCTGAATCATTTTTTCCACGTTTCGCCATCGGTAACTCAATCACTTGAGTCTGCACAAAAGGTTGTATTCGTTTGAAATAATCTTCAAAACCTGTAACTACCCAAGCTGGCATTTTCTGACCAATTGTGAGGATGCGAATTTTCATAATGTGACTCGATGCTCAATGCGAACAAATCTAAGTATAACGGGGATCCTATCAGGCTTCATGTCGATTGTAATGGTATCTATTTGAATGATTAAGCCTTAAACAAAAAAACTGGGGGCATAAAAAAACGCAGCCCAT
Source organism: Acinetobacter sp. WU_MDCI_Axc73 (assembly GCF_025562455.1). Classification (GTDB taxonomy): domain Bacteria; phylum Pseudomonadota; class Gammaproteobacteria; order Pseudomonadales; family Moraxellaceae; genus Acinetobacter. The sequence continues at coordinate 63,254 of NZ_JAHPRO010000010.1, forward strand.
CAAAAGCGTGAAAGGGCTGCGGTTAAAAGGTCATCTGTCTGGAGAATCAGATGACCAGACTAAATTCAGCAAACTAAAATGATGAATTGTTACTTTTATTATGGAGTTAATTGATTAATTTTCAACCTAATAAATGTAAAAAAGAGAGCCTGAGCTCTCTTTTTTATTGACATAGTGTGAGATTAATGGCGTGCAGCTTTTGATTCTTCAACAGGTTTTACGATCGGCGTTTTTGCAAGTGGTTTAGGCTGTTCAGTTAAAGCCAATGGCAGAATCTCATCGATGCTTTTCACTGCTTTAATTTCCAGACCTTCTTTCACATTATCTGGAATTTCAGCTAAATCACGTACGTTATCCTGCGGGATAAACACCAGTTTGATACCGCCACGGTGTGCGGCTAAAAGTTTCTCTTTCAAGCCACCAATACGAAGTGCATTACCACGTAAAGAGGTTTCACCTGTCATGGCAATATCAGCGCGGATTGGAATCCCAGTAAATGCAGAAACCAATGCTGTTGTTAATGCTAATCCAGCAGAAGGACCATCTTTAGGGGTTGCACCTTCAGGCAAGTGAACGTGAACATCAGTTTCTTCAAAACGAGAAGCCTCGATTCCCAATTCATCTGCACGAGTACGAACCACGGTCATTGCAGCGGTAATCGATTCTTTCATGACATCACCAAGCGAACCGGTAGTAATGAATTTACCTTTACCTTTAACAGCTGCTACCTCGATGGTCAATAACTCTCCACCTACTGAAGTCCAAGCCAAACCATTAACACGGCCCACTTGAGCTTCATCTTCAGCCATACCGTAGTCAAATTTATGTGCACCTAAGTAGTCTGGCAAATTTTCACCAGTAACATCGATATGCAAATTTTTTGACTTTTTACTAACGGCTTCTTTCACCACTTTACGTGCAATTTTAGAGACTTCTCGTTCTAAACTACGCACACCAGCTTCACGGGTGTAACGACGAACGATATCTCGAATTGCTTCTTCATGAACTGTCAATTCACTGCTACGCAAACCATTGTCTTTAATTGCTTTTGGTACGAGGTAACGTTCAGCAATATTGACTTTCTCTTCCTCGGTATAACCCGGTAAGCGAATGACTTCCATACGATCCAGCAGCGCTTCTGGAATATTCATGCTGTTGGCAGTACAAATAAACATCACTTCTGATAAGTCCAGATCAAGATCTAAGTAGTGATCGTTGAACTTACTATTTTGTGATGGATCTAGAACTTCGAGCAGAGCAGAAGCAGGGTCGCCACGATAATCCTGCGCCATCTTGTCAATTTCATCGAGCAAGAATAAAGGATTCTTGACACCGACTTTGGTCAATGACTGCACAATTTTACCCGGCATCGCACCAATATAAGTACGACGGTGACCACGAATCTCAGCTTCGTCACGTACACCACCTAAGGCCATACGCACAAATTCGCGTCCCGTAGCTTTTGCAATAGACTCACCGAGTGAGGTTTTACCCACTCCAGGAGGACCAACCAAACACAAAATTGGGCCACGAAGTTTTTTCACACGGGACTGAACCGCTAGATATTCCACAATACGGTCTTTGACATCATCTAGACCATAGTGGTCAGCATCCAAAATTTCCTGAGCTTTTTTCAGGTTGATACTGACTTTACTTGCGGTATTCCATGGAGTATCCAGAATCACTTCAAGATAATTACGAACTACAGCCGCTTCGCTCGAAGCTGGTTGCATTGCTTTTAACTTGCGAAACTCAGCTTCCGCTTTTTTACGGACGTGTTCGGGTAAATCTGCTTCAGCCAGACGTTTTTCAATTTCAGCAACGTCATCTTCAGCACCGCCATTCATATCGGAAAGCTCACGCTGAATCACTTTCATTTTTTCATTAAGAAAGTATTCGCGCTGATTTTTTTCCATTTGGCGTTTTACATTGTCATGCAATGTTTGCTCAATTTGTTGTTCAGCAGATTGTTGAGTTAAATAAGTGGTTAGCTCTTGCAAATGTGCTTCAAACTCATCATGTTCCAGAAATTTCTGTTTTACATCGATATTTAAGGGCACACGAGTCGCGACGAAGAACATGAGTTGTAATAAGTCGTCGATTTTGTTTGCAGCCGTCACCAACTCACGGGCATTACGTAATTTTGCTTCTGCATATTGAGCAAATAAAGTCCGTAACTCCTGCAACCGAGTTTCTTGATCAGTTTTATCCATACTAACCGCCATCGGACTTAATTGATGTTCGGCTGTCAGATGGCTATCTTCATCAATAATCTTGGTCAGTTTTGAACGATATAAACCTTCAATTAGAACCTTAATACAGTTTTCATCATTTTCGTGATTCACAACTTGCACAATCTTCGCGACAGTACCGTATTGATAAAGGTTGTCGTGATCAATTTCTTCGGTAAGAGAATCTTTTTGTGCAACTACAAATACTAAATTGTCACTGTTACGAGCCACATCCACTGCATTGATCGATTTTTCACGACCCACGAATAGCGCAATTTGCATGTGTGGATAAACCACAACATCACGCAACGCTAAAAGCGGTAATACACTTGGAACCTGAGGCTCTAAGGTTTCTATATTCATAATATTTTCAGACATGGGCACTCCTAATGAGTGACAACAATGTTGCCATGTTTTTTATAGTGATGTGTATTTTGAAAATTACAAGGGCATTCATATAGAAAATGCAAAAAAATAAGCAAATCAGTCGGAATTCTTTAGATCAGCAGCTTAGCGTTTAAAATGATAGATAGCGTGAGGTGTCAGAAGTGCATCCAATGGCTGATCCCATGCTTGACGAGGCAAGGTTTGATCAAGTAATTGAAAAGTGTGAGCTAAGCCTAAACGAAACGGTTGATGTGGTGCTGTTGCTAATGTGCGGTCATAAAAACCACCGCCCATTCCCATTCGTGTTCCATGATGATCACAGGCGACTAAAGGCATTATTACTAAATCAAGATGAGAGACAGAATAACCACGACTTGCCATTGGTTCTTTCATGCCTAAAGGATGATGAGAAAACCGCTTATTTCGATATTGATGAGAGCTCACTTTCACCCAGACCAATTTATTATTCATATTACAGATCATGGGTAAATAAACTTGTTTTTTTAATTTATAACATTCTTCTATGAGCAATCTCGTATGAACTTCACCAAATGCATGAAGATATAAACCTATTTTTTGATGATCGGTCTTTGTTAGAAATTGTCTAAAAAAAAATAAAGCCGAGGAGGCTAATTTTTTTTGCTGAAATTTATTTAGCTGTTTGCGCTTCTGAATTAAAGTTTTACGAATATTTTTCATATTTTACAAAATGCCAACTATCTAACAAATAAATACACAAAATTAAAAGAATATCTCACATGAATTTTATCAAAAAAATAATTAAATTAACCTAATGAATAAGTCTAAATACAAAATTTAATAGAAAATCCATAATTCCTATTAATTATATTAAATTATACATAGGGATTAAAAACAAAAACTTAACAATATGTTTTATTCGATCATGTTTTTTGTTTTTAGTGTGATGGATTTATCATTATTTTATTTTTAAATTATAGACTTTAACCAAAATCAAAAAATCCTATAACTTACTTTACTGGCGGTAATAAATAATGAACAAAGTATACAGAGTCATATGGAACGCTTCTTTAGGAGCATGGGTTGCGGTTTCTGAGTTAGCTAAATCTAAAAGCAAATCAAAATCAGTAAAGAAAACAGCACAGATTGCCATTGTAGCGACGACAATTGCATTTGCTGTATCGGCTCATGCGCAGGATATCGATGAAGATTTAAATGTAACAGGTGATATAACAGCTACGGGGGAGATGACTGGTTCGGATGTAACTACAACGAATGGCGCATCTCTCAATGAGTTGAATAATAAAGTAAATGACACTTCTACAGGTTTAGCAACTAAAGCATCCCAAACTGATTTCAATACACTCAATAATCAAGTCAATAACACGACAACAGGTTTAGCGACCAAAGCATCTAAAGACGATGTAAATGCTGCAAAAACCGAAGTGCTGGAGGGTAACAACATTAAAGTTACTCCTTCTAATGGCAGTAACGGTCAAACGATTTATACAGTTCAAACAGCAGATGAAGTGACTTTTAATAAAGTCACTGTAGGCGGCACAATTATTGATGATGGGCAAATTACAGTTGCAAAGGATGGAACCATTGCAGCAGGCTCACAACAAGTGATTACAGGCAATCAGTTTTATGAGCTAGAACAAAAACTTTTTAACAGTGGTGCGCAAGGCATTAAATATTTCCACGCAAATTCAAACTTGGATGATTCGGCCGCCTATGGTACAGACTCTGTCGCTGTAGGACCCAAAGCAATTACTAATAAATCCGCCACTGACTCTATCGCGATTGGTACAAATGCACTCGTAGGAACCCAAGATGACGGTACAACACCAGCTCCAACTGATGGGGTAGAGTCTATTGCTATTGGTAAAGATACTATCGCTTTAGGTAACAAAAATACCGTTATTGGTCAGGCTGCAACTGTCGATTCAAAATATGTTACCAGCTCTTTAGCTCTTGGTGATTCTGCAAAAGTCACAGGTGACGATAGTAATAATGCTTTGGCGATCGGATCTAATGCTGTATCAAGTGCCGCAGGCGCAAGTGCAATAGGGAATGCAGCAGCAGCTAGTGGTTCAAATGCTACGGCAATAGGCGGAAATTCGAATGCTTCAGCAACAAACGCAACGGCTATTGGTGAGAACTCAACTGCTGGTGCTGATGCAGGTACAGCAATAGGAAGTAACTCTCAGGCAAATAGTACTAATGCGGTATCAATTGGTAGTAATGCTGGACTAGGTACAACTAACTTACCAGGGAATGCCAATCAAAATCATATCGCAATCGGCACATCGTCTGGTCAAAACATAACTGGCAATGAAAATATTGCAATTGGTTTGGAAGCCTCCAATAACACATCGGGTAGTTATAATATTGCAATTGGCTCCAAAGCAGGTCAGGGCGCTACAGGAGAGGAAAGTGTAAGTATTGGTTATATCTCTAATCAAGGTTCGACTGCAATTAATCATACCACCGCACTTGGAGCGAGAACTCAATCTGGACAAAATGCTGTGGCAGTTGGATATTCTGCAAACGCCAGTAATCAAGGTGCAGTTGCAGTAGGCTCATTATCAAAAGTTCAGGGTGTGGATGACGGCACAGGCAATATCACAAATGCAGATAACGGCGTTGCACTAGGTACAAATGCATGGTCACAGGATAATAGTATTGCACTTGGAGCAAACTCTATTGCATCAAGCACTGCCTCGCAAACTCAAGCTGGATATATTACCTCTGCGTTAATTGGTGATCAGGGCGTAGTTTCAGTCGGTGCCGATTCCAATGGATCAACTGCATCTTTTAACCGTCGAATCGTACATGTCGCTGATGGTGCTGGAGATTATGATGCAGTTAACGTTAACCAATTAAGAAAGGCACAGGAAAAAGTTGCAGATATTATTGGTGGTAATGTGACTGTTAATAGTCAAACTGGGGATTATTCTCAAATCACGCTCAAAGATACGAGCGGTAAAGAGTATCAATATAATACAGTTGTTGAAGCTTTAGGTGCACTTAGTACAGGAGCAATCCAGCTTCCTGCTACAGAAAATGCAGTGACTTATACAGATGCCTCATCTAAACAAATTAATCTTCGTCCAAATACAGTGATTAGTGGGGTTGCTGAAGGTAAAGTTGGTACAGACGCGGTCAATCTTGAACAAATGCAACAAGCCGTTGAAGAAAGTCGTGCTAAATATATTAGTGTGAACTCAACGACCAAAGGTAATCGTGCCAACGAAGGAGCTACAGGTATTAATGCGGTGGCGATCGGTCCAGATGCTATAGCTGCAAACAATAATAGTACCGCTATCGGCTCAAAAGTTCAGTCTTTGGGGGATTATGCAACCGTTATCGGAACTGCGGATTCAGTTGTATACGATACGGCAGGTGTAGCAATAGGTAATCACGCGATTAGTCGCGGTGAAGGCAGTATTGTGATAGGTAAAGATGCTAAAGCAGAACCTCAAACATCACCAACGGGCAAAATTGACAATGCAATTGCTATTGGTACTCAAGCTTTAGTCACGAATGAAAAAGGGATTGCAATTGGTCAAAATACAATTGCTGAAGGTGCTGAAAGTATTGCTCAAGGTTATGATTCAAGATCAATTGGAAATGCCTCTACTGCAATTGGTGTAAGTTCTCGTGCCAGTGCAGAAAATGCTTATGCATTGGGTACAAATGCTAATTCCTCAGCGACCAATGCGCTTGCATTTGGTAATGCTGCGAAATCAACTGCTACGGATTCAATTGCAACAGGAACGAATGCAACTACTTATGCGACCAATGCGGTAGCATTAGGTAAAGGTGCTGTTTCAGGCAAGGCCAATCCAACTAAAGAAGAAATAGATAATAATTCCAACTCTGATACGATCGCGATAGGCACTAATAGCTTTGCACAAATTAAAAATTCGCTAGCAGTTGGTAATACTGCAAGAGCAACTGAAGAAAGTTCACTTGCTTTAGGTACAGAATCTCAAGCAACTGCAGAAGATGCAATTTCAGTTGGCCAAAAATCACAAGCTTCGGGTTTAAATAGTTTGGCCTTGGGTAAAGAGGCACTGGCTACTCAAGAAAGTGCAATCGCGCAGGGTTATGGTGCGAAAGCTTTAAATACTAATACCATTGCTCAGGGCGTAAATGCTCAGGCTTCTGCTGATTATGCAATTGTTACAGGTACAAATGCTTTAGCGACTGGAAAAAATGCTATAGCTCAAGGGTTAAATGCACAAGCAATGGCAAATAATGCGGTAGCCATTGGTGCTAATACAAGTGTAACAAATGCAAATGCAGTCGCATTAGGAAGTAATTCGGTATCAGGCAATTATAATCAAACTACAAAAAGCACCATTAATGGTAGGGATTATAACTATGCAGGTTCTGGTGCAAGTTTATCCACTGTTAGTGTTGGTTCAAAGGATAGTGAAAGACAAATTATAAATGTTGCGGCAGGTCGAGTAAGCTCAACAAGTACAGATGCTATTAACGGAAGTCAACTCTTTGCAGTACAGCAGGAAGTTCAACAGCCTTTAAGTTTTGCAGGTGACAGTGGAACTAAAGTTGATCGTAAACTTGGTGAGGAACTCAAGATTACAGGGGGGGCAACGAGTGCATTAACGGAAGGTAATATTGGTGTAGTCGCCAATGGTTCCGATACGTTGCAGTTAAAATTGGCGAAAGATGTGAATTTAACCAGTGCAGGTAGTTTAACGGTCGGTAACAGTAAAGTAACTGATGGAAAAGTGGAAATAAAAGATTCCTCCAATAATAGCAATGTGAGTACCTCGACAAATAATGTCATTACAGCGGGTGCGAGTACAAACACGATCGATGCTAATACCATTACATTAAAAAATGCAGCTAATAATGTCGTGCTTAGTGGTACAACAGGAACTTTAACTGGCTTAACCAATAAAACTCTATCCGTATCAGGATTTGCAACAGAAGGCCGAGCAGCGACTGAAGAGCAGTTAAAGCTGGTGAATGATACGGTCAATAAAGGTTGGAACATCACGACCAATAAAGATACAGCCAATAAGTCCAATGTAGCCCCAGATGCAACAGTAGATTTCTCCAATAGTGATAACAATATTACAGTAAGTCATACAGACACTAATGTGGATGTGAAACTAGCAGAAGTTGTCAATATTGGGGGGCAGCCTGGAGGCGCTACCATTAGTGTTAATGGTAAGAATGGAACGATTACTGGTTTAACCAATAAAACTTTTGATCCAAATAATTATACAACTGGTCGTGCAGCGACTGAAGATCAACTTGCGACACCACTTACATTCACAGGGGATAATGCAGGTGTAAATGTTCAACGTAAATTGGGTGAGCAACTCAGTATTGTCGGTGGTGAATCTGTCGCAGCAAATTTAACCGATAATAACATTGGTGTTGTTGCAGATAGCACTACTAATAAACTCACGGTCAAACTTTCTAAAGACATCAAACTTGATAGTGTGAATGCTGCGGGTACAGTGATCGATAGTAAGGGGTTAACGTTTGTTGATTCAAGTGGTGGGGCTATTCCAAATTCACCAAGTATCAGCGCAACAGGTATCAATGCTGGAACCAATAAGATTACTAATGTTGGCGCTGGAGCAATTACTGATACTTCAATGGATGCTGTGAACGGTAGTCAGATCAAAGGCATTATTGATAAAGGCTTTACCGTCAGTTCAAATGGAAATACAGCAGCTAAGGATACGATTGCCTTAGGTGAAAATGTTGATTTCAGTGCAACTGATAATAATATTAAAGTAACTAATACTGGAAATAATCAAATTACTTTTGGTCTGGAACCTGTCATTAAAGTCGGGCCTGCGACTGGAGGAAATCCTGTTACTATTGATGGCAATACTGGTGAAATTACAGGTCTAACCAATAAAACGACGACAAGCTCAGACTTTGCAACCGTAGGGCGTGCAGCGACAGAAGAGCAATTAAAGACGATCCAGACAGGTTTAACGGATTCAGGTTTTGGTCTTAAAGCAGCGGATAGTAATACGGTTAATAAAAAGTTAGGAGAAACAATTGATATTGTGGGTGCTGATAGCAATATCACCACCAAAGTCGTGAATGATCAGATTGCAGTGGAACTTTCCAAAAATATAGATTTGAGTAAAGCGGGTAGTTTAACGGTTGGTAACAGTGAAGTAACTGATGGCAAGGTTGAACTAAATGATGGAACAAAATCTAATACCAGTACTGTAGACGGTACAGTGGTATCCGATGGAACAAATACGACCACCATAGGTACATCACAAATCACAGTCGGAGCTGGATCAAATCCAGTTATTATTAATGGTGCTACAGGTCTTATTAGTGGATTAAGCAACACCACATGGGATCCAAATGCAACTTATAACCAAAAGCAAGCGGCCACAGAAGAGCAGCTTAAATCGGTCAGTGATGTTGCTCAAAATGCCAATCAAGGCTGGAACGTTAAATCCGATTCAACTTTAGCATCCACTCAGGTTAAACCAGCAGATACTGTTGATATAGGTCTTGCGAATGGCGAAAATAACCTTAAAGTTGCGGCGACTAATAGTAATGGAACAACCACTATTGACTTTAGTCTGAATAGAGATTTGTTGCTAGACAGTGTGAATGCAGGTGGAACAGTTATTGATAATACTGGTCTAAGATTTGTTGATCCTATTACAGGTTTACCACTCACCAACTCCCCGTCGATCTCTTTGGGTGGAATTAACGCAGGTAACCAAATTATTAGCAATGTTGCCCCAGGTCAAAATGGGACGGATGCTGTTAATGTTAATCAGTTAAATGATGTTAAGGCGATTGCAGAAGAAGGATGGATATTTACCACAGCCACATCAGGTAAAGGCCAAGTATTCAATTCATCTCTGCAAACGATTAAGCCAAATCAAACCTTTACCATGATTTCTGGCGATAACGTGGAGCTTATTCAAAATGGAGATAAAGTTACCATTACCACCACACCAGAAGTCAGCTTTGACAAAGTCAATGTTGGAAACGTCGTTATCGATAAAACAACCAATAAAATCACGGGGGTTGAAGCTGGAACAGTCGCAGCAAATTCAAAAGATGTGGTAAATGGCAGTCAGCTTCATGATCTGGGTAGCGGTGTTCAAAATATTATTGGTGGCAATACCACTTATGATCCGAATACTGGTACATATACCAATAATAATATTGGGGATACTGGACAAAACAACATCAATGATGCGATCAAATCGATCAATGACACCGCTCAAAATGCTAATAAGGGTTGGACAGTTTCCACTAATGGTCAAAATGCAAGTCAGGTAAAACCAACAGATACTGTGGATTTTTCCAACAACGACGGCAATATTCAAGTCAATAACACAGGCAATAACATTACTGTTGACTTAGCGAAAGATATTCAAGTTGATAGTGTGACGGCTGGTAATACAACCTTGAATAATAATGGTTTAACCATCACTGGCGGGCCAAGTGTAACCATAGATGGTATTGACGCAGGTGGTAATAAAGTCACTGGTGTTGCAGAAGGCAGTATTGCTCAAGGCAGTAAAGATGCAGTCAATGGTAGCCAGATTCATGACATTATCGGTGATGGTGCATTTCAGGGAGGTGATGGCAATACCATCACCAATATTGGGGGTACGGGTGCAACCAATATTAATGATGCGATTGGGTCAATTAATCAAAAAGCAGGTCAACATAGCACTGTTGAAGCCGGTCAAAATATTACGGTTAAAGAAAGTACCAATATTAATGGTGGTAAAGAATATACCGTTGCGACTGCTGATGATGTGAAATTTAACTCTGTCACTTCAAATACAGTGACTGCAAATAATGTGAAAGTTGGCGATGTAAATATTGATCAAAATGGTATTAATGCAGGCAATCATAAAATCACGAATGTTGCACCGGGTGAAATTTCCAGTACATCCAAAGATGCAGTCAATGGTTCGCAATTAAATACCTCGAATCAATATATCGTAAACTCGCTGGGTGGTGGTGCCAAATATGAAAATGGTCAATTTACTGGTCCTACCTATAATGTGAACAACGGAAGTTATAACAATGTCGGCGATGCTTTAGGTGCATTAAATCAGGCCGATATTAATCTTGGAAATCGAATTACCAATCTCGGTGATCGCTTGGAACAAGTGTTCTATAACGTAAATGGTCGTATCGATGATGTCGAGAAAAAAGCCAATGCGGGTATTGCCTCTGCGATGGCACTGGAGGGAGCACCTTTTGTTGCGGGTAAATTTACCTATGCTGTAGGCGCTGCTTATCATGGTGGAGAAAATGCAGTCGGTGCAACCTTGCGTAAAACTGCAGATAATGGTCGCTGGTCAATTACAGGTGGTGTTGCGGCAGCGTCGCAAGGAGATCCAAGTGTCCGTGTGGGTATCAGTGGTGTGATTGATTAATTTCATGAATGCTCAACAGGAGGTGGATGTGCCATCTCCTTTCACAAAAATATTAAAGAGAACAAAAGCTATGCAAATCAAAAAAACTTTTATGTTCGCTGCAATGTTGGGCTTTATGATGTCTGCAACAGCAGCTGAACCAATGGCAACGACTGAACAAATTACTTTTCCTGATGTCAGTAAAAGCTATCTTAAACAGGTGTTGCGTTATGAGGTGGGAGATGTAGCACGTTTAGATACTGGATTGACTAAAGATCAGATCAGACATTTATTAGGTAATCCACAATTTAATGAAGGAGTTTTTGGGTCAAAAATATGGAATTATGTGTTGGATATTCGTGTACCCGATCGTAATGATTATAGACGCTGCCAGCTTCGTATTGATTTTGACAAGAATAATAAGGCTGAGCGGTTATCTTGGAAAGGTCAGGATTGTGAAGCTTTAATACATCCTAGTAATCCAGTACCAACTCGAACAACCCTAACTTCAGTACCAGTTGCTTCTGCACCAGTTCGATCAAAAGATATTCTGTTCGCTTTCGATCGCTCTGATGTTGCAGGAATTACAACTGGAGTAGATTCGGTTAAAGAAATCGCAGAACAGATTGATAGTTCACAAGATCATCGTCCTGTTGTTGTTGCAGGTTATACCGATCGATTGGGTTCTTATGCATATAACCAAAAACTTTCTGCAAAACGCGCACAAACGGTTGCGACATTGTTGACTCAATATGGTATTGATTCTAATCGTATAAAGATAGAAGCGAAAAATCAGACCACTGCTTATCAACAATGTGGTGCAAGCTCAGATAAGTCTCAATTGGTCGAATGTCTGGAGCCGAATCGCCGTGTTAATGTAAATTGGTAATTAAATCAAACAAATAAAAAGTACGCTTAAGGCGTACTTTTTTATGACTTATTCGATAACACTTTGGGTCGTATCACTAAACGATAATAAGCAATGAATAAGAAAACCCCTGCGGCACAGCTCAAAAAGATCAGTTTAGGTAATACGAAATAAGTTTGAGTACCCATTTGATTAAGTTGAATAAATAACTGTACCGCATGGGTTGAAGGTAACAGCCAAGTAAAACCTTGAATCCATAACGGCATTGCTTCAATAGGCCAAGCAATGCCCGTTAATAAAAATAATGGAATAGAGGTCGAAACCAGAAAAAATCCTGCTCGTTCAGACATATCCAAGAGCGAACCAAAAAGTAGACCTAATCCAGTGATACAACTGACGAAAATGGGTACGGCCAATAGCATCCCCCAGAAGTTTCCGCCATGTGGGTAGTCATTTATCCAAAAAATGAAGCCAAATAAATAAAAACAACCTAAGCAACCTATGGTAAAAAAGCAGGCAAAAATTCCCCAAAATTCACTTGCTTTCGGACGCCATTTTTTTTCTCGAAAACCGCCAATCAACATGCCTAAACCCAAAATAATGGTTTGATGAATAATCACAGGTGCGACAGCAGGAAAAATATAACTTCCATAACCAGACAAAGTATTAAATAAAGGAATTTGATGAACTGAAAGTTCGGGTTTGAAATGAGAAATTTTTCCAAAGCGTTCTACTTGTTCACGAATCGCATTTTCAATCGCAGTGGCTAAGCCTAATCCGATATCTTTGGTTTTTAAAAAGTATGCGGTACTAATATAAAGCCCGATTCCTCCAACTTCGCCGCGTTGAATACTATTAGACAGATTATCGGGTAAATATAATATTCCATCGGCTTTTTGGTTACGCACCATTTGTTCGGCTTCAAGAAAATTACCAGTGATGGCCTTAATTTTCACATCAGGGCTATTGGCAACTTGAGTAATGATCGTTGAAGTGACGATGCTCTGTTCTTCATCTACAATGACGATAGGAAGGGATTCAGCATGTTCTGCCTTATAGGCGGTTGGATAAAAGATACTATAAAAGAAAACAGATAAAATGACGGTCGTCAAAATAGATGAATTTTTAAAAATATTTTTAAATGTTTCAAAATAATAGTGAAAGAAATTATGCATTACTTTGCTCCTTCACTAACTTTTTCATCAGTAGCACACTCAGTGCAAAATAAAATAGACAATAGCCCAGTAAAATCAGAAAAGGCCAAATTGAAATAGAGATATCACTTCCCACCACCCATTGTTCTGTTTGTAAACGTGCATAAGGGGTATAAGGAATGATCATTGACCAAAACTGGGTAAACAGGGGAGCATTATTTAATGGCAATGTGACACCCGCAAAGCTTAAAGATGAGCCGCCATAAACCGCAATAAACCCAAAAGTTCGTCCTAAATTTTTAGTCGCAAGTACTACCGTTGAACTTATAAAGGCATAGGCAAAATATAGTAAAATTTGACCTGCCAGTATCATCACTAAGCTTCCTGCAACAAACCAACCTCTAATCTCGATTAACCAAAACATCCACGCCCAAGTCCAGAAAGTGTAAATCATCACATAAACCAATATTTTCGCGAAAAAAGCTTGGATGTAATCATCTTGGTTTGCCCACTTGAGGACAGTTTTTCTTTTTAATTCCTGCCCAATAGCAAATGCCACACAACAACATAGTAATAAATGTAAAATAGCAGGAATAACAAAAGGTTCTAAGTAAAATTCATAACTTAAATTTGGATTATATAAGGTTGAAATTTTAACGTTGGGTGTTGGCATATTCAGGTAGGGCAGTACATTTCCCAGATAACTTTTTCCAGCAAAATCTGCTATCCCATTCAAAACGGACAAAAGCATGGCAGATGAAACCGTATTTCCCACACTAAAAAATGACTGATTAAACGCTACACTGATTTGGGCATCCTGCGCATTGACCAAACGTTGTTCTGCCCCCGCAGGGATGTGGACATAACCCCAGATTTTGGTTTGGTTGAGTAAATTCTCAACTTCAGTCTGGTTTTGAGTCTGGTATTTTACATCGAGGGTATGATTGAGGGATAAATTACGGCTAATGTTACGACTGAGCTCACTTTGATCCTGATCGATGATTGCAATTGGGAGGTGATCAGGTTTTCCCGTATAAAACATACTGCCAAATAACAAAATGATAAATAGTGGGGCAACCACCACCATTGCCAGATCCCACTTATTGTGGAGTAAATAGCGTAGTTCTCGTAACATACTGGCAAGCATGTTTATTTTGCCTCAGTCACTTTAAAGATCACACTCATTCCTACTTTCAAATCTGGTATGGTGTGTTCTGGGACTAAATGTAGTTTAAAACTACGAATGTCGTAACCACCTGTTTGGCGTGTGGTTTTAATCGTGGCGAATTCTCCTTCTGCATCAATATTTTTAATTTTAAACTCGACTTTCTGATTGAGTGCGGGAATATAACCTTCTAGGGTTTTGGCTTTATAAACTGAGCGATATTGATCTTCACGCACATTTAAACTCACCCAAAGTTCATCATCTTCTAAGATACTGACCACAGGAACCGCAGTTGCAACTAATTCAGATGGTTTGCCATACGTTTTCGATACCGTTCCATCGACAGGGGAATACAGTTTAGTTTCACCTTCTAGTGCATTAGCTTCAGCTAATGCAGCTTGAGCAATTTCAACCTGCGCATCTGCCATTGATTTTTGTTGAGGAGTGCTGCCGCGTTTGGCGCGAGCATATTGTTGATAAGTTGCTTCACTAAGCGCTTTGGCCGATTGTTGAGCAGCGTGCATTTCATCACGACGCTGACGTGAAATTACACCTTCTTGATAGAGTACTGCTCCACGTTGATAAGTTTTAGTAGCCAGCTCAGCCTGTGCCTGTACACTTTTCCAGTTGGCATACAAAGTCTCAATATTTTCTTCTTGTGAACCGCGTTCAGCCGTGGATTGCAGCGCTTGTGCAGATTGTAACGCAGCCTGAGCCTGCTGTTTTTTTGCTTGAATTTCAGGGCTAGTTAACAGTACCAGTTCTTGTCCTTTTTTTACTTTTTGCCCTTCAGAGACATAAACTTGTTCGATCCTACTAGGCACCTTGGTACTGATATGTAAGGTTTCAGCTTCTACTCGACCCTGCACTTGTACTTGTTTGGGTTGGTAGGCTTTCCATAATCCATAAGCAATGAGTCCCAGTATTAATAACACTACAATTGCAACGATGACTTTCAAGAGTCCTTTGTTTTTAGGTTTTTGGGTCTTACTTTGCTGTTGTTCTGTGTGGTTTTGCTCCGTCTGATCAGGCTTTTCTTTTGTATTCTCTGGGTTAGAAGAGGGATCTGGATGTTGAGCGTCAGATGGTGGTTGATCTTGATTCATCATGTCCTCTCCTTTAACGAATGAAATCGGTATTTGGTTGGTTTACATAGGCTTTAAAGTTTGAAATCGATCCGTGACTTTGTAACAAGGTCGCCAAGGATAAAATATATTTATAGGCATTGAGCGCCATTTCGGTATCTAAAGCATTTAAGGCATTTTGAGCATCAATCACTTGTGTTGCGGTGCCCATATCTTCTTTAAAGGACAGCTCTTGAATGCGTAGATTTTCCTGTGCTGCTTTTTGGTTTTGTAAGAGTAGGCTATGAGTTTGTTGTGCTGAATAAAGTTCGCTATAAGACTTATTCAGTACATTTTCAATTTCCTGTTTGGTACGTGCCGTCAGTAATTCTGTGGCATAACGTTTAAGTTCGGCAGAATGAATACTTTTACTTTTATCGATGCCTGAAAATAAATTATAGCGAGCTGCAATTCCAACGATCCAGTTTTCTTTATCGTCTAGGCTATATTCACCAAAAGCAAATAAATTTGGTTTTTTGGCGGCTTGCTGGACCCTAACATTTTCATTGGCAATTTGAGTATCCATTTGCATTTTTCGCACCAGACTGGACCGTTCTGGATAGGTTGCCATTAAATTTTCTAAAGATTGAGTTTGGGCTTTGTTCACAAATAACGGCGTAGTAAGTTGATTGACTTGATTGGTTCGTAGTAAATTATTGAGTTGAAACTGACTACTTTGTAAATTTGCCTGCGCATTTTGCAATAAACGCTGCGCATTATTCCTCGCCACTTCAAACTGCATTCGCTGTCCTTTACTCAAAAATCCCTGTTTTTCAAGTTTCAGCGCATTATCCAAATGATGTTGCATGGCATTAAAATTAAATTGACTCGATTTCAGCAATTGCTGTTGTAATTGCACATTGAAATAAGCCTGAATCATTTCAAAGCGTTGTACGTCTTGCTGTTGTTCGGTATTAAGTTCAGAACGCTGTGATTGGATCGCTGCAATTTGTTTGGTTGATTTGAGTAAGCCACCTGTATAAAGCGGCATTACCATTGAGATTGATGATCTGATTTGCTCATCTTGTAGGGTTAAATTGGCATAGTTGGGTACAATATTGACCCCGTCATGAATAATCCCACTGACTCCATTTTCAATATCACCAATGATATTAGGAGGAATTACATTTTCCCATTCATTCAATTGATTATCGAGTTTGTCATTCAGCGCATTTTCAATACCCTGTTTAAATGAGTTTAATGGTACATCTACTTCACTGTGAAATTTATAGGCGCGAACATTCAAGTCAATCCGGGGTAGCCCTAAACCTTTTACAGCTTCGGCATCTAATTTTGCAGAATTTTGTAGTGCTTGATTGGCCTGAGAGGTGTACGAGTTTTCAAGCACTTGCTGTTCAGCTTGTGCGTAGCTATAACTTTGAGCTTGTACCTGAGTACACAAGCCTGTAAAACCTAATCCAACCGCCATGATCTTGAATAAAGTCTGCGTCAAGAAGGTTGGTTTTGTTGTATAAACCTGACGTCTAAATCTCATAGAAAACAACTTTTAATATTTTCAGCTAGTGTAATCGATTATTTATAAAAGTAAGTTATTGAATTGTTTATAATACATTCGTATAACAGGCTTAAGCTATTGATCAAGTTCAATCAAAACCCAGTCTTGATCAAGGACGGACTGTCAGTTTGATATTAGCCTAAATTAAGATTTTGAATAGATTAAATCAAGAGACTTGGCAGTTTATATCGAAATATTTATGGGTTCAATTACTGCACGAAACTTCAAGATATGGTTAAATGCCACATTCAGGTTTGTTTCACTCTAACAAAGGAAAAATCATGCGCGCGTACAATTTCTGTGCTGGTCCTGCTGCATTACCCACTGCCGTTTTAGAAAAAGCTCAAGCTGAGTTATTGGACTGGCACGGTAAGGGCCTTTCCATCATGGAAATGAGTCATCGCAGTAAAGATTATGTCGCGGTTGCGGAAAAAGCTGAAGCGGATTTGCGTAAACTGATGAATATTCCTGAAAATTATCAGGTTTTATTTTTACAGGGCGGGGCATCACTTCAATTTTCAGCGATTCCACTCAATCTATTGGGTAAAAATCCTAAAGCGGACTATATTCATACTGGGATTTGGTCAGAAAAAGCCTTAAAAGAAGCACAACGTTATGGTGATATTAATATCGTAGAAGCGGATACCACGTTCAATGGTAAACTGGCGATTAAAGACCAAAGCGAATGGAATTTATCTCAAGATGCTGCGTATGTGCATTATGCTGATAATGAAACCATTGGCGGCTTACAGTTTGCGGGTGTTCCTGAGGTGAGTGCACCTTTGGTCTCTGATTTGTCTTCAAGTATTTTGTCTGCGCCAATTGATGTATCCAAGTTTGGTCTGATTTACGCGGGTGCGCAAAAAAATATTGGTCCAGCTGGCTTAACGATCGTTATTGTTCGTGATGATTTACTGGATCAATCTCGTCCAGAAATACCGAGTATTTTGAAATACTCTGCGCAAGCAAAAAATGATTCAATGGTGAATACGCCTGCGACTTATTCATGGTATTTGTCTGGTTTGGTCTTTGAATGGTTACTTGAACAGGGTGGGGTAGAGGCTATTCATCAGGTGAATCTGGAAAAAGCCAAATTGCTTTATGGCTATATCGATGCCAGCGACTTTTATAATAACCCGATTGCCGAGGCAAACCGTTCAATTATGAATGTGCCATTTACCTTGGCAGACCAAGCTTTGGAAAAATTGTTTTTGAAAGAAGCTGAAGAAAATCATTTGTTAAATCTGGCTGGACACCGCTCAGTTGGTGGGATGCGTGCGAGTATTTATAATGCTGTCCCGCTTGAAGGTGTACAAGCGTTGGTGAACTTTATGGATGACTTTGCTCGACGCAATGGTTAATTAAGCGAAAGAAATAAAGCCCTCAAAATGTGAGGGCTTTATTTTGAATATTTGATATATCAAACAGTAAATAAAACTAAGCAGCTAATAAACCAAAGTGGTAAAAAATCATAGCTGCGAGAAACATTCCAAGAACAAAAAAGCAAAAGGCACCTTTGTCCAACTTAATTCGTTGACCACTAAATTGGATGAGACTATAGCTTTGTTGTTCTCGAATAATTTTCATTAATGAGCCTAATAATTAAATTATTGTGAAAATATATTAATTATTGGTAGTTTTAGCATAAATATTCGCCTGAATCCAGAGGTTACCGCGAATATACTGTCCAATTTCAAAGTTTTTATACAAATGTTCTTTCGTTGCAATACGAATTAATGTTGCAGGTAGATTATCTTCTAAAACTAAAGTGACATCATAAAGGGTATATTCCTCATCCATAAAAGTCATGGAAGTTTTACCTACAATATTACCCTGAAACCATGCTTCATCTTCCTGTCCCATCGTTTCACCATATAAATAGGCCACCATTTTAGAAAAATCAACGGTGACAGGTTCTTTATCTTCAGGGGTTTTGGGCTCCCAAGCATTGATTAGTTCCTGCAAATTTTCAGGCGCAACACCATTATGTTCAGCTAAAATATCATTTAATGCACGATGATGTTTAATTGAGGCAGGATCATCCACAATAATCGTTTCATTATCTGCCACATGTTCTAATTCATACGCCCAAGCGTTGAGTTGAACTTGATAATTTTGATTTTTTTGATAATGACCATGATTGACAGCATATAAACTATCAAAGGCATAAATAATCGTGTTTGCATTTACTTTTAGTCTTAATACTGCTTGAGTCGCAGAATCTGAAGTAATAATTCGATCAATGGTCGCATTAAATTTGTACGGACTTTCAAATGTAGGAAACGCCGTCATTAATGCTTTAGGTTTATTATTTTCGACTGCAATAATCTGATTCAGTTGAATTGAAGACTTTGCAGGACCTTGAATGAGCCAAAAAGCCTGATCCATTTCTTCTTCACATTCACAAATCCCCATCGGCATAACTGGGCTATCTAATGCCAAGCCCAACCATTTTGGGACATCTTGCTCAGGCTGGGTAGAGAGAAGTGTCCAGTGCTGCGCATGACTGCCAAAATTATTTTCTTCAATGTGAATGATTTCAGGGCTGTTTTGATTTTTCATATTGGCTGTGAATCGAAAATGGATAACTTGATATATTAAATCGAGCATATCTTGGTTTTTTCAAGTCTAGCACTGTAATTATGTAAAAAAATCATCAGGATTTTTAACTTGAATAAATATCCATGAGCAAAACTGAATCTGTTAAAATGTTAATTATTTCCGTCCAAGAGACATGCAGTTGTTAGCATTCAAGTTATGGGTAGATGCAGATGCATTGCCTAAAATTCTGCGTGAAGTGATTTTACGTGCATCTGATCGTTATCAACTCGAAGTGACCTTTGTCGCCAATCAAAATGTTGGGATTACACCATCAGTCCGAATTAAATCTATTCAAGTCATGAGTGGTGCAGATCAGGCAGATCAAGAAATTGTAGAACGAATGCAGGAAAATGACATTGTCATTACGCAGGATATTCCACTTGCTGCGCAAGTGATTGAAAAAGGTGGCGTTGCAATTCATCCTCGTGGCGAAGTTTATACCACAGCCAATGTAAAAGCCCGACTGCATTTACGTGATTTTATGGACACCTTGCGCGGTGCAGGAGTACAAACAGGCGGGCCGCCTCCGATTTCTGAACGAGATAAAAGAGAGTTTTCGAGTGCTTTGGATCAAACCATTTTGAAACAAAAACGAAAAACAGCATGAGAATCCAGCATGCTATCTAAAAGTAACATTGTCATCACCTATGTTGTGTTGGTGTTTATCTGGGCCACTACGCCTCTTGCAATTGTGTGGAGCGTTTCGGATCTCTATATTTTGTGGGCAATGGCGCTACGTTTTTTTATTGCTTTACCAATTGCTGCAATTTTATTATTTTTTCTCAAAATTAAATTTCCAACCGATAAAGTCGCACTACAGAGTTATGTCGCGGGTTCTTTTAGTCTGATTGGTTCTCAGATTTTTACCTATATCGCCACACAATATTTAAGTTCAGGAATTATCGCGTTAATGTTCGGTCTCGCACCGATTATTGCAGGACTAATGGCGTACTTTGTTTTGAATCAACATCTGAATCGATTGCAATGGCTAGGAATGTTCGTGGCGATTTGTGGGCTTGCGCTCATTTGTTTTGCTGGATCTGAGCAGAATATCCAGCCCATTGGGATTGGTTTAATGCTGATCAGTGTATTTATGTATTGTCTATCGATTTTTTGGGTCAAGAAAGTCAATGCCGATATACAACCCATGGCTCAAGCAACAGGTTCGATTTTAGTTTCTGCTTTAGGGGCGATTTGTTTAATGCCGTGGATTTGGCAATATGCGCCCACACATCTACCTGAAACTAAATCCTTATTAGCCTTAATTTATACTGTGATTATGGCATCATTGATCGCGATGTTCTGCTATTTTAAATTAGTTCGTAATATTAAAGCGACGACTTTATCACTCACCAATGTGATGACACCACTTTTAGCTATGTTAGTTGGTGTTTTGGTCAATCATGAAAAACTATCCATGTTTGGAGTCATAGGCGCGGCGATTATTTTAATTGGATTATTTTTATATTTTTATAAGGATTTACAAGCCAGTCGTAGATTACAAATGCACTTAAAACAGCAAAATTCCAAGCAATCATTTGAAAACGAATAGCCTCCATAAATAATTTATTGAATCATTTCATACTTGTTCCGCAATACATTCTGCTAGCTTCACTCGATCATGTGGATGTAAGGTAATAAAATAAACCCCTGTTTTAAATTTATTATTATCTTCAGGAATACTATATATGACTTGAGCCGTCACCGCGATATGAAAATAGTTGTCAGGATGACTAAGCGTAATATGAATATACGTTCCTTCATTTAGTGATTCAGATGTATAAAAACTGAGTCCAGTTTCAGAGACGTTGACTTGTTCAGTACTCGGTAAGATAGATTGAACGATAGAGTCGTATAGAGAACCCGTAATTAAATTCAATTTTTGATTAAATAAAGATAAGATACGAGCAATTTGTTGATCTTTTTGATTTAATTGTTCTAATTCGTAGCTAAACGCATGATCAATTTGATCTAATTCTGCAAGTAGTAGAAAATAGCGCGGCAAAACAAAACTTGGATCGTAAGGATCGTTAAGCGCAACTGCCTCATTAATAATCTGATAGTTGATTCTTAACGCAGCATCTATACGAGACATGACACGGCGTTCAGTTATACCACTCGAATGCTGTGAATTTTCCATAATGAAATTACCTCGGATTAGATGGTATGTTTAAACCAATCTCGTTATATATCGGGTTGAGATACACTCGCGCACGGCGTAGTAATCACTTTATTTCTTTTATTGCATTGGTTTCCATGATTGGTCTCACCTTGGGTGTTGCCGTACTCATCACCGTGCTATCGGTCATGAATGGTTTTGACCGTGAGTTGAAAAACCGTGTCTTAGGCATGATACCTCAAGCCACTGTTTCTTCAACACAAATTTTAACAGATTGGCCAGAACTTGCAAAAAAAATTGAAAGTCATCCGCATGTCACGGGTGTTGCCCCTTTTACCCAGTTACAAGGCATGTTGACTGCACATGGTCAGGTGGCAGGCATTATGGTAACCGGGATCGAGCCCAAGTACGAAACCAAGGTTTCTATTATCCAAAATCACATGGTTGCAGGGAGTATTAATAGCCTGCAAAAAGGTGAGTTTGGTATCGTATTGGGTAAACAAATGGCAGATGCATTAGGACTTGGTCTTAATGACAATGTGACATTAGTACTTCCCGAAGCAACGCCATCGCCCGCAGGTGTCGTACCGCGTTTTAAACGTTTCAAAGTAGTGGGAATTTTTAGCATTGGTGCCGAAGTCGATTCGATGATTGGCTACATCGCTCTCAATGATGCTTCAACGTTGTTACGTTTGCCCGATGGTGCACAAGGTATTCGACTAAAATTAGACAATATCTTTCAGGCACCTCAAGTTGCAAATGACATTGTGAAAACCTTGCCACCGAACTTTTATGCATCTGACTGGACCTACACTCACGGTAACTTATTCAGTGCGATCCAGATGGAAAAAGCCATGGTAAGTTTATTACTATTTCTAATTGTCTTGGTTGCTGCATTTAATATCGTGTCGTCTTTAGTGATGGTCGTGACCGACAAAAAATCGGATATTGCCATTTTGAGAACCTTGGGTGCTTCTCCAGCGACCATTACCAAAATTTTTATGGTACAAGGCACGGTGATTGGTGTGATTGGGACCGTTGCAGGTGCGATTTTGGGCATCATACTGGCGACCAGTATCAGTAATGTGATCGACTGGCTCAATACTGCTTTTGGCTGGCATCTGTTTGACGCTTACTTTATAAACTATTTACCGTCGTATTTAAGATGGCAAGATGTGGTGTTGATTGTTTCTGTGTCTTTAATCTTAAGCTTCTTAGCGACTATTTATCCAGCTTTGCGTGCTGCAAAAATTCAGCCTGCGGAGGCTTTACGTTATGAGTAAAATCGTTCTGGAAGCCAAAGATATTTATAAAAGTTTTACCGATGGTAAATCCAAAGTTGACGTGATTAAAGGCCTCTCTTTACAGGTCAACGCGGGTGATTTTGTCTCAATTGTGGGCGCAAGTGGCTCGGGTAAAAGTACTTTACTGCATGTATTGGGCGGACTGGATCAGCCAACGCAAGGTCAGGTTTTTTTAAATGGTCAGCGCTTTGACACTTTAGGTGAAGCGGAGCGCGGTTTTAAGCGTAACGAATATTTAGGCTTTGTCTACCAGTTTCATCATCTTTTGCCTGAATTTACGGCACTTGAAAATGTTGCAATGCCGCTTATGCTGCGTAGTAGTAGCAATTTTAAAGAGGTGAAACAACGTGCGGAATATTTGCTGGAGCGAGTAGGATTGTCACATCGTCTTGAACATAAACCTGGTGAGTTATCGGGTGGTGAAAGACAACGTGTTGCTTTAGCTCGTGCCTTAGTGACTAAACCTGCTTTAATGTTAGCCGATGAGCCAACAGGTAATCTGGATCGTAAAACAGCCATGACGATTTTTCAGTTGTTAATGGATCTCAAAAAAGAATTGAATATGGCGATGCTGATCGTCACACACGATGAGCAGCTTGCTCAATCCGCGGACTCAATTTTGCATATGCAAGATGGTTTATGGGTTGATCAAATTAGTTAAGACAAAATGTTTTACCGACCAATAACCTTTTAAAGCCCATGAAAATGGGCTTTAATTTTGTCCCAAAAGAATGCCTATAAAATTGCATGTTAAAAATTATATTATTGGGATGGATTACTGGCATCAGTTTGATGGGATATTCATTGCCTTACCTGAAATCGATCAGTGTTTATTTTATTGTATTTGTTTTAATTTTATGGGGAATTTATTTTTTAAAAATAAAGACATGTAGCGAAAATATATCCTTTAAAGTAGTTCTAATAGCAAGTTCAACATTTTGTATGTTGATACTGGGTCATTTATACGCAGACCATGCCTTGACCGAACGCCTTAAATATAAAGAAATGACACCAAGAAGGGTCTCCGAAGTCATCTATATCTCAAAAATTGGAGAGGGTAGTGAACATGGAATAAAACAGCCTGCTGAAGTGCTGAGCTTAAATCACTCTCCTGTGGTTTGGTTAGTGTATATGGATGATTCGATTTTAGAACATCATGAAGTCAATCAGAAAAGTTTAGCGCTGGGACAATATTATCAGGTACAAGGAATCGTGAAGCCTGTGCATGGTTATGCGAATGCAGGAGGATTCGATCAGGAAAAGTGGTTTGCTCAGCAAAACTGGATGTCAGGCTTTCAAGTCCAACAAATTCAGCCCTTATCGAAGGAACAGGTTTATCGTTTGGGTTTTCAGCAACATCTCAAACAGCAAAATAATCTCTGGCAAAAATTTAGTCGAAGTATTGAGCAATTACGACTGGATTTTCGTATTCAATTAGAACAGCAACCCCTGAAATACAAGGCATTAATGCTGGCGCTGTTGACAGGTGATCGCAGTTTATTAGATAAAAATACGGAACAGATGTTTCAGCGCTTTGGTATTTCACATTTGTTGGCGATCTCTGGCCCACATGTACTGATCTTGGCGGCATTATTTACATGGCTACTAAGCTCCATAATCCATAAATACCAGCCCACACTTTATTTAGGATTTCCCAGAAAAATTTTAATGATTGTGCCGTTTTGTAGCTGTGTCTTTATATATACTGCATTTGTAGGTTTTGAAATTCCAGCATTACGTACTTTATTAATTACCCTGATTGCCAGTTTGTTCTTAAGCTTTAGACATGAAATTCGACCGTTTAATTTGCTGTTATATACGGCTAGTCTGACTGTATTGATTGATCCATTGAGTATTTTATCGGCTGCTTTTTGGTTATCTTATGGCGCTTGTTTTATTTTGCTAAATATTTATCAGTCTTTACAACATCCATTAGACTCAGTTCCAAACTTTAGCCAAAAAATATGGAGAAACAGCAAAATATTGGTGCAATCGCAATGCAAAATTTTTATTGCTTTATGTCCATTGGTTCTTATATTTTTTAAACAGGTATCGTGGATCGCGCCGATTGCCAATTTGATTGTGATCCCATTTTTAGGCGGTGTGATTGTGCCGTTGGGCATTATTGCAGCTTGTATCGCCTTGATCATTCCGTCTTTGGGGCAGTTGCTTTTTCATATCGATGATTTACTCATAGGTCTTTTATTTTCTGTTTTAAACGGTCTGGATCATCTTTTTCAACCTGAGCTGTATGCATTTGCTTTTACTCCCATGCTCTTGCTCAGTTTGGGTCTGAGTGTGGTGTTGTTATTTTTACCGAAGGGCAGTATTCCAAAGTCATGGGCACTATTATGTATTTGTCCCATATTTTTATTAGGATGGATCAAACGCGATACACAGATATCGGTGATTGATGTGGGACAAGGACAGTCTATTTTTGTACAAGATGTATCACAGCGTATGTTGATTGATACGGGCGGTTATTATGATGAAAGCAAATTTAGTATAGGTCAAAATGTTGTGGTTCCTTATTTAAAATCTCAGGGTGTTGCACAACTTGATCGTATTTTACTTTCTCATTTGGATCAGGATCATAGTGGGGCGCTTGATACTATTTTGCAGCAAACCAAAGTTAATCAATTAATGGCCAATGAAACCCTACCACAGCCAAAATTATCGATACAAACAGACACTTCCTTTTCCAGATGTCATGCGGGTCAAACATGGAAAACTTCAGAGATACGCTTACAAATACTATCTCCAGAACCTGTTGATGATCAAACAATTCAATACAACCGCAATGAATATTCCTGCGTGGTCTATCTGGAGATGTTAAAAGCCAATGGCCTTCGTCGATTTTTAATTATGGGCGATGCAGGCTGGGAAACCGAATATCAAATTTTGCAGAAGTATCCAGATTTAAAAGTTGATGTTTTGGTGTTGGGGCATCATGGTAGTAAACACAGTTCATCTTATGATTTTTTGAAACATTATCAGCCTAAAATCGCGGTTGCATCAGTTGGTTATACCAATCGTTATGGGCATCCGAGTTTAGAAACATTATCTAGATTAGGTGCTTTACATATTCCGCTTTATACGACGATCCAGTCAGGAACGATCACGTTTAAGGTGGAGGATCATCAAGTAAAAATGCAACAATATCGAAATACGGTTAAGTGGCTGCATCTGCATGAGTCATATTAAGTTGTTTGGCTTGTTCACGCACTTGTTCTATTTTTTCCAAAGCAGCTTCATCCTCTAGCGTATAAACATTGTCGAGTTCAGGATTCGCTTTAAAGCGCTTATAACTCCAATGATAATGTTGAGGATATCGACGAATTAGATTTTCAATAGCGTGATGAATGACCAGAGTGCCATGTGCATCTGATCCTTCATAGATTGCAGGATCAATCGGTTCGATAAACATATCAAAACCATCACTTTCATTCCGAATCGCGTACAGAAGAAGTGCCTTGGCCTTGGTTTTTTGAATGAGTTTCGAACTTAGATTGCTTGATGCCAGTGGAATACCAAAATAATCGATCATTTCTCCACCTACATGCGGGGAATGGTCGGGTAAAATCACGGTCGTTCCACCTTTCTTTAAGGCTTTAAAAATCTGACGAACACCACTTTCATCAGTGGGAACCAGATTTGCCTGTTCTCGGCTCCTCGCTTCACGGACAAAGACATCTGCATCTGCATTTTTAACAGGTTTATATAAAATAGTCATGGCTGTAAATTGTGCACACCATGCATTCATCACTTCCCATGTACCAAAATGTGGAACAATTAAAACCAAGCCTTTATTTTCAGCTAATGCTTCGTGGAAATAATGCTCACCTGTAATATTTTGGACGCGAGAAATATTTTTATCATTAGACGAACCCCAAACACTAAAAAACTCAAAATATGAAGTGAGTTCATTGCGAATGGCTTGTTGTGTAATGTGATGACGTTCATTTTCAGTCAAATAAGGTAAAGCGATTTGTAGGTTTAGCTGAATGGTTCTGGATGTTTTGGTAATTTTTAAAGTGTTGACTAATCCTGCGAGCATACGCGCAATAAAACGTGAAAATTGAATAGGCTGTCGACTAACAAATCTTAAAAGACGGTAATTGAAGCTGTGCGTATCAGGTGTCGTCATTATCAAAAAAGGAATTAAAAATTAAGGGAATGATCATTGGGCAAAAATATTATAAGTGAAATCCTATCGATTAAATAGTTTTTACCGATTCAATGTATATAATGGCAGAGATTTTAACTTTTTGGGTTGTTTTTTATGTCCGATTGGCCACCAAAACCACAAAATGGACCATCGAATAGCAATAATAAGGCTGGACAGGAATGGCAAATTTTGGAAAAAGCTGTTCTAGCCTCTGTAGAAGAACAACGTCGAGCTAGACGTTGGGGAATATTTTTCAAAATTCTCACCTTTCTTTACTTAATTTTCATTGTCGTTGTTTTAGGTCGAGGATGTTCTAGTGTAGAAAGTAGTACAATGTCTTCAAGTTCAAGCCCGCATCTAGCGGTGGTGAATATTATTGGTACGATTGATTCAGGCAACCAGTCCGTCAACAGCGATGATACCAATAAAGCACTGAAACGAGCATTTGAAGCAAAGTCAAGTCAAGCCGTAGTTTTAAATATCAATTCTCCAGGTGGATCACCTGTACAATCTGATGAAATTTGGCAACAAATTCGATATTTAAAACAACAGCATACGGATAAGAAAGTCTATGCAGTGATTGGTGATATGGGAGCATCTGGTGCTTACTATATTGCATCAGCAGCAGATGAAATTATTGTCAATCCATCAAGTCTGGTGGGGTCGATCGGGGTGATTATGCCAAACTACGGCATAAGTGGGCTTGCTCAAAAATTAGGTATTGAAGACCGCACCATGACTTCAGGTTCAAATAAAGACATTCTGAGCATGACTAAACCGATTAATCCGCAGCAGCGTGAACATATTCAGGCATTATTGGATAATGTTCATCAACACTTTATCGATGCTGTGAAGCAAGGTCGTGGCAAACGTCTCAAAACAGATGATCCTGCAATCTTCTCAGGCCTATTCTGGACAGGTGAACAAGCGATTAAACTCGGTGTTGCTGACCGTACAGGTAACATTGATAGTTTGATGCGCGAGCTAAAACTTGATACTAAAGTAAACTATACGATTGAACGCAGCCCATTTGAATCTTTGGTTGGGCGTATGGGTTCACAAATAGGTCAGGGAATTAGCCAGTCGATTTCTCAGCAATTGCAGACGGAACAACAGGCGCAATTCAAGTAATTGAGTTCGTAACTATGATATCTGATAAACCCATCATCCACTTTGCGCACGCCAATGGCGTGCCTTCTAAAGTTTATCAAAAACTTTTTGATTCACTTAAAGATGACTATGACATCATTTATGTGCCTTTGATCGGGCCGGATAAACGTTATCCGATTACCAATCACTGGCCACATTTGGTTGAGCAAGTTGTTGATAGCATTGTACAACAGGCGCAAGGTCGCAAAGTGATTGGTCTGGGACATTCTCTAGGTTCAGTTTTAACATTGATGGCTTGCTATCAACGTCCAGAATTGTTTTCTCAAGTGATCATGCTAGACCCACCGTTGATTTTGGGTAAATACTCCTTTGCTTTTCATATGGCAAAGCTGATTAGTCCAAAGCAAGTGGATAAAATGACACCTGCAGGTTTGTCTTCACGACGTCGGGATCATTGGGCATCGAAAGAGCAAGCCGCTGAATTATTACGTCCGAAGGGTTTTTATCAGCATTTTGATCCAGAATGTTTCGAGGCTTATATCCAGTATGGTTTAAGTCCAGATCCTGCGCGTGGTGGTGTGACACTGACCATTCCTAAGGCAGATGAAGTTGAAATCTTTCGACAGAATCCGTCTTGGTGGTGGTTAACACCACGTCATTCTCCACATGTGCCTGTACATTTAGTGGTTGGGGAAAAAAGCGATTTTCTAAAACGATTTTTTCCTCAACAAGCTAAAAAAACGTTAAATATTCCATATACTGTGGTCAAAGGTGGACACATGTTCCCATTGGAGTATCCATTGGTGACATCTGATCAAATTAGACAATTAATCAATGAACAGAGCCAACAAAAAAGCGCGTGATTTACGCTCTTTTTTAAGAGTTAAAGTTCCAGCTTCTTACTCTAATGTTATTGGAACACCATGAAATAGGTACTTTAGCGCCTGTTTGAATGCAAAAGCCAGTTACGCGGGTAACTGGCTTTCATCAAAAAGAGTTAAACTGTTTGAGTACGCGATATCGTAATTTTATTCAGAAGCAGATGACTTCGAATTTAATAACTTATATAAAACATACATGAGCACAATCCAGATCGGAATCATAATCACAGATTCTTTAAATCCTTGTGTCCACATAATATAAAGAACAACCGCAATAAACAGAAGAACGATATAGTTACTCACAGGCGACCAAAGTGCAGGGAAGGAGACTTTATGATTCAGTGTTTTCATTGCCGATTTAAATTTCAAATGGGTCAGACTGATCATCGCCCAATTTAGAACCAAAGCACCTACAACGACATACATCAAGTGACCAAGCGCATCTTCTGGAACAAAATAGTTCAGCAATACACAACCAAAAATTAATACCGCAGACAATAAAACGGCTGGAATAGGAACGCCTTCTTTATTTACCTTTTTAAACACGGCTGGTGCATTGCCTTGTTGCGCTAGACCATAGAGCATCCGACTATTGGCATACATCCCACTGTTATAAACTGATAATGCCGCTGTCAAAATAATGAAATTGAGTAGATGAGCTGCCCAGCCAATCCCCAATTGACTAAAGATCATCACAAATGGACTTTTATCCAGACCACCTAAATCTAACTGATTCCATGGCACTAGAGAAAGCAAAATAGTCAATGAACCCACATAGAAAATCAGGATACGAATCACGACTTGGTTGATCGCTTTAGGAATAGTTTTCTTGGGATCATCTGCCTCTGCTGCTGCCATTCCGATCAATTCAATCCCGCCAAAAGCGAACATGAGAAATGCCAACATATAAAATAAGCCATCAAACCCATTTGGAAAAAATCCACCATGTGTCCATAGATTACTAAATGATGCCGTTGAATATGGGCCCGCCGTAAATAACAGATATAGACCAAAAATGATCATGGAAATCACGGCAACGACTTTAATGATGGCAAGCCAAAACTCGGATTCACCATAAAACTTAACATTGGTTAAGTTAATTGCCGTGATCACCACAAAGAAAAACAAGACAGAAACCCATGACGGAATATGAGGCCACCAGTAATTAATATACTTAGCAACTGCTGTCAGTTCAGTCATAGCCACTAAAACATAAAGAATCCAGTAGTTCCAGCCTGCTAAAAAGCCAGGAAACTTGCCCCAATATTTATTTGCAAAGTGGCTAAATGAACCCGCAACAGGTTCTTCTACAATCATTTCACCAAGTTGGCGCATGATGAGAAAAGCAATTAAACCACCAATGGCATAACCTAGGATAATAGAGGGACCAGCAGATTGAATAACTTGTGCGGAACCAAGAAATAAACCTGTACCAATTGCGCCTCCCATGGCAATCAATTGGATATGACGGTTTTTTAACCCCCGCTGAAGTTTTGAAGAATCGTTGCTCAAAGGACTTCGCTCGACCGTGAATAAGTGGGACATTCTAATAGATCAAGTGATTTTAGCCTAGCCTGACTATAAAAAAAGCGATCAACTTTAGTTGAACTTGATAGTCGAATTTATCTCGATTTTGATTAATAGATGGACATATTAAATCGTTTCGCCATGATTTGGGTCATTGAGAAATTATGTGCTGCTGTAAGAAAATAAATCTCTAGACTTAAGTCTAGAGATTTATACATTGGCTTTTTTTGCTTATATGATGTATGAAATTAGTCATGTTACATTTTGTCTCAAGCAAAAATAAATGAAAAGGATAACGGATCATGAGTTCGCGACCACAAATTAAAATTCCAGCAACTTATATGCGTGGTGGAACCAGTAAAGGCGTTTTCTTTAAACTGGATGACTTACCTGAATCTGCACAAGTGGCTGGACAGGCGCGTGATCAATTGCTGCTCCGAGTAATTGGAAGTCCAGACCCCTATGGAAAACAAATTGATGGCATGGGGGGGGCGACGTCTAGCACCAGTAAAACCGTTATTTTGACCAAAAGTACTCAGCCTGAGCATGATGTCGATTATTTATTTGGACAAGTATCTATTGATCAACCTTTTGTTGATTGGAGCGGGAATTGTGGCAATTTGACTGCTGCGGTTGGATCTTTTGCTATTAGTCATGGTTTGGTCGCCTCGAACCGTATTCCTGAAAATGGTATTTGTACGGTGAGAATCTGGCAAAAAAATATTGAAAAAACCATTATTGCACATGTTCCAATTACTAATGGTCAAGTACAGGAAACAGGTGATTTCGAACTAGACGGAGTGACCTTCCCAGCAGCAGAAGTACAAATTGAATTTCTTGATCCAGCTGATGATGGAGAAGAGGGAGGCGACATGTTTCCTACAGGAAATGTCGTGGATACGCTTGATGTACCAGAAATTGGCAGCTTTCAAGCTACTTTTATTAATGCAGGTATTCCTACGATTTTTTTAAATGCTCATGATTTGGGCTATACAGGTATGGAATTGCAGGATGCGATTAATAGTGATACTCAAGCTTTAACACGTTTTGAAAAAATTCGTGCCTATGGTGCAGTTCAAATGGGCTTAATTTCAGATGTGACTCAAGCCGCAGCGCGCCAACATACGCCAAAAATTGCATTTGTTGCCCCTGCTAATACTTATCAATCTTCAAGCGGTAAAACGGTTCAAGCACAAGATGTTGATTTATTGGTACGTGCATTATCTATGGGTAAATTACATCATGCGATGATGGGCACGGCAGCTGTCGCTATTGGAACTGCTGCTGCTATTCCTGGAACTTTGGTCAATCTGGCGGCAGGAGGGGGCGCACGAGAAGCTGTACGTTTTGGGCATCCATCAGGGAGCTTAAGAGTAGGGGCACAAGCCGAGCAACAGGGTGAAAAATGGGTGGTGAAAAAGGCCATCATGAGCCGCAGTGCGCGTGTATTAATGGAAGGCTGGGTACGCGTTCCCGCAGATAGTTTCTAATGAAAAACATGCTTTAGTCATCAGCTTATACCTGCTGCAATAAGCAGAATGCATTAATCTCAACGATAAAGTCTCGCTATCGCTTAAATAAACTATACGAGACTTCACATAGAATAAAGAGAATCCATACAGCATGTGAATTTTATCGCTTTAACCAAGCTTTTGAATTCGATGTAAAGATAAAGGTGATTTAATTAAGATTATCTTAAATAGAATTTTTTTCATCATGGTTTAAACTCTTCTGATTTCTCTTCTATAACGAGAAATAAAAGCGATTTATGAAAGAAATTTAATTTGTTTGTGAGAATTTGATCATTAAAATAATTAAATAAGTGAATTTTATTGCATATTTTGAGGGAGTTTTGGTTACAATGTCCTTCTGGTGGGGAAAATATAATTGAAAATATGCTTGATGATAATGATTTGGAAACAGTGTTTATTTTGGGGCAGCAACAATTACGTACGTTGACACCTCTAATCTCGAAGGAGTCTATACAAAGTTCAGTACCCACACTGTCTTTATTGGATAAGTTACCTGTTCCTGCATTTATTTTAAGTAGTGATAGCATTTTTCTAAAGGTTAATCAGTTGTTTGCCGATATCTATGCAAGTGATGCTTTATATATGCAAGGGAAGTCGATTAATAGCTTTATTGAAAATATTGAATCTGAAATATCCGCTATGCTTGAACAATTTGAGCATAATGAAGGGCACTATGAAAAAGAGCTCTATGTAAAGGGGCATTTTTATAATACGTATTGTCGAGCCTTAAAAAACGATGATGAGCAAATTATCGCGTTGATGACAGTTTGGGCGAAAGTAACTAAATTAAAACGCCGAGAACGAGTACTCGAACTTAATAATCTACGTTTACAAGAATATCTGTATATTGATGCCATTACTGGTGCTCCTAATCGATTGGCACTGGAACAATGGTTAAGTGAAACTCAATCCGAGCAAAAAAAGACACCTTTTTATGCCTTGATGTTTGATCTCGATGATTTTAAAAAATTCAATCAGACTTATAGTTACAGTCAGGGAGATATCGTTTTAAAAGAAATTGCAGAACTTTTGCAAAGTTATTTAAACCCTAAAGAAAGTATGCT
The DNA here is from genome assembly GCF_025562455.1 of Acinetobacter sp. WU_MDCI_Axc73. GTDB lineage: Bacteria > Pseudomonadota > Gammaproteobacteria > Pseudomonadales > Moraxellaceae > Acinetobacter. Next base: position 96,395 of record NZ_JAHPRO010000010.1, read on the forward strand.
ATATCGACTAAATTCTGCTCAATTTATCATTATTATGCCTAATGCATCAGAGCTTACGGCTTATACATTGGCAGAGCGTTTGCGCATTGCAATTTATGATGCCGCATATTTTTTTGAAGAAGGTGTTCATGAGCGCCTTACTGCGACGGTTGCGATTTACAAACCTTCATTTCAAGAGTCTACTTCATTTTCTGAAATTGAATCGCGTTTATGTTTTGCGATCAAGAATGTCAAAGTCAGAGAAAAGAATAAAAGTATTTCATTAGAATGATCTAATGCATAAAATTTTGATTAAGTCTTTATCAAATTTAAATTTTATGTAAAACAGATACATCTGTCACATTTTGATTGAGGAAAAAAGTTTAAGCCTGATATGAATATGTTATCTTTGTGGGTAACTCATCAGATCGCGCTTGGGCGTGTAAAGATCTCTTATTTTTGTTTCATCAGAGGCTGTCGTGACATCGATTTCACCAGTAAATGCCAATGCATTATTTGCGGCACAAGAGCGTATTCAGCAAGATTTAAAATTGGCCTTAGATGCTTTTTCTTTGGCTGAACCTCTGAAGTCAGCCGTTTATCACGCTGTAATGTTAGGTGGAAAACGTGTACGTCCTGCGTTGTGTTATGCAGCAGCATCACTCATTGAACACTCAAATTTTGCTGCGGCACGCCGCGCTGCAGTTGCGGTGGAGTTTATTCATTGTTACTCATTGGTACATGATGATCTGCCCTGTATGGATAATGATTTATTACGCCGTGGGCAGCCGACTTGTCATGTGGCCTTTGGTGAAGACACTGCTTTACTCGCGGGAGATATTTTACAGTCGATGGCATTTGAAGTTTTGACCAGTCGTTTATTTGACCAACAGGCAAGTGTTGATAGTACAGTTGTATTAAAACAGGTTCAAATCTTGGCAACTGCTAGTTCTAAAATGGTCAGTGGTCAAGTCATGGATTTGCAAGCAGAAGGCAAAGCAATCGATCAAGATCAACTTGAGAGCATCCATCGCAATAAAACTGGTGCCTTGATTCAAGCTGCGATTATGATGGGTGCAGTTACCGCATTTTCAGGTGCAGATCAAGCCATTCCGCAGTTGCGTCAATTTGGGCAAAATATTGGGCTGGCTTTTCAAGTGCATGATGATGTACTGGATATTATTTCCACTACCGAAACATTAGGTAAAACCGCAGGTAAAGATGAACAGGTAGAAAAGTCAACTTATCCTGCATTAATGGGTTTAGAGGAAGCGCAACAATACGCTCTTTCTTTACAGCAACAAGCACTTGCTGCTTTGGATTATTTTGGTGAATCTGCTAAAGATTTACTGGAAATTGCGCAGTTTGTGTTATCGAGAAAAAACTAATTTTCAGGATCTTAAAGTGCAATTCTGTTAAAAAGAATTGCACTTATTGATGTATTATTCTGGCTTATGACGGATTTCTTCCCATCACACCACGAATAGTATTGAGAATATCGGCAGGGAGTACCACGGTTTTGGCATTATTAGATCTCGCCAGATCTTGCATAGCTTTGATATATTGTTCACCTAACAAATAAGCTACAGGAATTTCCTGTTCACCGACTGCCGAAGTCACCATTTCAATGGCTTTTTGTGAAGACTCAGCCAAGACCACCTGTGCTTCAGCATCACGACGAGATGCTTCCAGACGACCATCCGCCTCTAAAATCGCAGCCTGTTTTTCACCATCGGCTTTGGTTACGGTAGCACGACGCTGACGTTCTGCTGCGGCCTGAGCTTCCATCGCGGCCTGCATAGTTGGAGAGGGTTGGATATCCTGAATTTCGACGGTTTTTAAGGTAATACCCCAGTCAGAAATATCATCTGAAATGGCTGCTTTGAGTTTGGCTTTGATATGATCACGCGAGGATAATGCATCATCCAGATCCATTTCGCCGACGATAGAACGTAGCGAGGTCTGAACGAGATTTTGAATTGCCCATATATAATTTTCGATGCCGTACACCGCCTTTTCAGGTGTGGTTAAATTAATATAAGCCACTGCATTCATGACCAAAACTGCGTTATCGCGGGTAATCACTTCTTGCGAAGGAATATCTAAAACAATGTCTTTGGTCGTCACTTTATAAGCGACTTCATCAACATATGGAATGACAAAATTTAGTCCAGGACTGAGCGTTGCGTGATATTTCCCAAGACGCTGAACAATCCATTTATAGCCCTGAGGAACAATACGTACCCCTTTAAAAATGGTCACTCCCACAAAAATGAGAAAGGCTAAACCAATAATCGTACCGACTGGCATAAAAAATCCTCTTATGTTTCTTGAAATTTATGTAATTGAACAACCAGATCATTGCCCATAATATCGACTACACGTACACGATCGCCAACCTGTACTGGTGAAAGGCTACGGCAGTTCCATTCATCAGCACCCAACACGGGCAAGGCAAAACGTACTACGACCTGATCGTGAGTTAAACCAACCTGAATCACCATGCCAATTTGACCGATGGTGGCTTCGCGGGATAATCCCGCTTTGGTTTTATCAATTGAAAGTGGCTTAATAAATTTAAACCATAGAATCGTGCAAAGAATAGACAGGATAATCCACATCACAATTTGTATGTTTAAACTCATGATGGGGAAAAGCCACAATAAAATACCCACCATAATGGCGGCAATACCAAACCAAAGGGCGGCAAAGGCAGGTAAAATCAACTCAGAAAGCATGAGAATAATACCTAAAACAAACCAATGCCAGGGTTCTAAAACTAATTCCATAGCGTTGCTCATATTACTTATGTGAAAGATGAAAAAATCATCAGTTGTCAATGTAACAGAACTGGGCAAAGATGAATATTAAAATAGCAAAATGAATATAAAAATCAGAAAAATGCTTCGTAATGAATAGATAGTTGGGGTATTTGAATTTAAGTCAAATACCCATTGAGAATGACTTTCTTTCATTGCTCTACAGGGTGCACTTTATTTTCTCTCTGGGAGAAATTAAAGGGGGTGATGAAAGAGGTTTGAGAAACATAAGCTTTAAAATTTTGGATGTGGTGCAGGTTTGAGTGCGGCAGGAGAGTGTTTAAAGGCATTAATAACACCTTGAATCTCTTTAATTTTGAGCTGTGCCGCTTTTTCTCCTTCCAAAATGGCCTGATTGCTCGATTTCAAATCGAGCACACCCAGATTACCGACTTTAGGCTGAATGACGACATTTGCCTGATTGAGCTCAGTACTGATACTTTGCTGCCCCATAATATTAATGGTCTGATCCAATAAACCTAGCATATTTCCTGCACCAGAACCTGTTGGACGGGCAGAAATATCGACAGCAATGACAATATCCGCACCCATATCTTTGGCCGTTTTAACTGGAATTGGACTGACTAAACCACCGTCGACGTATTTTACATTAGCAATCGTTGCAGGTACAAAAACATTGGGAATACTACAAGATGCGCGAACGGCCTGACCTGCATTGCCTTTAATAAAATCGGCTTTTTGACCATTGTCCAGACGAGTAGCGACGGCAGCAAAACGGATTGGGAATTTTTCAATCGGTTTGTTTCCGACTTGAGTATTCACATAATCCTGTAATTTTTGACCTAAAATAATGCCCTGACGATTGAGGGTAAGATCGCGCAGATCAGACTCCTGCAACTTCAGTGCAAGACTCTGCATTTGGTAAGGCGTTTGACCACTTGCATAAATACTGCCAACAAAACTTCCAGCACTGGTTCCTGTCACGATTTTAGGTTTGATCCCATGAGATTCTAAAACTTTGATCACACCAATATGTGCAAATCCTTTCGCACCGCCACCGCCAAGAGCCAATGCAATCACAGGTTCGCGGGCTTTCAGCGGAGTGGTTTGGGTTGGAGTTTTAACAGTTTTATCACAGCCAAATAGCGCTAGGCTCAGGGTGCCAATCAAAGCAAAATGTGCAACTTTCATTTTCAGTTAAAATAGCAAAAAATGGTCAAAAAGATGCGCACATCTGAACAGATTTAAGATCTGAATACTAGCGTTTTTTGACTAGATTTTGTAAAGGTAGAGAGAGCCAGTCTGGCGTATGCGGTGAGAATTTTCCCGCAAATCGCTGCATAATCTGATCCAAATCTTGTTCATATTCACCTGTTGGATTAAACACGCCCAAGCTATGAATAATCTTATGATCGAAATCAAAAGCAAAAATTACAATTGGGATTTGTGCTTTTAGAGCGATTTGATAAAAACCACTTTTAATTTTTTCTGCTTTTTTTCGAGTGCCTTCAGGTGCCATACCGACCCAAATTTGATCTTGCTGTTGAATAAACTCAACCACTTGCGCAGTTAATCCATTAATGCGATCACGTTTAACGGGAATCAAGCCGGCCCATTTTAAAAAAGGCTGAAAGGGCGGTCTAAAAAGGCTGTCTTTACCCAACACAGTAATTTTAATGCCTAATCCACCAATCGCTAGAAAACCATACCATGCATCAATATTTGAAGTATGTGGTGCAATAATCGCAACTGCTTTACTTAAATTTGGAAATTCGCCATCTATGCTCCAGCCTTGCGCTAAAAAAAGGGTTTTAAATAATGCTCGACTCAAAGATGTACCCCGACGCGGGACTTGATCAGGTAATTCTGGAAACTGTGACATATATTGATCACTATAAAATCCTTTTTTATGATCATAGGCTTTTGAAATTGAACTGACATTGGCAAAATGTAGACTTTATTTCTCCACTTTTTGCAAAGGGAAAGGGATGCTCAATCCTGTGCGCTTATATGTCTTATTATTTTCATTGTATTGGGCGCAAGGATTGCCTGTTGGTTTTATGACCCATGCCTTACCTGTAATTTTAAGATCGCAGGGCGTATCTTTGGCACATATTGGCGGGTTTGGTTTACTGATGTTACCGTGGTCAATCAAGATTCTTTGGGCTCCTTTAGTCGATCGATTTGGTCATTCTAAAAGAGGACATTATCGAAGCTGGATTTTACCGACTCAGATTTTTAGTGTGCTTATTTTAGTCATTTTATCTTTTTATCCAATTGAATCACTCAGCCAAACAGATTCTCTATTTTTATTTTTTGTACTGCTTTTTTGCCTTAATTTAACTGGAGCGACGCAGGATATTGCCACTGATGCATTGGCAGTGAATCTGCTCAAAACAGATCAACAGCATTGGGGCAATACCTTTCAGGTAATTGGCTCACGACTTGGGTTTATTGTCGGTGGAGGCACTTTACTTTGGGCGCTGGATTGGCTTAGTTGGCAAATGACTTTTTGGGGTTTGGCTTTGCTGGTACTCATCAATACCATTCCTGTCTGGTCTTATAAAAATGAACCCACACGAATAAGTCATGCATCACACCCAACCCAAACGCAACTTGCATTAAAAGACTATTTTAAGCATTTTTCGCAATCGCCAGAGTTACGTTGCTGGTTGTTAGTACTGATCAGTTTTAAAATTTCTGATGGTTTGAGTGGTCCATTATTAAAACCACTCATGGTTGATATCGGTCTAAGTTTTACTCAAATAGGAATATATATCACCATGTTTGGCGCGTTTGCTGCATTATGTGGAGCTGCCATCGCAGGTTATTTACTTAAGCGATATACACGATCTAAGCTACTGATTGTATTTTCGTATTGCAAAATTTTAATGCTCTTCGCATATGCTGGATTAGCCTTTGCCTTTGAGCAGAACATCTATATTTCTTACTTTATTGTGTATCTGATCAATGCACTGGAAGATGTGGTATCAGCGATGCTTTTAGTGGTCATGCTAACTTTGGTCATGCAATACAGTCGAAAAGCGTTTGCAGGAACAGATTTCACCTTTCAGGTTGCTATTATGGCAACAGTAAGCGGTGGTTTATATATCTTAAGTGGAATTATGGGTGATTTTCTGGGTTATGCTATATATTTGGCACTGATTGTATTGATTGCGATCGTTTGCTTAGTGCCAATTTATCAATGGAGAAAAATGATCTAAGTGGCTTTCAAATATTAAATATCGATTGGCTCAAAAAACAACCCGGTAATATGTCACCGCAAAATCCACATTAAAACTGATTGATAACATTTGCAGATAAATTCACCATAACCGATCGTAGTTGTCGCTTTTGCAAAGCATATTAGGGTGCATGAGGTTGTGCGCGTGATTTTATCCTGAAGAAGAGGCTGATAAAAAGGTGAACAGCATCCCATTAATACTAGGCTTTCGCCTAAATTCCAATGAATCAATAAACTAATTAAAGTTAAGCGTGAGCTTGCTGTTATTTATTTAAGAGAGTTTTAAGCTTAAATTCTTAGATTAGCGAATGTAATCTGAATATGATGTCGATACTAATTTACATTTTTTAAGCGTATATGAGACTTTAGTAGAGTTTGACAAATCAAGATGATTCATTCGGATTGTTAAATAAAATAAAATTTCACCAAGCCGAAAATGATTGACGTGATTTATTCAATATAAAATTTTGTGCAGGATTTATATTGGTCTGGTCATTTTAAACATAACCTGTTTAAATACAGATGAAAATAAACATTTTAATGTTCAGATACACAGTCGCGGTACTTCAGATATTTCATATTTTACGAAGATCTGAGTCAGATGACATAATGATAGATATCCTGATAATAAACTGATTAGCTGTGAGCCAATACCATGCCTAAAATCCTGATTATTGAAGATGACTTCATGATTGCAGAATCTACGCTCACTTTACTTAAGTATCATCAATTTGATGTAGAATGGGTAAATAACGGAATTGATGGACTATCGCAACTTTCAAAACAAAGTTTTGATCTGGTATTGCTTGATCTCGGTTTACCAATGATGGATGGTATGCAAGTCCTTAAACAGATTCGTCAAAAAACGACTGTTCCTGTACTGATTATCTCAGCGCGTGATCAGCTGGAAAATCGTGTTGATGGTTTAAATCAAGGGGCAGATGATTATTTAATTAAGCCTTATGAGTTTGATGAATTATTGGCTCGTATTCATGCTTTATTACGTCGAAGTGGAAAGGAAGCTCAGTCTACAAGTCAGGATCAAATTCTTAAAAGTGGTGATGTGACTTTAAATATCGAAAAGCATGTTGCAACAGTCAAAGGTCAGGAAATTGAACTTTCTAATCGTGAATGGGCAATTTTAATTCCCCTTATGACGCATCCAAACAAGATTTTCTCCAAAGCAAATCTCGAAGATAAATTGTATGACTTTGATAGCGAAGTCACCAGTAACACCATTGAAGTCTATGTGCATCATTTGCGTTCTAAACTGGGTAAAGATTTTATCCGTACCATTCGTGGATTAGGCTATCGTTTGGGTCAGAGTTAAGGAACTTGTCCATTATGACCCTGCATTATTCTTTAAAGCGACGCTTAATCTGGTACACGTCTATTTTTAGTATATTGCTGGGCTGTGTTCTGATATTTTCAGCTTATAAAATTGCATTGCAGGAAAGTAATCAAATTCTTGATGCGCAAATGCAATATTTGGCCAAACGTGCAGCTACTCAACCTTTTGGAACAGTCGTCAGTCATTTTGAAAAAGATCATGTCTATCGCGAAGAAGACTTATTTGTTGATATTTGGGCGTATAAAGATCAAAGTCATTTAAGTCATGCAGACCGGTTATTGGTTCCTCCTGTCAAATATGCTGGATTTTATACCCAGCAAACTGAACATGGCATCTGGCGTACTTATGTGATGCCCACTAAAGATTTTCAAATCCAGATTAGTCAGCAAGAAAAAGTAAGGCAAGTGATGGCGTTAGAACTTGCGGGTAGTATGTTTCTCCCTTATGTCATTATTTTGCCTTTTGCCTTAATTGGGCTGGCAGGTATTATTCGACGTAGTTTAAAACCATTGGATGACTTTAAATCTGAATTGATACAACGTGATTCTAGTGATCTAGCGCCTATTCATGAAAAAGATTATCCAGAAGAGCTTTCCCCAACAATTCATGAAATGAATCGATTGTTTGAACGAATTTCTACGGCTCAACAAGAACAGAAACAATTTGTCGCTGATGCCGCTCATGAGTTGCGTACACCCATTACTGCTTTAAATTTGCAAACCAAGATTTTACTCAGTCAGTTTCCTGATCATGCTGCGTTTCAAAATCTGAGCAAAGGGCTCGCACGAATTCAACATTTGGTCAGTCAACTATTGGCTTTGGCTAAACAAGATGCATCAATGAGTAGTCTTGAGCGATTTAGTACTTTTCAGTTGAATAATGTTGCCTTAAATTGCGTTGAGCAATTGATGAATTTAGCTATGGAAAAGGAAATCGATTTAGGCTTTGAACGTAATGAAGATATTGAAATGGTGAGTATTGAACCCACAGTACATTCCATTATTTTTAACCTGATTGATAATGCGATTAAGTACACGCCCGTAGCAGGCGTGATTAATATTTCCGTTTATGAAGATGAAAATAACTGTGCTTGTGTCCAAATTGAAGACAGTGGTGCAGGGATTGATCCTCAATATTATGATCAGGTATTAAAACGTTTTTATCGGGTACATCATCATCTTGAAGTCGGCAGTGGCTTGGGTTTGTCCATTGTTGATAAAGCAACACAGCGCTTGGGGGGAGACTTGATTCTTGCTCAAAGTCGAGAGCTTGGTGGGCTAAGTGTATTGGTACGATTACCCAAGATATTAAAGAGTTGATGGTATTCAACCATTGAGCATGATGAAAATGATCAGATCAATGTAATCTGATCAAGACAAATGAGATAAATCTCAGTTAGATCATTGGAAGGGGTTCTTGCTGTTCGAGTCTCTTTAAAAACAACATACATTTTTGGACACGTTTGCCATCATTGCCTAATTTTTCAGGTTTAAAATTTAAGATCCACTGCAATTTATGACCCACATTGCAAATGTCACGATATATCTTTTTATTGTTATTTAAAGCATCATAAAAAATAGCACTTGCTTGATCGAGTTCCGTGAATTCAAGTCGATATGACGATGAAAAAATAAAGCATAACCAATCACGTACCTGACATTGATTTAAATCTAAAACTTCTCCTGGATCTGTTTCAAAATCTATAAAGGTAAACTGATGATCCTCATCAACTAAAATATTGCGGACAAATGCTTCACTCAAATAGCTGCCCTTTGAATGAATAGATTGAATTGCTAAAATTGCAGCCGTATAAAGTTGAATACGTTGTTCAGAACTGATAGCTCTGGCCAAAGCATGATCTAGTTGTACGGCTTCGTGCTCACTGGAACCGGCATCCTCAATTAAAATTCCTTCATGAGAAACAGCCAAAACCTGTGGTGTTTTTATACCTAGCTTTTCCAGAGCAGTAATGCGTTGATATTCACATTGGATCGCTTCTTTGCCACCACGATTAGGAACGGGAATTAGTGCATCTAGTTGAAGCAAACGGGCAACCCATCTTAGAGGAATATATAACCAAAGTGCATGGCGCTCAGATGCTTTCTTTAACCAAACTTTACGACCATTAAACTCATAAGACTGTATCGATTTATTCTGTTGATCAATTGACGCATTCAAGAAGTCTGCAAAATTGCTCATCAATATAATCCTGTCATCATCTGTCTTTTATTTTACGCATATTTATATTTAGTGTCACGATAGGATTTGTTGAGTAAATTTAAATCGTTGTGTATAAAAACGGCTCAATGGAGCCGCTCAAATAATATAAATACTAACCAAAAAAATTGATCTAAAACATACCTTCTTCTGAGTTTGCAGAAATTTTATGGATAGACAAATCTGCACCTTGAAATTCATCTTCTTGCGATAGTCGAATCCCTACAGTCATTTTTAAAACACCATAAACCATGAAACCGCCAAATAGGGCGATACTGACCGCTAGAATGCTTCCTATTAACTGTGAGATAAAAGAAACATGACCTAATCCACCTAGCCATTGTTGTCCAAATATTCCTACAGCAAGACCACCCAAAACACCACAAACGCCATGTAAAGGCCAAACACCTAGAACGTCATCAATTTTCAGTTTGTTTTGGGTATAAGTAAATAACTTTACGAAAATCACACCCGCAATTAAGCCAATTACTAATGCCCCAAAAGGATGCACCACATCTGAGCCTGCACAAATTGCGACGAGACCAGCCAAAGGTCCATTATGTAAAAATCCGGGATCATTCTTTCCGACTAAATTGGCGCTCAACGTACCGCCGACCATTGCCATCAATGAGTTGATGGCCACTAAACCAGAAATTGCATCGACTCGTTGCGCGCTCATGACATTAAAGCCGAACCAGCCAACAATCAAAATCCATGAGCCCAAGGCTAGAAAAGGAATTGAAGAGGGTGGATGTGCACTTACACGGCCATCATTTTTATAACGACCATGACGTGCACCTAATAAAATTACGGCGGCAAGTGCAATCCAGCCACCCATGGCATGTACCACAACTGAACCTGCAAAGTCATGAAATGGCGCACCAAAATGTGTTTCTAACCAATGCTGTAAACCCCAATTACCATTCCATGCAATGCCCTCAAAAAAGGGATAAACCAGTGCAACTAACACAAAAGTGGCAATTGCTTGCGGTCGCATTTTGGCTCGTTCGGCAATCCCACCTGAAATAATGGCAGGAATTGCTGCGGCAAACGTCAGCAAAAAAAAGCAGCGCATGAGATTGTATCCATGTTCTGCTGAAAGCGTTGTGCCCATGTGAAAAAAATGCAGCCCGTAGGAGATGTAATAGCCTATGAAAAAATAAGCAATTGCTGAAATAGAAAAATCGGTCAAAATTTTACTGAGGGCATTGACCTGATTTTTATGGCGAACTGTCCCTAATTCCAAAAATGCAAAACCTGCATGCATGGCTAAGACGAGAACAGCTCCAAGCAATAAGAAAAAAAGATCTACATTTTGCATAGTTTGCTCAAAATAGGTGCTTTAAACCTTTTTTTGTGACATCAATTTAGAATTGATGCACCAAAATGGTTTAGTAAATCTAAAAAATAGGAACCAAAGTCATCAGACTTTGATAATTTGAAACTTTAAGCAAAAAACGCACCAGTTTGGATGTGATTCATCTTTTTTTTAATAATTGTGGTGCATATTGAGCAAATATGGTGCTGGTTGTAAGAGACGGATAGATGATTTGAGTGATGATAAAGATATTAAATATTTTTTTAAGTGCCATAAGACTTTATTATTTTAATTATTTCTTAAAGCATAAGCTTTGATTTTAATTTCAGCATAAAATGTTTTTTAAATGACAATACATAAATAAGTGATGACGGATGCAACATATATTTCTTGCCTTATTTCCATTGATTACTTTGATAGCTACAGGTTATCTCTTCAAAAAATATCAGTTTTTAAATCTTGAATTTTGGAGTGGGGCTGAAAAGTTGAATTATTACGTTTTATTTCCAGCTTTACTTTTTCATACTTTGGCGACAGCAAATATTGACTCTCATAGCTTGAAAACAGTGATTGCGGCTATGTTTATCGTTCTTTTTATTATTATCTGTGCATTTTATATTTTACGTTTTTTTAAGCAGATACCGCCTGCTCGTTTTGGCGTACATGTTCAAAGCCTGATACGTTTTAATACTTATATTGGACTGGCTTTAGTGGCAGCGCTTTATCATAAAGAGGGAATGGCCATTCTGGCGATTTTATTGGCGATCTGTGTGCCGATCGTTAATATTATTTCGGTGCTTGCCCTTACGCCGTCTGAACAAATGTCACTCAAACCCGTTTTGATTGCCCTGATTAAAAATCCATTGATTCTATCGTGTATTTTAGGTGGTTTGGTAAATGCTTTACAGATTCCAGTTTGGGAGGGTTTGATGAGTTTACTTAAACTGTTTTCTGCATCAAGTTTACCTTTGGGGCTGCTATGTGTTGGAGCTGCTTTACAGTTCATGGAAATGAAGAAAGATGTTCCAGTTTTAATCTTGGATACGTTTGCTCGATTATTGTTGATGCCCGCATTGGCTTATGGCGTGTGTTTATGGTTTGGGTTATCTCATCTTGAAACACAGATTCTAGTCGTATTTTTTGCGTTGCCTACTGCATCCGCTGCTTATATTCTGACTAAAGTTTTAAAGGGGGATAGTCGGCTTATGGCAGCGGTCATTAGCCTACAAACCCTGTGTGCGGCCGTGACCTTACCGCTGGTGATTTGGTGGGTGGGGTAACAACGTATCTTCCTTTGGGTATTGTTGCTACACTTTCTAATTTTCAGGCGGTAGATGGGCATGTCCTTTGGCCTTAAGGTTACGATCAAGCAAAAGAGAAATGTATCTGGGCCGCACAACAAATTGAATTTGCTGATTGAGAAAATTGAACAACAAAAAACGATGCTTGCCACATGGAAAAATGCTCAAACTGAGATTCAGCAATACATCCGACAAAAACTGTTGCCTATGTATCACGAATTACACGGACTATGGTTTCAGCAGCTTAATCAGCTTTGGAAGATACTACATGAATATGAGTTTTCCAAAGCAGATATCGCCAATCTTGATGATAAAATTGCCCAGCTTGCGAAGCGCTTAAAACACTCACAGATGCTGAATGCCGAACAGCTTAAACACGTGATTCAGATGGATACCTTTTATAGCCAGCGTACTGAGCTAAACCAGCGCAAATCTAAAAAAGAATTGTCAGAGCATGCCGAATACATAGAAGATGCTGCAAATAACCTCGACCAAGAGGATGCATCCGAGGCCGATTTTGAGCACTATGCAGCCGAGCAGGAACAGGCAAGGGAACAGGCCAAGCAACTTCGACAACAACAGAAAAGAGAACAAGCTGAGCAGATGGCAGCGCAAACACTCAAAACGGTATATTTAAAAATTGCGGCGATGATTCATCCAGATCGAGAGCAGGATGAAACCAGAAAAGTAGAAAAAACTGATTTGTTTCAACAAGCCAGCCAAGCCTATGAACAGCAGGATTTATTTTATTTACTCAAAATACAGCTACAGCTTGAACAGAATAAAGGTGTAGGGGCTAAAGAGCTTAGCCCTGAGCAAGTGAAATTTTATAAATTCGCTTTGGATGCGCAAAGACAGCAGCTTGAAAGCCAAATTGATGACATTCTAAACTCTTTTGAGTTGGCAAAAAAACTGAAAGCTGAGCAAATAAATATTGATGATGTGTATAAAGCCATTGATGCAGATGCTACGGAGTTAAAGCAGCATGTGAAGTGGGAAAAGGAGTGTTTAAAGCATATGAAAAAGGTGAGTGGGGTAGAGATGTTGTTGGAGCGTGAGATTTTGTAAACTTAGTACTCTTTTATGTGAAGAGATAAAATTTTAAATTAAATAAGGAATGAGTTTAAGATATTCCTTTAGGATAAGCAGAGTAAAGTTTAAAATTAGATTTATAAAAATTCATTTTTATACTAAAGTTATTTGAAATGTAATAATTAAATTAAGAGGCTAATTTGAGTTCAAAAGTTGAAATCAAAACTAGAGAAGAACATGGTCTCTGGTATGACAATAATATTGATCCATATAAAGGATTAGCAGAAATTATTGCTGTTACTTTAAAAAACTCTTTAATTTCTCATAAAATTAGTTTCGTTGATGTTCCTTATCGACACAAAACAAAGAAAAGTTTTTTGAAGAAAATTGAAGATAAGTTAACTGAAAAAGATTATAGCCCTGATTTTATGACTGATTTAGCTGGTATCCGTGTTATCACATTAATTGAATCAGGTGTCCAAAAAGTTTGTGATTTGATTGCTACTATGTTTAATGTGCATCAAGCAGATAGCATCAATAAATCTGAAAAATTGGGTGAAGAAAAAGTTGGTTATCGCTCAGTTCATTTTGTATGCGATGTAGGTAAAATAAGAGGTGATTTACCTGAGTTTTCTGCTTATAAAGGGTTATGTTTTGAAATTCAAGTTAGAACAGCGTTGGAACATGCATGGGCAGAAATTGAGCATGATCGTGGTTATAAACTGGGTGGGAAATTACCCTCACATTTAAACCGCCGATTTAAGTTACTATCGGGTTTGTTAGAATCTGCGGATTTAGAGTTCAATCGTTTAACAGTAGAAATTGAAGAGTATGCAAAAGAATTAAATAAGGGTATTGTAGAAAAAAATCTAGATTTTGAAATTACTAACATTAGTCTAATTACTTTACTTCAGACGAAATATTCACAAAATTGTAATGACACAGCTCGTTCAGAGTTGACTACACCTTTAGAAGATTTAATCGATGAAATAAACGCGTATGGAATATTCAACTTAAATGAGCTTGACCAATTAATACAAGTTACTTTAACTCGGTTTCCAATACTGTTTGTTCCGTCATTTAATGGATTTATAAGAACAATAATGATGTTGGATAATTTAGAAAAATATTTTGCAGTTAATTTTAAAGATGATAACAAACCTTGGGGAGGGATAAATCGTCTTACTCAAGAAAATTTATTACTCAAATACGATAATGAGACTATTAATTCTATTTTAGAAGAATATAAAATTCAGAAATTGTAAATTAAAAACCCCTCATTCGAGGGGATTTTTAAATCAATTTACATCATTAAAGCGCAGCAATCTGTTCCATACTCGCTTTAATCTTGCTTAACTGATCCGCACATTCAGCCAACTTGGCTTTTTCACCTTCCACAACGGCAGCAGGTGCTTTTGCGACAAAGCCTTCATTGCCCAATTTGTTAGCAATTTGATCATGCTGCTTTTGGACTTTATCCAAGTCTTTTTGCAGACGAGCTAGCTCAGCTTTCGGATCGATCAAGCCTTTCATTGGAACAAAGACAGACGCATGACCCACAACACTAGAAGATGACAATGGCGGTTCTTCACCTTGCGCCAAGAAAGTAATACTTTCCACTTTCGCCAACGCTTTAAAGAGCGGTTGAATACGTTCGATCTGAGTACGCTCGGCATCCGAAATGTTTTGCAGCAATACTGGCAATAGACGTGCATTGCCTAAGCCCATTTCACCACGAATATTACGCACCGCACCAATCAAACCTTGTAACCATTGCATATCGGCTTCAGCTTGTTCATTGATTTTTGCAGTTTCTGGCACAGGATACTCTGCCGTCATGATTGTATCGCCACCTTTACCAATCATTGGGGCAAGGGTTTGCCAGATTTCTTCGGTCAGGTATGGCATGAGTGGATGTGCTAAACGAAGTGATGCTTCCATCACCGAAAGTAATACACGACGAACTTCTGCTTTACGTTCTTCCGAAACTTCGGCATCGTTTAAAACTGGTTTGGTGAGTTCAACATACCAGTCGCAGTATTCATTCCAGATAAAGTCATAGATGGTTTGTGCGGCAAGATCCAGACGATAGGTGGCAAATGCTTGATGCACCGCTTGTTCTGCTTTTTGCAAACGGCTGATGATCCATTGCTCTGGCAATTCCCATAGGTCTGGACGTGCTTCTTGCCCCACCGTTTGACCTTCGACATTCATCAAGACAAAGCGGGTCGCATTCCAGATTTTGTTACAGAAATTACGGTAGCCTTCGACACGCTTCAAATCAAACTTGATGTCACGGCCTGTATTTGCAAGCGCACAGAAAGTAAAACGTACTGCATCTGTCCCGTAAGAGTTGATACCTTCTGGGAATTCTTTACGTGTTGCTTTTTCAATTTTTTCAGCCTGTTTTGGATTCATCAAGCCAAAAGTACGTTTTTGAACCAGACTTTCTAAATCAATCCCGTCAATCAAATCTAAAGGATCAAGCACATTGCCTTTCGATTTTGACATCTTCTGGCCTTCGCCATCACGTACCAAGCCATGTACATAGACTGTTTTAAATGGGACTTGGGGTGTGCCATCTTCATTCTTCATAAAGTGCATGGTCAGCATGATCATACGTGCAACCCAGAAGAAGATAATGTCAAAACCTGTCACCAATACATCGGTTGGGTGGAAGGTATTGAGGAAGTAGTTCTCTTTATCTTTGGCAGCATCACCTGTCCAACCTAAAGTGGAGAATGTCCAAAGACCTGATGAGAACCATGTATCTAGTACATCTTCATCTTGTTGCAGTTCTACATCAGCTGAGATGTTATTTTTCGCGCGAACTTCTTCTTCGTTACGCCCCACGTAAATGTTGCCATTTGCATCGTACCAAGCAGGAATTCGGTGACCCCACCATAGTTGACGCGAAATACACCAATCCTGAATGTTATTCATCCATGCCATGTACATATTGGTGTACTGCTCTGGAACAAATTTGATGCGTCCATCTTGAACTGCTTCAATGGCAGGTTGTGCCAATGGTGCAATTTTGACATACCATTGATCTGTGAGTAATGGTTCAACGATTACGCCTGAACGGTCACCACGCGGTGCTTTTAAGTCGTATGGTTGGATTTGGTCTAACCAGCCTTCAGCTTCTGCCTGAGCGACCAGTTTTTTACGTGCAGCAAAACGCTCTAGGCCGACATAGTCTGCTGGCGCTGCAATGCTGTCAGAAATTTGCTCGCCTGCTTTGGCAATAAATTCAAATTCAGCCAATATTTCGGCATTTTTATTGAAAATATTGATAATTGGCAGGTCATGGCGTTTGCCCAAGTCATAGTCGTTAAAGTCATGTGCTGGTGTGATTTTTACACAGCCTGTTCCAAAGTCTTTTTCAACATATTCATCGGCCACTATTGGTACTAAACGTCCAGTAATCGGGAGAATGATATTTTTACCAATCAAGTGTGCATAACGTTCATCTTCAGGATGTACTGCAACTGCGCTATCGCCGAGTAAGGTTTCTGGACGTGTAGTTGCCACCACAAGAAAGTTATTGCCATCTTGTGTTTTGAGTGATTGGTCTTCAAAGAAATATTTGAAATGCCATAAAGAACCTTTTTCTTCAACTGATTCAACTTCCAAATCAGAAAGGGCAGTTTGGAGTTTTGGATCCCAGTTGACCAAGCGTTTGCCACGATAAATCAGACCTTGTTCATGAAGTTGAACAAAGACTTCTTTAACGGCATTAGATAAGCCGTCATCCATAGTAAAACGTTCCCGTGACCAATCTACAGATGAACCTAAGCGACGGATTTGTTTGGTAATAGTACCGCCTGATTGTTCTTTCCATTCCCAGACTTTGTCGATAAATTTGTCACGGCCTAAATCATGACGGCTGATATCCTGAGCAGCCAATTGACGCTCGACCACCATTTGCGTCGCAATACCTGCATGGTCAGTACCTGGTTGCCACAAGGTGTTTTTACCCATCATGCGGTTATAACGGGTAAGCGCATCCATGATGGCATTATTAAAGCCATGTCCCATGTGCAAACTACCTGTGACGTTTGGTGGCGGAATCATGATACAGAATGATTCACCATGACCAGATGGTTTAAAGTAACCCTGTTGTTCCCAAGTTTGATACCACTTTTTTTCAATCTCAGTCGGATCATAAGTGGTCGCAATGTTTTGAGCAGATGGAGCGTTTGCGTCAGACATAATTTAAAAGTCAAAAGTGTATAAAAAATTGCCCCTATTGTAGCAAAAAAACAATGAAAATGGCGCGTTACGATCAGATTGACTTAGCTAAGATGATTGACATTTATTTTGATTGTAAAGTGATATGTTGAGTTAGTAAAAAAGCTGATATTTTGACCTAAAATGATTGAATTTATATCGGATAGTCATTTAAAAATTCTACAAAAATAAGCTATACAAGACGAGTTAGGAATTTACGGATGATGCAATGGGATATGCAGTCTTTTTAAAAATTAATGAAGCGACACATGGTCGTTTTGAAAATATTCGTAGCCAATTAAATTTGGGTGCTGAACAAAGTCAGTCTAAGGCATTGGGGAATGTCCTATCTGAAATTGCCTGTGAAATTATTGAGCAGGTCTTTGCGGATTTATTGTATCAACAAAAGCAAAAGAATAATGCAGATACGCAAAAGCATGTTGCAGAATCAGAAAAAGTAATTCAGCAGGTCTTAGAGACTATGCGAAAATATATGCCATGGTCGGTTTCTTTTTTTAGCAATGAACGCTTAACACCGCTAGTCAACTATTTTTCAGATTTATTAAGTGAGCGTAATCGACAAATTTATGTCCGTTATGAGTTAGATCCATCCTTGGTTCAAGAAGCTTTTGCATATATTGAAAAAGTCCGAGAAGGGCAGATGAGTTATGTACCTAAAGCATTTCAGGTGTTGACTCAGATTGTGGATGAGGGGGTTACCAGCCTTATTCGCGAACCTAAAAAACTACTCAAATTTAATTTGGTTGTTGATAAAACACTTAATGGCGTGATTAATATGACCACACATTTAGGATACAAACGTCTTGAAAAATTAGGCAAAAAAATTGATTCAAATACAGCAAATGAATATATTGAACACTTTCTGATTTTTTTGCAAAAAGAAGCATAGTTTCATTATTTATAAGGAAATAAACATGGCGAAGTTAACAACACTTGAAAATAAAATCGTCTGGATTACTGGAGCATCATCAGGTTTAGGTAAGGCTTTGGCACGAGAATGTGCATTACAGGGAGCTCAGGTCATCTTAACCGCACGCCGATACGATGAACTGGAAAGTGTCAGAATTGGTTTATTTAAACCTGAACGACATATTTCAATTGCTGCGGATATTACCGACGAAGTTCAAATTCGCCATGCATATGTACAAGTTCTCGAAGAAAAAGGAAAAATTGACTGGCTCATTAACAATGCAGGATTAAGTCAACGCGCTCTAATTCAGGACACCACTATGCAAACTGAACGCGCGATTATGGAGATTGATTACTTCTCACAGGTTTATCTCACTAAAACTGTGCTTCCAACATTTATTCAGCAGAAATCAGGTCGAATCGCCTTTGTGTCTAGTGTAGCAGGTTTATTAGGCACTCAATATCGCGCCAGTTACTCCGCAGCAAAAGCAGCGATTCATATGTGGGCGAATAGCTTACGTGCTGAAATCGCACAGTTTGGCGTTGGAGTTTCGGTGATTTTTCCTGGTTTTGTTAAAACGAATGTGTCTTTTAATGCGCTGAATGGCGAAGGAAAGCCACAAGGTCATCAGGATGAAGCAATCGAGAATGGAATCGAAGCTGATGTTTTTGCACAAGAAGTGGTTAAGGCACTAATGTCTGAACAAGAATATATCGTGGTTGGTGGAGCCAAAGAAAAACTAGGTGTTTTGATTTCTCGCTTAGCGCCACCTTTACTTTATAAAATGATCCGTAAGATGAAGGTGAAATAATAGCTTTATTTTTTTATCAAGAAGCTGCTTTCAACTTCTTGATTTTCTAAGGTGATTTTAGCGAAAGTAGCAGTGTCACGAGTAAATACTTCTACCATATTGCCTTGCATCCCAAGTTTCGTTGTACTTGAGCCTATCCTCATGATTTGTATCTACACCGGGATGAGCAGCTTCTGTTTTAAGCTAGACAATGACCTCTCTTCGTGCACGATCGATTACTCTTTCATAGCAAAAACAATCAAAAAAAGTATTCAAAAAAGAGCAACCTAAAAAATAAGATTTTTCATAAGTTATGCCTTAAGAACTAAAATGGTGGGGGAGTGATGGTGTATTAGATTGCACCATAAGGGCTGTTGTTTAGTACGAGCGGTACTGCCATAAATGGCATCAAGTTGTCGGATGATTTGATGTGCAGGTCTATTTTTTAAGTGGCTGAATAACACACAATTTTTCTTAGTGAATTCTCATTCGAGATATGGGAAAAATACAGTCAATGTGATGAAAATTTCTAACAAAAAAGCCCACCGAAGTGAGCTTATTCAAACTGTTGAGAACTACTGTTTGTTCAAGTCAGCAGTTGATGGCTGATGAACAACAGTATCTGTGGTATTGGCTTTAACACCACCACCCAGAGTCTTGTAAAGCTCAATTTGATTATTTAAATTGGCTTGTTCAAGTAACAATAAGCCTTGTTCTGCTGAGTAAGACGAGCGTTGAGCATCCAATACGGTGAGGTAGTTATCAATACCAGCGCGGAAGCGGGCATTAGATAAGTTATAGGTGGTATTGGTTGCTTCCACTAGACGACGTTGTGCAGAGATACGATCTCCGATATTGGCACGTGTGGCTAATGCGTCGTTAACTTCACGGAATGCTGACTGAATTGATTTCTCATAATCAGACAATGCAATTTTCTGATCAGTTTCAGAAATTTTGATGTTAGAACGGCGTGTACCCCAGTCAAAAATTGGTAATTCAAGACTCGGACCAATCGACCATATACCTGCACCCGATTTAAATAGGTCACTTAATTGCGTAGATGCATAACCAGCCGACCCTGTAAGGCTAATCGTTGGGAATAAGGCCGCTTTTGCTGCGCCAATATTGGCACCAGCAGCACTCAATTGATATTCCGCTGATTTCACATCAGGACGATTATTCAATAGGTCACTTGGTAAGCCTGTCGCAAATAAATTTTGACGTGTTACAGATTTAACAGGTTGGTTTGGCAATAAGTTCTGAGCAACAGGTTGTCCGACCAGTAAATTTAACAAGTTTTGAGCTTGCGCGATTTGAGTCTTGTAGTTCGCTACATCATTACGTGCAGTTTCAACAGAAATCTGTGCCTGACGTAAAGGAACCTCACTATCAATGCCGACATCAAAACGCTTTTTGTTCAGATTGTAAGCATCAAGTTGAGACTTAAGCGTTTGATCTGCAAGCTTTAAGTTAGCGCTTGCAAAAGAATAGCTTAACCAAGCCTGAGCCACCTGACTGACCAAACTAATTTGTGTTGCATCACGCGCACTTTGTGTTGCGAGATAATTATCAAGGGCAGCATCTTTTAGGCTACGGACACGTCCCCAAAAATCCAACTCATATGAGGTCACCCCTAACCCTACTTGAAAGGTAGAATAAGGATTATTTGGATCTCGAGTCGGATTCACTTGACGAACCGCACTACCACTAGCTCCAATTGTTGGAAGCTGGTTATTTTCAGTAATTTGATATTGTTGCTGCGCGCGTTGAATATTCAAAGTTGCAGTACGAAGATCACGGTTATTGTCTAGAGCCAACTCAATCACTTGCAACAAGCGAGGGTCAGAGAAAAAGTCTTTGTAGCCTTGTTCTGCAATAGACGTACCTGAAGCGCCATAACTATAGCTTTCAGGAATATCGGCTTTTGTCACTGGTTCTGGGCCACGCATGCTTTGACATGCAGCCAAAGCAAGCGCAAGTGCAGATACCGCAATGCTACGACCTGAATTAGACCATACTTTTTGCATCACGATCTGTGCTCCTGATTATTAAGAGTTTTAGGTTTGTACTTAAAGATACTACGAATCCACACGAAGAATACAGGGATGAAGAAAATACCTAAAAGTGTTGAAGAAATTACACCACCAAGGACACCATAACCGACGGAATGCTGGCTACCTGCGCCGGCTCCGCTTGAAAGTGCTAAAGGTAAAACACCAAAACCAAATGCAAGCGTGGTCATGATAATTGGACGTAAACGCATTTTTGCAGCATGTAATGTTGCTTCAAATAGTTCTTCGCCTTGTTCCTGTAATTCTTTTGCAAATTCCACGATTAAGATCGCATTCTTTGCAGAAAGACCAATGACGGCAACAATCGCAACTTGGAAGTAAATGTTAAAGGATAAGTTTGGATCGCCTTTAATCATCATCCCGAGCCATGTCAATGTGAATGCACCAACAATACCTAAAGGTACAACCAGTAATACAGAAACAGGAACGGACCAGCTTTCATATAATGCAGCAAGACATAGGAATACGATTAATAAAGAAAGAACTAATAATGGAGCCGTTTGGCTACCAGAGTCACGTTCTTCTAACGATAAGCCTGTCCACTCATAGTCGAAACCTGATAAGCCCATAGATGGTAATTTACCAATGATTTCTTCCATCGCCAACATCGCATCACCTGAGCTGACACCCTGTGCAGGGGTACCTTGGATATTGACAGAAGATACGCCATTATAACGTTCTAGACGAGGTGAACCATAAGTCCATTCACCTTTAGCAAAGCCAGAGAAAGGAACCATTTCGCCTTTGTTGTTACGGACATACCACTTGTTCAAGTCTTCAGGCATCATGCGTGTATTCGATTCACCCTGAACGTAAACTTTTTTCACACGACCACGATCTACGAAATCGTTAATATAAGAACCACCCCAAGCCATGCTCATGGTGCTGTTAATGTCTGCAATGCTGACACCCATTGCACCTGCTTGTGCTTGATCAATCGTGATTTGGTACTGTGGTGTATCTTCTTGACCATTTGGACGGACGCCCGCAAGACGTTTGTCTTGAGATGCCAAGCCCAATACAGCATTACGTGCGGCAATCAGTTTTTCATGTCCTTGACCGCTTACATCTTTCAATTGGATATCAAAACCAGAAGCGACACCCAATTCAGGCATTGCGGGTAATTGCAATGGCATGATGTAAGACGCATCTTTTACAATCATATTCAATGCCATACCGCGTTGTATGATGGCGCCAATTTGTGATTCTTTGGAAGTACGTTCACTCCAGTCTTTTAACTTAATAAAGGCAAGACCAGCATTTTGACCAACACCAGTAAATGAGAAACCAGCAACCGTAAAAATGGAATCTACATTGTCTTTTTCCTTATCTAGGAAATAGTCTGTCATGGTGTCGATGACTTTATCGGTACGTTCCAAGCTAGCGCTAGGCGGTAATTGAACTAAAGTCATGACTACGCCCTGATCTTCTTCCGGTAAGAACGAAGATGGCAATATTTTGTAGATACCTACCAAGACGACAATCACAACAATATAAAGTACACCAGAGAATACCTTGTGGTGGGTCATACGATTGACACCGCCTTGGTATTTCTCCGAAATTTTTTCAAAACTACGGTTAAACCAACGGAAGAAGCGCGCAAAAATATTGTTACTTTCTTGCTTGTTCGGATCATGTTGTTTTAACAAAGTCGCACAAAGGGCTGGGGTAAAGGTTAAGGCTACGATCAAAGATAAGATCATTGCTGTAACCAAGGTGATGGAGAACTGACGATAAATAACGCCAGTAGTACCACCAAAAAATGCCATCGGTACGAATACTGCTGTTAATACACTGGTGATACCGACCAAAGCACCTGAAATCTGGCTCATCGACTTTTCTGTCGCTGCAACAGGTTCCAGATGCTCTTCTTGCATCACCCGTTCAACGTTTTCAACCACAACGATTGCATCATCCACCAAGAGGCCAATGGCAAGTACCATCGCGAACATGGTGAGCGTGTTGATTGAGAAGCCGAAGATATTGATGATCGCAAATGTACCCAGTACAACTACAGGTACCGCTAATGTCGGAATGATCGTTGCACGCCAGTTCTGTAGGAACAGGAACATGACGATAAATACCAATACAACTGCTTCAATTAAAGTATGTACAACACTTTCGATAGATAGGCGAATAAACGGAGTTGTGTCAAATGCCAATTGGTCTTTTAGACCGCTAGGGTAGTTATGACGCAATTCAGATAATCGATTTTCAACCGCGGCTGCTGTATCCAGTGCGTTAGAACCTGTTGCAAGTTTAATCGCAACACCGCCTGCAGGTTTACCATTAAACTTCGAGTCAAACTGGTAGTTATCTGAACCTAGTTCTACACGTGCAACATCACCCAAACGAACTTGTGCACCATCTGAAGCATTTTTCAGGAAGATGTTTTTAAATTGTTCAGGTGTTTGCAACATCGTTTGTGCGTTTACTGTTGCGTTGAGTACCTGACCCTTAGTCGATGGCGCACCCCCTAATTGACCTACGGCAACTTGAGCGTTTTGCGCACGAATCGCATTTGCAACATCATCTGGCGTTAGATTAAAACTCGTCAGCTTAGCAGGATCTAACCAGACACGCATGGCATAAGAGCCACCAAATACCTGAATTTCACCTACGCCAGCAACACGACTAAGGGGCTCAGAAATGTTTGAGTTCACATAGTCTTTAATGTCAGATGCAGAAAGGCTGTTATCGGGCGAATAAAATGCAATAACCTGCAAAAAGCTTGCACCAGATTTTGTCACTTTTACGCCTTGACGTTGTACGTCAGCAGGTAAAAGAGCAGTTGCCGATTGCAATTTGTTTTGAACTTGAACTTGGGCGATATCTGGATCGATCCCTTGTTCAAAGTTTAAGTTGATAGATGCTTGACCATTACCTGCACTGTTCGATGAAATGTAACGCAAACCATCCAAACCATTCATTTGTTGTTCAATGATTTGGGTTACGGTATTTTCAACAGTTTGAGCAGAAGCCCCAGGATAAGTTGCAGAAATTGTGACCGTGGGGGGAGCAATAGTCGGATATTGTGCAACGGGCATTTTTGTTAGCGTGATAATACCCGCTAGCATAATCACCAATGCGATCACCCATGCAAAGATTGGGCGATGAATAAAGAAATGAGCCATTCAGTCTACCCCTTATGCATTTGAAGTAGCTTTTTGTTCAGATTGAGCTTTATTTGATTCAGCTGGTTTTGCCTTATCAGCATCAGGATTCTGTGATTGTGCCGGTGTAGCTTTTGACTCAGGTTGATAAGGTTTAGCTGAAACCTTTTGACCTTCTTTCACTTTTGCTACTCCATCAACAATGACTTTATCGCCTGATTTAAGCCCTTCCGTTACAATCCAGTCTGTTCCTTGAACGCCCGCAGTCTTAATCTGGCGAGTTTCTACTTCACCTTTATCATTGACAAGCATCGTTGTAGCTTGCCCAGTAGGAGTACGAGTAATCGCTTGTTGTGGAATCAGATAAGCATTAGGAATCACAGCTTGTGTGATTTTTGCAGTTGCATACATGCCCGGCAGTAATAAGTGCTTCGGATTCGAGAAGACTGCACGCAGGGTAATACTGCCTGTATCTTGATTTACACTTGCATCTGAAAATGCAAGATGTCCTTCAATTGGATAAGTTGATCCATCTTCAAGGCGAAGTTTAACTTTTGTATCGCTACTATTATTAAGACTGCCTTGACTCAATTGTTGACGTAAACGTAATAGCTCTGCGCTAGATTGATTTATATCCACATAAATTGGATCAAGACGCTGGATGGTAACCAATGGGTCTGCTTGATTCGCTGTGACTAAAGCACCTGCTGTGACAGAAGAGCGACCAGACTGTCCTGAAATTGGTGAGCGAATGGTTGAATAGCCTAAATCAACTTCAGCATTCTTAACCTGTGCTTTGGCTGAAGCAACTTGAGCTTCTGCAACGTTCACTTGCCCAACGAGGTCATCATATTCTTGCTTAGAAACCGCATTACTCGAAACCAGTTGTTTGTAACGATTCATTTTGGTTCTAAGTGAATTTAGATTCGCTTCCTGTTGTAATAATGCTGCCTTGGCATTATCTAAAGTAGCACGATTTGTTCTAGAATCCAGCTCATACAATGACTGACCTTCACGAACATAACTACCTTCTGTAAATAACCGCTTAAGAATTACGCCGCTCGTTTGGGGGCGTACATCTGAAATTTCATAGGCATTCGTTCGCCCAGACAACTCAACACTTTGTTCTACACTTTGTGGCTGTGCAACAAGTACACCGACTTCAGTAGGGGGCATTTGTTGAGCTGCACCAGCTTGCTGCGCATCTTTTGGATCTTTGCTACAGCCAACAAGTGCAATACTTGCTGCTAATGTGCAAGCAGTAAGGGCTGGAGCCCAAAGCTTTGCAGACATCATTGTTTCACCTCATTTAGAGCTTTATTTAAAAATAATTTGTTGTTGTTCAACTTGCTTTGTTTCCACAACCAAAGCAGTGAGATCCAAATAAAACCGATACTCCAACCTGCTAATACATCTGTAGGATAATGAACACCTGCATACACTCTTGAAAGCCCCATACTAAGCAGCCAGAAACAGGAAACTACGAAGAAATATGCTCTCTTAGGATGATTTTGATAAATCAAGATGACTAAACTGGCGAGAGTAGCCGCATAGGCACTATGAGCACTTGGAAATGATGCGCCATAGTTGACCACCAGTTGATAGATCTCTGGTGGTCTGGGCCGATTAAAACACCACTTTAATAACCATCCTAAAACAATACTTCCGCTCACACCTATTAAAATGAAGATAAGTGTTGAGTATTTTTTATACCATGCACAGACTAAACACCAGATCATAGTAAAAAATAATACAAAAGGCATGCCACCTAGATAAGCTAAAGTCAGTACAATTTGATTGAGCGTTTTATTTCGATGTTCATTCAGGACTTGAATTGCATGTAAATCAAATCCTGAGATGAAGGGAGAGTACAAACCAAACACACTCAAAAAAAATAAAAAGCAACCAATACAGAGCATTAGGTAGGGCATGCTTACAACCTTCAGTTTAACCAAGCTTATCGGTTGGAATACGGTTATGAAGTGTACTCGCCAGTACACTTTTTTTCAAGACTAAGCTATTTATACTAATTTCTTTTTTGACAATATTTAACTATCAGCACACAAATATAACAATTTTAAGTGAGATTTGGCACATTTTCTTCATCATTAGAACTATAGCTAGTGTGATGTTGATCCGGGTTTTGTTGCACCATCATCCACTTCAAGAGGTTGTTTGGGTGGCCAGAAAAAATCACTAGGACGGGTGAGAAAATGGGTGACTACCAGTTTGGCTAAAGGTTTCCATTGTTCAAAGCGCACACGACGTGCTCGCAAAGCCACAATAATAGTCAGGCTAAAGCTGACAAACAGGTTAGTCAGACCGATGAGTAAAACTCCTAAAAAAGAAACAATAATGAGTCCAATATCAGGGGGGCCATTAATGCACATCAAGCCCTGTATAAAGTTGGCAGAAGCAAAAGCAATATGTCGGATATCTAGGGGTAAACCTAAAATAAAACCTATAGTTCCCATACTTCCCAACATAATCCCGAAAATAAAATTACCCGAGAGTGCACCAAGATTAAGTTGAATATAATCTGCAAATTTATTTAAACGTTCTTGCCCCATCCAGTTTGCCAAACGTCGATGCGCTTTAAGACGCGGGCCAACCTTACGATAAACAGCCATGTTATCGAAATAGCCTGCTAGCAAACCGGATAAAAATAAACATATGCCAGCAATAGCGGCATGGGGAATAGCCAGCGAGGTGAAAGGGTTCAAACTATGCAGTACGATATTTGCTTTTGCATGATTGAGTAATGGTTCATTCAGGAAGTATTGCCACAGATAAGTGATGATGGCAGCCGTAGGAATGGCGATAGAAATATTGCCTAAAATGGCCACAAACTGTGTTCTGATAATATTGATAATCAGGGCAGCCAGTTCCGCAATTTGCGCAGTTCTTGAGCCTTTACGTTGTTGTACAGTCGAAGCAAGCGCTGCCGCAGTCATGGCAGGCTGTTTGGTTGCAACAGTAAAATGTAAAACATGAATCAGAACAAAGCCCAATGAATAGTTCATGCTATAAATAAAGGCATGCATCATGGGTGCAAGGGTGAGTCGTGCTGCCAATATTTTCAGCGTTGCCATGACAGCAATGATCACACCTGCACCTGCTGCTGCCCGGTACATTTCAAAAAAGCCTTTTTTATCGGTACTTACATAATGTTCGCCAGTACGGCTGGCGTTTTCTGTTACTTGTAAAGCGATTAGCTCACTGTTTGTAGTCATCAATGAGCGTACGCTTTTTTCACTATAATGTGCTTCTGTGATATCTTCTAGAAACTCACCCAGTGAGTGGTAACGAATTTGGGCATCACCCACCACAATATTTAAAAGTAACTCGATTCGATCCAGACATTGCTCAAGTAAAGACAATAAATAAGTCAGGCTTATACTGACACCGATACGTTTGGTCGCACGACGTATTTTGAGAACAACTTCCCGACATTGCTCAAACATAACAAAGGCTTGAGAGGCATCAGGTGGCTCAAGAACTGCGACTTCATGACCGGTATAATGCTGCTTTTTAAATTTTTCAATAAAATCGATAACTTCTCGATTTTGCACTAAAAAAGGTGATTCATATTCGGTCAGTTCAGGCTGTGCATTAATAAATTCTGGATACAAGCCAATACCACTGATACGGTAGGATAAAACCGTAATGGCTTTAATCATTTGATCTTGAATGGCACGTTTTTCATCAATATTGCTATTACTTTGACCAATGATTTCAAAAAGAGCATACCAGTGCTTTTCATCAATCGCATTGAGCCAATATTTGTCACTACGTTGGTGAAATACCTTACCAATCAAAGTACTTAGGTCAAGATCATCTTGAATTAAAGGTAGAAAATGTGCGCCAAGACGTTTGACTAGCTGGTTCCAAAAACCATCTAAAGACAATATGCCACTGTCGGCATATAAGTTGGTTTGTTTGTATTGATTGATTAAGCGTAATAGAAAGCTTTGTAAGGTGTTGGCAGCATTAGGTCTGATCAGTAAAGACTCAAGGAATGCCTCAAACTTATCATTGATTTCATCTTGATCTTTACTGTCGGCTGGACGAATACGATTGATCAGCTCAATAACAATATGTTCATCTAAAACAGCCTGAGTTTGATCAAGCTGTTGCTGCATTTGAATGTATAGATCAGATAAATTTATATGCATAGGCAAAAGAGATTATTGAATCCGATATAAAGCCATTAAAGTCAGATTGGTGAGTGCTTGACGCGCCTCACTCTCTGGTAATTGATTTAAAGCATCAAGGGCTGCTTGTGTTTCTTGTTCAGCACGGGCGCGACAATACTCTAAAGCACCAGAGTTTTGCACAATCTGGACGACTTGCTCAAGCTGAGTGATCCCACCTGTGGAAATACTTTTACGAATAATTTCATGTTCTTCGCCAGTGGTTTTTTGTAACGCGGCAATTAATGGTAGAGTGGGTTTACCTTCCATCAAGTCATCGCCGATATTTTTACCTAATGTATCTGCATCAGAGGTATAGTCCAAAATATCGTCAATAATTTGGAATGCATTACCAAAATGACCTGCAAAATGACGCAAAGGCTCACGGTATTCTGGTCTGTTAGCTAAAATCGCTGCGCCTTCGGTGGCCAGCTCAAACAGGCGAGAGGTTTTACCGTGAATAATATTTAAATAAGTGGCTTCAGTCGTATCTGGGTCATGCTGAGATTGAAGCTGTAAAACTTCACCTTCTGCGATTTCACAGGTTCCTGTTGAAAAGTCCTTAAGTAAGACCATGTCATTTAGATCGACCAGTAAATCAAAAGCACGCGAGATTAAAAAGTCACCGACCAAAACCGCTGTTTGGTTGTTCCAAGTCGCATTTGCAGTAGGACGACCACGGCGTAAGCCTGATTCATCTACTACATCATCATGAACCAGCGTTGCAGTATGCAGCATTTCAATGATCGCGGCCAATTTACGATGATGTTCTAAGTCTTGAACTCCACATGCCTGACCTGCCAGTAAACACATGATAGGGCGCATACGCTTGCCACCAGCTTCGACCACATGTTTACTTACCGCCATAACTAAAGCGACTTTTGAGGTAATTCCTTCATTAATAAATGTGTCCATCACAGCAAAGTCATTAGCTACAGGCGAGAGTATATCTTGCTTAAAGTCGATGGCCATATGAAAGGAAACCTCATTAATATATTGGTAATTTGCTCAATGGATTAAAGCTATAAAATCTTAAACTCAAATGAATGACAAAACACAAGTTTTCACACCGATATAACTGTATGAGCATTTGATGTTAAATATTGTTTAGCCAGTTACAGGGAGAAGCTCCATCATATTGAGTGGTTTTATAGTAGCAATTTGTTTTTAAACCTTATTTGCGATTTTACACATATTCAAACGAAATACTAGATTGATTCAGCCGATCATAAAGTTTAAATGTCTTTCTTTCTATTTTTTGTTTTAGCTTGCGTAATTTTGCATCAAAATACTTGTCGTTTGCCCAGTTATCCCTTAAAATCTTTCGCCTTAATACATCCCAGTGGCGTTCGTTTTAAGATCGATATATCCCTTTATCGACACGACGACACGGGCTTGGTTGGAGTACGTTATGTACGCAGTAATCCAAAGCGGTGGTAAACAGCACCGTGTAGTTGAGGGTGAAACCCTTAAAGTTGAATTATTGAAAGCTGAAACTGGCTCAACTATTACGTTTGATGACGTATTAATGGTTGTAAATGGTGATAGCATTCAAATCGGTGCTCCAGTTGTTGCTGGCGCTAAAGTAACTGCAGAAGTGGTTGGTCATGGTCGTCACGACAAAATCCGCATCATCAAAATGCGTCGTCGTAAACACTACCGTAAACAACAAGGTCACCGTCAATGGTTTACCGAGTTGAAAATTACGGGTATTGCAGGCTAATCACGAGGAGTAATAGACATGGCTTCTAAAAAAGCTGGTGGATCGACTAAAAACGGTCGTGATTCGAATCCTAAAATGTTAGGTGTTAAAATCTACGGTGGTCAATCAGTAACTGCTGGTAACATCATCGTTCGTCAACGTGGTACTGAATTCCACGCTGGTGCTAACGTAGGTATGGGTCGTGACCATACTTTATTTGCTACTGCTGATGGCGTAGTAAAGTTTGAAGTGAAAGGTCAATTTGGCCGTCGCTATGTAACTGTTGAATCTGTATAAGCTTTAATAGTTAAAAAACCCGCATCTTGCGGGTTTTTTTATATCTTTCGCTATGATTGTCTTCATAATGCGGTAATTTTTGTACATAAAATTGTGGTTGGAGACATTAATTACACAAAATAAAGGTGTTTCTCCACAATTATAGTTTTCAAAAACAGTAAGATATCGATATAACAGTAAAAACTGATTAGAGGTTTTATTTTATGATTTTCGTAAAAAAAGTGGCATATGGATTAACTCTAAGCGCCAGTGTGGTTGCACCTGTCATGAGTGTAACTGCTTTTGCGGCCACCGCAGCTTCAGAACAGCAAGCGACCTCAAACTTAGTGAAACAATTGAGTGGAATGCAAAGTTTATCTGCCAATTTTGAGCAAACCACAAAAGCGACCAATAGTACTCGTGCGCCAAAAAGTAAAGGTCTAACCGCACAACATATGAATCAAACCTTTAAAGGGGTGATGAAAGTGGAACGTCCTGGTAAGTTTTTCTGGGAAACCACCTCGCCTTCCAAACAAACGATTGCTACAACGGGTAAAACAGTCTGGATTTATGATCCTGATTTACAGCAAGCTGTTCGCCAAAACCTGGATGATCAGGTTGCTAATACGCCAGCTTTATTACTATCTGGGAATACCAATCAGATTATGCAGTCGTATCGTGTGACTCAGCCTGATAGTAGCAAAACCTATTACACGTTATATCCAAAAGATAGTGAAGGGGCTTTTCAAAGCCTAACGATTAGTTTTGGTGCAAATAAAGCTCCAAGTTTGATGATTTTGCAGGATTCTCTTGGTCAAACAACGTATGTACGGTTTAATAACGTGAAACTAAATCCATCTATTCCTGCTGGTACGTTTAATTTTACGCCACCAAAAGGCACTGATATTATTGACCAATAATTTTTTAGCTCATTTTTCAATTTTACTTCAGTTAACCGCTCATTTTGGGCGGTTAATTTATGTTGGGTTGATCAAATAGATACATATTTTCAATGTTCAGTATAAATAGAGCTTTGTATAGTAGATAAAAATGAACATTGAAAACGATCAAAAGGGGCGGCAATGTCTGCACGATACTTTAAAAAAACATTATTAATTCTGCCATTTTTAAGCGCTGTATTTCTAACTGTGGGCTGCCAGCCTAAAACGGAAAGTAAAAAAGACGATACCCAGACACAAAGCAAAGTCGAAAAAGTCAGCATTCCTGTTATTCAGTCTAAAGTAGTTACAGTTAAATTACCTAAAAATAAGCTGTGCTTGGAAGATGGTTGTACAACATATCATTTTCAAACAGTCGAAACCAATCAGCCGTGGATCAATGAATATTTTATGAATCGGATCAAAAAAGCTGATCCCAATGCATTTGATAATATTCAGGATCAGCAGGTTAAATTGCCTGAAGGTATGCCTCAGGATGGTGAAAGTACGATTTTTGTGCGTTATTTGGGACAAAATTATAATTTAGCTTCATTTCAGATATATAGCTATACCTATTCGGCGGGTGCTGCACATGGGATGCATCATGAAGAATATGTCATTTTTGACTTGAATAAGAAAAAACGCGTGAGTGTTGCAGACTTGCTGAAAGAAGGAAGTGATACAACCGTGCGTGATCGCTTATATAGCTTTAATCAAAGCTGGCTTGAAGAACATAATATTAGCAAAGATAAGTTGCAACTGAGCGATAATTTTTATTATGGCAATGACGGTATTGTGTTTGTCTACCCACTCTACGAGCTTGCATCTTATGCAGAAGGTTTGAGTGAGTTGACTTTACCGTATGATCAGGCCAGTGATGTGATTAAACCAGAGTATTTACCAAGTCAACCTGTGATGCCAAAAGATTAGTGCTGAGCCGTGTTTCCCTAGAATTTAAATATGGTCACTCAAGGGTGACTATATTTTTTGGCGTGAAGCACTTACACTATAGGCAGTTTTTTTTCACACTTATGATTGGCTATGATCGACCCAAAATTACTCAGAAATAATATTGAAGCTGTAAATCTGGCTTTGGCAAAACGTGGTGTGCAATTAGACCCTGTTGAATGGGCATCCTTAGAAGCACGTCGTAAAGAGCTTCAATCCAAAACTGAAAGTTTGCAGGCAGAACGTAATACCGGTGCCAAGCAAGTGGGGCAGATTAAAAAAGCAGGCGGTGATGCATCAGAAATCATGGCGCGTATGCAAGCGATTGGTGATGAAATCAAAGCGGCTGAAATCGCTTTGGCTGAGCTACAAGCTGAAATTGAGCAAAAAGCACTGAGTATTCCAAATTTGCCAGATGAATCTGTGCCAGAAGGCAAAGATGAAAATGACAATGTAGAAATTTCAAAATGGGGAACACCTCGCCAGTTTGACTTTGAAATTAAAGATCATACAGATCTTGGCGAGTGGATGGGGGGTCTTGAGTTTGAAACTGCGACCAAACTGACAGGTTCACGTTTTAGTGTTCTCAAAGGACCATTAGCGCGACTACAACGTGCTTTGACTCAGTTTATGCTAGATACGCATACGCTTAAAAATGGGTATACCGAAGCCTATGTGCCTTATCTGGTCAATGCTGATTCATTACGTGGTACAGGGCAGTTACCTAAGTTTGAAGAAGATTTATTTAAGCTACAAGGTGAAAAAGAATATTACCTGATTCCCACAGCTGAAGTTCCTGTGACTAACTTTGTGCGTGATGAAATTATTGATGCAGAACGTCTTCCACTGAAATATGCAGCACATACACCATGTTTCCGTAGTGAAGCTGGTTCTTATGGGCGAGATACTCGTGGTCTGATCCGTCAGCACCAGTTTGATAAAGTGGAAATGGTGCAAATTGTTAAACCTGAAGATTCTATGCAGGCACTTGAAGAGTTAACAGGTCACGCTGAAAGTATTTTACAAGCACTTGGTTTACCTTATCGCAAAATTTTACTTTGCGGTGGTGATATGGGCTTTGGTTCAACCAAAACTTATGATCTAGAGGTTTGGGTACCAAGCCAGAACACTTATCGTGAAATCTCATCTTGTTCAAATATGGGTGACTTTCAGGCACGTCGTATGATGGCACGTTACCGTGCAGACCAGAAAAAAACTGAATTAGTACATACCTTAAATGGTTCTGGTTTGGCAGTGGGTCGTACCTTATTGGCGGTGATGGAAAATTATCAACGTGCCGATGGTTCGATTGAGATTCCAGACGTGTTACGTCCTTATATGGGCGGTGTAACTTATATCGATTGATTGCAAATTTTGTGCATGATTTTTGCTTTAACCCACCCAAAATCTTGATAGAGGTAGGCTGTGGAAATTTTTCCAATTTCTCTAAAGTTACAGCAGCAACGTTGTCTGATTGTGGGTGGTGGACATATTGCTTATCGCAAAGCTGTATTGCTGGTCAAGGCAGGTGCGATTCTGGATGTCATTGCACCTGAAATTGAGGATCAACTCAAAGTACTGATTGAGCAAAGTGCAGGTTTAGCGCATTTTAAAGTCTTTGAAGATCATGACTTAAATCAGCCTTACCGTTTAGTGATTGCAGCAACCAATGTGGCTAGCGTTAATAAACGTGTTTTTGAGCAAGCAGAATTACGCAATCTTTTGGTCAATAGTGTTGATGATATTCCCAACTGCCGCTTTATGGTCCCTGCGATTATTGATCGTTCACCACTCTTGATTTCGGTTGCATCGAATGGTGCATCACCTGTGTTATCTCGGCAATTGCGAACCCAAATTGAAACTCTGGTTCCACATGGGATGGGTAAACTGGCAGAGTTTTCGGGCCAATGGCGTGCGCGTGTTAAAGCACATATTACTCATCCAGATGAACGTCGTATCTTTTGGGAGGAGCTATATGCTAGTCCACTCAAGGAACAGGTGTTTAATGACAATCTGGAAATTGCCAATCAGATGATGACCAAAGCACTTATTGAGTGGACTGCACCCAAAGGTGAAGTTTATCTGGTAGGGGCGGGACCTGGTGATCCTGAATTATTAACCTTGAAAGCATTACGTTTAATGCAGCAAGCTGATGTGGTGATTTATGATCGTTTGGTATCTGCTCCAATTTTAGAACTTTGCCGCCGTGATGCAGAAAAGGTCTATGTTGGAAAAGCACGTTCCAATCATAGTGTACCGCAAGAGGGGATTAATGCACTCTTGGTCAAATATGCACAGGCAGGTAAACGTGTTTGCCGTTTGAAAGGTGGTGATCCATTTATTTTTGGTCGTGGTGGTGAAGAGATTCAAGAGCTTTTTGCAGCTGGCGTTCCTTTTCAGGTTGTTCCTGGGATTACGGCTGCATCTGGTTGTTCGGCTTATGCGGGTATTCCACTGACACATCGTGATTATGCGCAAAGTGTACGCTTTCTAACGGGACATTTAAAAGAAGGCTCGCCAGAGTTGCCGTGGAATGAGTTGGTTTATGAAAATCAAACGCTTGTGCTTTATATGGGGTTGGTTGGACTAGAACATATTTGTCAGCAACTAATTCAACATGGTCAACGCCCAGATATGCCAGTGGCACTTATTTCTAAAGGAACAACACCTGAGCAGAAAGTTTTAGTTGGAACATTGTCTGATATTGCCTCTAAAGTTGCGGAACATCAAATTCATGCACCAACCTTAACCATTATTGGTGAGGTGGTCAGTTTACGTGAACAGTTACAATGGTTATAGAAGTAACTGTTCCATTATTTCTAAGTAGAGAAGATTTGTGATTCACGTTGTATTGTTTGAGCCTGAAATCCCTGCCAATACAGGCAATATCATCCGTTTATGTGCCAATACTGGCGCACAATTACATTTGATCAAGCCTTTAGGTTTTGAGCTAGATGATAAAAAACTAAAACGTGCAGGTCTGGATTACCATGAATATGCGCGTATGAAAATTTGGGATAATATTGAACAATGTCTGGATTTTCTAAAATCGCAAGGCATTACTGAATCCGATGTTTTTCCATTGACGACCAAAGGCAGTGCGACACCGCATAGCGTGGATTTAAACCGACCTGTAGCATTATTGATGGGGCCTGAAACTCGTGGTTTACCAGAATCAGTGCGTTTAATGTTCCCTGCATCTAACTGGATTCGTTTACCAATGGCAGAGAACTCACGCAGTTTAAATTTATCTAATGCAACTGCTGTCATTGTGTATGAAGCATGGCGTCAACAGGGTTTTCAGCTACTGACATGATGATATGAATTTTGAATAGAACCTAAATATCGCCATATTGGCTTGCTACAACTATCACGTAACCACCAGGGTCTTTAAACCAGACTTCACGGTGATTGGCATTTGTGTTGACTTTTACTGTTTCCAAAATTTCGACGTGATGGTGATTTAATCGCTCTACCAGTGCATCGAAATCCGATGTTTCAAACCAGAGTAAAACACCGTTACCTTTGGAAATATTAGGATCTCCTAAATATGGATGATGATGCGCTTCCCACTGATGCAATTGTAGAATCATTTCATCCTGTTCATTAAGTAGCTGCTCATATTCAGCACCACCATGATTACTTTTAGAGCCTAAAACGTGCTGATACCATTTGCTACTATATTCAACATCATGGACTGCAATTAATGGTTGTGGTCTCATTTTTCACCTCTTTGGGTTCTAGTAGAGTTTTATCCTGAGCTAAATCATAAGAGTCCTGTGCCTTGAGTACCATTTCAATATTGGATTCCGCCCATTTTTTTAATTGAAGTGCAGTCTGAGATACATCGCGACCTAAATCGGTCAAACTGTATTCTACGCGAATAGGTGAAGTGTTTTGTACCTCACGTTTGATAAAACCATCTCGTTCTAAAATCTTTAGCTTTTGTGATAAGACTTTGGGTGAAATCCCTTCAATTTTCTTTTTAAGTAAATTGAAATGAACGGGTTCATCACCCAGTACGTTCAATATCAATAATATCCATTTATCTGCTATTTTTTCAAAAAAAAGCCGTGCAGGACAAAACTGACTATAAACATTATAAGCAAGCGCTGTATTCATGAGTCTGCTCCTAGATTGTTTGTGTTGTGTAAAATCATCAGTAAAACCTGACTAGTTACTGTTTGGTAACTAATTGACACCTAGTTTCCATAATATATTATTAAGTTATCTTCATGCAAATAGAGCATTTGAAATGGCTAAAGTATCACTGGTTTATTTTTCTGGTTATGGGCACACCAAAGTTTTAGCAGAGGTGTTTGCAGAGGAAGTAGATGCAACGCTGATTGAAATTGACCAAAATGGTGATATTTCAGAGCAGGATTGGACAACCTTGGATGAGTCTGATGCAATTGTATTTGCTGCACCTACTTATATGGCGGCTGCGCCGTGGCAGTTTAAAAAGTTTGCTGATGCTTCATCTAAAAAATGGTTTACACGTACTTGGCAAGACAAAGTTTTTGCAGGATTTACCAATAGTGCTAGTCTCAATGGCGACAAGCAGGTTACTCTCATTCAATTCCAAACTTTAGCTTCACAGCATGGAGGTATTTGGGTCAGTCTCGGTCTACTTCCTGCAAATACCAAAACTGCAACACGTGATGATGTAAATAATTTGGGTGGTTCTGTGGGCGCATTAATTCAAACGCCGTCTGATGCAGGTGTGGATGAAATTCCAGCAGGTGACATTGAAACGGTAAAAGTTTACGCACAACGTGTTCAAAAGATTACCGATCGGTTTAGCCGAACAAAATAATGATGTCCAATATTGGCTCAGATTTAATTCTTATACTTTTAATTATGTTTGCAATTAAATTTGAGCCATGCTTTGTTTTGTGCTTAATCCATCAAGATGCCTTAGATTAAGATTAAACATCAGATGTACAATCGAAGTGAACAAATTGATAGTCACATTTTACGACTTTAGAAACTGCTTAAAATTTTGAAGAATCCGATAACAAACATATAAACCGCTCAATGAAAATAATAATAGTGCAGCTAAGATATATTTTAAATTATCGATATCTTTTTGATAAAATTGCTGAATATCTTGCTGTGACCAAGTCAAAGTGGTTGATTGATTGTTTTGAATGTCTATCCATTGAATGTTTTGAAAATAAAGATAATTTCCGACCGATTGAATGGTCGCTTTACGGATGTATCGAGTACTAA
Organism: Acinetobacter sp. WU_MDCI_Axc73; assembly: GCF_025562455.1. Lineage (GTDB taxonomy): Bacteria > Pseudomonadota > Gammaproteobacteria > Pseudomonadales > Moraxellaceae > Acinetobacter. Next base: position 134,045 of record NZ_JAHPRO010000010.1, read on the forward strand.
AAAGGTTGTATTGATCTGTACAAATAGTTTTTAAATAGTGTTCACAACTGAGCTTCATCACATAACCGTGATCTTTTAGCACTATCAGCGCAGATTGATCTGGTTTTTGATTATTTGACATCAAGATGTATTGATGACTTGCATCTGTATCAAAATGAACGACTTTTCGACCTTCATACAGCTTATTACTGTTTAAAATATCCTGTGCTTTGATAAGACAGGTGATAACCAAAGCGGCTGTAATTACAAAAATACAGATCGCTAGACTCAAGCGGAATACTTTCTTGATGTTTTGATGCATACTCATCTACTGAAATTTTAAAATTAAGCCCAAGATTTTAACATTCGCATCTGCTCAAGCATGTTGTTGTAAAAACATCATACACGCTTTGAATGGGTAGATTTTATGTTAAAAAAGTTAATTATTTCACAGATTGAGAGAAACTTTTCGTTAAAATTATCATTACTTTGAAATGACATTTTGATGTGTATTTTTTTTAGAAATAATTGAAAACAGTTTCGGTTATTCCTGTAATAAGTGAAGGACTTTTATGGGTAATTATTTTTTACTGCAAGCATTGAGCGTTGTATTTGCACTTTCAATTGCGACTACGATGTTCAACAAGCGAATTTTAGATTTTCCACAAGCTATTGGTGTACCCATTGTTTCAGCTGTATTGGTATTTATTTTGCAATGGGGGGCGAACTTACTGCAAGGCAATCAATTTATCACCATCAATATCCATAATATTGAAGAAGCGGTACGAGGGATTGATTTTTATGACTTTTTAATCAATGGCGTGATCTGCTTCATCTTAACTTCCTCAGCGCTCAAATTTAAAATATCAGACCTGAGAAAACATTGGAAACCGATTGGGATACTAGCCACGATTGCATTATTACTTTGTGCAATTCTTTTTGCAGGCTTAATGTATGGTTTTCAATTTTTAATTGGTCATCCAGTCCCGATACTGGTATTACTTCTTTTAGGTTCAGCATTAGGGGCAACTGATCCAATTGGTATTAAGGGTGTGCTGAGTTCAGTTCGCGCTCCACATCATCTGATCGTGAAATTAGAAGGTGAATCTTTATTTAACGATGCCATGTGTATTGCGGTATTTATGACCTTACTTAATGTATTGCAAGGTGAGCATTTCTCTCTTATGCATACACTTGAAAATTTCGTTTATGAGATTGTCGTTGCTGCAATGATTGGCTGGGCATTCGGTTTGGGAATACTACGCTTACTTCGTGGTAAACATGAAATGGAGTCTCTAATCCTTACTACAGCATTACTCGCTTGTGGTTCTTATCTGGTAGCATTGTTTGCTCATGCTTCCGCACCGATTGCCTGTGTAATTGGGGGATTAATTGTAGGTAACAAATGGAAAGAAATACTACAGGAACGAGAGATTCGTGAAGTTAATCATTTCTGGCATACAGTGGAAGGGATTATTAATTCTTTCCTTTTCACATTAATTGGACTTGAACTTTTTATTCTAGATTTAAATGCAAGCATGATTTTTGGTGGGATTCTGGCATTTATTGCACTACATATTTCTAGATTTGCAGCAAACTTTTTATCTTTCTCATTTTTTCCTTCATTTAGATCAAAAAGTTATAATGGTAGTTTGACGATATTATCTTGGGGTGGGGTACGTGGTGGTATTTCATTAGCTTTAATATTGGCTGTAGCTAATATTCCTGAATTACGTGAATATAGCAGTATTTTAATTGGTTATACTTTTATTAGTGTGCTGCTTTCTGGGGTAGTGTGTGGACTTGGTTTACCTGCCGTTATGAATGCATTTTATTATAATCCTAATGAGGAAAAACAAGGGTTTAAAGGTTGGTATCAACAGCTTTGCAATAAAATGAATCGACGTGGCTTTAAATACATCGTTGGTGAAGATGCCAATGGAATGGAGACTATTACTATTTACAATCCAGAAGTCATTATTGATAAAAAATCAGAAGATGGAATAGCCTCAGTACATAATCCTAATAAAATTGAAGAGGTTAAGCGTTTGGAGAATCCTGATAATTTTTAAGTCATTATATAAGTAATAATATTTATTGGGTTAAAAGTTTAACATGTAAGCTTTTAACCCTTTTATTTATGATAGTTAAACAAATAGATTAGATAAAGTTAATTTAACATTTAATTTATTAAATAAAATTAAATGTTAAATACTTAAACTAAAGTTTCTCTAAATAATAATGAGCATTTTAGTGTATTCTTTGTATCGAAAAGGTATCCAAAATGTGAGTGAAGTTTGTTCTTTAAAAATAAAAAATTATATTAAACAATTATTTGTTTTGTTTATCTAAGTAATAAAGTGACGTGGTTATTATAATCTTTGTAATGTGCAATTTCTTTCATATTTTATTTTTTTAATTTTAGGGTTTAAATAATATTTATATAAAACTGAAGTATCTATCATTTGAAGATTAAAGATATGACAGTGAAATAACTACAAATAAAGCCTCAAAATTTTTATAAATAAGGAATATGGATATGCCCGACATACAAATTATAGCTAAAACGAGCCATGCAACTTTAGTTAATTCAACTGCTAGTACAGTTAAATTAACAGAAGCTTCAGTTGTTTTAATAAAAACCCCATCCACTGATGTTAAAACTATTACCAGAAATGGAACAAGTGCAATTGTCGAGTTGAATAACGGTGAGAAGATCGTTATTCAGGATTTTTTTAGCACTCAAACTGCAACGAATAATAGCCTTGTGTTCCAGAGTGCATCAGATACGCTGGTGTGGGCACAGTTTGTTGATGCACAAGGTAATGCTGTTGAGCCTGTAGTTTATGAATCATTAAACAATATTGAACCTTTATTATTCGGCGAACATGCTAATGATATTAGCCCTTGGGCTTGGGTCGGCGGAGTCGCTGCTGTAGGGACGGTCGCTGCAGCGATTGATGGAGGAGGAGGTTCATCAGGTAGTAGTGGCGCAGATACCACAGCTCCATTGGCACCGACAGACGTTACAGTATCATCAGATGGCACCCATGTAATCGGTAAAGCGGAACCGAACTCTACGATTAGCATAAAAGATGCAACAGGCAAAGAAATTGGAACAGGACAGACCGATGCAAATGGCAACTTCCAAGTAGAGATTAACCCAGCTCAAACTAATGGAGAATCGTTAACGGTCACCGCGACAGATGCATCGAATAACACATCATTACCAACGGAAGTCATTGCTCCAGATACCACAGCCCCATTGGCACCGACAGACGTTACAGTATCATCAGATGGCGCACATGTAATCGGTAAAGCGGAACCGAACTCTACGATTAGCATAAAAGATGCAACAGGCAAAGAAATTGGAACAGGACAGACCGATGCAAATGGCAACTTCCAAGTAGAGATTAACCCAGCTCAAACTAATGGAGAATCGTTAACGGTCACCGCGACAGATGCATCGAATAACACATCATTACCAACGGAAGTTATTGCCCCAGATACCACAGCCCCATTGGCACCGACAGA